>DASPHZ010000009.1:0-6801 GCA_035629395.1 Thermoanaerobaculia bacterium
ACGGCTGATCACCGGAAACGGCGGCGCCAAGCTCGCCGACCGCGCCTACAGCGCCTTCGGCCGCGGCCTGACCACCGCCGCATCGAACACCCACGAGCAACTCGAGTTCACCGGCCACGAGCGTGACAGCTACCAGCTCGATTACATGCACGCGCGCTATTACGACCCGATGCTGGGGCGCTTCTTGTCTGTGGACCCGGCACGGCGATCGGCCGACGCGCGTGAGCCGCAGTCGTGGAACCGCTATGCGTACGCCGACAACAACCCGTTGAAATTTACGGATCCGAACGGACGTGAAAAGCTGAGATTCGAACTGACAACTCGGATTCCGATGCCGACTGTGATAGTTCCGGTGAGCTTTGGCGGTGTCAACCGTGTTTTCCACGGAGATGCGCACGGGAACACCTTCCGAACGAGACAGACATTCACGATCGAAACGAATGCTGGGAGGGCGGGGAGCAACCCAGTGCTGTCGCAGAATCAAGTGGCTGGTCAAACAGTCGAGTACAGCCGGAACGGGAGCGTGAAGGGGACCGCAACCGCGACGCAGGTCGGATCGATTTCTGGCTCGTTTCAGAATGGTCTTGCCGTTGTAGACGTGAAAGCCGATTCCGCGAACCCGATGGTCTCTGGTGCTCCCGCAATCAATACTGATTTACGAATCGTTGCGACAAGCACGGGTGAGTTCGCGGTTGGTGGATCGATCGATGGATTCCCTTCGGCGTCGCTAACGGTGACAAATGAGCAGGGGCAAACGTTCACGGTTTTCGATTTTGACCCGCGATCTGTCGGCAACGGTCCGTTCTCGCTGATGCCGGGGGTTGGCGATCAGCAGATCAACGTAGCGTGTACTTCGGACGGAACTTGCGACCGATCGCAATAGGAACTTGATGCGAAATCTGAGGTGGCTCGGGTTGCTGCTGGTGCTGGGCTCAGCGTATCCACTTGCTTTTCAGATCGCTGAAGTCGTGGCAAGCAGATCTGCGTATGCACGCTACTTCCCGGTACAGGTCGCGGCGCCGACCACAGTAGATGGACATCAGATAGACGTAACAGACCGGGCGATCGTCATCGACGGCCGCCGCATAAAGCGGCTCGAAGACACGCGGTCAATCGCGGTTGTTGATTTACGCGACAAACGTTTGGGAGGGTCGACGCCGGTCGTTGTCGAGTGGCGCGGCGGCCGCGATAGAGCGACATGGCAGTATCGCACTGTCGCGGTTCAAGCAAACGGCCAAGTAGCGTTCGATGAGTTTTCGTACTCGGAGCGTGGGTCGCCACGAATTCGTACCGTGCTTGCTCGTTTCGTTAGTCCGACTGGAATCGGTTTTTTTTCGGACGCAACGCAGGGTTGGCCCACGGTGTTGTACCCAGTCATCTATCCGTGGCTGACTGTTCTTGGTGGCGTGGGAATGCTGCTGGTGTCTTTTTTGGCTGCTCGTCGACACCCAAGATCGTCTGACGTGCGGCACACCACTGCACCTTGAGCCCGCCCGCCCTTGCGCCCGCATGTGGGTTCGAGCATGGCATCGTGCACCTTCCGCCCGCGCAACCCACGCAAATGTGTGGCCCGTGGTGCGGCCTAAGGAAACTCTGAACAAGTCCGTCATGGCGATGCTGTGGAAAACGTACTTCTGATCGATACTTCAGCAACGCTGAATGTTGGAGACGAGAGTGGCGAAACAGCAGACGTTTGCGGGTTTGGCGTGGCAGAACAAGGGAAAGCAGACGAGGAGGGAGCGGTTCCTCGCCGAGATGGACGCGATCATCCCGTGGGCGCAGTTGCTCGAGGTGATCGACCCACATTACCCGAAGGCTGGTAACGGCCGTCCGCCACTCGGTCTTGAGAAGATGCTTCGTATCTATTTTCTCCAGATCTGGTTCAACCTTTCAGATCCCGGTGCCGAGGAGGCGTTGTACGACAGTGAGCCGATGAGACGGTTCGCACGCATCGAGTTGTCGGTCGACAAGGTTCCGGACGAGAGCACGATCCTCAACTTCCGGCACCTGCTGGAAAAGCACGATCTGACGAAGGCAATGTTCGAACGGATCAACGGTTTGATGGAACAGAAAGGGCTGCTACTCCGCTCGGGAACGATCGTCGACGCGACGATCATTGCGGCACCAAGCTCCACGAAGAACGCCACCGAGAGTCGAGATCCTGAGATGAAGCAGACCAAGAAGGGCAACAACTGGCACTTCGGTATGAAGGTTCACGTCGGTACCGACAGGCGCGGTGTGGTGCACAGCTTGAGAACGACGCATGCGGCGACGGCCGACATCACCGAGATGAACACGCTGCTTCACGGCCAGGAACGGGCGATCTTCGGCGACCAAGCGTACTGGAAGGAAGCGGACCGGCAACGGTTCCGGGCGGACGGCGTTCGCTACCGCGTGAACCGGCGGGGTACAGCGCAGCGGCCCCTGACCGAGCACAACCCTCTGCGGTTCGTCGATCCCGACGGCCGCTTGCTGCAGCTCAGCGGGTGCGTCAAAGACCAGACGAGCGCTGGATGCAAGGGACAGATAAACCTGTATCTCTCGACGTTTGGCAAACAAGCGGGTGACGCTGCGAAGTACCTCGCGGTCGGTAAGAACGGCATCGTCAGCTTCAATGGAATCAGTGGCGCTGCGTTCGCCGCGAAGTTCGGGCTGATGGGTCGAGCGACGAATTACCTCGTGTCGAATCGGGCGGCGACGTTCACGATGACGACGGATCGCAACGCAATGACCGAACAGCACAAGGGCGCCTACTCTGACGTGTATAAAGGGCCAGGCGGCATGTTCGGCGTCGACCCGACCAGGTTCCCGACGAAGAACGGGTACTTCGGGATGACGCAAACGGCAACGGGCGCACTGGTTCACGAGATCGGGCATGCTGTTGCTTCGCTGATCCCTGGCTTTGCCGAAGATCTTCAGTTGAGGAAGGGCCAGAGCTTCGGAATGCGCGGCAGCTCGACCTACGAAGGCTATGCGGCGGCGTCCGAGAACGCGTGGCGTCACGAGGTCCTTGGTGTTGGGCCCGTCGGACATCCGCAGCGGCTACTACGTTCCGGGCGACATCTACGACTCCAACTCATCGGAGATGTACCCGCCGTGAAGCACCTTGTTGGCCTAGCTCATCGAGTTTCGTACGCGCTCGTTCTTTCGCTCTCCTCGTGGCTCGCTTGCACGTCTCCGATCGGGCGCGGCGAGGCCGCGGTTCCTCAAGTTTTCAAAGACACTTTCGAGGAGGGAGGGTTTACGGGCTACTCGTTCCGAGAGGTTGAAGTACGGAACGACGTATCACCGGCCACCCCTCCTCCACGGGATTGAATCCCCAAGAGGGCGGCTGGACTCGACGCGACACTATCGTGTTCGAGCGGGATGATCGTAAAACGACCGCAGAGCATTGAATTACTTTTCCGACACGATGGAGCGGTCATCGATCAGTGCAATAGTGATGTTGCGGAAACGCTGTGTCCGTCTCGGTTTTCGATCGCTTGAATGCACAGCACCGCTGCGACTATCAGCCTTTCCTGTAGCGACAATTTGCGCGCGTTCGGCGATCCTGTCGTTCTCCCATGACTACACGGTTGCCGTCCTCCGGTTCGGTTCTGATCATCGACGCCGACCATGCCATCGGCTCCATGATCGCAAGTCTGCTCGCGCGCGCCGGATTCGACACGCGGGTGGTGCGCGACATCGAGGCCGCGGTCCCGCTGCTCGAGAGCGTGCGATTCGACGTCATTGTGCGCGATCTCAATCTCGCGCCGGCGGCGCGGAGCCAGTCGCTGCAGCAACTCGAGGCGACGGCGCCGGAGCTGCTGCGCCGAACCATCATCGCCACCACCGCACGCAATAGCGCGCTTCAGTCGTCCGCCACAACGACCGTGTTCGCGATCCTCGGGAAACCATTCAATGTCGACGAGCTCGTCACGCTCGTCACCGCGTGCGCCAACAATTCACCGAACGAAGGCGCCGAACCTCGTGGACGTGGCTCGCTCGAGCTGGAAACGCTGCAGCGTTTCGTCCCACCGCGCCCACTCTGCGCCGCCTGCTCACGATGCCCGCGCAATCGAAGCGCGAGCTCGTCCTGCGCGCCGAGATGCGCCGCAGCGCGCTCGCGCTTTCCGCGACGCTGCAGGAGGCGTCGGCGGTCGAGCCGAACCGCTCGCGCGCGGCCGCGTTCCGCGCCGTGTCCTCGCTTGCTGCCGACATTGCCCAGTGCCCGCCGGCCAGGAGCATGACATCGCGGCGGGATCACTGAGCATAGCCGCGAAGTGCGGCGGCGCCGCGCCGCAGTCGCCGATTCTCGAGGTAAAGGAACAGCGACAACCCACTGCCGTCGTGTGAAGCCACGCGCGCGCACTGCGACAATCGCGGACATGCTCCGGAAATCGCTGGTCGTTCTCCTGCTCCTCGCAGCAGTTCCGCTGTGTGCCGCGAATCCCGCGCCCGTCAATCTCGATTTCGAAAGCGGCTCCCTCGGCGAAGTCCCGCCGGGATGGCACTCCCCCACCGTGCAGTGGGGTTATACCGCCGCGATCGTGGCGGACATGGCGAAACAGGGGAAACAGAGCGCGCGCGTGAGCGGCGCGCCGAAGCCGACGCAATCGGGTCGCCCGGCGTTCGGCAACCTGATGCAAACGATCGACGCCACGCCCTATCGCGGCAAGCGCGTGCGATTCCGCGGCGCGGTGCGCGTCGAAGGCGCCGGTGCGACGGCCCTGCTGTGGATGCGCGCCGATCGTCCGGCCAGGCAGCCGGGCTTCTTCGACAACATGCAGGATCGCCCGATCCGCTCGGCCGAGTGGACGTACTACGAGATCGCCGGCGACATCGAGGACGACGCGGAGTCGCTGAACATCGGGGTCATGCTGCAGCAGTCAGGGACGGCGTGGCTGGACGACGTCACGATCGAAATCATCCCCAAACAGCCGACGCGCGCCGCCGCACCGCGCGCTCTCGCGCCACGCGGTCTCGAGAACCTCATCGCGTTCACGCGCCTCCTCGGCTACGTGCGGCATTTCCATCCGACCGATCAGGTGGACGCCGCGGACTGGAACGCGATCGCGGTGAACGGCGTGGAGATCGTGGAAGGTGCGCAGAGCGCGGAGGAGCTCGTGTCGCGCCTTCAGGATGTCTTTCTCCCTGTCGCGCCGTCGATCCGCATCCACGTCGCCGGCGTCGTGCAGCCGAAGATCAGCAGGCCCGAGGATACGACGACGACTTTTGCGTACGAGCATCGCGGCTTCGGGGAGAAGGCACCCGACTGGCGCAGCATTTACTCGACCAAACGCGTCCGCGCGATGAAGCTCCGCGACCCGCGCATCCTCACGACGGACCTCGGCGGAGGTGTCGCCGCCACGATTCCGCTCGACGTCTATGCCGACGCACGGCGCACGCTACCGCACCCCACGCGCGCAATGCCGCAGTACCCCACGGCCGCGTATACCGGCAAGGACCGCTCCACCCGCCTCGGCGCCGTCGTTCTGATCTGGAACGTGCTGCAGCATTTCTATCCGTACTTTGACGTCGTCGACGTCGACTGGAACGCGGAGCTGACGACCGCGTTGCGCGCCGCCGCGACGGACGAGGACGACCGCGCGTTCTTCTTCACACTCCGGCGCATGATCGCTTCGATCGACGACGGTCACGGTGCCGTCGTGTATCCCGCGGCATGGCGCGGACGCGCGTCGCTGCCGATTCTCTGGCGCGTCGTCGGCGACTCGCTCGTGATCACGACCGTCGACGCGGACGTGACGGGCGTCAGCGCCGGTGACGTCGTCGAAGCGATCAACGGCAAGCCGGCGCTGCCGATGCTGCGCGAGATCGACGCACAGATCTCCGGCGCGACACTGCAGTGGAAGCGGACGCAGTCGCTCCGCGAGCTCGCCCTCGGGCCGACGGGTGCGCAGTCGACGCTCACGATCCGCAACCCGGACGGCACCACGCGTACCGCGCAGCTCACGCACACGCCGCGCGAGGGGCTGCTGGCGGAAAAGCGTCCGGAGAAGATCGCGGAGCTGAAGCCAGGCTACTGGTACGTCGATCTCGATCGCATCACCGATGCGGATTTCACGGGCGCGGTCTACAAGCTCGCGGACGCGAAAGGCATCGTCTTCGACATGCGCGGATACCCGCGCGCCGACCGGAAGCTGCTGGGCTACCTCAGCGGCGAACCGCTCCACTCCGCGCGGTGGAACGTGCCGGTCTCGCGCTGGCCGAATCGCGAACACGTCGAGTGGGACACGAGCGGCCGCTGGACGCAGCCGCCGCTGTCGCCGCGCCTCCCGCGGAACGTCGTCTTCCTCACTAACGGCCGCGCCATCAGCTACGCCGAAACCTGGATGGGCATCGTGGAAGCGTACAAGCTCGGCACGATGGTGGGCGAACCGACGGCGGGCACGAACGGCAACATCAACGTCGTGCATCTGCCCGGCGACTACCGCGTCGTGTTCACGGGCATGAAGGTGCTCAAGCACGACGGCTCGCGCCACCATGGCATCGGCATCGTGCCGACCGTGCCGGTCACACCGACCATCGACGGCATCCGCGCGGGGCGTGACGAGCAGCTCGAGAAGGCGTTGGAGGTGCTGGGGAGCGCCGGCGTCCCCGCTGGCTGATCAGGCGGCGGAACGCCGCCACGTCAGCCGGCGAGACGCCAGCATTCCGTCAGGCGACGCGTACTTCGGGCTCCGCCGTGCGCGTGAGGTACTCCTCCTGCGAGAAGTCATCCACCTGGATGGCTTCGTCGCGGAGTTGTTCGGCGCGGGCGAGTAACGCGTGTTCGTCCGCGGTGATGACGTTCGCGGCAAG
>DASPHZ010000010.1:0-39251 GCA_035629395.1 Thermoanaerobaculia bacterium
CAGGAGAAACGAATCTTCGGTCCCGCCCAACAGCGCATTGGCGTCCCGCGCCACCTTGTCGAGCACCCGGCGATGATCCCAAGGCGAGTTCGCGATGAAGTGATGCAGGGCCTGTTCGTCCGACCCCGGTACCGCATCGCGAATGCGCTCAATGTTCCGGCGCCGTGCCTGCATCAGGCCGCGCAGGTAAATGCGGCCCTGTGAACCACTTGCTCGCGTCCTCGTCACAAAGAAGGGATCGTGCTCGTCGAACGACGTATCAGAGCGCTTGACCACCCCGTGTGGCGACCAGCGCTCATGAAATCTACTCCTCTTACGCTTCGTGTGGTGGGCTGCGAAACATCTTCGCCGCTCATTCTAAACGACTTACGTCTTCACCCAAAGTGACAAAGCAGAATTAACCTGGTAGCAACCGGGTTTACTCAGGACGTCGCATATCGAACTCACGAGGCGCTAGGATCGAACAGTAGTCGCTACAATGCAGTAGGCGCGGCGATCGTCCCCGTAGCCGCTGAGCTTACGAGCATTCAGTTTATTTCTGCGGGTCTTCCGCTGCTGATTGGCGCGCTCAGCCTGTGGCGTCGGTGGCCTCTATCCACGACCATGACGTTCGTGGTCGCAGTAGAGCTGCTCGTAGTCACTTGGTGCTGGATGGTGCGTGCTTTAGCAGCGATGCCGTTTACACATGGCTAGCAGTTCTTTTTCAACGCGTTCTCGTTCGACGCGCGACGCAAGCGGCTGATGAGATAGGAGCGGGTTCGCGTGGTGTCACACCTTCGTTCCTATTTATTGGATGTGAGCGTGGCGATCCCCGGACGCGCATTTCACGGCGCTTGCGCAGTTCACGTGAATCTTTCACGCACATGTAGTGCGGACAAGCGCCGCGCACGCGTTCCTCATTGACGCGCAGTGCTGGGAGTGCAGGCGATCGTGGACGCACGCTTCCCCCACGCCGTGCTAGCCGGCGCCACTCTCCGCCGTCGATCGTGCGTGCCTGCCGCCCGCCGCCCAGCGCGCACAACCGGCCCGCTTTCCGTTCGCTCTGGCGCTGCGCTCCTCCGATCATCCATGATGTATTATGGGAAGCGGGCATTCACTGACTCGGAGGCCCCTCTGACATAGCCGTCGTTATGTCGTTAGTGTGGCTTCCCGCTGGGCGCTGCACGGCTCGACGCCAATGAAACGAGCGGTACATTCCGCCCGCGCCGTGGCCTCAGAGACGCGCGCATGCCAGAGACGAGCGCGCAATGGCGGAAGTGATCGGGGACATTCTTCCCCTTCGTCGATGGTGGTGCGGTCGCGTTGGGTATCCACGCGGCGGTGCCCGCCAGCTATGCCGTATCATCCTTCCCGTGCGTCGCCATCTCCTGATCCTCCCCCTGCTCCTCGTGTGCGCCTGCTCCACGAACGCCCCCTCGCTCCCCGCCCCCACCGCCCCGCCCGAGACGCCGGCGCCGCCGCGGCCGGAGGCGACGGTGCCGCAGGAGGAGCGGGTGATGGGGACGGTGCGGGTGACGGCGTCGGCGCTCAATGTGCGGGCGGAGGCGTCTGCCGACGCGGAGGTGGTCACGCAGGTGAAGAAGGGGACTGCGCTCAGCGTGTTGCAGGAAGGCCCGAGCTGGGTGAAGGTGCGGCTCGCGGGCGGGGAGGTCGGGTGGGTGGCGGCGAGGTTTGTCTCGAGTGGGACGACGACGGCGGCGAAGAGGCGGACGGGTGGGGGGAAGTGCCCGCCGGATTCGGATTATGCGTTTCTGGAAACGCCGCAGTTGCGCGGGTCGGATCAGAGCGCAAGCGGGCTCGTGGTGGTCGAGGCCAACGTCAATACCAGGGGCATCGTCACGTCGACGAAGGTGATTTCGAACAGTACGAAAGATGAGGCGCTGGCGTTTCTTGCGGAGAAGGAGATTCAGTCGGCGAAGTTTTCGCCACCGATCCGCAATTGTGTGCCGCGCGCCTTCATCTTTACGTATCGCCGGACGTTCTAATCTTTTTCGATGGTGATGTTGCCGTTGGCGTTTGCGAGCTCGAGCTTGCAGCCGCCGCGGCCGATGGTGCCGATCAGGGTGCCGTCGGACACACCGCTCGTCGTCACCGGCAGGTCACTGTGCACGCGGCCGAAGGACGTGCTGGCATTGACCGCATAGCTGGCCGTGGCCGGCACAGACACTTTGATCGAGCTGAAGTTCGTGCGCAGGGTGACGGGCTGGCAGCCCTGGCCACGCAGCCCGGCCACTGCAATCGCGCCGTTCGTATTCACAATGTCGACGCCCGCGCCGACGCCATTGACGAACACGGGACCGAAGCTCGCGCGGACTTTGGCGCCCGCGCCGATTTCATTGAGCGTCACGCTGCCGTTGGTGCTCTCGACGCTCGCCGCCGCACCGACACGGTCCGCCTGCACGGAGCCGAATTGCGTCTTCGCGGTGAACGTGCCGGAGATGTCGCTGACGCGCAGACCGCCGTTCTGCGTCGTCACTTTGGCCGAACCGCGGATGTTGCGCAGCGACACGGCGCCGAATCCCGTGTCGACCGTCGCATTCCCCCCCACATCCTCGGCATCGATCTGCGAGTTGTTGCCGTCGATCGTCAGCGCACCATTGATGCTGCGCGCGACGACACTGCCGAATGAGTTCTTCACAATGGCGGAACCGGAGACGTTCGACACTTCGACGCGCGCATTGCTCGTGGTGAGGTCCGCCGATCCGGCAATGGTCGAGGCCTTGATCTGGCCGAACGCATTGACGGCTTTCAACGACCCTCCGATGTCCATCGCCTCGATGGCGCCATTGGTATTGGCGAGGGTCGCGGACTGGACGTCCGTCACGTGCACCGCGCCGAAGCGATTCGCCGCGGTGACGGGGCCGGCGATCCTTTTGATCGTGATCGCGCCGTTGTTGTTCGCCACGGAGACGGTGCCGCGCACGTCGATGATCTCGATCGCGCCGAACGAGTTCGTCACCGTCTGGTTGCCGGTCGCGTCCTGGACGCGCATCGCACCCTGTTTGTTGCCGAACGAGCCCGAGGCGCGCATTCCTCGTGCGTCGATGCTGCCGAATTCGTTATTCGCCTGCACGTGTGCATTGGAGGGCACGGTGACGGTCATGTCGACGGAGTACGACAGGTGACGCTGCCCCCGGATCTCCGGAAATTCGGTGCGCACATGGACGCCGCCCGCGGATTCGCCGGCGATGATGCGGATGGCTTTGCCGATGTCGTCGTCGGACGAGCGGATGTTTGCGCGCACCTGCACCTGATTGCCTTCGTGGGTGCGGATGACGAGATCGCCGAAGCCGTGGTCGATGGTGACGCGGCCGCCCGATACCAGATTGAAGTTCTTGCCGTATTTGAGCTCGAAGCGCGAGTCCTCGGCGTCCTCCGCGAAAACGGGGAGGGCAATGAGGAGGAGAAGGGCACAGAGACTACGGAGTCGCAGCATTGGGGTCCTCCCGCACCACGTCCTGCAGGGTCTGGCGTTTTTCCGAATACATCGCCAGGAGCTGTCTGCGGAGGTGCGCATTCTGTCGGTTCTGTTCGATGAGCGTTTCGCACTCGGCGATCGCGTCGTCGAGCAGCATCAGTTTTTCTTTGTAAGAGACCATGAGCGGTGTTGCCGCCTCGTCGAGCTTCGGCTCGGCGAGGTTCTCGAGCTTGTCGATGGCCGCGATGTGACTGCGCTCGGCGCGCTCGACTTCATCCAGTGCGCTGATGCGCAGGATGTCGCGATCGAACGCGGCATCGCGGGTCTGATTGCGCAGCGCGTAGAACATCGTCGCGCCGAGTCCGACGACCAGCACGATCGCGGCCGCGACCTGCCATAACCATCGTGGCGACTTGCGCCGCTCGGCGCGAATGGCACGTTCGATCCGCGGCCATAGAAGATCGTTCTCCCATGTCGCGCGCATCGACTGCGCGGTCGCCGCGATCTCGTTCCAGTCGGCGAGCTTCTCCGCGCACGCATCGCAGTGTTCCGCGTGGCGTGCCGCGGTCTCCATCGCCAACGGAGAGCCGTCGAACAGCAGGTCATCGAGTTGTGCGCAAGTCACGGTCGTCATTGGGAACGTTTCCACTTTTCCTGAAGCTCTTTCTTGGTGGCGAAGAGGATCCATTTGGAGTTCCCTTCGCTGATGCCGAGGATCTGACCGATCTCGGCGTGACTGAGTCCTTCGATCTCGAAGAGGGTGAAGACGGTGCGCCGCTGTTCGGGCAGTTCATTGAGCAGCTTGCGCAGGGTCATGCGTTTCGCGTCGTCGACGCTCGGCGCGGTCCGCTCGGCGGTTTCCACGACGTCGTCGATCGGCGCTTCCTCGATGCGCCGCCGGCGGCGCCGTAAGAGGTCGTAGCAGGTGTTGACGAGGATGCGGTACGCCCACGTGGAAAACGAGGCCTCGCCCGTGTACGTGGTCGCCGCCCGGTGGATCTTGAGGAAGGTCTCCTGAACCGCGTCCTCGGCATCCGAGGCGTTGCCGAGGTGGTTCCAGGCGATGGACTTCATCCTGTCGCCGAAGCGCCGGTAGATTTCTTCAAAGACCCGCGAGTCTCCCTCGGCGCAGGCCGCCGCCAGCCTTCGATCCTCGCTGCCCGAAGGCGCGGTCGCGGGGATCATGGTGGTGGTCATGGCCGACTGGAGCATCGTTCTGGTGGGGTAGACGTGCGGGTTGGGTAAACGTTAGAGAGGTTGCCGGTTCTCGGTTGCCGGTGGTCCGCGAGGCATGGCCTCGGGCGATCAGGCGCAGAGAACTGACAACCGCGAACCGGCAACCTCTTCACAGCCCGGACAACCTCTTCACAGTTCATCGATGGATTTCGGCCAGTCCACGTTCAGCAAACGCGATAACGCGCGGTCGGCGAGCAACTTGCCGCCGGTCTGGCAGCGGGCGCAGTAGTTCGTTTCGTTGTCGGCGTAGACGATGCGCTGCACGGGCGTGCCGCAGACAGGGCACGGCTGGTCGTATTTGCCGTGGACGGCCATCTCGGGGCGGAAGGCCGTGACTTTCTCGGGGAAGCCGGTGCCGGTGTCGGCGCGGAGGCGCTCGATCCATTCGACGAGGACGTCGTGGATGGCGTGGTAGAGGCGTTCGATCTCTTCGTCCGACAAGTTGGTCGACATCTGCACGGGCGAGAGGCGCGCGCGGTGGAGGATCTCGTCGGAGTAGGCGTTGCCGATGCCGCTGAAGGTGTGCGGGTCGGTGAGGGTGCGTTTGAGGGTGTGACGCTCGCGAGTGAGGGCGGCGCGGAACTCGTCCAGCGTCATCTCGAGCGGCTCGATGCCGCCGCGGTCATGCGCGCGCATGGCTTCTTCGCCGCGGACGATGTGCAGGGACGCGCGGCGCTTCGAGCCGGCTTCCGTGAGGACGAGCGTGCCGTGGTCGAAGTCGAACGCGGCCAGGCCGACTTTGCCGGGAACTTTGGCGCCTTTCGGCAGCCATTTCAGGCGGCCGGCGATCATCAGATGAAGAATGATGAAGAGGTCGCCGTCGAGCGCGAAGACGATTCGCTTGCCGAGGCGGTGGAGGGCCACGATCTTTTTTCCCGCGACGTCGGCTGGGGCTGGCTCGACCGTGCGGAGGACGAAAGGACTGGCAAGACGGAGCTTATCGAGCGTATGGCTGAGTACGCGTGCCTCGAGGGCTTCGAGGTAGACGGCGATGTCGGGAAGTTCCGGCACGGTGCGGTCATTATCGACCGCGTGAAGGTTTTCGGAATACTCGTCGCGGGGTGGATCCTCGGCGGCATCGCCATCGTGGCGATGGCGGTGGTTGGCGGGCATCGCGAAAAGCGTGCGGAGATGGGCCGACCGGAGTTTGGCGGACCGGCGGTCCCGCGCGCGGCGCTACCGGGCGCGTTCCACGTTCCGGTGCAGGGGATCCGCGCCGATGAGCTGCGGGACGACTTCGAGCAGCCGCGAGGCGGAGGGCGTCTCCACGGAGCGCTCGACATCCTCGCGCCGCGCGGCACGCCGGTCGTCGCAGCAGTCGACGGCACGATCCGCAAGCTCTTCAACAGTGGTGCGGGCGGCATCGCGATCTATCAGTTCGACGAGAAACAGGAGCGCGTCTATTACTACGCGCACCTCGAGCGCTATGCGGACGACCTCGCCGAGGGGCTGTACGTCGAGCAGGGGAGAGTGATCGGGTACGTCGGGACGAGCGGCAATGCGCCCGCGGACACGCCGCATCTGCATTTCGCGATCGAGACGCTGACGCCCGAAAAAGTATGGTGGAAGGGGACGCCGCTGAACCCTTACACGCTCCTCACTGCACGCGCTTCAACGCAGCCTTGACCTCTTCCTGCTCGGGGACGAGTTTCTGCGCGGCGAGATACGCCGACTTTGCGTCCGCTTTGCGTCCCTGCTTCTCGTACAGTTTGCCGAGGTAGAACCAGGCGAGGGCGAGAGACGGCTCGTGCACGTCCGGCTTGTGCGCGAGATAGCGCTTCAGCGAAGCCTCACCGCGTGCGTGATCGGTATTCGATTCCGCCGCGACCACGCCGATGCGGAACACCGCCGGGAGGTAATTCGCGTCGAGCTTGAGCGCGTACTCGTATTCGTGCAACGCCTGCTTGTAATCCTTGTCGGAAAAGTACGCGTTGCCGAGGTAGAAATGCGCGGCGGCGCTGGTGGGCTGCTCGCGGACCGCGTCGATCATTTCCTTCCGGGCGAGGTCGTTCTTCTTCTGCGAACGATAGACGCGCGCGAAGGCGCGATGGCCCATCAGCGGATCGAGCTTCTTCATCTCGGCCGCCTGCTCGAGCGCCTTCTCCTCGCTGCCGCCCATGAATCCCGGCGCGACGAGATAGAAGGTGATCAGGCCGAAGCGCGCTTCGAAGTGCCGTGGATTGAGCTGCACCGCGCGCTCGAACGAGGCTTTGACCTTTTTCGCGAGGCTGGCTTTCTTGAGCATGCCCGCGCTCTGCGCCCATTCGCCGTATGCGGAACCGAGGTAATAGTGGTACTCGGCGTTGTTCGGCTGGGCGGCGACGGCCTTTTCGAATAAACCGGCCGCTTTCTCGTCCTCGTTCTTTTCGAGGGCCGCTTTTCCGGCGGCGAACAGCTCCGTGTGGGATTGCGCGGACAGGGGACAGAGGACGATGAGCACACCGAGGACGAGCACCGAGACGCGGATCATGACGCCTTGTACGCAGTTTGCTGCGCCGGGTTGCGCGCCATAGAATGCGCGCCCGCTGCATGACCACAGAAATTGCCGTCCGTCCTGACGCTTCCGAGCGCGCCACCATCCCGATTCTCGACGCCGCCCAGGTGGCGGACGCGTGCGAATCCGCTCTCGCCCGCGCCAGAGAGCTGCTGGCCGGAATCGAGACACTGCCGCTCGAGCAGGTCTCCGTCGAGCGCGTGCTCGACGCGTGGGACGACGTTTCGATGGTGCTCGAGGACGCCTTCGGCGCGATCTCGCTCCTCAACAGCGTGCATCCCGACAAGGAGGTGCGCGATGCGTGCGACGTCGCGCTCGTGCAGGAGAACAGCTTCCTCACCGACGTCTTTCAGAACGAGGCGTTCTACGAGCGTGTCCGCCGCGTGCAGCCGCAGACCATCGCCGCGCGCGAGCTGCAGAAGCATCTCATCGAAGCGTTCGAAGACAGCGGCGTGTCGCTTCCGCCGGAGAAGCGGCAACGATTCAAGGAGATCTCCGACCGCCTGACGGAGCTCGGGCAGGAGTTCGCGAAGAACATCCGCGAGAACGAAACGCGTCTGCGCTTCACGCCCGAAGAATGCCGCGGATTGCCGCAGTCTTGGCTCGACCGCCAGCAGCGCGACGACGACGGCAACTACGTCGTCGGCTTCGACTATCCCGATTACGTCCCGTTCCTCATGAACGCGCAGGACGAGGACGCGCGGCGCCGGTACTGGACCGCGAACACGCTGCGCGGTACGGCGCGCAATCTCGACGTGCTCGACGAGATCGTCACGCTGCGCAAAGAGATCGCGGACCTGTACGAAGTCCCGAGCTTCGCGCATTACGTCACGAAGCGGCGGATGGTCGAGAGCCCCGAGACGGTCACGAAGTTTCTCGACGAGGTGCGGAGCGTCGTCACCGAGGCGGAGCTGCGCGATCTCGAAGAACTGGCGGCCATCAAGGGCGGACCGATCCAGCGCTGGGACGTCGCGTTCTATCGCGAGCGGCTGCGCGAGCAGCGTTACGCGATCGATCAGGAAGCGCTCCGCAAGTACTTCCCGTCGGAGCCGACCGTGCGCTGGATGCTCGACATCAGCGAGCGCCTGTACGGCGTACGCTTCGAGCGCGGAGACGTGCCGGTGTGGCACGAGGATGTGATCTACCTCGACGTGCTGGATGCGGCCACGGGCGCGTTCATCGGCGGGATTTACCTCGATCTCTACCCGCGCGACGGCAAGTACAAACACGCGGCCGCGTGGCCGGTGCGCGGCGATTGCCGGCGCACGGGACGGAAGCCGATCAGCGTGCTGGTCACGAATTTCGATCGCACGGGCCTCACGCACGACGAGCTCGAGACGCTGCTGCACGAGTTCGGTCACGTGCTGCACGGCGTGCTGTCGGACACGTACTACCTCAATCACTCCGGGACGAGCGTGCAGCGCGATTTCGTCGAGGCGCCGTCGCAGATGTACGAGGAGTGGGCGAGCCGCATGGAGTCGCTGTCGCGGCTCGACGCGCATTGCGCGGACTGTCCGCGCATCGACGCCTCACTCGTCGAGCGGTTGAACTCCGCGAAGAAGTTCGGCTCCGGCATCGACTACGGACGCCAGCTTCTCTACGCCTCCTTCGACATGGCGCTGTCGAACGAGCACCCCGGCCGCTCGATCGACGTCTGGTCGCAGATGGAAGGCGCGACGCCGATGGGCTACATCGACGGCACCCAGTTCCCCGGCACGTTCGAGCACATCGCCTCCGGCTACGCCGCGGGCTACTACGGCTACATGTGGGCCAAAGTCATCGCCCTCGACCTCGTCTCCGCCTTCGGCGCGGACCTGATGAACGAGGAGACCGGCCGCCGTTTCCGCGCAATGATCCTCAGCCGCGGCAGCGAAGAGCCGGCGAAGGATCTGGTGGAGAGGTTTCTGGGGAGGGCGGTGGCGAGTGAGGCGTTTTTTGCGCACATCCGTGGGGGGTAGGGGTAGCTGTTGAGCTATTGAGCTATTGAGCTGTTGAGGGGGACCAAAGCTCAACGGCTCAACGGCTCAACAGCTCAACAGCTCAACAGCCTGGTCTGCCTGTTCCGCGGGAGCTACTCGAGCGTGGGGCGCCGGCGTATGCGCTCGCGTTCGGTGGCCGGCGTCCTCACCGGACGGCGAGGCTCACCAGGTCCACTTCCACGCTGCCGGTCGCGATCACCCGCACGCGGATCGCGTGCTCGCCCGCCGTCACCGACACCGGCTCGATCGTCTCCGCGCGTCCGCGCATCACCACCCCATCCGCCAGTTTCCGGTTCAACGCACGTGTGACCTCGGCCCGCGCTTCGTCGAGACGCGGCCGGAGATCGAAGCGTGCGGCTTCGCGGATCTTCTGGCGGATCGACTCGTGCGCGGCGCGCTCGGCGAGATTGGCGAGAAAGCCGCGTCGATCCAGCGTGTAATCGAGATCGTTGAGCTCGATCTGATTCACGCGAAACGTGGGCGTGCCCTGGAGATAGATCAGACCGCGGTAGTTGCGGAGACCACCGCCGCGGTAGTCGATCTTCGCCTCGACCTGCACGCGACCGCTCCCGGCCGGCAGCAGGCGGATCGTCTCGATGGTGAGCGGCTTGCCGCCGATCTTCATCGGCCGGTTCGCGTAATCGCGCGTGGCGATGCGCGATGCCTCGTCGTACGGCAGCTCGAGATCGAACGGCACGCGCATCCCGTCCGGAACCGCGTTCGCGACGCGCAGCGCCGGCAGCGGCTTGCGCGCCGTCGCCGGTTTTTCGCCGACGACCACGCGCGTCGTCGCGTGCAGCGTGAGCGTGGAAGTGACGTTCGCGCCGGAGCCGGAGATCGGCGACAGCGCGACGTCGGTTGGCTCGAGCACGAGCCACGTGCGCGGCGCGAGCTCGACCGGCTGCTGCAGCGAGCTCCAGATCTGCTCCGTGCGCGGACGAAGGTTCGTCTGCGCGGGAGTCTGCCGATCGAGGATGCGTGCCGCGGCGGTGAGTTGCTCCTCGACGACCGGCGCGACGAAACGGCGCGTGATGTCGATGTCGAGCCACGTCACCTCACACGGCTTCGCGTAATGCACGGGAAGCAATCGCGTCGTCGAGCGCAGACGCCACGACGGATCCCAGTCGAGCTTCGTCTGCAGCGTGATGTCGGCGACACGCCGCGCTTCGTTGAAGCCGCACGAGATGCAGGGGAAGCGTCCGCGACAGGCTTCCAGCGCGTATTTGACGGTGGTCGACGTGTGCAGTCCCGCGCCGATCATCTTCAGTTGCAGCGGATCGCGCGCGACCTCGTAGCGGACGTCGATGCCGCGTTCCTTCTCCCTGCCGGAGAACTTCGACTCGATGCGCGACTCGATCTCGGCGGCGATCGGGGCGAGGCTCGCACGGATCGGGACGGCGATCACCGAAACCGCGGGAGGTGCCGCAGGGGGCGGAACGGGGGGCGCCGCCGGCTGCGAGGGGGGCTCCGCGCATGCAACAATAATCAGCAGAGGGAACAACAGGCGCGTGACGCGCGATCTAGACCTCGTCATATATGTCGGACACGACCACCCGCGGTATCCGTATTCAGGTTGAGAGCGAGTACCTTGCCGATCGCAGCGATCGCGACACGTACTACTTTGCGTATCACGTGACGATCTCCAACACCGGCGACGCGGCCGCGCAGCTCCTGAGCCGCGAGTGGATCATCACCGACGAAGACGGCCACGTCGAGCGCGTGCAGGGTCCGGGGGTGGTGGGGGAGTTTCCGGTGCTCGAGCCGGGCGAGTCGTTCGAGTACACGAGCTTCTGTCCGCTGCCGACCACGATGGGCACCATGCACGGAAACTACACGATGCGGCGTCGCGACGGCGAGCAGTTCGCTGCCGAGATCGCCCCGTTCACCCTTGCCGTCCCGGGAGTGGTCAATTGAAGCGCGGCGGCTTCCTTCCGATTTTCTTCACGGTCCTGGCCGTCTTCTTCGGCGTGGCGGCGTGGCTGCGCATCCGCTCGTATCAGACGCGCGTGGAGCTCGCGCCGCAGGCCGCTCCCGCCGTCGCCACCGGTCTCGACGAAGGCGTCTACGCCTCGGGCGGGGCGTTCCAGCGCTCGCCGCAGGGCGTCGACTCGACCGCTCCGAACGTGCACCAGGCTTCGCGCGGCACCTCGCCGCAGGTGATGACCGAGCGCGAGCGCCGCTATCAGGAGCTCCTGAACTCCACCCCTCCGCCCGCACCTCCTGCCGCCCTGCAGGAAAAGCCCTCGCTCTTCCAGCGCATGGTCACGCCGATCGCCAACGCCCTCGGCATGAACAAGCCGGAGACGAAGCCCGCACCGCGTCCGCCGCAGCAGCAGCCGCAGCCGCAGGCGCAGCAGGCCAGCAATCGGACGAACCCCTCCTCGCCGAGCTCCGGCAGCGGCTCGACGGACAATCCGAACAACCCGCAGCAGGTCGACGATCCGGAGACGGACATCCAGCCGCCGCACCTCCTCGCCGCGACGTTCGATCCGCCGCAGATCGCCGACGGGGAGACGACCACGTTCGCCGTGATGGTCACGGACAACCTCTCCGGCGTGCGCAGCGTCTCGGGCGTGATCACCAGCCCGAGCGGCTCGATGCAGGGCTTCGCGTGCACGCGGGAAGGAGAGACGACTCGTTACGTCGCGCGCGTCACCGTTCCCGCGGACGCGGCCGATGGGGTGTGGGTCGTGAAGTACCTCACGCTCAGCGACAACGTCAGCAACAGCGTCAACCTCAATCACGCGCAGGGCGGATTGCCGCAGACGGCGAGCTTCCGCGTGACCTCCGCCGGCTCCGACGCCTCGGGTCCGCAACTGAAAGCCGTGTGGATCGACCGCCAGGCGATGCGCGCGGGCGACAAGAACACGGTCTTCGTGCAGGCCGACGACGACAAGGCCGGCGTGTCGCTCGTGAGCGGCGTCTTCGTCAGTCCGTCGAAGGCGGCGCGCATCGGCTTCGGCTGCCGGCTCGGATCGCAGGGTGCGTGGGAGTGCCCGCTCTCACCGCCGGCGTGTCTCGACTGCGGCGTCTGGCGCCTCGAGCAGATTCAGTTGCAGGACAAGGCCAACAACCTCGCCACGTTCCGCATGGACAACCAGCTCGTGAGCGGCATCGTCGTCGACATCTCCGGCGATCGCTGCGACGCGGCGCCGCCGGTCGTGACCGGGCTCCAGCTCGATCCGCCGGTCGTGTCGAACGCGCAGGCGAGCGTCATCCGCGTCGTGGCCATGATGATGGACGAAGGTGGCTGCGGCGTGGCCAGCCTCAGCGGGCAGGCGGTGCCGCCGGGCGGCGTCGGCGGACAGCGCCGTTACGTGTCCTTCGAGCCGAGCGGCGACGGGCAGACGTACATCGGCAAGCTCGAGATCCCGCAGTTCGCGGCGAAGGGACAGTGGTCGATCGCGTGGATCCAGGCGCTCGACAAGGGTCACAACCTGCGTGCGTACTCGACGAGCGATCCGGTGGTGGCGAGGGCGACGTTTCGCGTCGAATGAGGCGCTCCCGGCGCGTCGTGGGGAGAGGGAGTAATTTTCTGCGAACGCTCGTTGGTCCCTCCATCTCGGTCGTGACGTCGCTCGAAAATTCGAGTAGCATACGCGTCCCAACCGTTCTCAGGACCGAGAACCAATCACTGAAAGGTAACGCACACACCCCATGAGTCAGTCGAGAGAGAACGCCGAGGCTACGTCTTTTGCCGAGGCGATGGAGAACCTGGACCTCAAAACCCCGCAGCAGGGTGAGCTGCTCCGCGGCACGATCGTCTCGATCTCGAACGACGATGCCTACATCTCTTACGGCGGTCCTTCCGAGGCCGTGATGGATGCCGGGGAGCTTGAGGGGCTCGACATCGGCGACCAGATCGAGGCGACGGTCGTCAAGACCGGCGCGGAGATCCGCGTGTCGCGCAAGATGATCAAGGGCAAGGCATCGCTCGAACAGCTTCGCGGCGCGTTCGAGGCTCGCCTCCCGGTCGAGGGCAAGGTCACGGGCCGCAACAAGGGCGGCTTCGAGGTGAACGTGAGCGGCCTGCGCGCGTTCTGCCCGCTCTCGCAGATTGCACTCGGCAAGATCGAGAATCCCGACGCGTTCGTGAACCAGACGCTCGAGTTCCGTGTGACCGAGCTGTCCGATGACGGACGCCGCATCGTCGTCTCGCGCGCCGCCCTGATGAAGGAAGCGGCTGCCGAGCGCGCCGCCGAGACTCGCGGGCGCATCGTGCCGGGAGCCGAGCTCACCGGACGCGTCAAGACGCTCACGCCGTTCGGCGCCTTCGTCGACCTCGGCGGCATCGACGGCCTCCTCCACGTTTCGGAGATGAGCCGCCGCCGCGTCAGCAAGCCCGAGGAAGTCGTCCAGATCGGACAGGAAGTCCGCGTCAAAGTCATCAAGATCGAGAACGACGGCAAGCGCATCTCGCTGTCGATGAAAGATCAGGAGCCGGATCCCTGGTCGGACGTCGCTGAGCGCTACACGCCGGGCACCCAGTTCTCGGGCCGCATCGTCCGCTCGACCGACTTCGGCTACTTCGTCGAAGTAGAGCCGGGCATCGACGGCCTCGTCCACGTCTCGCAGCTCCCGCACGGCATCAAGCCGGGCGATGCGGAAGTCGCCATCGGCTCGCCGGTGCAGGGTTGGGTGCGCGAGGTCGATCCCTCGAAGAAGCGCCTCTCGCTGTCGCTGCGCGCGGTCGCGGTGGAAGATCCGTGGGAGACGGCGACGCAGCGTTATTCGATCGGCAAGGTCGTGCAGGGCACGGTCGATCACGGCGCCGCCCCGGGCATCTTCGTCGAGCTCGAGCCGGGTCTCACCGGCCTGATCCCGAACTCGGAGATCAACGCGCCGCAGGGCTCCGACCCGTCGCAGGCGCACCAGCCGGGCGAGAAGCTGATGGTCCGCATCATGAGCATCGACGCGACGCGCAAGCGCATCTCGCTCTCGCACGAAGCGGCGAAGGCCGCGGCGGAGCGCGAGGAGTACTCGAAGTTCATGGACGAGCGGAACGAAGAGTCCGGCGAGTCCGCCATGGCGCTGGCCTTCCGCCGCGCGATGGAAGCGAAGAAGCGGTAAGAAGTTTTCTTCATCGAATCGAGCAGGAGCCGCAGCGATGCGGCTCCTTTTTTGTATTGACGCCCGCCCATGCGAGTCTTTCTCACCGGAGCCACGGGCTACATCGGAGGCGCGCTGGCCGCTGCTCTCCGCAACCGCAATCACGAAGTCGCCGCGCTCGTCCGTCCTGACGCCGATTCACGCCGTCTCCGCGACCTCGGGGTCGTCCTCCTCGCCGGCGATCTCGAAGCGCTGCCGTCGCTGCGCGATCAGCTCGAGAACTTCGACGCCTTCGTGCACGCCGCGCAGGCGCGTCAGAACACGGTCGAAGCGGATCGTGCCGCGGTCGACACGTTCACCGCACTGAACGGCTTCTTCGTCTACACCTCGGGTGTCTGGGTCCTCGGCAACACGAACGACGCGCACGAAAGCTCGCCCGTGAATCCGCTGCCGCTCGTGGCGTGGCGTCCGCCGCACGAGGAGCTCGTCGTCGGTTCCGGCGGCGCGGTGCTTCGTCCCGGCTGCGTGTACGGCGGCAAACAGAGCCTGCTCGCGGACTGGTTCGCGGCCGCGCAGCAGAATCGCCCGCTGCAGATCGTCGGCGAGGGGACGAATCGCTGGGCCATGGTGCACGTCGACGACCTCGTCGAGCTCTACGCGCGCGTGCTCGAACAGCAGGCGAAGGGTGTGCTGCACGGCATCGACGACAGCAACGCTTCGCTGGCCGAGATGGCGCATGACGTCGCGCCGCAGGGCACCATCGAGCACATCCCGCTCGCCGCCGCACGCGAGAAACTCGGCCCGTTCGCCGACGCGCTGGCGGTGGATCAGCACATCTCGAGCGACGACACGCGCCGCGCGCTCGGTTGGAATCCGCGCAAGACGTTCAGCAGCTCGCTCGACGAACAGTGGCGCGAGTGGAACGCTACGCTCGAGCAAATTCGATGATGAGCTGAGAGACGCGATCCGCCGCGTCGGTCTGCACGAAGTGGCCGGCGCGCGGAATGCGCTCGATGCGCACGTTCGACACCCACTCGCCCTGATCTTCGAGCGTGGAGGGGAGGAACACCGGCTCGCGCTCGCCCCAGATGATGAGCGTCGGCGTGTCGATCCTGCGGAACGCCTTGCGCATCTCGCCGCGCGAGCGGGGCGTGGCGCGGTAGTAGTGGAACATCGGCGTGAGATTGCCGCGCCACTGCTTCGTGTACGCGTCGATCTGTTCGGGCGTGAAGCGCGCGGCTTTCTTCAGAAGCCTGCGTCCGAAGAGGCGCAGGAAAAGCTCCGGCAGCACGGGCAACTGAAAAAACAGTTGGTAGATCAGCCGGACTTTCTGTTGGTTGCTCCGTTTGATCTCGCGCACGATCGCCGCGGGATGCGGGACGTTGAGGATGACGAGTTTGCGGAGGAGCTCCGGCCGCGTCATCGCCACGGCCCAGGCGATCACCGCGCCCCAGTCGTGGCCGACGAGCACGCACGGTTTGTCGGTGAGCGATGCGATCAGCTCCGCGACGTCACCGGCGACTTCGAGCACGCGATACGAGTCGACGTCGCGTGGTTTCGGCGAGTTGCCGTAGCCGCGGAGATCGGGAGCGACGGCGCGGAAGCCCGCACGGGCGAGCGCCGGAAGCTGGTGCTTCCAGGAGATCCGGAATTCCGGGAATCCGTGAAGGAGGACGACGAGTGGTCCGTCGCCCTCCGAATCGAAATGCAGTTGAATGCTTGCGCCTCTACGTGGTCTTGTCGCGATTGGTCGCAGCGTACAGCAGCCCCGCGCCGAGCGCGAGTGCGGCGACGCCCGCGGCGACTTTGCCGGGGTTCTCCTTCGCGTAGCTCGTGGCCTTGCCGCCCGAGTTCTTCAGATAGTCGCGAGCGGTGTTGAGGTACTCGTCGATGTCGACATTGCCGAACTGCGTCTTGAGATTGCTGAGCATGTCTTCGGTGATGCCGAGACGTCCGAGGAACTGCTCGAGTCCGCCGCCGCCCATCGACTGGCCGCAGTGCGGGCAGTTGTCGGTGCCGGTGTCCGAACCGCTGCTGAGACCGCCGCCCGAGATGCCGCCGGAAGTGCTGCCGCCGCCCATGCTGCCGGAGCTGCTGCCGCCGCCGAAATCGCTGCCGCTCGACGTGCCGAAGCTGCTGCCGCCCGAGCCGCTGCCGGTCGTCATGCCGCCGCCCGTGCCCATGCCGGTCCCGGTGCCGCCGCTGCCGTAGCCGGCGCCCGTCGAGGTGCCGCCGCTGCCGGTGTTGCCCGTTGTTCCGGTGCCGAGGCCGCTGTTGTTGGGATCGTTCTGACTCATCAATTCCTCCTTGTTACTCGCGGGATTCCGCGCGCTCTTCGCCCGGCTCGTACGTGCGCCGATGCGTTCCGATCCGCGGATCACCCGATTTGTTCGTGAGACGGTCCTCGTCGTTCCAGCGCTCGTCCGAGACGCCGTACGCGAACTCCTGATCGTTCTGGTGGTCCGAGCCGTCGCTGCGGAATCCTGCTTTGCCTCCGGTGAACGGCGGCGTGTACGTGCGGTCGAGGACGTCGAGCGGGATGTCCGCTTCGCGACGCGTCACGCGACCCGGCTTCGCCGCGTTCCCCATGCTGGTGGTGGTCTGCGGCGCCGCCTGAGCTGTTGCAGAGGCGGTCATTCCGCTGTCCTGCGATGCTCGTTTGCCGCGCGAGAACAACTTCGTGACCATGCCCGCGACACGACGCAATCCGCCGAGCCGCCCTCCCTGCGTTTCCTGTTTCGGTGCCATTCCAAAGATCCTTTCCTGTGCGTTGTGCGCACACCCCACACATTGCAAGGACAGTGCTTGGATAGGCCTCCCGCGCTACGATCCGCACATGAAAATTCGCATCGCCGCGTTTGTTCTCTTCATCGCCCTTCCCGCGGTGGCGCAGATGCGCACGCAGAAGCCGCCGCTGCACGGCGCGCACTGGATGGCCATCACGGGCAAGCCGCTCGCCGCGACGGCGGGCGCGATGATGTTCCAGAAAGGGGGCAATGCCGTCGATGCCGCCGCCGCGATGCTCGCCGCCACCTGCACGATGTGGGACACCCTCGGCTGGGGCGGCGAAACGCAGGCCCTGATCTACGACCCGCGCACGAGAAAAGTGATCGGCATCAACGCACTCGGCGTGGCACCGGCCGGTGCCACCGCGGAGTTCTACAAATCGAAAGGGATGTCGTATCCGCCGGAGTACGGGCCGCTCGCGGCGGTGACGCCGGGCACGCCGGGCGGACTGCTGGTGATGCTCGCGGAGTATGGAAAGCTGTCGCTGAAGGACGTCCTCGCGCCGGCGATTCAGATGGCGGACGGCTTTCCAATCGAGGCGCAGCTCGCGAACACGATCGAGCGGCAGAAGTCGTGGATCAAGCAGTGGCCGTATTCACGCGCGGTGCTGCTGCCGCGGCTCGCTTCTGCGGGCTCCACTCCCGCCGCCACAGCCACTTCCTCGGGCAGCGGTGTCACGCCCGCGCACGACGTCGTCACCACTGCGACCGCCAGCGCGCAGCGCGAGGCGCCGAATGCCGGCGAGATGTTCCGCCAGCCCGATCTCGCGGCCACTCTGCGCAAGCTCGTCGACGCGGAACAGCAGGCCCTGAAGCGCGGCAAGTCGCGCCGCGACGCGATCCTCGCCGCGTACGACCGCTTCTACAAAGGGGACATCGCCCAGGAGCTCGCGCGCTCGACGCAGGAACAGGGTGGTCTCATCACGACGGACGATCTCGCGAAGTGGCAGGTGCGCGTCGAAGAGCCGGTGCACACGAATTACAAAGGCATCGACGTCTACAAGCTCACGGTGTGGACGCAGGGGCCGTCGATGCTGCAGGCGCTGAACATCCTCGAGAACTTCGACCTCAAGTCGATGGGCTACAACAGCGCGCGCTACATCCACACGGTGTATCAGGCGATGAGTCTCGCGTTCGCCGATCGCGACTTCTATTACGGCGATCCCTACTTTCCGCCCGAGGAGCCGGTGCTGGGGCTTTTGTCGAAGGAGTATGCGAAGGATCGCGCGAAGCTGATCAACCCCGAACGCAACGATCCGAACATCGGTCCCGGCGATCCCTATCCGTATCAACGCACGAAGAATCCGTTCCTCGACCTGCTGCAGAACTGGAGCAAGACCGCTGCGAAACCGCGTGCGACGGCACTCGCGCAATTCGAAGAATCGTTCCGCCTCGGTACGACGTCGATCGAAGCGGCGGATGAAGAAGGATGGGTCGTTTCCGTGACGCCGAGCGGCGGCTGGATGCCGGCGGTCATCGCGGGCAAGACCGGCGTGGGACTGAGTCAGCGCGCGCAGAGTTTCGATACCGATCCCGCGCAGAATCCGTTCAACGTCATCGAGCCGGGCAAACGCCCGCACGTAACGCTCACGCCGACGCTCGCACTGAAAGGAGGCGCGCCCTATCTCGCCTTCGCCGTGCAGGGCGGCGACTCGCAGGACCAGAACCTCCTCCAGTTCTTCCTCAACGTCGTCGAATTCAACATGACCCCGCAGGAAGCGACGGAAGCCGCGAACTTCAACACCTTCCAGGTGCGCAAATGGCTCGGCGACCGCCAGTCCATCCCCGGCCGCATTCTTCTCCACGAAGCCACCCCGCCATGGGTGCGCAGCGACCTCCGCCGCATGGGCTATGACATGACGTTCGAGGAGCGCACGTCAGGCCCGATCAACGCCATCCTGTTCGATCGCGCGCACGGCACGATGTGGGGAGGATCGTCGAATCATGGGGAGGACTATGGGATAGCGTGGTAAGGGGAGGGGACGAACGCAGAACGCAGAACGCAGAACGCAGAATTTAGAACGAAGAAAGGGGCCCTCCGCCCCCCGGTTTCTAAATTCAACGTTCTGCGTTCTGCGTTCACGGGTCCCCCGGTCCCGCCCCCGGTCCCCCCGGTCCTGCGATGCCACACAACGCCGTAATCAGCGCGCCGCGCGCAGCAACGACTCCAACTCATCCGGCCGCGACGATCTCCCCCTCGCGTCGTCCGGGCTGATCGCGCCTTCGCGCACGAGCGTGGCGAGCGAATCCTCGAGCGAGATCATCCCCTGTCTTTTGCCGAGCGTGATCTCCGTGGGGAGGTTCTGCAGTTTCTCGTTGCGGATGTGATTGCGCACCGCGTTGTTCGCGAGCAGCACCTCCACCGCCACCGCCCGCCCCTTGTTGTCCGAGCGCGGCACGAGGTTCTGCACCACGATCGCGTTGAGGCTGAGCGCGAGCTGCTGGCGGATCTGCGTCTGCTGCTGCGGTGGAAAGACGTCGATGATGCGATGAATCGCCTGCGCGGCGTCGCTCGTGTGCAGCGTCGAGAGGATCAGATGACCCGTTTCCGCCGCCGTGAGCGCGGTGGCAACGGTCTCCAGGTCGCGCATCTCACCGACCAGGATCACGTCCGGATCCTGACGCAGCGACGCGCGCAGCGCCGACGCGAACGACGGCGCATCGCGGCCGACCTCGATCTGCTCGAGGATCGACTTCGCGTTGCGATGCTCGTACTCGATCGGATCCTCGATGGTGATGATGTGCCGCGACTCCGTGCGATTCAGCTCGCCGACGAGCGCCGCCAGGGTCGTCGACTTGCCCGAGCCCGTCGGACCGCACACGAGCACGAGTCCGCGCTGCGGCTTGACGAGCTCCGCGAGCGACTGCGGGAGATGCAGTTGCGCGAGCGTCGGAATCTCCGTCGGCAGCGCGCGCAGCGCCGCGGCCAGCGTGCCGCGCTGGCGATGCACGTTCACGCGGAACCGCCACGCGCGCCGGTCTTCGTCCGATGCGTCGCGTGCGAGGCGCAGCGAAAAGTCGGCGGCGCCTTCGTTGTCGAGCTTCTCGCGCAGACGCGTCGTGAGCAGAGCGGCAAACAGCGAATGAATGTCGTCGTTCGACAGCGGGGCGTCCGTCGTGCGCGCCAGACGTCCACCGACGCGGAACACCGGCGGCACTCCCGCGATGATCAGCAGATCGCTCGCACCGCGCTGCGCCATCTCGATGAGCAGCGACTCCAGCGCGTTACCGCTGGGCACGTTCGCCGTCGGCCAGGTGGTCGCCGCGCGAGTCTCGTTCGTAGCGGGCTCGGCGTCGTTGAGCTCGCGCACCAGCGCTTCGAGCTGCGGATCGGGGATCAATTTCTTCGTCATTGCGTCTCCCGCTCTCCGTACGAACGAACCATGCCACTGGTATTGACCCACCCGCGTTCATTTTTGACCCGTTAACAAGTCGTTAACGGGTCCGTAATTGATCCGTAAATTCGCCTCTTCCAATGAAATCAATAACTTACGCATTGGCCCGACCGTTGCCCTATGTGCCGCCCAGTTTTCAACAGGAAAAAGGGATGGAAATGAAGAAATCAATCGTTGCCGCAGTACTCCTGACCGCCACGATGGCGTTCGCGAAAAACCCTTCCCAGGAACCCAGGGTCCACATCAAAGACTCCGACGCCAAGGGCGTCCCGACGTTCGTCACGGGCGATCTCGGGCAGCTCGGCGCCGGCGCGTCCGACAAGGCAGCCAAAGACTTCCTCAAGTCGCAGCGCGCGCTCCTCGGCGGCGTCGGCACCGAGGACTTCGAAGCCATCGGGACCGTCAAAGACAACTTCGGCCACACCCACGTCCGCCTGCAGCAGCGCCTGCGCGGCCTGCCGGTGATCGGCGCCGAATACATCGTCCACTCCGACAAGAGCGGCAAGGTCTACGCGATGAACGGCCGCTTCGCGCCGGACAACGACCTCCCGCGTAACCCGGCCATCGACGGCTGGTCCGCGCTCGAGCGCGCCGCCTCGCAGGCCGGCATCGAGAACGGCCGCTGGAGCGACGTCAAGGCCTCGCTCGTGTACGTCGTCAACGAGAAGGGCTCCGCCTCGCTCGCGTGGACGGCGACGGTCGAGTACGTCAATGCCGAAGGCGAACAGCGCGACATCCTGTACGCCGACGCGCTGACGGGCGACCTCGCGCTGCAGGCGCCGCAGTACCACCGCGCCCGCAACCGCGCGACGTACAACGGCAATCGCACGACGACCCTCCCGGGCACGCTCGTGCTGTCCGAGACCGGCGGCTCGACCACCGACTCCGCGATCTCGACCGCGCACGCGCACGCGGCCACCTCCTACGACTACTACTTCAACGTGCACGGCCGCGACTCGTTCAACGGCTCGGGCGCGCAGATCCGCACCACCGTGCACCACGACGTGAACTACAACAACGCGTTCTGGAACGGCACCCAGCTCGTCTACGGTGACGGCGACGGCGTGCAGTTCTACATGCTCGGCAACGCCCTCGACGTCGGCGCGCACGAGCTGACGCACGCGGTCACGACCTACAGCGCGAACCTCACGTACCAGAACGAGTCCGGCGCGCTCAACGAAGCCACCTCGGACATCATGGCCGCCGCCGTCGAAGCGTGGAAGGACGGCGCCGTTTCCACCGACACGTGGAAAGTCGGTGAAGACATCACCACCCCGAACACCGCCGGCGACGCGCTCCGCTACATGAACGACCCGGTCGCCGACGGCGACTCCTACGACTACTACCCGACGCGTTACACGGGCACCGGTGATTACGGCGGTGTGCACCTCAACTCGGGCATCGGCAACCTCGCGTTCAAGCTCATGGTCACCGGCGGCACGCACCCGCGCAACAAGACCACGGTCGTCGTTCCGGCGCTCGACGCCACACCGATGACCTCCATCAACATGGGCGCGAAGATCTGGTATCGCGCGCTCACCGTCTACATGACTTCGTCGACGAACTTCGCCGGCGCGCGCACCGCGACCGCGCAGGCCGCGACCGACCTCTACGGCGCGACCGCGGCCGCGGCCGTGCACAAGGCGTGGGACGCCGTCGGCGTTCCGGGAGGCACGACGCCTCCGGCAGGCACCGTCACGCTGAGCAACGGCGTGGCCGTCACCGGCATCGGCGCCTCGACCGGCGCCTGGAAGCACTACAAGATCACCGTCCCGAGCGGGCAGACCAGCCTGGCCATCGTCATGTCGGGCGGCACGGGTGACGCCGACATGTACGTCAAGCGCGGCTCGCAGCCGACCTCGAGCAGCTACGACTACCGTCCGTACCTCAACGGCAACAACGAGACCGTCAACGTGTCGAACCCGGTCGCCGGCGACTGGTTCATCAGCCTCTACGCCTACTCGACCTTCAGCGGCGTCACGCTCAAAGCGACTTACTCCGGCACCGTCACCCCGCCGGCCTGCACGAGCGTGAGCGGTTCGCTTTCCGGCACGGGCGCGCAGTACCTCACGACCGCCTACACGGTGAGCGTGAGCGGCGCGCACACCGGCAAGCTGACCGGCCCGTCGGCCGCCGATTTCGACCTCTACCTGCAGAAGTGGAACGGCTCTTCGTGGGCGATCGTCGCCCGCGGCGAGACCTCGACCTCGACGGAGAACGTGTCGTACAGCGGCACGAGCGGCCAGTATCGCTGGCGCGTGTACTCGTACAGCGGAAGCGGCAGCTTCACGCTGTGCACGACCAAGCCGTAAGGTCCACTGGTTGACCAACTCCCGGGCGGCACGTCTCGCGACGTGCCGCCCTTTTTTTGCTCCGTCACACATCCGTAGCAACGCGCGGTTTTCTCCCGCGCCCGTGCTTCCTCCAACTCACCAAAGGAAAAGGAGGAAGCGATGTTCGAGACTTCGGTCGTTCAGGCTCAGGCGAAGGCAGCCGGTTCGAGGTTGCGTCTTCTCACGGTCTCGGTGGTCGCGCACAGCGCGGTCATCATCGGCATCGTCGCCACCGGCATCGCATCGGTCGAGTTCCCGACGGATGCGCCCGACGAAAACGCCGCCGCCCCGCTCTTCGTGCAGGTCCGCATCCCGCCGCCCCTCGGCAATCCCAACGGCGGCGCGAAGCCGCAGCCGTCGCAGCCCGCGCCGCAGAAACCGGCGCCGCAGCCGAATCAGGTCACCGCGCCCGTCGACGTGCCGGAGAACATCCCCACGCTCGAGCCGCCGTCGACCCCCGGCACCGGGGAAGCCACGGGCGAGGCGACCGGCACCGGCACGGAGCCTGGTCCCGTCGGCGTGCCATGGGGGGAGGAAGGTGGCGTCGGCCCGATCGACGGCCCTCCGATCACCACGACCATGGCACCCGTCGAAGAGAAGATCTACGAAGCGCACGAAGTGAAGGCGCCGGTGCCGCTCTTCAAACCGTCCCCACAATACCCCCCGGTGCTCATCCGCACGAAGATGCGCGCGACCGTCATCGTCCGCTGCGTCATCGACAGGAACGGCCACGTACAGGACCCGCAGGTCATCGTCCCCGCGGTCATGCCGCCGTTCAACGAGTCGGTGCTGAAGACGGTGCGCACCTGGCGCTACACCCCCGGCTCGGTCAACGGCAAAGCGGTCGACTCGTACCTCAACGTCACCGTGACGTTTGCCGTGAATTAAGGAGGGCGGCGTCGCTGCGCTCGTTTGCGCAGCGACGCCGGCGGGTCGGCAGGAGTGTCGGCGGGAAAACGGGGCGGGAGAGGTCGGGCGGGTGTTCTTACTGCTGGGCGAGAATCGCGTCCGGCACCTGGTTTTTGATCGGCTTGACCGTGCGCAGGTACGCGTAGATCGATTTCAAATCTTCGTCACTGAGATGGCGGAACGCCTGCCACGGCATCGGCGGGAGGATCGGACGCGACACGCCCCAGTGACGGCCGGTGCGGATCGTCTTCACGAACATCTCCTCGTTCCAGATGCCGATGCCGGTGAGGCGGTCCGGCGTCAGGTTCGCGGTGTAGCTGATGCCCCACGGACCGGAGAACGCGGTGTTCGTGCCGGCGGCGGCCCAGACCCACGGTCCGTTGCCGAGCTTCGCGGGATTGGCGACCTTCATGTTCTCCGGATGTCCGGAGAGCGCGCGGGTCATGTCCGGCTCGGGACCGTTGGCGCCCATCTTCCACGGCGTGTGGCAGTCGTGGCAGCCCATGGCGGTGACGAGGTAATCGCCGCGCTTGACGCGAGCCTGAGCCGCGGCCTTCGCGGCCTGCTCGCTCTTCTGCGCGGCGCGGTTGCTCGCCGTGGCGGTGAGCGTGGCCGCGATGGCGAGGGAGAGAACGACGACGGCGAGGAGGGTGATGCGGTGGCGCGTATTCATGGCCCTCAATCTGAGCCTCGTCCGCGCCGCGCGTTGCTAAGAACTTCCTACCGCCACGCGAAAAGATTCTTATCCTTGAGCGCATGCTGCTAGCCGCGATCCTCGCCGCCACGCTCGCCGATCCGCTCACCTCCTCCCAGCGCGCCGTCCGCGCTCTCGAAAAATCACTCGAGGCGCACGGCTCACCCGATCCTAAAGTGACGCTCACGATCCGCTCCGACCTCGCCAACGAAGGCCAGTCGGTCAAAGGCCTCGGACCGTTCGAGGCGTACCCGATGGAAATGGCCGTCGTGATGGACCCGCCGAAGCGGCTGCGCGTCGTCTCGCGCCAGTCGATCGCGGGTGACTTCACATTCAGCGACGTGCTCGCCGTGCAGGACGGCAAAGGCTTCTCCCTCACGCCCGAGATGAAGACGTGGAGCGAAGTCACCGCGGAGCCGCCGATCCTCAACCGCTACATCCCGCAGCGCACGATCCGCCAGCTCCTGCGCAATCGGTCCTCCCTGCGCGCGCTCGACGAGCACACCATCCTCTCCGGTCCGCAGACGTTCCACCTCGATCCGAAGACGAACCTCCTGCAGCGCGTCGAGCAGGTGATGTCGACGACGTACGGCGACGCGCTGCGCGAGACGTTTTACGAGGACTATCGCCGCACCGCCGGCATCCTCCTGCCGTCGCGTATGCGCGTGCGCACCACGAACTCGGTGCACGGCACGTTCGAGAACGTGTACCGCTACGAAGACGTCAAAGCCGAGGCGAGCTTCGGGGAGAAAGACTTCGTCGTGCCGGAGGGCTACACGAAGGCCGACTACTCGTACCGCGCCCAGTTCGCCGCGAAACCGCTCGCACCCGACGTGTGGCTGCTCGAGAACGTCTCCCGCACGACGGGGCAGTGGTCGTACAACGTGCTCGTCGTCGCACTCGACGACGGTGTGCTGCTCGCCGAGGCGCCGCTCGACAGCGCGACGACGGAACGCATTTTCGACAAAGTGCGCGAGCTCCTGCCGGGCAAGCCGATCCGCTATCTCGTGCAGAGTCATCACCACGGCGATCACCTCGGCGGCATCCGTCCGTACATCGCCGATGGCGTGACGATCCTCACCGGCGCCACCGCGAAGCCGCTCATCGAGAAGATCGCCGCCGCGCCGTACGTCCTCGATCCCGATCGCCAGTTCCGCAATCCGAAGACGCCGAACATCGAGACCGTGAAGGAGCCGCGCAAGATCGGCGACAAGGTCGTGGTCTATAACATCGGACCGAACCCGCATGCCGAGGACATGCTCCTCGTGCATCTGCCCGCGGCGAAGGTGCTGTGGCAGTCGGACATGATCAACGAAGGGGAGTATCCGGAGAACGCGGCCACGCGCTCGTTCCGCGAGCACATGGCGCGCCTCGGCCTCGCGTACGACACGGTCGTGGGACTGCACGGTAAAATCGTGCGCCTCCCATGAATCAGCGGCCCTGCCTATGAACCTCTGGCTCCTCGGCGCACTCGCGGCCGTCGCCCTCCTCGGCGGCGCGGGCGTGGCCATCGGCAAGCGTCATGCGCGGCGCTTCCAGCGCGAGCGCCGCATCCACGTCGACAAGTTCAAGCTCAAGCGCCGCCACGCGGAGATCGAACTGGAAGTGTTCGGCTCGCGCGACGTCGTGCAGGCCGTCCAGAACTACGCGAAAGAGCATCGCGTCCCGATCGAGCAGGCGAAGGCGCAGGCGCAAAAGTACCTGCAGGAGATCGTCCCGAAGTTCAACCTCCTCGCGTACTACCGCATCGGCGCGCCGGTCGCGCGCGCGATCATGCACTTCCTCTATCGCGTCGTCGTCGAGCGCAAGCCGATCCGCGATTTCAGCGAGAAACGCAAAGGCGCGGCGGTCGTGTACGTGATCAATCACCGCTCGAACGCGGACTACGTCCTCGTCGCGCACATGCTCTTCAAGTTCATCTCGCTGTCGTATGCGATCGGCGAGTGGGCGCGCGTGTGGCCGCTCAATCACCTCTTCAAATGGTTCGGCGGGTACTTTGTCCGGCGGCGCTATCGCGAGCCGCTGTATCACACGATCCTCGCGAAATTCGTCCAGACCATCACCAAGCACGGCGTGACGCAGGGCATCTTCATCGAGGGCGGCCTCACACGCGACGGCGCCTTCATCAAGCCGAAGCTGGGGATGCTCGATTACCTCGTCACCGCGAAACGCGATCCCGATTTCAGCGCGCCGCTGTACGTCATCCCCACCGCGGTGAATTACGACCGCGTGCTCGAGGACCGCAACCTCACCGAGGAGATGCTGGGACGGGAAGAGCGCTCGACGAAAGGGGAGAAGCTCAAGACCACGTTCGACTACCTCTTCCGCAACTTCTTCCGCGGCGTGTTCAAGCGGTTCAAGCGCTACGGCTACGCGATCGTCACGTTCGGCGAGCCCGTGTCGGTCGACGACTTCATCCGCGACCATCCGGCGATCCTCAGCACGTCGTTCGAGGAGCGCAAACCGGAACTGCAGCGGCTCGCGGACATGGTGATGACGGAGATCTCGGACGCGTTGCCGGTCACGCCGGTGACGATGGTCGCGTCGATCTTCAAGCGCCGGACGATCCTCACGGACGAGCAGATGCACGAGGAGCTCGGCAAACTGCGCGAGCAGTGGAACGACCGTCCCTGGCTGCTGCGCGAGAAGACGCCGCAGGAAGTGTGGAAGGCGGCGCGACAGGTGCTGGAGCTGCGGCATCTCATCGCGCCGGTGGAGCAGTGGAAGGATGACCTCTTCGATCGCGGCGGCGTGCCCGTCATCGAAGACGCGTGGCAGTGGAACCCGCAGGAGCTGCTGCTGCGCGACTACTACGCGAACGCGCTGCTCACGTTCGACGAAGTGCGGCGACGGGGGTGGCCGGAACGTCAGCGCGCGGACGGCGGCTCGGCCTGACGACCGGTGCTGGACACCGGCGTTCCGAGTGGCCGCGTCGGCGTCGTGACGTCGACGTAAATCACCGCATCGAGTTTCTGCGGCAACGACTGCGCCATGGTCGTCCATCCAGAGGTCGTTCCCGCGGTGCGGAACGACGCCTCGCCGGATCTGCCGCGCAGCGGCACGAGCATCGCCGCGAAGCCGCGGGCGCGATAGCGCGCCTCGTACGAGCCGGGTGCGGGATCGGGAAACGTGCGTACCACTTCCGTCCAGATCGAGCCGGAACGCTCCCACTGCAGAAACGAACCGCTGCCCGTCAGCGTGCCGATCGCGACGTAGTCCTCACCGGCCAGGATCGTCCCCATCGTGCGCCCGCGCGTGTAGCGCGAGCTCAGTTTGCCGACGTGCTCCTGATGTCCCCAGTGAATGACCTTCGTCCCGCGGTGCTCGCGAATCCACAACAGATTCGCGGCCATCGCCTCCTCGCGCGGCTCGTAGAGCTGGCCGTCGAACGATTGCAGGACGATGTCCGCGTAGTGGATGGCGTCGGGATGCGCGCCGCGCGCGACGAGCGTCTCGCGCACCTGACGCGCACTCGTCAGGCATTCGCTGGTGTTCTCCCCGCGCAGCACGCACGACAGCTCTGCTTCCGGCATGTGCGCCATCACCCCGGCGACCGCACCTTCGTAGTCGTAGATGTCGGCGCCGGCGATGCTGATCCTGCGTTCGTGGGTGAGGTTGTAGGCGCGCACCCATTCGATGACCGCGAGCATCTCCTCGACGTCCCAGAACAGATAGAGCAATCGCGTACGCGCTTCGCGGAGCAGCGCGCGCGGATCGCCTTCGCCGGTCTGCACGTAGCGGTTCACGCGCTCGAAGATCGGAAACGGTCCTTCGATCGAGAGCACGTCGAACTGCATCTCGCGCACGAGGTAGTCGATGAGCCGCAGCTTCACCGCGAAAAATTCGTGCGTTCCGTGGGTGGCATCGCCGAGCCCGACGATGGTCGCGTCACCGACGATCTCCTGCAACGGCGCGAGATCGCGCGTATCGCTCGTCAGCTCGACCGAGTGGAGCGGAAAGACATCCGGCGTGTGGACGGCGCGCCGCTTCGCGCTCGCGTCGAGGGCGAGGCAAGCGAGCACGAGCATGGTTGCGATGCGCACGCCGTGACAACACGGCAGGGGGCATTCGAATTCGAGGGCCGGGAGCGCCGGCCCGGAGGCCGGCGCTCCCGAGGATCAGTTTGCGGTAACGCTGTCGAGGAAGCCGTAGAGCGCGTGCAGCGTGCGCGTCGCGGCGGTGTCGGCCTGCGACGCCTTTTCCGGCGTGTTGCAGAGGTCGCGCAGGATCTCGCGCGAGGTCTGGGAGTGATGGACGTCGGCGTCCATGTGCACGCTGAAGAAGGCGATGTCACGCTCGGCGGAGATGGCGTAGTTCTTCGCCAGCCCTTCGATCTTCGCCTTGGCGACGGCCGGGATCTGCGACTCGTACGCGTACAGCGAGGCGAGACCTTCATGCAGCGCGCCGTCGCGCGCGAGCGACTTCATCGTGGCGATGAGCGTGCGCGTCGCGTCGTTGGCGAGGCCGCGTTTCACTTCCTCGCGGTCGAGGCCGAGAGACTCGCAGAAGCGGAGCCAGAGCTCGGGGTGATTCTCGGGGCCGCGCTCCTCTTCGATGAGGTTCTCGAGCAGCATCTGCCGCACGGCGATGTCCTCCGTCTGCGCGTGCATCGCGCTGACGAACGTCGGGAACGCCATCGCGTAGTGGAAATACTGCGCGGCGTAGTCGCGCAGCTCCTCGCGCGTCAGCGTGCCGGCCGTCCAGCGCTGATAGAAAGGATGATCGAGCAGATGCTTGGACGCGATGCGGGCGTCGAGAGTGGAGACAGGATCCATGAGCGATGTACCTCCGTAAGTTGTGTGTGCAGGGAGGGAGTGTAGCCGAGAACTCTGAATGCAGAATGCAGAATGCAGAATTGAGAAGGAAGAAGCCGCCTGGGCCGCTTTTCTTCATTCGGCATTCTGCATTTTGCATTCTGCATTCATCCTCAATATGCTCCGCCCGCAATGCCGCACAACACCTTCAACACCCTCGATTCCTTCACTCTCGGCAACGGTCAGACTGGTCAGTTCTACTCGCTTCCGAAGCTCGAAGCGGCGGGCATCGGCCCCGTGTCGAAGCTGCCCGTGAGCATCCGCGTGGTGCTCGAGTCCGTACTGCGCAACGTCGACGGCCGGAAAATCACCGAGAACGACGTCCGCACGCTCGCGAACTGGGGCTGCGCTTCCGAGCGCACCGAAGAGATCCCGTTCATGGTCGCGCGCGTCCTGCTGCAGGACTTTACCGGCGTCCCGCTGCTCGTCGACCTCGCCGCGATGCGCACCGCCGCCGAGCGCGCCGGTAAAGACCCGCGCATCATCGAGCCGCTCGTGCCGGTCGATCTCGTCATCGACCACTCCGTGCAGGTCGACTTCTCGAACCGCCCGGATGCGCTGCAGCTCAACATGGACATCGAGTTCAAGCGCAACCAGCAGCGCTACCAGTTCCTCAAGTGGGGCATGCAGGCCTTCAACGGCTTCCAGGTCGTGCCTCCGGGAATCGGCATCGTGCATCAGGTGAACCTCGAGTATCTCGCCCGCGGCGTGCTGGAGAAGGACGGCGTCTGGTATCCCGACTCCCTCGTCGGCACCGACTCCCACACCACCATGATCAACGGTCTCGGCATCGTGGCCTGGGGCGTCGGTGGCATCGAGGCCGAAGCCGGCATGCTTGGTCAACCTGTTTACTTCCTCACGCCCGACGTCATCGGCGTGCATCTCAGCGGCGCGCTCCGCGAAGGCGTCACGGCCACGGACCTCGTCCTCACCGTCACGCAGCTCCTGCGTCACGCGAAAGTGGTCGGCAAGTTCGTCGAGTTCTTCGGCCCGGGCGCGCAGTCGCTGCCGGTCGCGGACCGCGCCACCATCGCCAACATGGCGCCCGAGTACGGCGCGACGATGGGCTACTTCCCGATCGACGAGGAGTGCTGCAAGTACCTCGAGCTCACCGGCCGCACGAAAGAACAGATCGACACGTTCCGCAGCTACTACCAGGCGCAGGGGATGTTCGGCATCCCGCAGAAGGGGCAGATCGAGTACACGAAAGTGCTCGAGCTCGACCTCGCCACGGTTCGTGCGAGCGTCGCCGGTCCGAAGCGCCCGCAGGACCGCATCGAGCTGGACGTCCTCAAGCCGACCTTCGTGAACATGCTCCAGGCCGAGGCGCCGAACGGGTATGGCAAGCCGGCGGCGGAGATCGAGCGCAAAGTGCAGACGATGGTCGGCGTCGCGCGCGGCACGCACGTCGTCGGTGGCGGCGGCGAGCAGGAGATGGCCACCGTGCCGGGCGCGAAGGACACGCGCAACACGAGCGAGCTGACCGAATACGAGATGATCAACAACCGCCCGACGCCGGACCGCGTCGAGGCCGGCGCGATCGCCGACGAGATGCCCACCGCGATCGCGGAACTGCATCACGGCGACGTGCTCATCGCCGCCATCACGTCCTGCACGAACACGTCGAATCCCTCGGTGATGCTCGCCGCCGGTCTGCTCGCGAAGAAAGCCGTCGAGCGCGGGCTCAACGTGAAGCCGGTCGTGAAGACTTCCCTCGGACCCGGCTCGCGCGTCGTCACCGAATATCTGCGCAAAGCCGGTCTGCAGGAATCGCTCAACCGCCTCGGCTTCTACATCGTCGGCTACGGCTGCACGACGTGCATCGGCAACTCCGGTCCGCTCGATCCGTCGATCGAAGAGGCCATCACGCGCCATGACCTCATCGGCGTATCCGTGCTGAGCGGCAACCGCAACTTCGAGGCGCGCGTCCATCAGTCGATCCGCGCGAACTTCCTCATGTCGCCGCCGCTCGTCGTCGCATTCGCGCTCGCCGGCCGCGTCGACATCGACATGCTCAACGAGCCCCTCGGCAAGGGGAACGATGGTCAGGACGTTTACCTTCGCGACATCTGGCCGACGCTCGACGAAGTGCGCGACGTTCTCGCGGGCGCGCTCTCGCCGGACGACTTCCGCCGCATGTACTCGAACTTCGAGGAGCAGAATCCGCTGTGGAACGAGATCCCGTCGACGGCGGGGCTCATCTATCAGTGGGATACGGAGTCGACGTACATCCAGGAGCCGCCGTTCTTCGAGGGACTCGATACGCAGAAGGCGACCGCGGGCGAGATCCGCGACGCGCGTCCGCTCGCGATCTTCGGAGATTCGGTGACGACCGATCACATCAGCCCCGCCGGCTCGATCAAGGCCTCGTCACCCGCCGGCCGCTACCTGCAGGAGCGCGGCGTGTCGCCGCAGGATTTCAACAGCTACGGCTCGCGCCGCGGCAACGACCGCGTGATGACGCGCGGCACGTTCGCGAACGTGCGCATCAAGAACCTGATGGTGCCGGGCGTCGAAGGCGGCGTGACGGTGCATTACCCGTCGAACGAGCGTCTGGCGATCTACGACGCGGCGATGAAGTACGCGCAGGATGCCACGCCGCTCGTCGTCATCGCCGGTCATGAGTACGGCACCGGCAGCTCGCGCGACTGGGCCGCGAAGGGGACGAAGCTCCTCGGCGTGCGCGCGGTCGTGGCGCAGAGCTTCGAGCGCATCCACCGCTCGAATCTCGTCGGCATGGGCGTGCTCCCGCTGCAGTTCGAGGAAGGGACGAGCGCGCAGACGCTGTCCCTCGACGGCACCGAAACGTTCGACATCACCGGCATCGAAGGCACGCTCAAGCCGCGGCAGAAGGCGACCCTGCGCATCAAACGCAGCGGAGGCACGACGGATGAAGTCGCGGTGACCGTGCGCATCGACACGCCGATCGAGGTGGACTACTACGCGAACGGCGGAATCCTGCCGTTCGTGCTCAAGCAGTTGATGTCGGCGTAAGGTCGGAGCTGTTGAGCCGTTGAGCCGTTGAGCTTTTGCCGCTGCTCAACAGCTCAATGGCTCAACCGCTCAATGGCTCAACCGCTCAATGGCAGCTCAACGTCTCAACAACTGAAGCGACCCGTCGTTCGTCGCGTTGTCCACCGTCGTCGCGTACACGATCGCGCTTCCCGCGGCGATCCGCACTTCGATCGAATCGTTGGCCTCCAGGGTGAGACCGACGAGCGCGTTCGCGCCTTGCTGCACGAACGCATTCGCATCGAACGCGACGCTGCGCGCGCCGCGCGTCGTGCCCGCCGCGTTGCGCACGGTGAAGTCGAGCGTCGCCCCTTCGTCCATCGCGCGCACGCCGATGTTGAAGCGGTAGCGGCCGAGGTCCCGCGGCACGATCAGCCATGCAACGTCGTTGCGCGACAAGATGTCGCCGAGGAGCACGGCGGGGACGGAGACACCGGTGGTGCCGGTGGGTTGATCGTCGTACGCACGCGCCACGATCGTCGGCAGTGTGCCGCGGTCGACGAGGATGTCGAGTGAGCCCAATCCGTTGCCGCCCATCTCCGCCACGATGTCCGCAAAGGACAGCGTCCCGCGGGCCGGCAGGTCGAAGCGGCGAATGAGTCCCTGCGGGCGCAGCATCAGCCACCCCGCACTCGCGGTCGAGCCCGCGTTCGCCAGTTGCAGCTCCGTGCGGAACTGTCCGTTCGCCTGACCCGCGGTCGAGCCGACGACCGGCACGACGGCGTCCGCGGGCCGCGGCGAGAACTGCGCGAACGCGGGGACGGCGAGCACGAGGATGGCGACGACGCGTTTCATGTGCGCATGCTACATTCCGCGCCCATGAAACGCGCGCTCGCGATCGCCCTCATCGTTGCAGCTCCCGCCTTCGCCCAGAAAAAAGTCCTCACCCTCGAAGCCATCTACGACCCTGCCGAGAAAGTCTTCTTCAGCGGCGCGGTGCAGACCGAGTTTCAATGGCTCGACAACGACGCGTTCGTCTTCCCGCGCCAGGACGCGCAGGGGAACTTCGTCGAATACCGCGTCTACGACACCGCGACGGGGAAGGAGCGTCCGCTCTTCGACCGCACGAAGTTCCGCACCGCGCTGGCCGCCCTCGGCGTTCCCGAAGAAGCCGCGCGTGAAGCATCGGTCTCCGATGAGCTGCGCTTCGATGCGAAGCGCAACTCGGCCGTCGTCAGCGTGAACGACGACCTCTATCTCTTCAACATCGCGCGCGGCACCGCGACCCGACTCACGTCCGCGCCCGGCGAGGAAGAGGAAGCGACCTTCAGCCCCGACGCGCAGAAAGTGGCCTTCGTCCGCAGCAACGATCTCTACGTCGTCGACCTCAACGGCCGCGAGCGCCGCCTCACCACCGACGGCAGCGCCGAGCTCCTCAACGGCAAGCTCGATTACGTCTATCAGGAAGAGGTCTACGGCCGCGGCGTGTGGAAAGGCTTCTGGTGGAGCCCCGACTCGCTGCGCCTCGCTTTTCTCCAGCTCGACGAAAAGCCGGTGCCGGAGTTCACGGTCGTCGATCACATCCCGTATCGCCTCAAAGTCGAAGAGTTCGACTATCCGAAGGCCGGCGATCCGAATCCGCGCGTGAAGCTCTTCGTCGTCCCGGCGGCCGGAGGCGAGCGCGTGGAAGCGGACGTGGCGCGCTACTCGTCCGGCGAGTTCCTCATCGTCAACGTCGGCTGGAGCGGCGACGGGAAGGCGCTCACGTACCAGGTGCAGAACCGCGAGCAGACGTGGCTCGACCTCGTCACCACCTCACCGGGCGGCGGCGACTCGCGCACGCTCATTCGCGAGACCACGAAGGCCTGGGTCGATCCGCTCGCCAATCCGGTGTGGCTGCCGGACGGCTCGTTCCTCTGGCAGTCCGAGCGCACCGGCTGGCGTCACGTCTATCACTACCGCGCCGACGGCACGCTCATCCGCCAGGTCACGAACGGCGAGTGGGAAGCGCGCGAGGTGCACGGCGCCGACGGTCAACATGTTTACTTCTCCGGCACCGAGCGCAGCCCGATCGGTCTCGACGTCTATCGCATTCGCCTCGACGGCACGAACCTGCAGCGTCTCTCCGATCCCGCGGGCAAGCACGCGGCGGCGTTCAATCCTTCGTTGACGCGCTACGTCGACCGTTGGAGCGACATCCGGACGCCCGATCAGATCCGCGTCCATGGCAATGACGGCAAAGTCGCGCGCGTGGTCGAAGAGAACCGCGTCGCGGCCATCGGCGAGTACGCGCTGCTCGAGCCGAAGTTCTTCCAGATCAAGACCGCGGACGGGTTCGCGATGGAGGCGATGATGATCCTCCCTCCGAACTTCGACGCGACGAAGAAGTATCCCGTGTACCAGTACCTCTACGGCGGGCCGCACGCGCAGCAGGTGCGCAACGAGTGGCGCGGGCAGTTCATGCTCTTCAACCAGCTCATCGCGCAGCAGGGCGTGATCGTCTTCATGGTCGACAACCGTACCGCCAGCGGCAAGGGCGCCATCTCCGCCTGGCCCGCCTACAAGAACCTCGGCGAGTCCGAACTGCGCGACGAGGAAGAAGCGATCGCGTGGCTGAAGAAAGAGCCGTACGTCGACGGCAGCCGCATCCTCATCAACGGCTGGAGCTACGGCGGCTTCATGGTCCTCTACGCCATGACGCACTCGAAGACGTTCAAAGCCGGCATCGCGGGCGGCCCGGTCGCCGACTGGCGCAACTACGACTCGATCTACACCGAGCGCCTCATGCTCATGCCGCAGAACAACCCCGAGGGCTACCGCAAGAGCTCGCCGCGCTTCGACATCAAGAATCTGCACGGCAACCTCCTGCTCCTGCACGGCACGACGGACGACAACGTGCACGTCCAGAACACCATCCAGCTCGCGTACGACCTCCAGCAACTCGGCCGCCCCTTCGAGATGATGCTCTTCCCACGCACGCGCCATTCGGTGACGCAGAAGAACACGCTCGCGTTCATGCAGAGAACCGTGCTCGACTATGTGAGGAGGGAGTTGGTTGATTGAGCTGTTGGGCCATTGAGCTATTGAGCCGTTGAGCCGTTGAGCCGTTGAGCAAAAGGCTGCCGCCAGAGCTCAACAGCTCAACAGCTCTATGGCTCTATCGCTCTACAACTTTACAGCTCTACCCCCCATCTCTGGCCCATCCTTCGCAACCTACACCCTCCATGAGTAAACACAATCCCAACCAGGACTACTACAAGATCGGCGGTCGCTCGCAGTCGGACGGCCCCGACAAACTGCACGCGAACGCGAACGACGACAAGGAACAGCTCGGTCAGAACGTGCATGACGTGAAGAATCCGAAACACCCCGCGATCATGCGCTCGAAGAAGAAGTAATGACGTCGATGACGGAGCGCGCGCCGGCACTTTCCCGGCGCGCGCACGCGATGCCGGCCTCACCGATCCGGCGCCTCGCTCCATTGGCCGAGGCTGCCAAGGCGCGGGGCACGCGCGTACTGCATCTCAACATCGGCCAGCCGGACATCGAAACGCCCGCGTGCATGCGCGACCGGCTGCATCAGCTCGAGGACAAAGTGCTCGAGTATTCGCCGTCCACCGGCACTCCCGAGTTCCTGCGCTCGCTCCAGCGTTACTACGAACGCCGTCTCGGCCTGTCGCTGCAGACGAACCAGATCCTCGCCACGACCGGCGGCAGCGAAGCGATCCTCTTCGCTTTTCTCGCCTGTGCGAACGAGGGTGACGACGTGATGGTCATCGAGCCGTATTACGCGAACTACAAAGCGTTCGCGACGATGGCCGGCCTCAACATCGTTCCCGTCACGAGCCGCGGACGCGACGGCTTTCATCTCCCGCCGCGTCACGTGTTCGAGCGCGCGCTCACGCCGCGCACACGCATCCTCATCGTCTGTAATCCGAGCAATCCCACGGGCACGGTGTACTCGCGGGAAGAGCTGGAGCTGGTCGCGGATTTTTGCCGCGAGCACGGACTCTTTCTCGTCTCGGACGAGGTCTATCGCGAGTTCGTGTACGACGAGCAACGCGCCATCAGCGCGCTGGAGCTGGCGAACGTCGATGATTTCGCGATCGTCGTCGACAGTCTCTCCAAACGCTACAGCGCCTGCGGCATCCGCCTCGGATCGCTCGTGACGCGGAACCCCGAGGTTTACGACGCCTGTCTGCGCATGGCGCAGGGACGCCTGTCGCCGCCCGGCATCGCGCAGTTCATCGCCGTAGGTGCCGAATCCTTGGGCGACGAATACACGCGCGACATCGTCGACGAATACCGCCGCCGCCGCGACGTGCTCTACGACGGGCTCATGTCCATTCCGGGCGTGGAGCTGGCGAAACCGGAAGGGGCGTTCTATTGCATGCCGCGACTCCCTGTCGCGGACGCGGATGCCTTCGCACGCTGGCTGCTGTCGGACTTTGAACACGACGGCGCAACGGTGATGCTCGCCCCCGCGAGCGGTTTCTACGCGTCGCCATTGGGGAAGAGCGAAGTGCGCATCGCGTATGTGCTCAAGGCCGAGGACCTGCAGCGGGCGGTGGAAGTCTTGCGCGTGGCGTTGCAGCGGTACGCCGGGGAACGACGGTAGGGCCTCCGGAGAGCTCCCGTCGTACCCACCCCGCGCCGTCATCCACGCGCCATGGCCAGCTCCACGATCTCGCCGATGGTCTGCGTGTACGAACGCCCGCTTTCTTTCGCCGCCATCGCGAACTCCGCGGCGGGGTCGAGCCATGGATTCGGATTGGCTTCGATGACGTAGACCTTTCCGTTCTCCGCCAGGCGCAGATCGATGCGTGCGTAATCGCGGAGCTTCAATGCGCGGAACGCGGTGACGGCGGTCTGCTGGATGCGCTCGGTCGTCTCTTCGTCGAGATTGCGCGCGGGCGCCGACTTGGTGACCTTGTAAGCCTCGGTGGTCACGTCGAACTTCACTTCGTAGCCGGCGATCTTCGGCATGTTCTCCGGCAGCTTGGAGAGGTCGAGCTCGACCAGCGGTAACGCCTCCGGTTTCTCGTTGCCGATCACGGCCGCGTAGATCTCGCGTCCTTCGATGTACTCCTCGAGTAACGCCGGCGATTGAAACTCCTCGTGCACGTACGCGATGCGCTCGAGCAGTTCCTTGAGTGAATTCACCACCGACGCCGCGTCGATTCCTTTCGACGCATCTTCCGCCGCGGGTTTGACGATCACCGGAAAGCGGATGTCCTGCGCATGCTCGACGCGCCCTTTGTTCACCACCGCGGAGTAGGGGGTGTAGAGCTCGTGGTAGCGCATGATCATCTTCGCTACCGACTTGTCCATCGCCAGGTACGACCCCTGCGGTCCCGCGCCGGTGTAGCGCTTGCCGATGAGATCGAGATAGGCGGCGAAATGCATCTCCATCGTGTCGTCTCCGGCGTACGACTCGACGAGGTTGAAGAAGAGATCGGCCTGCGTGCGATTGAGTTTCGTGAGCGTCTGCGAGCGCCCGTCGATGGCGAACGTGGAGGCCTCGTGGCCGAGGTCGCGGAGGGCGTCGCCGATGGCCTCGATGTCGGTTTTCTTCTTCTTTTTCTTCTTCGATTTTGGCTCGAGGTTCGCGCCGGGGTACTCCTCGTAGCCTTCGAACGTGTTGTACAGCACGACCACTTTCATCGGTTCGGCCTCTGGTGGCGCAGGCGTTTGCGCCCGGTGAGAAACGTCATCGCCAGCGTGGTGATGTAGACGGTGAGCTCGGTGATCTGCCGCGGCGTGCCGTGCAGTTCGAGCGCGCGCAGGCGCTCGTCGATCGCGTTGACCAGCGTGCGCACGAGCGTGCGGCGCACACCAGTCCAGTAGTTGACTTTATCGACGATGGTGCGGCGCTGCTCCGCGAGCAATTCGACCGCAGGCCGGTCGCCGCGGCCGCTGAAGATGTCGAGGAGGTCCGCGTCGAGGGCGAGGCCTTCGATCATCGGCCGCTCGTCGACCTGCCACTCGCGATAGAACTCCTCGACCGTCTGCTCCATCTCGTCGACGGTGATGTCGGTCCGCCCCTCCCCGCGCGGCGGCGGCTGATCCGCAACCTCGGCCGCAATGCGATCGAGATAGGCGAGCTTCTGCATCGCGCCCCAGCCCGCGTAGCGACGCTGCCAGTGCGATTCGGGATCGAGCCATACCGCGAACGTCTCCGCGAAATCCTCGTCGGGATGTTTCTGCGCATACCAGCCGGGGATGTAGCGCACGTAGTCGCGCGAGAAGGGGACGAACGGGTAATCGTCGCGATACGGCCGTCGCGACGATCCGAACAGAGCGCGCCACTCGTCGGTGCGATACAGCTCGTACGCGTGATTGAACGCGTGCCCGGCTTCGTGGCGCAGATACATCATGATCTCGCGCTCCCCCTCGACGTCGTTGAGCGCGTCTTCGAGCGTGGCCAGCCGCGGATCGCCGAGGTAAAACGGAATGCCGATCACCGGCTCTCCCGACGGCGAGCCCCATTCATCCGACAGGTAACAAAGCGGGCGGAAGTGCCGCAGCCCCTTGGTTTCGAGCTCCGCATACAGCCTCCGCACGAGCTCCGCGACGGGCGACTGCTCGAGCGACATGCCGAGGTCGCGGATGCGAACCGGCAGGACCTGCCGCGCCTCGGGTGGCGCATGTTCGAAGTGCACGGTTGAGGCGGGTTCAAGAGGGCTGCCAGTTGGCGGAGGAGGAAGGAGGAAGGCGGAAGGCGGAAGGAGGAAGGAGGAAGGAGGAAGGATGAAGGATGAGGCGGGTCGTGCGTGGCGCACACCATGCGGTCATCCTTGCCCTCGGGAGCAGGGATGAGGGATGAGGGCTGAGGGATGAGCACGTGTGGCGGGCGCGGACGCGCGCGCGATGAAGCTCATCCTTCCTCCTTCCGCCCTCATCCCTGCTCTCGCGGGGGCAGGGCTGAGGGCTGAGGGATGAGCACGTGTGGCGGGCGCGGACGCGCCACGCGATGAAGCTCATCCTTCATCCTTCCGCCCTCATCCCTGCTCTCGCGGGGGCAGGGATGAGGGATAAGGACTGAGGGATGAGCACGTGTGGCGGGCGCGAATGCGCCACGCGATGAAGCTCATTCTTCATCCTTCCGCCTTCATCCTTGCTCCCGTGGCGAAGCGCTGACCACGCGTGGCCGGACGCGAACGCGCCACGCGATATCCCTCATCCCTCCCGC
>DASPHZ010000011.1:0-6054 GCA_035629395.1 Thermoanaerobaculia bacterium
GTTTCGTGAAACGGCTGGCCGAAGTACTCGACGAGCGCCCGGTGGCGGCAGATCGCTCCCGACGAGTAGCGGTCCATGTCGTTCAGGTGCCGCAGCATCGACTCCGCGTGGGCGGCGTCGCTGTTCGACATCTGCAGCATCGACTTCCAGGTCATGAAATCGGCGCCGGAGTAGAGCAGCACGCACTCCGCCTCGAGCCCGTCGCGCCCGGCGCGTCCCGACTCCTGCTGGTAGTGCTCGACCGACTTCGGCATCGCCGTGTGCAGCACGAAGCGCACGTTCGAACGATCGATGCCCATCCCGAATGCGACCGTCGCCACGACGAGATCGCATTTTTCGTTCGAGAACTTCTCCTGCGCCTCGCGCCGCTCTTCCTGCGACAGCCCCGCGTGATAGCCGACCACGTCGAGCCCGCGGCGGCGCAATTTCTCGGCGAGTGCGTCGACGTCCTTGCGCCGCGTGCAATAGATGATGCCGGCCTCGCCGCGATGGCGCTCGATCACGTCGATGACCTGCTTCGCTTCGTCCTGGCGCGGGAGGACGCGATAGGTGAGGTTGGGGCGATCGAAGTCGCCGACGAGCACCATCGGCTCGCGCAATCCGAGTTGGCGGGCGATGTCGTCCCGCACCTCGGGCGTCGCCGTCGCCGTGTACGCGTGCATCGACGCCTCGGGGAGCTCCTCGCGGATCGCGCGCAACTGCCGGTACTCCGGACGGAAGTCGTGCCCCCAGTGGCTGATGCAGTGCGCCTCGTCGATGGCGAACGTCTTCACGTTCGCGCGGCGGAGCATGTCGCGGAACGGCTGCAGCGCGAGGCGCTCCGGCGAGACGAAGAGGAGCTTGAGCCGCTTCGCGAACAGCTCGCGCTCGGTGGCGCGGATGTCGTCGAGCGACATGCTGCTGTTGATTTGCGCCGCGGCGATGCCGTTCTCGCGCAATCCGTCGACCTGGTCCTTCATCAGCGAGATCAGCGGCGAGACGATGACCGTCGCGCCGTCGGACAAGAGCGCCGGTGCCTGGTAGCAGAGCGACTTGCCGCCGCCGGTCGGCATGACCACCAGGGAGTCCTTCGACGAGAGCGCGGCGAGCATCGCATCCTCCTGCAGAGGACGCAGCGACGAGTAACCCCAATGCTTCTGAATGATTTCGAGGAGGCCGGTGTGCACTGGTGCGAATTATCGCATTGTGTTATCTCTCGCCCGCGCATGCATGCCATCCGCGCGACCGCGCGCTATTCGCGAGCCCTTCACGGAGTCGCGACGCTCCTCGAGAAGCTGAAAATCGACGCGATGTTCGTCGGCGGAGTGGCGCGCGCCGGCTGGTTCGGCGAGGAAGTGAGCGCCGGCGCGATCGATCTCCTCGCCCTCATGACCGCACCGCAGCGCAATCAACTCGCGATGATGGCCTCCAATCGCGGTTTCCGCATCGAGCGCGAAGAGCTGGAGAGCGTCGAGGAGCTCGACCTCGTGCCGATGTACTTCCGCGACGAGGAAGGGGAGATCCGCGTGCACGTGCTGCTCGCCACGAACGCGCTCTACGGCCGCATGATCGCCTCGGCGGTGTCCTCCTCCTTCGAGGAACGCACGATCCGCATTCCACGTGCGGAAGACTTCGCGTTACTGCTGCTCATGGGCGAAGATCAGGAGGCGGTGCGCGTGCTCACGTCTTTACCGGAGTTCGACCTGCCAGCCTTTCGCGAGCGCCTGGCCTCGATCGGACTCGGCGGCGAGGTGGCCGCGTCATGAAATGGATCGATCGCCAGGACACGCTCGACGACGTGATGCATCGCATCGGCGCCGAGCCGCAGATCGCGGTCGACACCGAGGCGGATTCGCTGCATTCGTACTTTGACAAAGTCTGCCTGATCCAGATCTCGATTCCGGACGAGGACTTCGTCATCGACCCGCTCGTCCGCGTCGACCTCGCGCGTTTCGGCGCATTGCTCGCCGATCCCGCGGTGCTCAAGGTCCTGCACGGCGGCGACTACGACCTGCGCATCATGAACCGCGATTTCGGCTTCACGGTGCACAATCTCATCGACACCTCCGTGTGCGCGCAGCTCCTCGGCTACGAGGGCATCGGTCTCGCCGCGCTGCTCGATCGCCACTTCGGCGTGAAGCTGAACAAGACCCATCAGCGCGCCGACTGGTCGATGCGTCCGCTGCCGCAGGACATGCTCGAGTACGCGTCGACGGACACGCATTACCTGATTCCGCTCGCCGCGAAAATGCGCGAGGAACTGGAAGCGGCGGGGCGGTGGGAGTGGGCGCTGGAAGAGTTCGTGCGGATGGAGAACATCCGCTATCGCGAGGCCTCCGAGGATGATCCGGAGCCTTGGCGGAAAGTGAAGAACATCGGCGGACTCGATCGCCGCACGCTCGCCATCGTGCGCGGCATCTACCAGTGGCGCGACGAGCTCGCTCGCAAGGCCGATCGGCCGCCATTCAAGATCCTCGGCAACGACGCCATCGTCGAGATCGCGAAAGCGAAGCCGGACAATCATCGCGATCTCGCGAAGATCGCCGCGGTGTCGCGCTATCACTCTGATCGCTACGGCCGGGAACTGCTGAACATCGTGCGCCAGGCGGTTGCGCTTTCCGAGGAAGAGCTGCCGGAGAAGGGCGAGCCGAAGGCGTGGATTCGCGACAAGGCGCTCGAAGCGCGGATCAACCGCCTCAAGTCGGTGCGCGACAAGTACGCGAAAGAGCTGAAGATCGACCCCTCCGTCCTCGGCGCGCGGCACATCCTCTCGGCGGTTGCGACGGCGGGCACGCTCGACGTCCCGAACATGCGCGAGTGGCAGAAGAGCGTGATGGGCCAGGCGCTGCTCGACGCGCTCACCCCGGACAAGAAGCTGTTCTGATCGTCCGTCACGGGTCAGCCGCGAAGACGGCGAAGCATCTCGAACGACGCAGACCGTGCAGTTGCGCCGATGTGAAGAGGCCTCACAGTCGCGCCGGCGGTACTTCGATGTCGAACGTCTCGCCGTGCGCGAGGTAGTGCACGCGCTCTTCGAGTCCCGCTTCGCGGACCGCGACCTTGAAATCGTCGAGCGGTGATTTGAAGACGCCGTAGTCGTTGTAGTGGATCGGGATGGCCGTACGCGGATTCGTGATGCGGATCGCTTCCACGCCCTGCTTGGCGTCCATCGTCAGCAGCACGCCGGCGATGCGGGTGCCGCCGAGGTGGAGAAGGGCGATGTCGATCTCGGGATAGCGGCGGGGGATTTCCTGGAGGTGCTCGTGGATGAGCGTGTCGCCGGTGATGTAGAGACGGAGCGCCGTCTTTGCACCGGATGCAAACTCGAGCATGGAGCCCATCGTCGGCGGGATCATCAGGCGCAGGGGGCCGGGCGCATGCTTGCCGGGCATGGCCGTGACGCGCATGCGCGCCGCGCCTTTGTGGACGTCGATGCCGTCCCACGTGTCGAGCGCGATCGGGCGCTCGAAGCCGAGCGCTTTCAGGGACGCCGCGGCGTGCTTCGTCGTCAGGATGGGCACGCGCCTGTCGAGGCGATCGCTGACGACGTGGTCGAAGTGATCGCCGTGCATGTGCGAGAGGAGGACGAAATCGAGCGGCGGCAGGTTTTCGAGCGTCATGGCCGGCTCGGTGAGGCGCTCGCTTTTGAGCCCATAGCCGAGGTGGACGTGATCGCCTTTGTGGAGGAAGTTGGGGTCGGTGAGGATCGTGAAGCCGCCGTAGCGGAGGATCACCGTGGCGGTGCCGACGAAGAAGATGCTGCCGCGCCGGAGGTCGGGCGCGGTGTCGTACGGATCGAGGACGAGCGGTGCGTGCGCCATGCGCGGGCAAACGTGCCGTACGCGTGCCACGATACAATCGCGCGCGTCATGGAACGTGTCACCGATTATCAGGTCGTCATCATCGGATCGGGCCCGGCCGGTTGCACCGCCGCGCTCTATCTCTCCCGCGCCAACATCACAGTGGTCGTGCTCGAGGGGATGCAGCCCGGCGGGCAGCTCACCATCACCACCGACGTCGAGAATTACCCCGGGTTTCCGGAGGGGATTCTCGGGCCGAAGCTGATGGAGCTCATGCGCGAGCAGGCCGAGCGCTTCGGCGCGAAGTTCGTCCCGCTCGAGCCGGTCGAGAGCGTGAACTTTCGCCATCACCCGTTCGAAGTGAACGTCGGCGGCAAGGTGTATGTCTCGCCGGCCGTGATCGTCGCCTCGGGCGCGTCGGCCAAGCAGATCGGCCTGCCGAGCGAGCAGGCGCTGCAGGGCTTCGGCGTCTCGTACTGCGCGACATGCGACGGATTCTTCTTCAAGCAGAAGGAGATCGTGGTCGTCGGCGGCGGCGACTCGGCGATGGAGGAGGCGACCTTCCTCACCAAGTTCGCGAGCAAAGTCACCGTCGTGCATCGGCGCGAGGAACTGCGCGCGTCGAAGATCATGCAGGACCGTGCGAAGTCGAATCCGAAGATCGACTTCATCTTCAACACGACCGTGGACGAAGTGGTCGGCACGAAAGAAGGCGGCGTGACGTCGCTGAAGCTGCGCAACCTCGTCACGAACGAAACGACGGAGCTGCCCGCCCAGGGCCTGTTCGTCGCCATCGGCCACACGCCCAACACCCAGCCGTACGTCGGCCAGCTCGAGCTCGACCAGGCCGGCTACATCTGCCTCCCGCACCGCAACTCGACCCTCACCAACATCCAGGGCGTCTTCGCCTGCGGCGACGTCACGGACCACATCTACCGCCAGGCCATCACCGCCGCCGGCAGCGGCTGCCAGGCCGCCCTCGATTGCGAACGCTGGCTCACGCACGAGCGCATCACGGAGCGGTGGGGACTGGAGAAGGGTGAGGAGGAGCGGGTGGAGTCGTAACGGACGCCACGCGTTCTCGAGCCGGAGACTTCCCGAGCGTCTGAACAACAAAAAGGCCGTCCTTGCGGACGGCCTACGCTCCTTGCGTGAAGCGTGTTCTTAGAACGCGTTGAGGATGTACTCGAGGGGATTGACCGGGTTGTTGTTCACGCGCACCTCGTAGTGGAGGTGCGGGCCGGTGGAGCGGCCGGTCGAGCCGACGGTGCCGATCACTTCGCCGCGCTTGATGCGCTGGCCGGGGCGGACGTTGAACGCCGTGAGGTGGCCGTAGCGCGTCGAGTAGCCGTAGCCGTGGGAGATGTAGATCACGTTGCCGTAGCCGTTGGCCCATTCGGCCTTGACCACGATTCCGTCGGCGGGGGCACGCACGGGGGCGCCGACGGCCGAGGAGATGTCGATCGCGTTGTGCTGGCCGGCTTCACCGGTGAAGGGGTCGGAGCGACCGCCGAAGCCGTCGGTGAGGATGCCGCGCACGGGAACGATGGAAGGAGTCGAGGAGAGGAGGTGGGACTGCGCGGTGAACTTCTGCTCCAGCACGCTCAGGTCCTTGTTCAGGGTGTGCGAGCGGAAGCTCATCTTGTCGATGTCGTCGCGGTAGGGGCTCTGCGAGAGCTCGTCGTTGCGAAGACCGCCCGAGCCGCCCTGGCTGGACTCGTCGAGCGTCGTGATGCCGGCGATGATGGCCAGCTTGCGGGTGCGATCTTCCACCGTCACGAGCTGGTTGCGGAGCGACTCGACCGACTTGCCGAACTGCTCGTTCGCGGTCTGCAGCTCCTTGTTCTCGCGGCGCAGCTTCGAGAGCTCGTGCGTCTGCGAGAGAGAGGTGAAGTACTGGACGGAGAAGAACGTCGAGAGACAGAGCGACGAGGTGACGAGGGAGATGATCGAGAAGAGCAGGCGGTGCGACACCTTCAACTTTCGGAACTTGGCCCGCGCGTGCGGGACAAAGATGATCGTTGAATAGCGTTTATCCATGCGTGCTCCCTATATGTCAATAAAAGGTGAACTGGTCCGTAGCGTGAGCGCGTATTTTGGTCAAAGGGGGTGGTCGAGTCAACGAAAAACTCACCCTAAAATCACCATTATTGGAAGATTCCTCCGAGATGGTAACCCCACGGAAAATAAGCACTTGCAGCCCCGATTTATGTCGATGTCCCATAAAACACCACAATGCGCGCATGCGAGTGTCCATAAACGCAAATAACTCGGG
>DASPHZ010000012.1:0-39678 GCA_035629395.1 Thermoanaerobaculia bacterium
CCAACCAATGGGGTCTGGGGCCCATGGCCCCAGCCGCCGGAGGCCTCTCGTCGTCCCCGATCCGTTGGCGAATCCAAAGCATCCCGCTTAGCGCCACTCGCGAATGCGGGAAGCCACTTTTTCCGGCGTGAACCCGAGCTCCTCGGCGAGGCGCTCGTACGGTGCGCTCGCGCCGAATCGGTCGATGCCGATCACGAGCGCGTCGCGGTTCACGTACTTGTACCAGCCGTCGCTGCGGCCCGCTTCGATGGCCACGACGCGGCTGCGGTCGCCGAGGACTTCGTCCTGATACGACACCGGCTGCTGCTCGAAGAGATCGAGCGAAGGCGCGGAGACGACGCGAACCGCACGCCCCTCACCCTTCAACAGTTCCGCGGTCTTGATGGCGAGCGAAACCTCGGAGCCGGTGGCGATGATCGTCACGTCGCCCTCGCTGTAGCCGTCGAGCACATACGCGCCGCGCAGGATGCGCCGCGGATCGAACTCGAGCGGACGCGCGATCGGCTCGACCTTCTGCCGCGTGAGCACGAGCAGCGTCGGGCTGTTCGTCGAGCGCACCGCGTGCGCCCACGCCATCGCCACCTCCGCGCCGTCCGCGGGGCGGAAGAGCGTGAGGTTCGGGATGAGGCGCAGCGACCAGAGCTGCTCGACCGGCTGATGCGTCGGACCGTCTTCGCCGAGGAAGACCGAATCGTGCGTGTAGACGAAAATCGATGGGATCCCCATCAATGCCGCGAGACGCACCGACGGACGCATGTAGTCCGAGAAGATGAGGAACGTCGCGCCGTAGCAGCGCCACGAGCCGTACAGCGTCAGGCCGTTCACGATCGCGCCCATGGCGTGCTCGCGAATGCCGAAGTGCAGATTGCGGCTCTTGAACGCGTCGGCCGAGGGGGGAGCCTTCTCCTCCCCTTTCGCGCGCTCGACGCTGCCGGCGTCCTTGATCAGCGTATTCGTCGACGGCGCCAGATCGGCGGAACCGCCGACCACGAACGGCGCCACCGCGGCGATCTTCTGGATCACCTGGCCGGACAGCGCGCGCGTGGCCACGGCTTTATCGGACCTGGCGGCGTCGAGCAGCGGCAACTCGAATCCGTCCGGCACCCACTGCGACCAGTAGCGATCCCACTCGTCGGCGAGCTCCGGATGGCGGGCGCGCCACGCGGTCAGCTCCTTCTCCCACACCTTGCGCTCGCGCGCGAGCTTCTTCGTCTTGCGCGTGAACTCCGCACGCACCTCGTCGGGGACGAGGAACGTCGGCTCCTGCGGCCAGCCGAGCGCCTCTTTCGTCGCCTTCACTTCGTCGGCGCCGAGGGGCTCGCCGTGTGCGCGGGCGGTGCCGTGATACTTCGGGCTGCCCCAGCCGATGATCGTTTTGCAGACGATGAGGGACGGCCGCGCCGTCTCTTTCTGCGCGCGCTTGATCGCCTTGCGGATCGCACTGCGGTCGTGACCGTCGATGGTCAGCACGTGCCATCCCGCGCTCTCGAAGCGCTTGCGCACTTCCTCGGAGAATGCGAGACGCGTCTCCCCTTCGATGCTGATGTTGTTGTCGTCGTAGAGGTAGATGAGGTTGCCGAGGCCGAGATGCCCCGCGACCGAAGCGGCCTCGGAGCTGATGCCTTCCATGAGGTCACCGTCGGAGCAGATCGAGTAGACGTAGTGATCGACCGGCTTGAACGGGTCCTCGTTGTTGAAGCGCGCGGCGAGCATCTTCGCGCCGAGGGCCATGCCGACGCCGTGCGCGAACCCCTGGCCGAGGGGACCGGTGGTGATCTCGATGCCGGTCGCGTGACCGAACTCCGGATGCCCGGCGGTCTTCGAGCCCCACTGACGGAACGCCTTCAGTTCGTCCATCGTCATGTCCGGATAGCCGGTCAGATGGAGGAGCGAATAGAGCAGCATCGAGGCGTGGCCCGCGGAGAGGATGAAGCGGTCGCGGTTCTTCCAGTGCGGCTCGAGCGGATCGTGGCGCAGGAACTCGGTCCAGAGCACGTACGCCATGTCGGCCATGCCCATGGGCGTACCGGGATGTCCGGAGTGCGCCTTCTCGACCGCGTCCACGGCGAGGAAGCGGATCGTGTTGACGCAAAGCTCTTCGAGCTTGTCCTTTTTCCCGATGAGGGGGCGGTTGCTTTCTTCTGCGACGGAAATCGCCGCGGCACCTTCGGCTGCGGTGCTGCCGGGTGTCGGGTCCTGCATGCATCCTCCTGCGGTCGTCGCCACCCGGTCGGGCGGCCTCGGAAAGAAAGCGGATTATACTCGTCGCGCGGCCAACAACCCGGGCCTCGCATCACGCACAACGAGAGAGGTGACGATGGTGGACGAGAGTGTCACGGTCAAAGGGTCTCCGGTTCGCAGTCTCCAGAAATTCATCGATGCAGAGTTGACGCCGGAGCAGCGCGAGAGGGCGTTCGCGGCCCTGCCACCCGAGTTCGCGACACGCTTCCGCGTCCCCATCCTGGCCACCGAGACGGTGCCCGTGCACATGCTCAACCGTTTCACGGAAGAGGCGGCGAAGGCGAAGAACGAACCGGTCGAGGCGTTCGCACGCCGGGCCGGACGCGAAGCCGCCGGCGATGCGGTCAAAGGCATCTACCGATTCTTCGCGCTGGTGATGACGCCGCCCGCGCTCCTCGGCAAGGCGAGCCAGATGTGGAGCTCGCTCTACAATCGCGGCGACATGCGCGTCGACGAGCAGACGGACAAGAGCGCGCGCATCCGCATCCTGAATTTCCCCTCCGAGGCGGCAGGGTGCTCGCGCGTGACGGGGTGGATCGAGCGCATGGCCGAGCTCACCGGCGCCAGGAACATCAAGGTCGACCAGACGCAGTGCTACGCCAAAGGCGCCGCCTGCTGCGAGTGGAAGCTGTCATGGAGCTGAAGTGAACAAAATTTTCCCGATGGAGTCCGATCACCCGCTGTTCCGCTATTTCACGGAGGCGGAGCGCGACCGGATCGAAGCGATCGGCACCGTGCGTCGGATCGCGGAAGGCGCGTTTCTCATCCGCGCGGGCGAGATCGATTCGAGCCTCTTCGCGATCGAAGACGGACATCTCGACATTCTCGGACTCGACAACGGACGTCCGACGACGCTCGCCACCGTGGGTCCGGGCGACGTCCTCGGCGAGGTGTCCTTCATCGACGACTCGCCTCGCGCCGTTTCCGTGCGCGCGGGGGAAGAGACGTCGGTGCGGATGTGGGACAAGAAGACGCTCAGCGAGGCGCTGGCGTTCGAGCCGCAGTTGCTGGCGAAGTTCTCCGTGGCGATGACGGAGTTGCTCGTCGAGCGGTTGCGCGACATGTCGCGGCGCGTGTGAGCCGGCAGAGCGACGGGTAGGGATTTCATGCCTTCCGTCACTCCTCTGGTATGTACACACCGCAGACGATGCTCCTCCTCGCCTACGCCTCCAACCAGGGCGACATGCAGCCGTACACGAGCGACTGCGCGAACGCCACGACCCAGTCCGGCGACATCACGACGTATCTGAACAAGTCCCTCAACACCCCCTACGGGATGAACTGGAAGACCGTCTGGGGCCCGGCGATCTTCTCCTTCCCGGTGAACTACAAGGGGCGGCACGTCGACAACACGATCTACGTCGCGCGCAACGGCACGACGAACGATTACGTCATCGGCATCGCCGGCACCGATCCGACGTCGATCTCCGACTGGGTCTTCGAGGATTTCCTCGTCGCGACGACGGTGCCGTGGTTCCTGGCGCCCGGCGTCGAGCCGCGTCCGAAGATCTCCCTCGGTACGTCGATCGGCCTCACGCTCCTGCTCAACATCACGCCGCCGTGCGCGCCGCTCCCCGGCGTCGGGCAGAAGCTGATCCCGTTCCTCGCCACGCTCACGAAGAATCCGGTCAACATCTACACGACCGGTCACAGCCTCGGCGGCGCACTCGCGCCGACGCTGACGCTCGCACTCGACAACCTCCGCCTGCTGTGGGACCTGCGGGGCAACGCCAGCCTCTATCCGTTCGCGTTCGCGGGACCGACGCCGGGCGATGCCGCGTTCGCCGCGTATTTCAGCTCGAAGTTCCCGAACCTGCAGCGCGTCTGGAACGCGCTCGACGTCGTGCCGCACGCGTGGGACACGACCCACATGGAGGAGCTCCCGGCGCTCTACGGGAAGCCGATTTCGTTCGTCACCGACGCCGTCAACGACATCGTGTCGCACATCGGGCCGATCGGCTACACGCCGCTCAATCCGCAGGCAGCGACGTTCAGCGGCGCGATGCAGTCGCCTCCCGTCACCAACCTCGAGACGTACCTGCAACAGGGCGCCTGGCAGCACACGACCGCGTACTCGGACTGGGCGACGAGCACTAACTCCGCGAACGGCGATAGCTGAGCGCGAACTCGATCCGCTCCGCGATCGGCGGATGCGTGTAGCGCCAGAACCTGATGAACGGGTGCGGACGCGGATCGCGTTTCGAGTCCTCCGCGAACTTCACGAACGCGGTGGCCATCGGCTCGTTGAGTCCCGTCAACTCGAGCGAGTAGACGTCCGCGCTGTGCTCCTGCATGCGCGAATGGCCGGCGAACACCGGCGAGAGAAAGAACGAGATCGCGCCGACGATGAGCAGGAGCCACGGCAGCGATGCCGGATCGCCGGGAGTGGTGAAGCCCCAGCGCGGGCCGAAGCGCGCGAGGCCGCGGTCGTGCACGCGCTGGGCGATGAAGAAGATCGCGAACGACACGGCGAGCGAGAACGCGAGCCCTTTCCAGATGTGCTGGAGCACGTAGTGCCCCATTTCGTGTCCCATCACGGCGAGCACTTCGTCATGGCTCATCTTCGCGAGGAGCGTGTCCCACATGACGATGCGGTTCGTGGGGCCGATGCCGTTCACGTACGCGTTCATGGTCTTGGTCTGCTTCGACTTGTTGACCTGATAGACGCGGCTCCCCTCGATGCCCGCTTTCGAGGCGAGGTTCAGCAGCTTGTCGCGCAGTACCTGGTCCTGCAACGGCTCGAATTTGTTGAAGAGCGGATCGAGCACGATCGGCTGGATGACGACCATGAGGATGATGAGCGGGATGCTGCACGCCCACAGCACGAGCCACCAGCGGCGCACTTTGCGGATGCCGAAAAGGGCGAGCGCGCCGATGAGGGAACCGATGACGAGACTCACGCCCATCCCCTTGAGCATGTCGCCCATCCACGACCCGAAGCTCTGGTCGGAGAGGTCGAACTGATGCGGGACGTGGAACGCGGAGTAGTACGTGAGCGGGAAATCGAGGATGGCCGTGGCGAAGGTGAAGAAGACGATGTAGAGCATCGCGACGAGGAACGGCTTCTTCGTGATTCGCGCGGCGGCATCGCGCATGCGGCGGGAGAGGCCGGTGGCGAGGAGGATGAGCATCATCGCCGCCGACCAGCCGGTGCCGACGAAGTAGAGGATGTCGCGGATGCGGCTGTGGCGGACCATCTCGTCGGTGATCTGCACCTCGAAGCGGTCGTCCCGTTTTTGCTCGGCCGGTTCCGGCTGCGCGAGGACCGCCACCGTGACCGCTACCACCGCAATTCCGAGGGCGACTTTCAGGAGCGTACGCATGGCGTGAAGCATACGCTCCACCCCTGCTCACGATCGAGAGCCGGAATCTTGATGTCGCCGAGCGTCTGCGTGGCGCTTTTCACGCGCAGATACGTGGCGGCGCCGTCGCGGATGCGCATCACCCGCAATGGTGCGAGCTGGCCGAGGCGCCGGGCGAGATCGTAGTGGTGGCTCTCGCGGAGCGCGTGCTCCAGCGCGGTGCCGTCCACGTCCACCTCCGTCTCGATGTAGAGCACGTACGCGTCGCCGTCGCAGGCGAGCATGGCGAAGGCGTGAGGCACGTCGCGCAGCGCGATCTGCATTTGCTCGCGGACGAAGATCTCGTTGAGTTTTTCGCCGAAATGATCGGAGACGTGCGCTTTGCGTCCGACGAATCGCAGCACCGGCGCCTGTCCGCGAAAGCCGGTCACTTCGACGATGTCCTCGGAGGCGTAACGACGCAGTCCGCCGCCGGTGGTGAGGATGACCTCGTACCGCTTCCCCACTTCGACTTCGTGCGCGAGACGCACGTCGTCGCCGTCGCGAAATTCGTAAAAATGCGAACGGTACGCGAGCACGTGCTCGCCGTCGTACGGGATGGTGACGAAGCCTTCGGTGGAGAGCAGCCCCTTCGGCTGGATCCTCGCGTGCGGAAACTTGTTCGCGAGCGCCTTCGCCGCGTTGGCAGCATTCGCATCCGCCCAGCAACTGATGACGCGCAGATGCGGCCACGTCTTGCGCGTATCGAGATCGCCGGCGAGGAGGTCGAGAAAGCTCGGATGCCAGACGGAGATCAGCGACAACGTGCGGCAGCGCGTGAGATGGCGCAGCGTTTCTTCGCGAAAGTTGTCGTGCGTGAGCCGCACGGTGGACGGCACGGCCTGCACGGCACGCACGAGCCGTTTCTGCACCGGCCCGAGGACTTCTTCGTCGGATGCAGCCCCGGGCGAGATCGACCAGTAAGCCTCCCCGGCAAACGCACGTGGATCATTGGTAAAGAGGTTGACGATCCATGGCGCGATGGCGCGATCGAATTCGCGGCGCAGCGAGCGCGTATACGGGATGCGCTTCTTCGCCCCGGAGGAGCCGCTCGTCATCTCCCACCGTTCGACGGGCTCGGTGAGCTCGAGCTCCTGCTCCTCCCAGGTGCGAATCGGATACCGCGCGCGCAACGCTTCGACGTCGCCCACCATGCTTCTCTGCACCTCTGCCACTCGGTGCAGATCGGCCCCGAACGCACGCGCCTCGCGCGCCGCCGACGCGAGCCACAACCCATTGGCGATCACGCAGCGCGCGCGCATCAGCGCCTGCCGATCATCCGCAGACCCGCGGGCGTGAGGTTGGCGACGTCGATGGGCACGAGGCACGCGAGCTCGTCGCCGTCGGCGTGGCCGGGATTGGCCTCGAGGAAGAAACGCACGTGCGGATTGCTCAGGCGCAGCTCGGGATCGGAGATGCCTTCGCGCAATGGTGCGGGCGTAGCCAGGCGAATCACGCCCGTCCTCGCGTCGTACGCGTCGCCGAACTTTTCGCTGGCGATCGCGTCGAGCAGCGGCTTGAGCGACGCGTCGCGCGGATAGAAGTTGCGGAAGAAGAGCGGCAGGTAGCGGTACGTGCGGAAGCCGCTGCTGATGAGGAACCAGTACGCGTTCTCCCCCGCGTGCGCGAAGACGTAGCGCGACCACGTGCGCGGCAGGTCGAACGTCCCCCAGCGATGGCGCGCGACGATGGTGTCGCCCGAGTAGAAGATGGTCGCGCCGTCGATCTCGAAACGCATGAGCGTGGAAAAGCCGTCGATGACGCCATGCTCGTCGCGCAGCAGGACCACCCATTCTTTTTCCGCGAGATCGCGCTCGAAGGCGATGCGGTCCGACGTCGCAAAGTACGACGTGTAGAGCGCGAACATCGCGTCGCGGTCGCGGCGCGTGAGCTCCGCGCGACCGATGACGTCAGAGCGCGGAGAGGTCGAGAGCGCGAGGCCGGGCGAGGAGTCGCTCATGAAAGTCGTCGGAGTCGTCGAAGGAAACGGTGTAGATGGAGCTGCGGTATTCGACCGGTTTGTGGGTGCGTGCGATCGCGAGCAGCGGATCGCTTTCGGTGAAGCCGAGGAGGAGGTGATCGAGACCTCTTTGCTTTGCTTTCTGTTTCAACGCTTCGAGGAGCGCGTGCGCCGATGGCGCGCTGTCGGCTTCCAGATGCGTGACGTACGCGTGATGCAGTGGCGCGTTCGGTTTCGGCAGTTTGATGCGCGCGCCGAGGTTGTACAGCGGCCGCACGAGCGACAGCGCGCGATCGTAACCGTCGATGACCGTTTGCTTGTACGCACGCTGATCGACGAGCGCCGCGCTCGCGCCGTCGACGGTGACGGTCTCGCCCTGCGGCGCGTAAGCTGGCGAGAGATTCCCCTTCACCCTCCCCGCTCCCGATGTTCTCGGAGAGGGTGGCATGGAGCGCCGGGTGAGGGGCAGCGCCAGCGTCACCAGCTTCTCCAGAAACCGATACCTCGGCATCACGCCGCGCGAGCGCCGCACCAGCACCCCCTCCGCCTCCCCGTTCCCGTCGACGATCGTCGTGAAATACCCACATACGCGCGACGACTCGTGCAACGCCCGCATGACCCGATACCCGCGCGCCGTCAGCAACTGCCCGCGATAGGCGCGATCGACGCGCAACTGCCCGAGGTACCCGACGTCTTCGGCGACACCATTCACGTACAACCGCAGAATCGAACGGCACGCCACACCCACGACGCGGGCGCCGTCGCGCGCGACCAGCACCTGCGTGCGCTCGCCGCATCCGGCAAAGTAATCGGGCTCGCGCTCGAAGCGCACGCGAATGCGTCCCGGCATCGGATTCGTGGCCAGCAACTGCCGGATGCCGGCATCGTCGTCGCGCGTGGCGAGCGAGAACGTGACGCTCACTGCACCCTCAGCAGCGGCCCGCGAAAGGTCTCGTCGCCGAGGGGGTAGTCGCGGCGCTCGGTGACCTCACGGCGGATGAGGTAATTGATCATGAAGAACTTCGCGCCCATGTACAGCGAACCGGCGTTGACGCGGTCCATGCTCCGCCGCGCGATCGAGCTCCAGCGGTAAAAGTCCTTCCGCGCGGAGATGCATCCTTCTTTGACCTCGTCCGCGGTCATCCCCGCCGGCGTGTACGGCACCATCCCGTAGCGATAAGCCGGATCGAGCCACCAGCGGTCGAACAGCAGCCGGTTCTCCTGCTCGAGGCGCGTGTAGAGCGGCGTGCCGGGAAACGGCGTGAGGTGATTGAACGCGACGATGTAGAAGCGGTGCCGCTCCGCGAACTCCACCACCTCGGTCAGCGCTTCGTGCGAGTCGCCGTCGTAGCCGACGATGAACGTCACGTACAGACGGATCCCGTGCTTGCGCAGGTTCGCGAGCGCGACCTCGTAGCCGCCCTTCATCGTGTTGAACGACTTGTGCATCTTCCGGAGGTTCTCCGGATTGAGCGACTCGAATCCGATCAGCAGCCCCTGGCAGCCGCTCGCCTTGAGCAACTGCAGCAACTCTTCGTCGTGTGCAACGTTGATGGAGGCCTGGCTCACCCAGCGGATCTTCAGCGGGATGAGCTGGCGGTAAAGCTCCTTCGCCTGCTCGAGGTTCGAGGTGATGTTGTCGTCGACGAAGAAATAGAGCGGCTTCGGATTCCTGCGAATTTCTTCGCAGACTTCCTCCGCCGGACGCCGCGTCTGCGTCGACGAGAAATACGACTGGATCGCGCAGAACTCGCACGCGAAGTGACAGCCGCGTCCCGCTTCGACGAGCCCCAGCGGGAGGTAGCGCTTGCTGGCGAAGATGCCGCGATCGGCGAACGTCCCCGCGAGCGACGGGCGCTTGTGCGCGCGATACACGGGGGCGAGCTGCCCGGCGCGAAAGTCGTCGATGAGTTGCGGCCACACGGCTTCCGCCTCACCGATCACGATGGACTCCGCGTACTGCGCGACCTCGTCCGGCACGAGCGTGGCGTGGAAGCCGCCCATCACCACGGGCACGCCGCGCTTGCGGTATTCGCTGGCGATCTCGTACGCGCGGCGCGCGGTGTACGTCTCCACGCTGATGGCCACGAGGTCCGTCTTCTCGTCGTACGGAATGACCTCCATGCGGTCGTCGTAGAACTTCACCTCGACGTCGCGCGGCGTGAGTCCTGCCAGCACCGCGGGCGCGAGCGGCTCCATCTGCCACGTGCGGATGTAGCGCTCGCCGGCCCGGCGGCCGATGCAGGGATGGATGAGGGTCAGGCGCATCACGCGGCCTTCGCGGACGGCAGGCTCCAGTCGCACGTGTAGTACTGGTTCAGATGATGGGCGTAGAAGCGGTAGCCGAAGTTCGTGGGGATGGCGATCGGCAACTGCACGCGCGAGCCCATGAGGCGCTTCCAGATCCCGCGGTAGCTGTACGTCGCCTTCCAGGCCCGCTCGGTCCCGCGCAGCAGTTCGTCCGCGGTCATGCGTTGCGGACGATAGACGACATGTTGACCGTCGTAATACGACCAGTCGGTGGTGAGGATGCGCCCTTCGGACGCGAGGCGCGCGTGCAGCGGCGTGCCGGGAAACGGGGTCATGATGGCGTAGCGCGGCAGGTCGATGTGCGTGTCGATCGCGAACTGCGCGGTGCGGTCGAAGACGTCCGTGTCGTCGTCGTCGAAGCCGAACACGAAGCAGCCCTGGATGGCGATCTTCCGCGCGTGCAGTTTCTCGATGACGGTCTTGTACTCGACGCGCGCGTTGAAGTTCTTGCGCGACTCCGCGAGCGCGCCGTCGCTGAGCGATTCGAATCCCAGCAGCAGCCCCGCGCAGCCGCTTTGCGCGGCGAGATCGAGGAGCTCGTCGTCCCACGCGATGATCGTCGTGGCCAGACCGCCCCAGCGCACGCGCAGCGGAATCAGCGCGTGGAACAGCTCTTTCGCGTAGTCGATGTCGGAGATGAGGTTGAGGTCGAGGAAGATCAGCTTGCGCGGGTTCATCTGCCGCACGTCCGCGATCACCTCGCCGATCGGCTTCTGCAGCGGCCTCCCCCACGCCGACGGCACCACGCAGAAGTCGCATTTATGGATGCAGCCGCGCGTGGCTTCGATGGTGTGCATGGTGATGTAGTGCTTCGGCGGGAGCAGGTCGCGGCGCGGCAGCGGGAGGTTTTCGAGCTTGAGATGCGGCGACTGGTCGTAACGTTTTTTCATGCAGCCGTTCGCGAAATCGCGCAGGAGCTGCGGCCACGTCTCTTCCGCGTACCCGACGACCGTGCAGTCCGCGTGCTGCATGACTTCGTCCGGCAGGAGCGTGGCGTGCACGCCGCCGATGACGACCTTGACGCCGCGCTGCTGAAAGTGGCGCGCCAGCTCGTACGACCGCGGCGCCGTGCCGGTGATCGCGCTGATGGCCACGAGGTCGACGTCGATCTCCGGATCGATGTCGCGGATGCCCTCGTCCATCAACACGATCTCCGCGTTCAGCTCCGGCGGCACGAGCGACGCGAGCGTCGTGAGCGTCAGCGGCGCATAGCGAAGCGACTTCTTCCAGATTCCGGTGCGGTGGCGATACAACGGCCCTCGCGGCGAGACGAGTGCGATGCGCATGGCTTCGATTCTACGCTGACGCAGGAAACGCCGCGGGCGGCGCGTTACCTGGCCCAGCGGGAACGCGCGTTAGACGCGCGCCGCGGCCGGTCCCCGCGACCGCACGTGCATGAAAGCAGCGCCGCGGGCCGCGCCGGCCCGCCTATCGCTTGTCCGGAGGCCCCTCGCCGTCCCCCAGCGTCAGCGTAGAATCGAACTTCATGCACCGCTGGTGGTCCCTCGCAGCAGCGATCGCGATGACGATGCTCGTCATCTTCTTCGTCGTCACGAGCGCGGATGTCGCGGTGTTGAGCGACCCCTCGCAGGTCATGCGCGGCGCACATCCGCTCACTGCCCTCGCGGGCGTCCTCCTGCTGATCGCGGACGTATTCCTGCCCGTCCCTTCGAGCCTCGTGATGGTGGCGCACGGCGCGCTGTTCGGCGCGGTCGGCGGAACGCTGCTCTCCCTCCTCGGCTCCGTCGCCTCCGCGCTCACCGCGTTCGCCGTCGGCCGCGCGGGCAATGGCCTCATCCGCCGCTTCGTCACCGAGCGCGAACATGCGCGCGCCGGGGCGATGCTCGAGCGGTGGGGCCTCGTGGCCATCGCCGTCAGCCGCCCCGTGCCCATCCTCGCCGAGACCGTCGCCATCCTCGCCGGCAGCTCTCGCGTGACCTGGCCGCAGCTCGTCCTCGCCGCGGCCGCGGGCTCGATCGTTCCCGCCTTCGCCTATGCCTGGGCGGGTGCGCACGCGCACGGACTGGCGGCGCAGAGTGTCATCTTCGCGGGCGTCATCGCCGTCAGCGCGGTGCTGCTCGTGATCGGCCGTCGCGTCGCCGTGCGAACGCGGGGGTAGGGAAACACCCGCTTCGCGTCTCTCCTCTGTCGGGATCCGAAAAATCGATGGCAACTGTTCGATGGCCGCTCCTCGCGGCAATGGTCGTCCTTTGCGCTCCGCTGGCCGCGGACGAGCCGGCGAAGCTGGAGCTGGTCACCACGGTCGAGCGCGATGCGATTCCGCGCGAAGAAGCCGCGGCCGCGGTCACGCTGCTGCAGCGTGAGGAGATCGAAAGCCTCCCCGCCACTTCGCTCGCCTCGCTCCTCGCCTACGTCCCGGGCATGACGATGATGTTCGACAGCGGCGCGTCCGGCGTGCCGATGATCACGTCGCGCGGCTTCTTCGGCGGCGGCGAGGTCGAATACGTGAAGCTCCTCGTCGACGGCGTGCCCGCGGGGGACGCCGAATCGGGCAACGTCGACTGGCGCCGCTACCGTACGTCCGACATCGAGCGCCTCGAAGTCCTCCACGGCCCCGGCTCCGCCCTCTACGGCGACGCCGCCCTCGGCGGAGTGATCCAGCTCTTCACGCGCGACGCGGAAACGGATCGCGGCGCGCTCACCTTCAGCGCGGGCAGCTACGAGACCCGCGAGCTCGACGCCCATTACCTCGCCGACCTCGGCGCGTACCGCCTCGCACTGCGCGCCTCGAGCGCGGACAACGGCGGCTTCCGCGACCACGCCGGCGTCAGCGACCGCACCCTGCACCTTTCTCTCTGGCGTACGAGCGACGCATCGCGCTGGCGCCTCGACGCCGAAGGCGCGCGCAAGGACCGGCGCGAGCCGGGCCCGCTGACGCGGCTCGAGATCGACGGCGACCGCGCCCAGTCCAATCCGCTCTTCCGCTTCGATCGCGACGAGACCGATCGCCATCGCCTCTCCGCGACGTTCGAGTCGTTCGGCACGACCGAGCTGCGCGCGAACGTCTACGCCGCCCATCGCGACGGCGACACGCTGCGCACGCTCCTCCTCGCACCAGATTTCGGAACCACGGCGCTGCGCGAACTGACGACGCGCACGTACGGCGCAACGTTCGAGGCCTCGCGCGAGCTCGCCGGCGGCACGATCCGCGGCGGCATCGACGTCGATCGCTCCTCCCTCCACGGCGGTTACGCCGCCGGTGTCGAGACGGCTACCCTCGGGACTCGTCTCGACGTCGCGCAGGACGGCCGCCGCGACCGCGCGGGCCTCTTCCTCGCCGGCGCGTGGAACGTCTGCTCGCGCTGCCGCCTCAGCGCGGGCATCCGCCGCGACGACATCCGCGACGACTTCAGCGGCGCGGATCACGACGCCTCCGCCTGGTCACCGCGCGCGGGACTGACCGTGCAACTCGGCGACGCCTCGGTCTTCGTGCAGCTCGCGCGCGCGTTCAAGGCCCCGACGCTCGATCAGCTCTTCGATCCCCGCCCCTATCCCGACGGCATGGGCGGCACGTTCACGATCTCCAATCCGGCATTACGACCGCAGCGCGCACGCAACCTCGAAGCGGGCATGGTGCGCAGCAGCGCGCGCACCGACCTCTCCGTCGTGGCCTACCGCATGCGCGTCACCGACGAGATCGACTTCGATCCGCAGACGTTCACGTACCGCAACATCGGCAGCAGCGAGCATTACGGCCTCGAGACCAGCCTCGCCTTCGCGAAAACGTCGTGGCTCTCGCCGCGCGTGACGTACGCGTGGACGCGCGTCTCCGATTCGACCACTCCCGGCATTCAGCTCAAGAACATCCCCGAGCACGTCGCGCAACTGCTCCTGCACGCCCGTCTGCCGCGCGCCATGACCGCGGACGTCGTCTATCGCTGGACACACGGCATGAACCTCGACGACGCGGGTCTCTTCCCGATGCCCGGCGTCTCCCGCGTCGACCTGCGCCTTGCGCGAGAGCTCGATCGCCTGCGCCTGCACCTCGACGTCCTCAATGCCTTCGACGCTCATTACAACGAGCTCGGATACGTGCTCTTCGATTTCGTCTCCGGACAACAGGCCGCACTCGAGTTTCCCGCCCCCGGCAGGACGCTGCGAGCCGGCGCGACGTGGAGGTTCTGAGTGAGGAAATTCGTCCCTCTCTGCACAATGCTGCTGCTGTTCGCCTGCCGCCAGACGCCGGAGTCGCCCGTACCGACGAACACGTCGGCCACGGCCACGACGTCGACGCAGCCAGCGCCATTCCCCTCGATTCCCCCCGTCGTGATCAGCGGCAACATCCCCACCACCGTTCCCATCCCCGCCGATGCACCGCCGACCGCCACACCGGAACAGGTCCGCCCCTATTTCGACTGGTTCTCGTGGGAGAGCTTCATCGCCCTCAACTGGCCGGCCTCCGGACAGGGCCGCGGGAATCCCGATCAGCCGGACAATCCCGCCGTCTTCACCGGCATGACGAACTCCACCCCGGTCACGTGGAGCACGTACAAAGCGAACTGGGAGCTGTTCGACCAGTACGACAAACGCCCCACGCCGTGGAACGACTACAGCGCTCCCTATGCACCGTCGCTCTGTCCGCAGGCCGCGCCGAGCGACAAACAGTTCGTGATGGTCACCAAAGGCGACACCGAACTGCAGGACCTCAATCAGGCCTTCTCCTTCCCGCTCGTCGACCAGCAGGGGAACTTCGTCTATTACGAGGTGCGCTACAACCAGCCGCAATACGACTGGATCCGCGGCGCGGACGATCAGCCCAATACGTGGCTGTACCTGATGAAGAACCTCCCGCCCGGCACGGTGGTCTCGCTGCCGCCCAATGCGCAGAACACCGCCGACTCGATCATGCTCAAGGCGGCGTGGCGCAATGTCGCCAAACTTCCGCCCGCACAGCAGCAGCGCTATTACACGGTCAACGCCTGGGTGTACAACTCCGCGACCAAACAATGCGCGCAGCAGCTGATGGGTCTGATCGGCTTCCACATCGCGCAGAAAACGAAGGAATTCCCGGAGTGGATCTGGTCGACGTTCGAGCAGGTGGACAACGTTCCGCCGATGGTCGACAACGTGCCGTCGTCCTTCAATAACGGCACCGACACACCCCCGACCGGCGATCAGGGATTCGCCAACCGTCCGAATTACCAGCAGCCGGGACAGCTCCCCGCCGATCCCACGCCGGTGCAGGTCGTGCGCGTCAACCCGATTCCCACCACGCCCGCCGGCGCCTCCACCGTCGACGTCAACAACGCCTTCCACGCCGCGCTGCCGCCGAATTCCGTGTGGCGCAATTACATCCTCGTCATTACCCAGTGGCCGTCGAATCCGACGCAGTTCAAGGCGCCCGCGGATCGCGGTGTGTATCCGCAGGACGCCGGCGGCGCGTTCCCTGTCGACGGCGCGGTCAATACGGTCATCGAGACGTATTTCCAGACGCCCGAGCTCGCGGCCGGCGCGGGCGGGAACAGTTGCATGTCCTGCCACTTCAACGCCGGCAACGGCCAGCGCGACTTCAGTTGGGGTCTCGCGCGCCGCCCGCACCAGGATGCCCCTCCTCCCGCGAACGTGCAGATGAAAGCGACGAAGTAAGGAGCGACGCATGGCCAGCAATCCTTCCAGCAACTGGTGGATGTTCCACGGCGACCCCGCCCACACCGGCGAGGTCACGGGCAGCCTGATCGACAGCAGCAACGTCGCGGGCCTCAAGCTCGTGGCCTCCATCAACACGAACGGCTCGATCCTCTCCACGCCCGCAATCGTCGACGGCTATGTTTATTGCGGCCTCGCCAACAGCCTCGAAGCGGCCGCACAGAACGGCGGGCAGTTCATCAAAGTCGAGCTGGCGACCGGCAAGACCGTCGCCACCTACAACTGGAGCATCGACCCGCTCGACCGCGACACACACGGCTTCTGCGGCATGGGCTGCACGCCCGCCGTCGTCGATGGCAAGGTCTTTTTCAGCGCCTTCGACGGCAAACTGTACTGCCTCAATGCGACCGATCTGACGTTGCTGTGGGTGACGGACCTGCGTTACGCAGACATGGCCCACAATCAACCCGTCACGAACGATTTTCCCAACGGCAATGCCACCGTCCCGCCGTATCCGAAAGCATCCGGCTGGTCCTCGCCGGTCATCGCCAACAATCGCGTCTACGTCGGCATGGGTGAAGGTGAGAATCCGTATCTCTACAGCTTCATCTACTGCCTCGACGCCGACACGGGCAACGTGATTTGGCTGTTCTGCACGTGCCAGTTCGAATACGGGCAGGACAATCAGCCCAATCAGGTGCCGCTGGAGACGATCCGCCAGGAGCTCCCTCCCGGCTTCACTACCTACCCCTACCAGCCCGTCGCCAAAGGGGCGTCGGTATGGTCCGGCATCGCTTACGACCCGGAACTGGACCAGCTCTATGCCGCGACCGGCAATCCGCAGCCCGATGGCGAACTGCCCACGGCCGCGTGGACGAACAGCGTCATCGTGCTCGACGCCACCAGCGGCAAGTTCAAGAACGCCATCCAGATCCCCGCCGAGTCGAGCTATCGCCCGAGCGACATCGACGTCGACATCGGTGGGGCGCCGACGCTGTGGACCGTCAATGGCCGCAAGGTCGTGGGCATCGGCTGCAAGAACGGCTGCTATATGGTCTTCGACGCGAAGACGTTCGAGATCCTGCAGACGCGCCAGCTCCTGCCGTACATGAATGACGGCACGCAGATTCCGACGGTCGACCCGCACGGCATCGACGATCCCAGCGATCCGAATCCCGTGCTCAGCAACGAGGAATCCAACGCTTATCAGGCGGAAAACTTTTCCGGCACGTACAGTACGGCCGCGCTCTGTACGCCGCAGCAGAAGCTCTTTATCGGCGTCGGCGGGAACAATTATCACTTCGTCTCGCCGGGCATCGACTCGAAGAACACGCCGTTCCTGCGCGCGCTCGACTGGAACACGCTGCAGGACGCGTGGCCGCTCGACAACGGTGATCCCAGGCGCTACGCCGCCGCGGCCGATCCGAACAATCCGCTCTACAAGAACGCCACGGAGAGCGGGATCAGCGTCCCCGCCGTCGTCAACGACGTCGTCTTCATGGCCACCACGCGAGTCGCCCTCTACGCCTTCAGTGCCACCGACGGAAAACTGCTCTGGCAGGACGTCACCGGCTTCGGCGCGCAGACCGGCGGCATGAGCGGCGGCTACGGCTACTGCATGGGTCCCGCAATTGCCGGGAACTACGTCGTCGCCGGCGCGCTCGTGCGCGGAGGCAACGGCGGGGCGCTCAACATCTACACGCTGCCGGCGGGCTCGTAATGCTGCAGATCGTCCTTCTCGGCATCCTGGCCGGCCTCGACAACGTGCAGGTCGCGGCCGCGATCAGCATGGCCCCGCTCACACGGGCGCGACGCATTCTGTTTGCGATCGCGTTCTGTATCTGCGAGATCGGGGCGCCGCTCGCGGGCCTCTTCCTCGCCCACGGCCTGCGTGCGCGCTTGGGTCCCTGGCTCGATCGTTCCGCACCATTCATTGTGGTGCTCTGCGGGGTCACGATTCTCTTCCTCGCCTTCCGCGACGACGACAAGCTCGGAAAGCTCGTCAATCATCGCTGGACCGTCATCGCCCTCCCCCTCTCGCTCTCTTTCGACAATCTGCTCATCGGCCTCAGTCTCGGCACGCTCGACTATCCGTTGCCGCTGGCCGCGGCGACGATCGGCTGCGTCAGCGCCTTCATGTGCGTCTGCGGCATTGCCGGCGGTGCGCGTCTGCGGCGCTGGATTCCGGAGTACGCCGAGGTGGTGAGCGGCGTTTATTTGATCGTCATTGCGGCGACGATGTGGATCGGCGACCGCGCCTGAACGTTAGGAGAAACTCGAATGGCGACTTCCTTCCAGACCGACATCGCCCCGCTCTTCGCGCCGTATCAGGCGAACATGATGTGGCGCTTCAATCTCGCCGATTACGACACCGTCAAGACCAACGCCGCGATGCTCCTGGGCCGCATGAACGGCACCACCGGCACGACCATGCCGCCTCCGCCGATGGACCCGTTCAACGACTCCCAGATCGCGCTCTTCGAACAATGGATGGCGGAGGGCTGCCCTCCGTAGGAGGTGAACGATGAGCTACCTCAATCCGGTACGACTCCATTTCGCGGGAAAGTTTCAGGCCGACCCGTCTACCGTCAACAACACGACGCAGTATTACGACAACGCCACGTTCAAGGAGCTGTACGCGCAGAACGGCGGCGCGTGGAATCCCGAAGGCAGCGGCGCGTGGCGGTTCGTCGACTGCCGGGTGACGCGCGTCTGTTATGCGGACGGCTCTTCGACGACCGATCGCGCGTTCGATCCGGTCGTCGGGCTGCGCATTGCCGACAGCAACAAACGCGTGGCCGGAAAACTGGTCGACCTCGATCCGCAGCAGCAGATGTGCTCCGAGATCTGGAGCCTCATCGTGCGTCTCACCGACGGCACCCTCGACTCCTTCGCGGGACCCTTCGAAACAGCGGCGTTCTACGACCTCTGGCAACGCGCCATGGAGCGCGGCAATCCGCGCCAGCAGCCGCTCAGCGCCGTCTATCAGTCGATCATTGCACCGCTCGCGTGGGGCGATACGAGCGGCTCGCGCTTTCTCACCGAGCTGCGCGAAGCGGCCACGGACGGCATGCTGTCGATCAAATTCAACGTCGACGGCTACGACCGCGACTCGACACTGCCGACGTTCACCCTCGGCCGCATCGTCGGCTCCATCGGTCCCGCCTATGAAGACGAGCCTCACCAGTTCGTCCTCGGCCGTCACCTCGGCGGGACCGAGCTGCACATGAACTACATGCCCTGCGTCGTCGACACGCGGGCCAGACGCCTCATCGCCGATTTCGGCAACGCCATCGCCACCCATAAGCCGGGCGGCACGCTGATGAACATCGGCGACATGACCATCGGATACATCGACGCGAACAACAACAACCGTTACATGCCCCTCGGTGCGGTGTCGTACCGCGAGCCGGGCTGGTACGAGTCCACCGCGGGTGTGCAGTCGTTCCCGCTCAATGAGGCGGCCATCGCGGCGGTGGCGTCCAATGTCATGGCCGTGGCCATCAACGGACAGCCGTTCGTGCAGGAGAATCCGGGGGGCGTGCACGTGCGCGCCGATCAGTTCGTGTACCGGCTCAGTCCGGGCGACACGGCCGAAGTGCAGCTCTATGCGACGCAATACGGCGTCCTGCAGGACGGCGCACCGATCACCGTCGTCTTCGATCCGAGCCAGTTGCAGGGCTCGACGACCAGCCAGCCTCCGGTCGCGGTGCCGGACATCCTCACGGGCTTCGACCCGGCGAAACCGATCCTCGCGAAAAAAGGGCGGGCGGTTCTCAAACTGAAAGCCGGCAATCCCGACAATCCGCGCATTTACGTCGACGGGCAGGTCTACGGCGTCCGCCCCATCCCGCAGTCCATTGCCAGCAATCCAACGGGTTCGTGGATCAATCCCTCGGCGTTCGTCAGCCTCCTGGTGTGGGACGAATACGCTCCGAAAGAACTGACGTGGTACGGCCAGATGCAGCCGATTTTCACGCAATACGGCAATCTCTATCCGCTGATGGACAAGATCATCGACCTGCGCAGCTATGAAGCGGTCGCGGCGAACAAGGACATTCTCAGTTTCGTCTTCAGCCTGCCGGAGAGCGATCCGAACTCGATGCCGGTCACGCGCGATCTGTCGCCGGCCAAACGCGCGGCCATTCTGAAATGGCTGAAAAACCCGGTGGAGGGCACACCGCCGCCGCCGATGACGACGGAATCGGTCGAAGCCGTGGCACTGCCGGAAACCGTACCCGACATGCCGAAACGCAACGAGCTGTTCGTCATGAAGAGCGGCATCGGAGAGGAGGAGTAGTCATGCTCTATCTCGAACGCCAGCCACTCGACACCGTCGAAGACCTGCGCATCGCGCTCGACAACGCGATGAAGCTCGAATTCGCGACCATTCCGCCATACCTGACCGCGCTGTACTCGATCAAAGACGGGACGAATACCGCCATTGCGGCGAACCTGCGCCTGATCGTCATTCAGGAAATGCTGCACCTGTCGCTCGCGGCGAACATCCTCAATGCCATCGACGGGCGTCCCGATTTTCCGGGCGTCGTGCCTCGTTATCCGGGACCGTTGCCCATGGGCATCGGCAGCGAGCCGGGAAAACCGTTCATCGTGCCGCTCAAAAAACTCTCGCACGAAACGGTGCGCGACGTCTTCATGATCATCGAAGAACCGGAAGAACCGATCGTCTTCCCGGAAAAGAAATCGACGCTGGAGGCGATGGCGCCCGAATATCACACGATCGGCGAGTTCTACATGGCCGTCTCCCAGCTCATCGGCGAGTTGGGGAACAAAGTCTTCACAGGGGATCCGAAACGGCAGGTCACCGGCTGGTTCGGCCCCGATCAGCTCTTCCCCATCAAAGACGTCGAGTCGGCGCAGAAGGCGATTGCGATCATCGTGACGCAGGGTGAAGGGACGCCCACCGATCCATCGGGCGGCCCCTCCGGGCTCGCGCATTACTATCGCTTCGAGGAGATCGCGCGCGGACAGACGCTCACGCGCGATCTCCACGATCCTCCGTATTACTCCTGGGGTCCGCCGCCGATCGTGCTCGACACGGACGGTGTGTGGCCCGTGGTCGACAACGCGCCTGACGTTCCGCTGCCGGAAAACTCTCCGGTGGCCACGGCCTCGCGCCAGTGCGACCGCACGTTCAGCGCGCTCGTCGACGCATTGCAGGAAACGTTCGACGGGAATCCCGATCATCTCAACGCCTCGATCGGCCTCATGTACTCGCTGCGCCTGCAGGCGCAGGAGCTCGTGGCCATGCCGATCCCCAATCTCGTCTGTGTCACGGCCGGGCCGCGGTTTCTGTATGACGCGAACAGCGCGTCGGGGTGAGGAATGAGACAACCGATCCAGACACGCGCCGAACTGATCGACGCATTACGTGTGGCCGCGGAGCTCGAGCACGGGCTCATGGCGCAATATCTCTTCGCCGTCTATTCGCTCAAGCGCTACACGTGGGAAGGACTCGATGCGGTGCAGCTCGAGCACGTGCGCCGCTGGTCTTCCTCCATCACCCTGATCGCCCGTCAGGAAATGGAGCACCTCGGCCTGGCGCTCAATCTCCTGTCGGCCATCGGCGGCACGCCGTCGTTCACGCGGCCGAACATGCCGCAGCGCCGCGATTATTACGGCGCGGCCGGCATCAAGCTGACGCTCACGCGCGGCGACCTGGAAACGATCAAGCGCTTCCAGCATTTCGAGGCACCCGACGCATTGACGAAGAAACTCAAGCCCGGCGAATGGATCCCGCAGAAGGACGCCCGCCGCTGGTGTCACACGAAAAAAGACGTGCAGTCGCGCAAGGAACTGACTGCATTGATGGACACGGGAAGCGTCGAAGGGGCGCCCGTCCTCGGCTTCGGCTGGGATTCGGTGCAGGACCTCTATGAGACCATCCGCTCCGGATTCGAGACGCTCAGCGCCACCATGGGCGAGAGCAATTTGTTCGTCGGCAAACCGTCCCTGCAGATCTTCGGCGGTCCGCAGAGTCCGCAATACGGCGGGATGAACAACCTCAATCAATACGGCCTCGACCTGATCAGCGTGACGAATCTCGCCGGCGCGCGGCAGGCCATTACGATGATTCTCGAGCAGGGCGAGGGCATCAAGGTCAATGCCTCGTATCTGCGCTGGACGCATTTTTGTCTCTTCACCGGCATTCGCGGTGACATGGAAGACCTCGACCTCGGCAGCCTCGGCGCGCGTCCCGTCGTCCCCAATCCCATGACCATGCTCCATCCCGAAGTCAGTGAACGCGACCAGGTCACGCTGCTGACGAACGGAACGACCATTGAAATCGCGAAGCTCTTCAATGGCTCGTATGAGCTGATGCTCCTGCTCCTGCTCTATCTCTACAGCGACAACGTGAAGACGCAGGACCAGGTCAACGACCTCATGGACGCGGCCTTCTTCCCGCTCATGACGATGTTCGTGCGGCCTCTGGCCGAGGTGCTGACGGAGATTCCGGCGTTCGAGGGACCGCGGCAGAAAACGAAGGACGGTCTGCGCAATGCAGGCCCGGGATTCGAGCTCAATGGCGACGTGCTGCTCTTCCCGACGCTCGATGCGACCTGGGACCTCTTCCAGGAGCGTATCGACGTTCTCGTGCTCGGTTTTGACGCGGTATTGCGCGACGGCGATCCGTGGATCGGCTTACCGGGGCAGAAAGAGCCGGGGTACGAACGCTCGCGCATCTGGCGCAGGCTCGAATACATGCGGTCGAACATGCAGCGCCTGGCGGCCGACTGGCGCGCGAAGTGGCTCAATATCGGGTTTGAAGGATAAGGAATGCTGATTCTCGAATTCGGCGGGTGGTTTCAGATGCGCATGGCGACCGATCCCGATCCGACGGACGAATTGCGCGGCGTCAGCGGCTATACGTTTGCGTTCGCGGGCGAGCCCGACTTCGACGCGAAAATTCATCTGCAGCCCGACGAGCCGGGCGTGTGGGAGCGCGAGTTCGGACCTCCGGGAACCCCGGGGCCGAAAGTCGGAGTGACCGTCACCAAGGCCACGCGCAACCGCGAGGATGCGCCGGAGCTCGTGGGGACGAAGATCGCCTTCGTCGACGCGCAGATCCTCGAGCACAACGGCCTCCTCGTGCGGAACGACTACTTCATCATCGACCCGTTCCGCGTACGCCTCACGTCGGGGAAGAAGGTGCTGCTCGAACGCGTGGACGATCTCAATCCCGACGATCCCTCCATGCCGGAAAACAAGGCCACCTCGGAGATGCTCGTGCGCCGTCAGCCGACGACGTTCACGTCCAACTCGCAGGAAGTGGCGGACGCCACGGGGCTGGAGAGTCCGGCCAACGTCGCCCTCATTGCGAATCGTCTCGCGCGCAGACGCAATCTCGAGGCGCTGCTCAGGATGACGCCGAAGACGGACCGGGTGAAACGCGCCGCGCTCGAATCGCGCATCGAGCAGCTCGGGATCGTGGAACAGTGGTGGAACCTTTCGCAGGGGACGCCCACGAATCGTCCCATCGACCGCCGCGCCGCCCAACTCGCGCTGCAGCTCTCGGGCTACAACATCGACATGAACGGCGCCATCGACCACAACACCCTCGGCGCCGACGAAGCGTACCCGTGGAACATCCAGTTCTGGATGGGTGGATGGGACGGCGACGCCCTCTGCGCGTGGGTGCAGGGGACGTGGACGATTCCGCTAAAAATTTGACAGCTTGCCGTCGTTCATGTGCAGGACGCGGTCCGCGTGCGGGACGATGCGCGTGTCGTGACTGACGATGACGACCGCGCGTCCATCGCGGCGCGCCGCGTCACTGAGCAGCGCGATCGTCGCCTCTCCCGCCGCGGCATCGAGGCTGCCGGTGGGCTCGTCGGCGAGGAGGATGGCGGGGTCATTGGCAAGCGCGCGGGCGATGGCCACGCGCTGTTTCTCGCCGCCGCTCAGCGCGGACGTCCTGCGGTGCGCGAGGTGTGCGGCACCGGTGCGTGCGAGGATCGCGTCCGCGTCGTGCCTGCTGGCAGCGAGGTCGAGCACGAGCTGGACGTTCTCGCGTGGCGTGAGCGCGTCGAGCAGGCGGAAGGTCTGAAACACGAAGCCGACGCGCGTGAGGCGGAAGTGCTCGAGCTCGCGCTCCGGCATCTCGTGCAACGCGCGCCCGTCGACGCTCACCGTTCCGCGCGTCGGACGAACGAGGCCGCCGAGCATCGACAGCAGCGTCGTCTTCCCACTGCCGTTCGGACCGATGATCAGGACGACTTCACCGCGCTGCACGGCGAGCGAGACGCTGTCCACGGCGCGGAACGTCCCGCCTGACTCGTACTCCTTCACCAGCTCCTCCGCGACGATCATGCGCGGAACACCTCCCCCGGATAGATGCGCCGCAGGACGCGCAGCGGGGCCACGCCCGCGAGCGCGCCGATCGCCAGCGCGACGGGAAAGAGGATCGCGTGGCGCGGAAGGTAGAGCAGGACGAGCGTCGGGATGGCGCGCAGGAGGAGCGGAGTGATGGCGAGCGTGAAGAGCGCACCGGCCACACTCCCGGCGATCGTCACGAGCAGCGACTGCGCAAGCACGAGGCGCAGCAGATAACGGTGACCGGCGCCGAGCGCCTTGAGGGTGGCGTAGTCGTCGCGACGCTCGAGCGCGGAGCTGTAGAGCATCAGCGCGATGATCAAACCACCCACCGCCGCGCCGAAGGCGGCGAGGGCGAAGAACACCGGCAGCACGCCCGCGTCCAGCTCCTCATCGTGGTAGCGGACAAAGTCCGCGGATTCGTGCACGGCCACGTCGGGAAGTGCTCGGCGAATACGCTCCGCCGTCCCTTTGCCGCGCACGAGGATGAAGCTCGCCGTGTCGTGGAGGCCGAGGATCGCGGCGGCGTCTTCGAAGCGGAGGAAGCCGAACTGCGAGAGCAGCGCATTGGTGCCTTGCGAAAGACGGACGATGCGGAACGGGCGGCGCTGGATGGTCAGCGTGTCGCCGGCATCCAGCTCGTATTTGCGCGCGAACGATTCGTCGAGCACGATCTCGCCGGGCTGCAGGCGCACGCCGTCGGGTGCGCCGAGGCGGGTTTGCGGATCGAACCCGAAGAGGAAGAGCGTCGAGGTGAGACGGCCGCCGATCTCCGCTTTGCTGATCACGCGCACCAGCGGCGACGCGGCCTCGACTCCTTCGATCGCGGCGACGCGTTTCGCCAGCGACGCGGGGACGAAAGACGAGCTCTTGATGATGTTGTCCGAACCCTTCTGCGCGATCCAGACGTCGACGTTCGCGGTGCGGACGTAGCGCGTCGAGCCGTCCTTGACGCCGGCGTGCACGGCGAAGAGGAAGAGGAGCAGCGAGACCGTGGCCGCCACGCCCGCGATGGTGACGAGGAGCCCGCCGCGATTGCGGAGCAACAAGCGGCGCGCGAGGGGGACCATCGCGCGCAGTGTATCGGAGCGGCGGCGAGGACGCCGGCGCTCCGCAGCTTAGGCGCGGAGGGCTTCGACGGGCTCGAGGCGAGCCGCGGTCAGCGACGGGTACAACCCCGCGAACAAACCGACGCCGATGGCGAAGCTCGTCGAGATCGCGACGCCGAACGCCGACACCGGGAGGCCACCGGGAAAGAAGCCGCCGACGATGCTGATGAGGAGGACGCCCAGTCCGAGCCCGATGCCGGCGCCGGCGACGCTGAGCGTCACCGACTCGATGAGAAACTGGAGGAAGATCTCCTTGTCCGTCGCACCCATCGACTTGCGCAGGCCGATCTCGAAGAGGCGCTCGCCGATGGAGATCTTGAGCACCGAGAAGATGCCCACGCCGCCGATCAGCAGCGAGATGCCGGCAATCGAGAAGAAGACGATGCGCCAGTTGCGCAGGATGATGTCGATCTGCCCGCGCTCCTGGAGGATCTCTTTGCCGATGTTGTTGATCTGCACGTCGCCGATGCCGTTGTGCGCCTGTTTGAAGCGCGCATTGGCCTCGTCCTCCGCGTCGATGCTCTTCTCCGGCGTCACCGCTTTGGCGAGCATGTACGAGATGGCGTCGGTGCGTCCGAAGGTGTCGCGGTAGACGGTCCACGGCACGTACACGCCGTCCATTTCCCTGCGCATGTCGTCGTCGTCGACGAACTCCGTACCGAGATGCGTGCCGACGCCGACCACGGTGAGACGGCGTCCCTCGAGGTTGATCTGCTGGCCGAGTGCTTCCTCGCCGCCGAAGAGGTGATGCTTGAGCTTCCAGCCGAGGATGGCGACGGGCGCATTCGTATCGACGTCACGTTCGCTCAGCCAGCGTCCCGAGGAGACGCGGCGATTCCGGATCTCGGCGTACTCCGGCATGATGCCGTAGACGTTGATGCGGCGCGTAACGGTACCGGCGTTGACGACGGCGCGCGTCTCGCCGACGGGCGACATCGCTTCGATGTTCTCCGCGTCTTCGAACGCGGCCATGTCCTCGACGCGCAGTCCGCGCGAGAGATGCGCTTTCGCTTTCTGCACACGGTCGACCGGCTCGCGCGGCGCGGCGACGATGACGCCGTCGAGGCCGAGGTCGTTGATGCCTTTGAGGACGGAGTTCTGCACGCCGTCGAGCACGGACATGACCACGACCAGGGCCAGCGTACCGAGAATCACGCCGATGAGCGTGAAGAGGGAGCGCAGCGGATGCGCTTTGACTTCCTCATAAGACGTGCGGACGGCCTCACCGATTTGCATGTGCGTTGACTCGCTTCGTTTCGTTCGGGTGTTCAGTCGGACTATTGCGAACGGAGAACCGGCAGCATCACTCCGTCCGCAATGCTTCGATCGGATTGAGCCGCGACGCGCGGATGGCCGGGTACATGCCGAAGATGAGGCCTGTGCCCGCGGCGAAGATGAGCGCGTTCATCGCGGTGCCGGGCGTGATCGCTGCCGGATTGCGCGTGAGCGTCGCGATCGCGTCGGTGAACAGCTTGCCGACGAAGATGCCGATGAAGCCGCCGAAGACCGAGACGAGCACGGATTCGGTCAGCATCTGAAAAAAGATCTGCGCGGGCGTCGCGCCGACGGCCTTGCGCGTGCCGATCTCGCGCACGCGTTCGTTGAAGGACGCGAGCTGGATGTTCATGATCACGATGCCGCCCACGAGCAGCGAGATCATTCCGCAGATCATGAACGTGACGTCGTACATCTTCCCCTCGCTCTCGTTGCGGGCGAGGTTGGCGACGCGTGAGAACACCTCGAAGTCGTTCGTGCCGTGCTGGCGGCGGAGGATGGACTTGATCTCGTCGACCGCTTCTTTGTGGCGTTTGACGTCCTTCATGCGCGCGTGCATGAATGAGATTTTTCCGGTCTCGAGCGGCTCGCCGCGGCGCGTCATCATGGTGGTGATGGGCATGTACATCTGCCGGTTCATCCACCGCAGCGCATTGCGCCTCTGGTCGAAGCTGAACCACTTCTCTTCCATCACGCCGACGACGAGATAGCCGGCGCCGTCGATGAAGATCGTCTTGCCGATCGGGTTGTCGCTGCCGAAGAACTCCGCGGCGCGCGTGGTGCCGAGGACGACGACGCGGGAGGCGTTCTGCAGGTCGGTGTCGGTGATGAAGCGTCCGTGCTCGACCTTGAAGAAGCTGATCGGCGAGTACGCCGGTGTGACGCCCATGACGTCGCGTTTCTTCTCGATCGCACCATAGCGGACGGTCATGCCGCCCTGCGACACGGGGGAGACGAGGTCGAGCTCTTTGCCTTGTTCGCGCAGCGCGAGCGCGTCCGCGTAGGTCAGGCCTTTCGAGGCGAGCGCCTTCGCGTCCTGGGTGATGTTGTTCGGCGTGCGGTTGCCGATCCAGATGCGCTCGACGCCGCCGCTGACGCGATAGAACTTCATCGACGCTTCCTTCCCCGCCACGGAAAGCGAGAACGTCGCGACGATGGACCCCGCGCCGAGGATGATGCCGAGGAGCTGCAGCAACGTGCGCCCGAAATGGTCTTTGATGTCGCGAACGCCGTCGATGATGGCTTCGAGGATGAGCATGGTTCCTCCGGGGGAGGCTGTAGAGCGTTTGAGCTGTAAAGCTGTAAAGGGCTCAACCCCTTTATAGCTCTATGGCTTGATCGCTCTACCGCTACTCCTCGTCTTCCCCGTCGACGATCAATCCATCGACGATCTTGATGCGGCGTTGCGTGCGGCGGGCGATGCCGGGGTCGTGGGTGACGAGGATGATGGTCTGGCCGCCGGCGGCGACTTCTTCGAAGAGGCGGATGATGTCGCTCCCGGTTTTCTGGTCGAGGTTGCCCGTCGGCTCGTCGGCGAGGATGAGCGAGGGGTTGTTGACGAGGGCACGGGCGATGGCGACCCGCTGGCGCTGGCCGCCGGAGAGCTCGTTCGGGCGATGCTTGGCGCGATTGGCGAGGCCGACGCGGTCGAGCGCTTTGAGGGCGCGCTCGCGACGCTCGTCCGCGTCGATGCCGGCGTACAGCAGCGGCAGCTCGACGTTCTTCCAGATCGTCGCGCGCGGGAGCAGGTTGAAGGTCTGGAACACGAAGCCGAGCTTCTGGTTGCGGATGCGCGCCAGGGCCTTGCCGGACAGCGTGGCCACGTCTTCACCGTCGAGCCAGTAGCGCCCTTCGGACGGCGTGTCGAGGCAGCCGAGGATGTGCATCAGCGTCGACTTGCCGGAGCCGGAGGGGCCGATGATCGCCCCGAAGACCCCGCGGTCGATCTGCAGGTCGATCCCGCGCAACGCCTCGACCGCGTTCTCGCCGGAGTCATAGGTCTTGCGGATGCGCTCGAGCTGGATCAGCGCCTTCGCTGGCGCCGCGGCGATGGTGGTTTCGGGCTTCGATTCGCGCCAATGCTCGAACTTGAAGACGGCACTCATGATTTGCTCGCTTTCCGCAGGGCGGTGTGGCCGGTTGTCCGTGGTCCGGGGAGTGGTTCCCTGGGCGAGGGGGCCCAGAGAACCGGCAACCGATGACGCTTAGTCGTCGTTGTCTTCGTTGTCTTTCTTCGAGAGCGTGGGATCCGCCAGCGCCACTTCCTCCCCCGCTTTCAAACCGCTGAGGATTTCCACCTTGGCGTTGTCGGCGAGGCCGGTGACGACGACGCGTTTGTCGAAGAACTGCTTCCAGGCGTCCTTGTCGTCTTTCTTCGCCTTGTCGTCGTCCTTCTTCTCGGCGAAGACTTTCGGGTCGATGGTTTTCTTCACGTAGACGATTTCCTGCTCGTCGCGCTTGAAGATCGACTCGACGGGGACGGTGAGGACTTTTTCCTTTTTCTCGCCGATGACTTCGATGTTCGCGGTCATGCCGGAGCGGAGCTCGCGACCCTGGGAGTCGAGGCGGATCTCGACGTCGAAGACGCGGACCTTCTCGTCGATGCGCACGGCCGGGGCGATGCGGTCGATGCGGCCGGCGAAGTTGACTTTGGAGTAGGCGTCGAGCGTGACGCGCACCGGCATGCCGACGCGGATCTTGCCGATGTCGACTTCGTTCACGCCTGCTTTGACGATCATGCGCGAGGTGTCGGCGACGGTGAAGAGCACCGTGCCGGCGTTGAACGAGGAGACGCCGGAGGTGATGGACTCACCGATCTCGACGTTCTTGGTGAGCACCACGCCGTCCATCGGAGCGACGACGCTCGAGCCCTGGAAGCTGGCCGCGCTCTGGCTGATGGGGATGCCGCTCTTTTCGACGATGGCGTATTTCTCGCGGGCCTTGTCATAGTCCTGGCGCGCTTCGAGGTATTCGGTCTCGGCGTCGCGGGCCTGCTTCGGCGCGAGGAGTCCCTGCAGGAAGAGTTTGTTGTCCGCTTCCCAGTTTTTCTTCGCCTCGGAGAACCGGATCTCCGCGGAGGCGACCGAGTTCTTCGTGTCGGCGAGCGACTGCGCCTGCGCGAGGTCGGGCTCGACACGGGCGAGGACGGTGCCGCGACGGACGATGTCGCCGTCGCGATGGATGATCTCGATGACTTTGCCCGAGATCGCCGACTTCACGTCGACCTTCACCTCGGGCTCGACCGTGCCGACCTCGGTGACCTTCACCTGCACGTCGGCAATCTCCGCCTTGCCGGTCTTGACCGGCGATTCCGGCGGCTTCTTGTCCTTCCCGTTGGCCTTGATCGCCACCGCACTGCCGATGACGACGACGAGCAGGATGACCGAGACGATCGTCAGCTTCCGTTTCCGCTTCGCACTCATGTTCGCGACTCCTCTGTTTGGAGCCTGTAACGTGTGCGAGGCGAAATGGTTGCAGTGGGAGACGGAAAAAGTGTCGTCGGTTGTCGGTGATCGGTTGTCCGCGAGACATGGTTGCTGGTTGCTGGTTCATTGGGAGCCCCGGCCTGGCCGCCCAGGCGCGGCGGCACAAGCAACCAGCAACGAGCAACCAGCAACGCCTACAGATTCCGCAATTGCTGCGAGGGGTACTGCGCCGCATCCACCTTCTCATGCGCCTGCGCGATCGTTCCCTGTTCGTCGATCACGTAGGCGATGCGGCGGGCGTATTCGTCTTTCTCGGAATCCGCGGCGCCGTAGGCGACGCCGATCTTGCGGTCGGTGTCGCAGAGGAGGGGGAAGGGGAAGTCGTATTTTTCCGCGAAGCGGCGGTTCGCGGCGATGGTGTCGAAGCTGACGCCGATCACCTGCGCGTTCTTCGCTTTGAACTCCACGTCGAGGTCCCGGAACCCGGAACCTTCGCGCGTTCAGCCAGGGGTGTCGGACTTGGGATAGAACCAGAGCACGATCTTTTTGCCGCGCAGGTCGGAAAGGCGCACGCGGTTGCCGAGGTGATCGACGGCGTCGAAATCGGGAGCGGGCTGGCCGGGCTGGAGCATGGTGGGCTTTCCTCTCGTCAGAAGCTGCACGATGCCGCGCAAAGACATGCGCTCATCGTACCCCGGTTCAAGGCGGGCCGCTGCCCGGCAGCGGCCCGCATCGTCGATGACCGGCGAAGTCCTACCAGGAGAAGAGGGTGCCGGAGTAGGTCTTGCAGCCAAGGACCGGCACGCACACCTTGATCGAGTACTTGATCTGGCGCGCGTTGAAATCGACCGTCAGCTTGGCCTGCACGGTGAACCCCGCCACCGAGCCACCCACGGTGATCGACGGCTTCTGCGGGTTCAGCGTCCCGCCGCCGATGCGCACGCCGACGACGTACACTTCGAACGTGACCTGCGGGACGGTGAGGTCGAGGCAGTAGTTGATCCGGACCGGACCGACGGAGAACGAATTGCAGAATTGACTGAATGCTGCTTCTTCGATCCCGCTGCCGCCGGCGACTGCTTCTGTCTGATCTTGAGGTTCCCACTCGGAAATAGCCATGAAATCTCTCCTTTCAATTTAAGGAGATACTTCCTGCTTGATTTCCTTACCTCTAAAAATGTCGACACTCGACGAATGGAACCGCCGCTACCGCGCCCAGGACGCGATCCACGACGATCCCGCGCCCCTGCTCGTGCAGGCGGCGGCGGGTCTGCCGCCGGGGTCCGCCCTCGATCTCGCCTGCGGTTCGGGACGCAACGCGGCCTGGCTCGCGCGTCAGGGCTGGAACGTGGTGGCCATCGACGGCGCGGAAGAAGCGATCCGCCTCGTCCGCGCGCATGAGCTCCCGATCGACGCCCGCGTCATGGACCTCGAGACCGGCGCGCCCCTCCCCTTCCCGGACGCGACCTTCGACCTCGTCGCCATCCTCTATTACCTGCACCGCCCGCTCTACGCGGAGGCGAGCCGGGTGTTGAAACCAGGAGGAGTGATCGTGAGCGCGATCCGGATGCGAGGGATCGATCGCAGGTACTGCGTGTCCGAGGGAGAGCTGCGCGGGGGATTTCGGGGGTGGGAGGTGGTGTGGGAGGGGGAGGGGGAGATTGCGGAGATCGTGGTCAGGAAACCTGAATGCAGAATGCAGAATGCAGAATGACGAATGGAGAAACGAGGGAGAGAGACCGTTCCTCCGGCAACCCCATTTCTCAACTCACCATTCTGCATTCTGCATTCTGCATTCATCCTTTCATCCACTCAAAGACTCTGTAGTGCTCCCCATTCATCCCCAACCGCGCATACACCTCCTGCGCTCCTCTGTTCCGCTCGTCCACGTACAAGCGGATGCCGCGAATGGCGGTGGTTTCTTCGACCATTGCCCGTACATGCGCGTAGAGGCCGGCGTAGACACCGCGGCGGCGGAACTCGGGAATGACGTAGACGCTCTGGATCCACCAGACATTGCCGTTGCGCCAGTCGCTCCATTCGTACGTGATCATCAGCGACGCGACCACGCGGCCCGCGGATGAAGCGACGAAGTAGCGGCCGAGGGAGGCGTTGGCGAAGACGGCGTCGACGCCTTGCGTGAGGATGTCGCGGTCGAGCTCGAGCTCCTCCGTCTCCCGCGCCATGGCGAGCTGGAACTCGACGATCGACGGGGCATCGGCGGGAGTGGCCTCGCGGTACTCGATCTCACTCGTCATCTCAGTCATCGGGCGAAATGCTACTGTTGCCCGCGGTTTGACGGTAGAGAAAGAAACGCGGCGCGCGCTGCTCCTGATGGTGGGCTCGGCGGTGATGTTCGGGGCCATGGCATTCGCGGCGAAGCTCGCCTCTTCCGGACTCTCCGGTTCGCAGGTGGCGATGATCCGCTTCTCCACCGGCCTTCTCCCCGTCCTGCTCGTCCCGCGCTACCGCCGCAGCGCCTTCAAGTTCCAGCGCATCGACCTCCTTCTTTATCGCGGCGTCTTCGGCGGCTCCGCGGTGCTCTGCTACTTCGTCGCCATCGAGAAGATCAGCGTCGGCGTGGCCACGCTGCTCAACTACACCTCTCCCGTCTTCAGCGGCCTCCTGTCGATGCTCTTCCTCAAAGAGCGCTTCAGCGCGAAGGTGCTGATCCCGATGCCGATCGCGCTGGCCGGCGTCTTTCTCGTCGTCCGCGCCCACGCCCGTCCCGGCGACATCCTCGGCTTCGGCACGTGGGAGCTGGTCGGCCTCTGTTCGGCGGTCCTCTCCGGCTCCGCCGTCACGGCCATGCGCGCGGCGCGGCAGAGCGAGAACTCGTGGGCGGTCTACACGAGCTTCTGCCTCTTCGGCACGTTGCTGACGATGCCGTTCGCGATCGCCACGTGGCGCAATCCGAGCTTCGACGCGTGGATCGCGCTCGCGCTCACGTCGATCTTCTCGGTCTGTGCGCAACTGCTGCTGACGTTCAGCCTGCGCTGGGTCGACGCAATGACGGTCGGCGTGATCTCGCAGCTCGCGGTCCTCGTGTCGATGGCACTCGGCGCCACGTTCCTCCACGACGTCATCCCGCCGATGGCCGCGATCGGGGCGTTGCTCTCCATCGGCGGCGTGGTGGGGGTAGTCTATGTGACGTCCATCGCCCGAAAGAAAGTGTCCGCGGACGAAATCGCTCCGGAGGCCTGACGTCATGAAAGGTTGCGCCCGCACGTGCGTCATCTGGCTCTTCCTGTGGCTCGCCTCGGCGGGCGCGCTGTTCCTCCATCTGCGCCAGTTCGGCATCCTCAATCCGCAGATCTTCTGGGCCTGCGGCATCGCCGGCCTGCTCATGACGATGGCGTTTGCGTACGCGTTCAACATCGCCACCGCGCGGCGCGAGCGCGCCATGCTGCTCGAGGCGATGACGGGAATGCCGCCCGAGGATGGGAAATGGGTGGCGGTGAGCGGCGTGATTCGCGCGCTCAATCCGCTGCGTGCGCCGCTGAGCGGCACGCCGGCCGTCGCGTACGCGTACAAGATCAACGAGACGCGGCGCACGTCGAAGGGCTCTTCGATCGTGACCCTGTACGAAGGGAAGGCGCTGACGCCCGCGACGATCGCCACGCGGCACGGCGGCGTGCGTCTGCTCGCGGTGCCATCGCTGGATCTGCCGATCGAGCAGGTGCCGTACGCGGCCGCGCACGACCGTGCGAAGGCTTACGTGCAGGCCACGCAGTTCCAGACCTCGGCGACGCCGAAGGAAAAACGCATCGGCATGAATCAGGAGTCGACCGATGACGACGGCAACTTCCGCGTGGACAAGTGTCTCGATGCGACCTATGTCAATTTCGCGAACTGCACGTTCGAAGAGCACCTCGTCAAACAGGGCGAAACCATCTGCGCGTTCGGGCTGTATTCGCGGCAGCGCGGCGGACTGATTCCGCATCCGAACTGGTCGAATCAGGCCCGCGTGATGCTCGGCAATGCCGAGACCGTCGCCGCGAAACTCAGTGCACGCATGCGCAAATACGCGATCGGAATCGTGGTGTGCGGCGCGCTGGCGTACGGCATCGTGTGGCTGTACCAGCACGCGGCGAGCACGTCCTTCTGATTACGGACGACGGTCTGAGACGTCAAGGAATCGGCCGGAAAACTACTATTCGCGACTACACCGTCTCTGCACGATTGCGGCAATTCGTGTACCGTAGACGGCCGAGGTTTCGCGTGTCCAAGATCAAATTCCTGCTCGTCCTGCTCGCTGTTTCTTCGTCCCTGTTTGCGCAGAACTACCCGCTCCCCGCAAGCGTGAGCGAGCCACCGGCGATCTGCACGGGTTGCACGGGCATGAACTCGTCCGGCCAGAGCAACAACGGCCTGCCGACGTGGCCGTATCCGGTACCGCCGTTCGACTTCGCGGGCCGTTTTCTCGACTCGTACAAGACAGCCAACGTGCAGAACCTCGGCATGCGCACCATCCGCGCGCGCACAGTGCGCGCGGTGCCCTCGCGCAACCGGCTGTACATCCAGGGCGGCGAGACGGTGTTCGTCTATTCGCTGGACACGTTCTTCTCGTCGCGGCTGCTCGAGGGAATGATCGCTCTGAACACGATCGCCGCCACGCCCGCGCCGGGTCAAGGCTGGGGCGGCCGCGGCGGCGTGTACGAACGCCTCTCGCGTCCGGATGCGTTCTTCTATCCCGAGGACAGGGAGTCGGGGTGGGTGGTCGCGCCGGTGGACGTGCAACGGATGCTCCACGCGTACGACCTCGATGATCGCGGCTACCTCTACGCGGCGACGGTCGCGGCGGGTTGGGGCGTGCAGCAGGACGACGGACGCACGGACGGCTCGCACCTGCCGTTCGTGTATCAGGACTTCGGGCAGTACACGCTCAACGTGCTATTCGTCATCCGCAGCGGCTCGAATTACTACCTCGCCGGCTCCGACCTCAGCGCGAATCAGGTCCGTGTCTTCGACGTGACCAATCCCGCGGTGCCGGTCGCTCTGCCCACACGCACCGGCGCGCGGATCCGCTCGTTCGCGAAAGACGACGCTGCGCAGCGTCTGGCGATCGGCGACAGCAACGGCAAGCTGCGCGTGTATTCGTACGCGGGATTCGCCGCGAACGAAGCGCCGCTCGCGGAGTACTCGGCCGCCTCCGGCGCGACGTTCGTCGACGTGACGTTCGACGACAGCGGCAACGTGTGGGCGGCCGAATCGCCGGCGACCGGAACAGGCACGATCGTCAAACTGAACGCCTCGACGTTCACGAAAACGACCTACGCATTCAGCTCGACCTTCCGCGGATCGCAAATCCATGCATCCGGCGGCTACCTCGCCGTCATGGGATTCGACGTCACCGCCAGCGGCCACGGCGTGCGCCTGTATGACGTGCGCACCGGCTCGCCCGTGGAGATTGCCACCGACGACTTCGTCCGCCAGTACTACTTCCGCGCGCCCTCGGGCTACGCGAACATGTGGCTGTACGCGGAACCGGGCGGCGTGCGCATCGTCAAGCAAGGCGCGAAGACGTACCTCATGATCAGCGCCGGCGGCCTCGGCGACGTGTTCGAGATTCCCGTCATCGACACGCGCATCACGGCCATCAATCCTGCGAGCGGACCTCCTACCGGCGGCACCTCCGTGTCGATCTTCGGCGCGAATTTCCCGGCCGGGACTCCGACCGTGACATTCGACGGCGTGAACGCGACCAGCGTCAACGTGACGAACCTCGGCACCATCGTCGCCGTCGCTCCGGCGCATGCGCCGGGCGCGGTGAACGTCGTCGTGCAGTACACGGGCGCCACGCCAATGACCGCGCCGCAGCAGTTCACGTACATCCTCGAAGCGCCGCAGAACTTCGTTGCCACGGGCGGCGGCGTCAGCGTCGACATGACGTGGAACGCAGTCGCCGGTGCGACGTCGTACGAAGTCTCACGTTACGTCGGCAATGCGTGGCAAGTGATTTCCACGCAGGCGAACACCGGCTACACCGACAACGCCGTCAGCTCGGCGCAGACCTACGCGTATCGCGTACGTGCGCTCGACGGCACCAACACCTCCGCGTACGCGACCGACTTTGCGTCGACGCTGCCGATGACCACGAGCGTCACGGCCGGGATGTCGATCCTCGCTTCGCACATCACGGACGTGCAGAACGGCGTGAATGCCGCGCGCGCGGCCGCGGGACTCAGTGCATCGAGCTTCCCGAGCGTCAGCGCGGGAAACCTGATCCACCGCGCCGACGTGCTTCTGCCGCGCAATGCGCTCAATGAAGCACGCACGGCCCTCGGCTTCGCGCCGCTGACGTACACGGACGGCTATCCGACGACGGTGCGCGCGGTGCACGTGCAGGAGCTTCTCGACGCGGTGCGCTAGCATCTCGTCATGCGCCCTTTCTTTGTCGCGATCCTGTGCGCGTTCGCTCTGAACGCGCACGCCACTTTCTCCATCGCCGCCATCGATCCGAAGACCGGCGAGTCCGCGGTCATCGTCACGACGCGCGTGCCATTCGTCGGGCGCGCCGTGCCGTGGGTGCGCGCAGGCGTGGGTGCGGTGGCCACGCAATCGTGGACCGTCGTCGAGTACGGCCGGCAAGGTCTCGACCTGATGGAGAAAGGCGCGTCGCCGCAGGAAGCTCTCGACAAGATGCTCGCCGACGACAAGAGCAAAGAGAAACGCCAGCTCGGCCTCATCGACATGAAAGGCCGCACCGCCTCCTTCACCGGAAAAGAGAATGGCGTGTGGGCGGGCTCGCGACAGGGGAAGAACTACACGATCCAGGGCAACATCCTCGTCGGACCGGAAGTCGTCGACGCCGTGGCCGCGCATCTCGATTCCACCGAAGGCAGCTCGATGCCGCTCGCGGAACGTCTGATCCTCGCGCTCGAAGCCGGACAGGCCAAAGGCGGCGACAAGCGCTGGGGCCTCTTTCAAAGCGCGGCCATTCGCGTCGCCGATCCGAACGATCCCGGCCGCGGCGGCGATCACATCTCGCTTTCCATCGACGTCGGCGAGCACGAAGAGCCGATCGCGGAACTGAAGCGTATCTACTATCGAACGGCGCGCCGTCTCGGCTACCGCAGCTTCTCCGAGATCCGCGGCGCGGACGTCATCGAGCTCAAACGCATGCTCCACGCACTCGGCTACTGGCGCAAGGATCTCGCGGCCTTTCCCGAGCCGCCGAAGTTCACCGTCGACCGCAACCTTCTGCGTACGAATCCGAATCAATATCAGGAGCAGGCCGACGCGTACACGAAGCGAGCGCGCGAATACGACGAGCAGTTCGCGCTGTACGACGCCGAAGCCATGAACGCCGTGGAACAGTTCCGCAAAGACAACCAGTTGGTTTTCGAAGGAAATGCGCGCGGTCTCGTCGACGAGAGACTGGTGCGCGTGCTGCGCGAGAAGTACTACGCGCGGCGTTGAGATGCGGCTGACCCCGTTCCGATTTTGCTGGACGTCCGACCTCCGGTCCTGTAAATAGTTATCTCCACTTTTCACGCACAACCATGAGCGCCTTTCTTGCGGCCGTTCTGTCTTTTCCGACGGTGGTCTTCACCGTGCTGCTCGGACTGTTTCTGCTCTACGCAATCGCCGCGCTCATCGGCGCGCTCGATTTCCACGCCCTCGACGGCATCCTCGGCATCCACGACGCCAGCACCGGCGCGCTCGAAGGCGTTCTGCACGCGTTCGGCGTGACGGGCGTGCCGCTGACGCTCTTCGCCGGCGCCGTCTCGCTCGTCGGCTGGACCACGGCCTACCTCGGCGATCGCTTCCTCCCCGACTCGACGCCCGTCGACACCGGCATCTTCGTCGGCGCCTCGGTGCTCGGCCTCGTCCTCGGCTCGCGCATCGTGCGACCGCTGCGCCACGCGTTCGTCGACGCCGAAGGTCCGCACAACCGCCAGCTCGTCGGGAAGATCTGCACCATCCGTTCGCTGCGCGTGAGTGACAACGCCGGCACCGCGGAAGTCGGCGACGTCGTGGCCGAGGTGCGCTGCTTCCGCGAGAACGACCTCACCCTCGGCAGCAAAGCCGTCGTCTACGACTACGACGATCAAAAAAACCTCTACCACGTCGGGCCCATCGACCCGACCATCGCCACTTAGCCGGGAGAACTTCAAATGGATCTGATCTTCATGATTTTCACCATCGCTGCGTTCGTGGGCATCGGCCTGCTCGTCAGCGCCATCGTCCTCGCGAAGTTCTACCGGAAGGTCGAGCAGGGGAAGGCGCTCATCGTGAACAAGATGCGCGCCGAGCCGGTCGTCACGTTCACCGGCTCCACCGTGTGGCCGATCATCCACAAGGCCGAGGTGATGGACATCTCGGTCAAGACCATCGAGATCGATCGCCGCGCCAAGGACGGCCTGATCTGCCGCGACAACATCCGCGCCGACATCAAGGTCACGTTCTTCGTCCGCGTGAACAAGACCGTCGAAGACGTGGTGCGCGTCGCGCAGTCGATCGGTTGCGTACGCGCGTCCGACCCGGGCACGCTCGAAGCGCTGTTCAGCGCGAAGTTCTCCGAAGGCCTGAAGACCGTCGGGAAGCAGCTCGACTTCGTCGATCTGTACACGAAACGCCACGAGTTCCGCGACGCGATCATCAACCTCATCGGACGCGACCTCAACGGTTACGTCCTCGAGGACGCCGCGATCGATTACCTCGAGCAGACGCCGATCGTGAACCTCGACCCGATGAACATCCTCGACGCGCAGGGCATCCGCAAGATCACGGAGCTCACGTCGACGGAGCACGTGCGCACGAACGAGTACCAGAACGCCGAGAAGAAGCTGACGAAGAAGCAGGACGTCGAGGCCACCGAGGCGATCCTCGAGCTCGAGCGCCAGCAGGCCGACGCGACCGCAAAGCAGCAGCGCGAGATCGAATCGGTGCGCGCGCGCGAGGCCGCGGAGCTGCTGAAGATCCAGGCCGAGGAGCGCCGCCGCGCCGAGCAGGCCCGCATCGCCACCGACGAAGAGCTCGCGATCGCCGAGCAGAACAAGCAGCGCCAGATCGAGGTCGCGCAGAAGAACCGCGAGCGCGTCGTCGGCATCGAGACCGAGCGCGTGGAGAAGGACCGCATGATCGAGGCCGTCGCGCGCGAGCGTGCGGTCGAGCTCTCGCGCATCGAGAAGGAAAAAGCGCTCGAGGTCGAGCGCAAGAACATCCAGGACGTGATCCGCGAGCGTGTCGCCGTCGAGCGCACGGTGGTCGAGGAGCAGGAGCGCATCAAGAGCGTGCAGGTGCTCGAAGACGCGAAGCGCAATCGCGAGGCCGTGGTCATCGCGGCCGAAGCGGAAGCGCAGGAGAAACTGGTCAAGGACATCAAGGCTGCGGAAGCGGCCGAGCAGGCCGAAGTGCATCGCGCGAAAGAGCGCGTCATGCGCGCCGAAGCCGAGCTCGAAGCGGCCGATCGCGCGGCGAAGGCGAAGATCCGTCTCGCGGAAGGGCTGCAGGCCGAGGCGGCGGCGACCGGACTCGCGGATGCGAAGGTGAAGGAAGCCGACGCCCTCGCCACCGAGAAGCAGGGACTGGCGCAGGTGCGCGTGCGCGAGGCGCAGGCCGCCGCGATGCAGAAGATGGGCTCCGCGGAAGCGTCCGTGCTGCGCGACAAGGCGCTCGCCGAGGCGCAGGGCATTCAGGAGAAACTGGTTGCCGAAGCGCACGGCATCGAGAAGAAGGCCGAGGCGATGAAGCAGCTCGACGTCGCGTCGCGCGAGCATGAAGAGTTCCGTCTGCGCATCGAGAACGATCGCCTCCTCGGCGTCGAATCGATCAAGGCGCGCCAGGCCGTCGAGGAAGCGAAAGCGACCATCCTCGGCGCCGCGCTGGAGAAGGCGAACATCGACATCGTCGGCGGCGACGGCCAGTTCTTCGACCGCATCGTGAACTCGATTGGCATGGGCAAGTCGATCGATTCGTTCCTCGCCGAAAGCGAGACGGCGCGGGCGGTGCTGGCGAAGCTCGGCGTGAAGGCACCGGAAGCGGATGTCGTTCCTGCCATGCCCATCGTCACGCCGAAAGTGCCGGTCGTGCGCGCTGATTGATTTGCCGCTGTTGTCGGTGATCGGTGG
>DASPHZ010000013.1:0-52918 GCA_035629395.1 Thermoanaerobaculia bacterium
CGCCGATGCTCGCGCTCACGCAGCAGCTTTTCTCCGGCGCGCTGCACCAGCTCGGGGAGAACGCGGATTACATCGAGGTGGCGAAGATCGTCGCGAAGATGAACGGCACGAGCTGGGACTGACGCTCGCGTCATCCTGAGCCGCGTAGACGGCGACGGATCTCGAGCTACGCCGGTCGTGCCTCCTTCGCCGTCAGAACGTCCCGCGATAGATCCCGCCATCGACCTGCAGCGAAGCGCCCGTCACATACGACGCGCGCTCGCTGCAGAGAAACGCCACGACATCCGCGAGCTCCTCGGGACGTCCATAGCGTCCGACAGGAATGACCTGTTCGGACTTGCGCAGGTACTCCTCCGGCGTGATGCCCTGGTCCTTCGCGCGGATCTCGGCCAGGTGCGTCTGCCGGTCGGTGAGGAAGTGACCGGGGAGGACCGCGTTGACGGTGATGCCGTCGCGCGCCACCTGATCGGCAAGCGTTTTCGTGAGACCGGAGATGCCGGCGCGCAGCGTCGAGCTCACGGTGAGCAGTTCCGTCGGCTGCTTCGCGACGAACGACGTGAGGTGGACGATGCGGCCCCACTTCCGCTCCTGCATGGCGGGGATGGCCATGCGGCAGAGGCGGACGACGTTCATCAGCGTCGAGTCGATGCCGCTGCGCCACTGCTCCTCGGTGAGTTTCAGGAACGGCGCGGCGGGCGGGCCGCCGGTGTTCGTGACGAGGATGTCGACCTGGCCGAAGCGTGCGACGGTGGCGTCGTACCAGCGCTGCAGATCGTCGGCATTCGAGACGTCGCAGGACGTGGCCAGCACGTTTTCCGACGAGGCGTTGTCGTCGAGCGAGCGCGAGCAGATGGAGAGCTTGCACCCTTCCGCCGCGAGCGCTTCCGCGATGGCTTCACCGAGTCCCTTCGATGCCGCGGCGACCATCGCCACGCGTCCGCGAATGCCGAGTTCCATGACCCGGGACGATATCATCGGCACCGCGTGACCGACCCCGTTTGCCCCAACTGCGACTCCCACAAAATCCGCCGCGGCGGCATGGCCATCTGGCTCGTCTACGTCGCCCTGATCGCGCTCGCCATCCCGGCCGTACTCGTCTTCGAGCTCAACGCCGCGATCGTGGCGGGGATCATGATTGCCGTCGTCGTCATCGCGCATCTCGTCTTCAACCTGCGGGTGTGCGTCGACTGCGGCCATCAGTGGAAGGGTTGACTCGGGAAAAGCGCGTTCGCGGCACTCCCTCCTGTCATGACGGAGAACGCCGCGCTGCATCCCGAGATCCGAGTCCGCTTCCGTCCGTGGTTTCTGCTGGCCGACGCGGTTCTCCGCCTGGGCGTTCTTCTGGCGATGCGCGAACCCTGCTGCAGCCGGGCACTTCCTGGTTTCTTCAGCTCTGACCGTGATCATCTGCCGCTTCCGCTTCAACGAGGTGCTGTCGCGCGCCGACTACTGCATCCGCATCGCCATGCAGTTCAACGCGAAGGAAGACGAAATCAAGCTGGCTGCTCTTCAAACGAAGAGGGTGCCGGCGAGGGTTGCCCGAAGGCTCGAGTTGCTGCACGACGACATCGTGGAAGCGACGCGATCCGCCGGGCAGGAGATGAGCCGTCTCGAGCCGATCGTCATCTACATGCGTCTGTACCGGCTGCTGGGCGTCGTGGTCTTTGCCGCAATCCGCGCGCGTCGCGTTTCCTCCAGCCGGCAGGACCGGGACCGCTCTTTCCGTGCTCTCGATCACGCTGCGGCGGCATGGCGACGAAGGGTCTGCAATCGACGTCGCGAGTCCCGAGGAGTTGCGGGAGAGCGGCTCGCAATGGCCGCGTCGGGATGACAAACCCGGCCATTCGTGTTAATTGCCGGGCGAACACCTCATGCCCGAACCTCAGTACATCCGTAATTTCTCGATCATCGCGCACATCGACCACGGCAAGACCACCTTGTCCGACCGGTTGCTGCAGCAGACCGGCGCCGTCGAACAGCGCGACATGCACGAGCAGATGCTCGACGACATGGATCTCGAGCGCGAGCGCGGCATCACGATCAAGGCGCGCGCCGTCACGCTGAAGTACCGCGCCAGCGACGGGCAGGAGTACACGTTCAACCTCATCGACACGCCCGGCCACGTGGACTTCAGCTACGAGGTCTCGCGCAGTCTCGCCGCCTGTGAGGGCGCGATCCTCGTCGTCGACGCCACGCAGGGCGTCGAAGCGCAGACGCTCGCCAACAGCTATCTCGCCATCGAGAACGATCTCGCCATCCTGCCGGTCATCAACAAGGTCGACCTCCCGTCGGCCGAGCCGGAGCGCGTGCGCGAGCAGATCGAGAACGTGATCGGGCTCGACGCGCATGACGCGGTCCTCGCATCCGCGAAAGCCGGCATCGGCGTCGCGGAGACGCTCGAGAAAATCGTCACGCACATCCCGGCGCCGAAGGGCGATCCCGACGCGCCGACGCGCGGCCTGCTGTTCGACTCCTGGTACGACCCGTATCGCGGCGTCGTCTGTCTCGTGCGCATGGTCGACGGCCATCTGCGCCGCGGCATGAAGATCAAGTTCATGTCGACGGGACGCGAGTACGAGATCACCGAGATGGGGATCTTCACGCCGAAGCCGAAGGCCATCGAGTCGCTCAGCGTCGGCGAGGTCGGCTTCATTTCCGCGAACATCAAGGACATCGTCCAGGCGAAGATCGGCGACACGATCACCGAGGTGAAACAGAATCCGGAGCCGCTGCCGGGCTTCCAGGACGTGAAGCCGATGGTGTTCGCGGGCCTCTTCCCGATCATCACCGAGGATTACGAGAACCTGCGCGACGCGGTGGCGAAGCTCAAGCTCAACGACGCCTCGTTCTCCTACGAGCCCGAAAACTCCGCCGCCCTCGGCTTCGGTTTCCGCTGCGGCTTTCTCGGCCTGCTGCACATGGAGATCATCCAGGAGCGGCTCGAGCGCGAGTTCAATCTCGAGCTGCTGACGACCGCGCCCGGCGTGCGTTATCGCGTGACGCTGAGCGACGGCGAAGTGATCGAAGTCGAGAATCCGCAGAAGCTGCCGGATCCGGCGAAGATCGCCATGATCGAAGAGCCGTTCTTCGAAGTCACGATCCTGACGACCGACGAATACGTCGGGCCGATCATGGCGCTCGCCATCGAGCGCCGCGCGTCGCAGAAGAAGATGGAGTACGTCTCTTCCAACCGCGTGATGATCGTGTACGACATGCCGCTCAACGAAGTCATCCTCGACTTCTTCGACAAGCTCAAGTCGATCTCGCGCGGCTACGCGTCGCTCGACTACCAGTTCATCGGCTACCGCGAGAGCGATCTCGTGAAGATGGACATCCTCGTCAACGGCGAGCCGCTGGACGCGCTGTCGCTGATCGTGCACAAGGACAAGGCGTTTCCGCGCGGCAAGATGCTCGTCGAGAAGATGAAGGAGTTCATCCCGCGCCAGATGTTCGAGGTCGCGCTGCAGGCCGCGATCGGCAATCGCATCGTCGCGCGCGAGACCGTGAAAGCGCTGCGCAAGAACGTCCTCGCCAAGTGCTACGGCGGCGACATCACACGCAAGCGCAAGCTCCTCGAAAAGCAGAAAGAGGGAAAGAAGCGGATGAAGCGCGTCGGCAAAGTCGAGATCCCGCAGGAAGCATTCCTGGCGGTGCTCAAGATCGACTAGCTCTCGCGGAACTCCTTCGGCGCGTCGGGCAACTCGGCCAGGTCGAGCTCGAGCTTCGTCGCGCCGCCATCCGTTTCCGCGCCCACCGTGAAGGCGCCGTAGCTCCAGATGCTTTCGCGGGCGACGCCGTTGCGCACGGGCACGGTGAGGACCGGATCGGGAAACGTATCGTGCAGGTGAAACTTGACGGTGCCGCGCAGCGGATTCTTTTTCGTCGTCGCTCGCACTTCCAGCACCGTGCGGAACCAGCCGTCTTTGCCGGAGACTTTCGCGGACAGCTTCCGGCCGTTCGCGACCGGCTTGCCGCCCCAGCGTCCTTTTTGCGGATCGTCCGAGAACACGACGCCGTCTTCGAGCGTGAGCAGGTCTTCCGCCTCTTTCTCGATGTGGCCCGTGACGGTGTCCTGCTCCGCGAGGTGGCGCAGCAACGTCTGCAGTAAGGCGTAATCTTTGGTGTAGCGGAAGAACACCGGTTCGATGCCGAAGCGCCCGCGCAGGCGATTGCGAATGAGGCGGTCGTCCTGGTCGTCACGCAGCGCGAGGATCGCGAAATGCCGCGGCGGCATGGCGCGGATGCTCGCATTCACTTCCCGTAAGAGCGTCATGAGATCGGGATCTTCGAGCGAGAAGCCGATGAACACGACCCGCTGCGTGGCGAAGACCGCGAACAGTTTGCGCACGGTGTCGTCGTTCCGCACGTAGCGCTCCGTGTAATCACGCTCCGTCAGCACGATCGAGCGCGGCCGGTCGTACTTGCCGTGCAGATACATCAGCATCTGCGGCGACGGTGAGTGGACGCTGCAGATCAGTTTGCGCACGTCGTCGTCGTCGGCCCAGTTCAACGTCTCCGGCATGGGCTTGCCTTCACGTGCGAATGCATGCTCGAGAACGGGATCGTAATTGGTCGTCAGCACGTGACCGAAGTTGAGGCGCACCAGCGCGCGCGCCGTATCGATGTTCGCCTCTGGCTTCGGTGCGAAGGTGTCGGAGAGAAACTGGCGGTACTCCGCCTCGGCGATGTAGTTCCGGTACTCCTCCGCGCGCCACAGCGTGTCGGTTTCCTTGCGGAGGAAGCCGAGGTACTTCGGTGTGAGTGGCGGCAGCCGCTTCTCAAGTAACGACAGCAGACCGTCCCATGTCGGATAGCCGGCGGGGACGCTGCAGCCGGCGCCTACGAGCGCGAGAGGCCGCTCGCTCTGGATGACGCGTGCGAGGTTGCGATAGGCATCATGGTTCGCCTGTGATTCCGCCATCCACCGTGTCGAAGCCATGTCAGGAAGGTACTACGTCGCGTGACGTCCGTCACGTCGTGCAAATAACTGGCACACTTTCAGAAGAAGAGCCGAAACGACGACGCGGCGCAACGGGCGCAGCGAAACGTCGGAACGAAGTCTTTGAAAAGGTGCCGTTGTTCGCGAGGTGCTCGCTGATCGGACGGGTCAGGATCGAGGCGAGGGCACTTCCCCCGACGGCGGAGAAACGACCATGAAATCGTCGAAGCTCTTCTTCGCCCTCTTTGCCACAGTTGCGCTGTTGCCCGCGGTTGCCGCGGATGCGGCAGGCTCCATCGACATGGACGACCCGCGCCGCGTGGTCGGCCGCGAGAACGACGTCCGCATCGACGCGCAGCTGATCCACGACACCGTCGCACCGGGCACGCCGATCGGCGTCACGTATCAGATCCAGAACCTCAGCGCCTTCCCCGTGGCCATCGCCGACAAAGTCGCCAACGCCTCCTACGATCCCGACACGCAGACCATCACCCTTTCCCTCGGTGCGGAAGTGCCCGACGACGGAAAGATGCCGCAGGTGACCACGATCCAGCCGGGCGAGACGAAAGTCCTCCGCGCCGGTGCGACGCCGACGCTCAACGCCGCCGCGACGCGCACTTCCTTCGGCGCCTCGCCGCGCTTCGTGCAGGTGAAGGTCTCCATCCTGCGCGACCTCACGCCGTTCCACGCGCTCATCCATGCGCCGCAGCCGAAAGGCGGCACTGTGCTGAGCGACGCGCAGTTCGAGCAGTGGTTCGAGTCGAACGACACCATCTTCCTCAACACCGTGCCCGTGCGCTTCGCGCCGCGCAGCCGCGCGCACATGAACGGCGCGGATCGCCGCAGCCCCGACGCCAGCCGATCCTACTGACGGCATAATCGCCGCATCGCGGGACGTTCTCTGCAGCAACCAGGAGAGAACGTCCCGTGAAATCGATCGTCGCTGGCAGTGCGCTTTTGTTTCTCCTCACCGCGTGCGCGACCACCCTCGCGCCGCCCGTCGACATGGCCGAGCCGCGGCGCGTCGTCGGCACCGAGAATGCCGTCCGCGTCGACGCGCAGGTGACCGGCGAAGAAGCGCACACCGGCGCGCAGCTTCCCATCACGTACGAGATCACCAACCAGCGCTCGACCGCGATCGCCGTCGCGGACATCGTCGCCGAGACGAGCTACGACACCGAGGCGCGGATGTTCACGGTGACGATCGGCTCCGAAGTGCCGGGTAATGAGATGCTGCCGCGGCTGGTGATGATCGAGCCGGGAGAGAAGAAGATCTTCACCACCACCGCACGCATGCGCTTCATCATTCCGCCGCGTGCGTCCGCCGATCCCCGTGCCGCCGCTCCCGCCGCGCTCCGCCTCCGCGTCAACTTCCTCGGCGACGTCGAGCCGTTCCGCCAGCTCGTCGGCATCAAGGAGATCGCCGTCGCCGACGCGAAGCTGGCGGACGAGCTCTTCCCCGCGTGGCTGGAGAAGAACGAAGTCCTCTACACGAACTCGATCCCGATGCGCCTCGTCGATCGCAAGACGCAGGCGATGCCGGGTGTGGAGTCGCAGCCGCCGATCCCGACGCGCAGGCGAGGCCGACCGTAACGCGCCAAAACGCAGCGCGCGCCCCGAAGGGCGCGCGCGTGCAGCAAACAGCAGGTTGACGGAGCGTCAGAAGCTCGACACGGCTTCGCGCTCGTTCTCGTACACCTCGAACACCGTGATGAGCTGCGTCACGTGCAGGAGCTCGTTGAGCTTCGCCGGGAGGTGGAGGAGCTTGAGCTTGCCGCCGCGGTTGGTGACGGTCGTGTAGGAGCCGACCAGTTCGCCGATGCCCGACGAGTCGATCGTGGTGACGCCCGACAGGTCGAGCAGGATGTTGGTCTTTCCCGCGTTGACCGAATTGCTGATCACCTCGCGGAGCTGCGTGTCACCGGCGCCGATCGTGATCTTGCCCTGCAGGCTGATGATCTCGACGTTCTCGACGGTGCGGGTGGTGGCTTTCATGTCTCGTTCTCTCCTTCTTCGAAATCAGGCTTTCGTGCTGGCGATGCCGCTGCCTTTGGCCAGGTTCTTCGTCATCACCAGCGACGTGCCGCCGCCGGGCTGGAACGAGTAGCTGACCTGGTCCATGAAGGTCTTCATGTAAAAGATGCCGCGGCCGCTGGTTTTCATGAGGTTCTGCGGGTTGAGCGGATCGCTGACGTTGTTCGGGTCGAACCCTTCTCCCTCGTCGGAGATCCGGATCTCGAGCTCCGCTCCCGCGAGCTCGAATGTGGCGTTCACTTTCTTTCGCGCGTCGAGCTTGTTGCCGTGCTTGATCGCGTTGGCGACGGCCTCGCGGACCGCCATGCCGATCCAGTGAGAGCCGTCTTCATCCACGCCCGCGTTTTCGCAGAGGTGCTCAGCGATCACCTGCACCAGCTCGATGTTCTCGAAGCGGCTGCTGATTGTGATCTCGATACGCTCGGTGTCGCCGCGCTCCATGGGCTGAATTCGCGGCATTCTAAGTGAACGGAATGGGGCAAGCAAACGAGAGGTTGGGCAGCGCATGACGATCGCGAGCCGCGCCCGCGTCCTCCTCCTTTTTCTCACCGCCTCCTGCATGCAGGCTTCGCCCCTCGAGCCGGGCATGAAAGCGGTCGAGCAGATCCGCGGCCGCAAGTTCGTTCGCGACGTGCGCAACGTCACCATCGACCGCTCGGACCTGCAGAAACACCTCCGTGAACAGATGGCCAAATCGCTGCCGTATTCGCTCGACGACTACCCGGTCATCCTGCGCGCGCTGCAGCTCGTCGACGGTGCAAGCAAGGACCTCCTGCCGCAGCTCCTCGCGCTCTACGAGTCGCAGGTGCTCGCGTTCTACGACCCGCAGTCGCACACGTACTACTCGATCAAACAGCTCCCGAATCTCCCGAAGGAAGCCGCGAAGATCGCCGATCCGAAGACGCTCGAAGAGACGGTGATGGTGCACGAGCTGATGCACGCGCTGCAGGATCAGCACTTCCAGCTCGACCAGCGCGAGAAGGCGCTCATGCGCGACACCGACGCGAACCTCGCCTATCACGCCGTCCTGGAAGGGGAAGCCGTGCTCGTGATGATGGCGCACATGCTCGGCAAGATGGGCGTGACGCTCGATGACCTCGTGAAAGACGAAGCGACCCTCGGCATGATCAGCGGCGCCGTGCAGTCGGAGCAGAGCATCGATCCGGCCACGCCGAAGTACTTTGCCGAATCGCTGAAGTTTCCGTATTTCAAGGGACTCGAGTTCGTCATCGCCGCGTATCGCCGCGGCGGCTGGAAAGAGCTCGACAAAGTGCACGCGAATCCGCCGCGCTCGACGCGCGAGATCCTGCATCCCGAGGAGTACTTCGCGAAGACGTTCACCGCGAAGCCTTTCGACGCGACCAAGCCCGCCGGCGCCCTCACCGTCGAGCACCTCGGCGAGTTTCACCTCGCGTACCTCGTCGGTGCGGAGAACGCGCGCGGCTGGCTGAACGATCGCGCGGTGATCTACCGCGACGGCCGCGTGCAGCTCGCGACCACGTGGGAGTCGCCCGAGCGCGCAACCGCCTTCGCGAATGCGTACGGCGCCTTCCTGAAGAATCGCGGCATCGAGGCGAACATCGCCCGCGACGGCGCGAACGTGAACGCGAGCTACACCGCGAAATGAACATCGATTACGACCATCTCGAAAGCAACGTCTACGACGGCACGTTCAGGACGCGCCTGCAGGAAGAGCTCACGATCGGGTTCCGCCAGATCATCCAGGCCGGCGAGCGCCTTCCGGCCGCTTCGCATTACGCGGCGCAGATCGCCGAGATCGTCAATCGCGGCACCGAGCTTTCCGAGCACGTGAAGTTCGAGCTGTATCAGGAAGTGCTCGAGGCCGTGGAAGCGGCGCGCGCGGCAGTGCTGGGCGAGGATAAACTCCCTTCGTGAAGCATTCGCTGCGCCGTTACCCGCCACTGTCGTCGTTCGCGACGACCGGTGGCTGAGCGTGCAAGCTGGGTCAGGATGACCTGCGCTCGCTGCTGTCCAAGCTCCCCTCGACCGAAGGGGCCGGGGATCTTCTCGTCGGGACTTCCACCCATGACGACGCTGCGGTTTTCCGGATCGCCGGAGAGACGGCCATCGCCCAGACGGTCGATTTCTTCACGCCCATCGTCGACGATCCGTATCTGTTTGGTCAGATCGCCGCGACGAACTCCATCTCCGACATTTACGCGATGGGCGCGACGCCGATCCTCGGTCTCGCCATCGCCGGCTTTCCCACGGACAAGCTTCCGCTGGAGATGCTCGGCGAGATCCTGCGCGGCGGTGCGGAGAAAGCAGCCGAGGCGGGATTCACGATCGGCGGCGGTCACACCATCATCGACGACGTGCCGAAGTACGGGCTCGTCGTCACGGGCGTGGTCCCCGTCCACAAGCTCGTGCGCAATTCAACCGCGCGCGCGGGCGACGTGCTCTTCCTGACGAAGCCGATCGGCAACGGCATCCTCGTCAGCGCGAATCGGAGGAAGAGCATGTTCCGCAAAGCGCCGTCCCTCGACGAGGCCATCCGCTGGATGACGACGCTGAACCGCGATGCCGCGAAAGCGATGAGCGAAGCCGGCGCGAGTGCGGCGACGGACGTCACCGGATACGGGCTGATCGGCCATCTGCTCGAGATGTGCGAAGGCGCGGGTGTCGGGGCGGAGATCAGCGCTTCGGCCGTCCCGGTGCTCGAAGGTGCGCGTGAATCGCTCGCACGTGGCTTCCGTCCGTCGGGCTCGCAGCGCAACGCCGAGACGTTCCGCAATCGCGTCCGCTTGAACGTCTCCGAGGCTGAATACACATTGATGTGTGACGCGCAGACGTCGGGCGGCCTGCTCATCGCCATCGCCCCGGAAGGCGCGGAAAAACTGGAGCGGACGCTGCGCGAAAGCGGCCTGTTCTATGCAAAGGTGGGAAGCATGACGGCCGACTCCGGCCGCATCACTCTCACGAAGTAAGGAGCGACTTGCATGGCTGACTCGAGACAGGAGTTTCCGGAGAACGTGAATACCGTCCCCGCCGAGGATGGGACGACCTGGGTCGAGATCGCCAGTATGGGCGGGGAAGACGAGGCCATGCTGCTGCGCGGCTTCCTCGAGGCCGAAGGCATCCCGGCCAATGTCGAGAACGTGAAGTTCCAGATGGAGCCGATCAACTTCGGCACGATGGGCGACATCCGCGTCTACGTTCCCGCCGAGCACGAGCAGCGCGCGATCGAGTTGCTGCGCAGCCGCGATCGTCAGGCCGCGCAGCTCGAGGATGACGAAGAGACGCTCGTCACCAGTGAAGGCACGGCGGTGATCGAAGAGACGGGTGCGGAGAGCTCGGATGACGGAGCAGCCAACTCCTGACGCGCCGCAGCCGCCGGAGGAGCCGTCGGGGACGCCGATGCCCCGCTGGATCCCGGTGCTCATCGGCCTCGTGCTCGTCACGATCGCGGGGCTGGCGGTGTTCACCGGCCTCCGCTATCGGAATGCCGACACGCTGACCGAGCAGGTCGCGCCGCGGCGCGAGCGCACGACGAACGCGCCTCCCGGTGAGCCGGGTGCCGGCGCGTCGCTCGTGATGTCGGGCAACGACGGCGACATGACTCCCGCCGCCAATGAACCGGTGACAGGGAACGCGCGCGCGGTGATCGAAGGCGGACCGGGCGGCGTGTCCTCGACCGTGCGCATCTGGGCGCGCCGCGGCATGGTGTTCAACGTGCTGCCCGAAGACGCGATGGTCTACGTGAACGAAATGCCCATCGGCCAGGTCCTGCAGTTCAACACCATGGACGAGGTCTACGACTTTGCCGCACCCGGCAGCTACACCGTGCGCGTCGTCGCGCCGAGCGGCGCGGAGAAGACGTTCATCGTGACCGCCGCGGACGACGCGAAACAGGAAGTGGCGCGGATCTCGGCGAAGCTGTAGAGCGATGAAGCTGTAAAGCGATAAAGCTGTAAAGCTGTAAAGGGGCGGCGGCGCTGGAAGGCCCGTCACCCTGAGCCATAGACGGCGAAGGGTCTCGAACTACGCGGCTCGTCTTGTTCCGAGGTACCCTCGGCCGCGATGTACCCGCGGCAATCTTCGATGTGGCGTGCAGACGGAGTTCGCCGCCAGTTCTACGTATACATCGTCTCGAACAACTCCATGACGCTGTACACCGGCGTCACGAACGACCTGCAACGACGTGTGACGCAGCACAAGAACGGGGAGGCGTCGTTCACCAGTCGATATCATTTCGATCGACTCGTGTACTTCGAGTGCTATGAGCTTGCGGTGGACGCAATCGCGCGGGAAAAAGCGATCAAAGGCATGACCCGGGCGAGGAAGATTGCGCTGGTGAAAAGCGCGAATCCGGCGTGGCGGGATCTTTCGATATCGCCGCCGGCGTAGTTCGAGATTCTTCGCCGTCTGCGCGGCTCAGAATGACGGGAGGAGGACGGCCGCGCTAATGCGCGGCCGCCTGCGTTTCCTTCGCCTTCTTCGACTCCGTGATGATCTTTTCCTGCAGGTTGCGCGGGACTTCTTCGTAGTGCGACATCTCCATGTGGAAGCTGCCGCGGCCCTGCGTCAGCGAGCGCAGCGTCGAGCCGTACGTGAGCATCTCCGACATCGGCACGCGCGCGTGCACGATCTGCGATTCCTCTTCCGCGTCGACGCCTTCGACGCGTCCGCGGCGTGAGTTGAGATCGCCCATGATGTCGCCGACGTATTCGCTCGGCGCGGTGATGTCGACGTGCATGATCGGCTCGAGCAGTGTCGGCCGCGCGTTCTGCATCGCTTCCTGATACGCGAGCGAGCCGGCGATCTTGAACGCCATTTCCGACGAGTCGACGTCGTGATACTGCCCGTCCTTGAGACGCACGCGGAAGTCGACCATCGGGAAGCCGGCGAGGTAGCCCTTCACGCGCGCGTCCTGAATGCCCTTCTCGACCGCGGGGATGTACTGGCGCGGGATCGAGCCGCCGAAGATCTCGTCGACGAACTCGAAGTCCGCGCCGCGCGGCAGCGGCTCGACCGTGATCTTGCAGTCCGCGAACTGGCCGTGGCCGCCCGACTGCTTTTTGTGGCGTCCGTGCGCGTCGGCCGGCTTCGTGATCGTCTCGCGATACGGAACCTTCGGCGGATGCAGCACGACGTCGACGTGATACTTCTTGTGCAGCTTCGCCACGACGATCTCGACGTGGAGCTGTCCCTGACCGCTGATCAGGAACTCCTTCGTCTGCTCGTCGCGCGCGAACTTGATGGTGGGGTCTTCCTCCATGATGCGATGGATGGCCGCGCCGAGCTTGTCCTCATCGCCGCGCGCCTTCGGTTCCACCGCGAACGCGATCGCCGCCTCCGGATACGCGATGTGCTCGAGCACGATCTGGTGATCCTTCGCCGCGATGGTGTCGCCGGTGAACGTGTCTTTGAGTTTCGCCACCGCGCCGATGTCGCCCGCGCGCAGCTCGGACACCGGCATCTGCTGCTTGCCCTGCAGCACCTGCAGCTTGCCGATGCGCTCTTCGTGATCGCGCGACGTGTTCCAGTACGCGTGATCGGACTGCAGCGTGCCGGAGAAGACGCGGAACAGCGACACGCGTCCGGAGAAAGGGTCGGAGAAACTCTTGAACACGAGCGCGGAGGGGAAGGCCTCGGGGCGGCGATCGAACGTGACCGCTTCACCCTTCGCGTTCTTTCCGTCGAGCTTCTGCACCGAGTCCGCGGCCGGCAGCAGCGACACGAACGCGTCGAGGATCGCGTGGCCGCCGATGTTGTGCGACGCGGCGGTCAGCATCACCGGATAGATCTGACGGTGCGCGACCTCGCGCTTCATCCCGTCCAGCAGCTCTTCCTGCGACAGGCCGCCCTGCTCGAAGAACCGCTCCATCAGCGTGTCGTCGCCCTCGGCGACTTTCTCGATCAGCTTCTCGCGCCATTCGTCGGCGGTGTCCTTGAGATCCGCCGGGATGTCGATCGTCTCGTACTTGCCCGAGCCGTCGTGCTGGTAGCGAAGCGCCTTCATCGACACGAGGTCGATGACGCCGGTGAAGTCCTTCTCCTCGCCGATCGGCAACTGGATCGGCACGACGTTCTTGCCGAATTTCTTCTGCAGCGCTTCGAGCGTGCGCGAGAACGAGGCGCGCTCGCGATCGAGCTTGTTGACGATGATGACGCGCGGGAGCGCGAACTCCTCGGCGAACTTCCACACCTTTTCTGTCGTCACTTCCACGCCGGTCACGCCGCTGACGACGACCGCGGCCGAGTCGGCGACGCGCATCGCGCCCTTCGCTTCCATCACGAAGATGCCGAAGCCGGGCGTGTCGAGCAGGTTGATCTTCGTGTCTCTCCACTCCGCGAATGCGATCGCGGCGGAGATCGAATGCTTACGGTCGATCTCGTCGGGGTCGAAGTCGGTGGTCGTGGTGCCGTCGTCGACGCGCCCCATGCGCGTCACCGCACCCGCGTTGAACAGCAGTTGCGCGACGAGTGTCGTCTTGCCGGTATCGTTGTGTCCGACGATCGCCACATTGCGGATCTCGGAACCCGAATAAACCTTCATGAGCTCGCCCCCTTCAGGGATTTGACAACAGGCGTGACATCATAAATTAAAGTATGTGTCGCGGCGGGCATGCCTCGACTCCGCTCGACATGGCACCGCAGGGGGTTATGATTGTCGGCTCATGGGACGCCCCTCGACCCTGGCGCGGAAACCCGCAGCCGCGCACCTGGAGAGACAGCCCTCTTGAAGCTTGGCCGGTATGAAGTCGTACGCGAGCTGGGCAAAGGGGCGATGGGCATCGTCTATCTCGCCAAAGATCCGCTCATCGGCCGCCTCGTCGCGCTGAAGACGATCCGTGCTTCCGCGCACGCGGACGACGACGAGACGCGCGAGTTCCAGCAGCGCTTCATGCGCGAGGCTCAGGCAGCAGGCATCCTCAATCATCCCTCCATCGTGACGGTGCACGACATCGGGCAGGACGACGTCTCCAACGTGTCGTTCATCGCCATGGAGTACGTCGAGGGAAACAATCTCAAGGAAGTCCTTTCGCAGGGCCGTCCGCTCAGCTTCGAGCAGATCGGCGACATCATCGCGCAGGTGGCCGAGGCGCTCGATTTCGCGCATGCGAAGGGGATCGTGCATCGCGACGTGAAGCCCGCGAACGTGATCCTACTCGACGGCCATCGCGCGAAGATCACCGACTTCGGCATCGCCAAGATCGCGTCCGGCGCCGCGAACCTCACCACGACCGGCCAGTTCCTCGGCACGCCGAACTACATGGCGCCCGAGCAGATCAAAGGTGCGCCCGTCGACGGCCGCACCGACATCTTCGCCCTCGGCATCTGTCTCTATGAATGCCTCACGCGGCGCAAGCCGTTCGGCGGCGACTCGCTGACGTCGATCTCGTACAAGATCGTGCACGAGCCGTTTTCGCCGCTGCAGGAGATCAATCCGCAGATCCCGGAAGGCTACGAAGAGATCGTCGCGAACTGCCTGGCGAAGGACCCGTCGAAGCGGTATCAGCGCGCGCGCGATCTCGCGAATGCGTTGCGCGCGGTGATCCGCGGCGAGAAGCCCGTGCGTCCGCAGGAGCCGCTGCTCGCCGAGGAGACGGTGGTCACGCGCACCGACCGCCCGGCCGTCTCGACGACGCCGACGCTCGAGGTGCCTTTCCCCGAGGCGGTGGATGCTGTGCCGCCGGAAAAAGAGAAAGAGATCGGCGGCAGCACGCGCCCCGCGTCGAAAGTGGTGGCCGCCGTCGCTGCTGCGAATGCAGCACCTGCAGCACCGGCCGCGGCGCGCGCACCGAAAACGCCGGTGTCGCAGCAACTGCGCAAGACGTTGTCGAACGTGCGCGCGCTGCCGACGTGGCGCAGACGCATTCCGCCGGCGATCTTCATCGGCATCGTGGCGATCCTCGTCGCGGCGCTGATCGGCGGCGTCGCGGTCATGCGCGCGCGGCAGCCGAAAGTGACGGCCGTCGACGCGAAAGCGGAGGCGCTGCATCTTCGCGCGAAGCGGTTGCGTGACGAGGGCAACGCTCTGCTGAAAGCGGGCAACGTGGCGGCCGCGCATCAGAAATTCGCGGAGCTCCAGCGCATCGCGCCGAAGTCGCCGTACGTCGTGACGACGCTCGACCGTCTCAACGCGATGCGGCAGCAGGAAGAGCTCTCGCGCCAGCAGATCGCGCAGGCGCAGGCGAAGGCGCAGGAAGGCCTCACGCTCTTCAACGAGAAAAAGTATCCGGACGCGATCCTGCGTTTTCAGGAAGCGCTGGCGATCAATCCGAACGATCTGCAGACCGTGCAGTTGCTGCAGACCGCACAGGTTGAACAGCAGAAGCTCGACGCGGCGAAGCTCGCGAGGCGCACTCCGGGAGGAAAGCGGCCCGCGATGGCGGACATCCCGGTCACGCAGACGACCGGCGCAACCGAGACCACGGCGCCGAGCGCCCCCGTCTCGCCTTCGCAGCTCACCGCGGTGTTCGTGCATCAGTTCGCAGACGGACGCATGATGGTGCGCGCGGGCGGCGACGTGGTCCTGAATCAGTTGCTGTACGAAGAGAAGCCGGCGCGTTTCCTGCGCCGCGCGTCGAAAACGCCGCGGCCGGTGTCCGCGACCTTCCAGCTCGCGCCGCGGAACGCGGATCTCGACATCTGGGTGACGGTGCCGGCGGAGAACATCAACGAGCATCACACCATCAGTGCCGTGCGCTTCGAGCCGGGCGGCCAGCACCGCCTCGTCGTGCGCTACGACAAGGCCAGCAAAAAATTCACGTACGAGCTGAATTGAGCGAATCGCGGTTCGCCATGGCCACGCGCGACGAGCTCTGGTCGCGCGGCCGCCTGCTCGAACAGCGCCTCTCGTACGGCGAAGCGATGCACACGGCCGGCGGCATCGTGGCCACCGACACTCCGGATCCTGCGCTCCTCTCCGCTTGCGACGCCGCGATGACGGAGCTGCGCAAATGCGTCCTGCCGGACGTGCGCATGCGCCTCGTCGCAACCGCAACTCTCGGCGGCGTCACGCAGACGATCATCGTGACGCAGGGCGCCCACTCCATCGTCACGACGCCAGCGCTGCTATTAGAGGATATGCCCCTCCTGAACGCCGGCGTCGGCGCCGATGGCCAGGCGGCGTCCCGCCGCCTCCCCATCCTCTGGAAGCACGGCTCCGCGGCGGTCCTCCTCCACGAGGCGGTGGGCCATCCCCTCGAACACGAACGCTCGTCGACGTTGCCTCCCTGGCTCATCGCCGACATCCCTCTCGCCCCGCGCCGCGCCACCTTCCGCGACATCCCGCTGCTACGAATGCAGCACGTGCACGCGCGGGCGCACAACGCCCCTTTCACGCTCCCCGGATCGCGCATCGAAATCACCCTCGTCGACGCCGGCCATTACGAGCCGCTCACCGATGTCGTCACGTTGCACGTCGGCATCGCTCATCTCGTCGACGGCTCGCATCGCGCACCGCTCGCTCCCTTCACCTTCGAAGCCCGGCGCGACGACATCGTTTTCCTCGGCGCGATCGGTGAGACGCTGCGCTATCCGGGCGTCATCTGCTCACGTGAAGGACAGGAGCTCGTCGTCCCCGCGCACGCGCCTCTCGTTCTGACGGAGCTCGCGTGATCTACCGCAAGCAGGGGAGGTCGGTGCGCTGGGAGAACGGTGTCGTCGTGCACGTGAGCGAGAGCGGCATCGCCGTCGAAGAAGGGGAGTGGTTTCGCTGCGAGCCGGCGCCTCACGCGGCCTCCGGCCAACTGCTCGCCGCGCCGCGGGGAGAGGGGCTCGGAGTGAGGGGCATTGCGGTCGAACGCCTCATCCTCACCGAGGGCGAAGCGCATCATCAATACGGCGACAGGCAATGGACCGAACACACGCGCCGCATGCATCTCGCCATGACGCGCGGTCCGTTGCGCGTGCTCGTCGACCGCGCCGATTTCGACTTCACGCAAGCGCGCGCAATCGCCGCGGTCCTCGCGAAAGCCGAGCTCACTGAACGTGCTGCGCCGCCGCGCCTTCGGCTCGCACCGAACATCACCGCCGCCCTCCTCCCGCACCTCGCCGGCCTCGCGCCTCCGAACGTGCGCCTCGTGCAAACCGCGGGCGGTGTCGACGGCTACGGCAACGACATCGTCGAAGCCGTAAACGACTGGCCGAACTTCTATCGCCCCAGCTATCGCACGCGTCCCGTGCGCATGCCGCACAACCTGCGCCTCGAGTGCAGCGTCAGGGAGATCGATCGCGATCGCCCGATCGCCGTCGCCCTCCTCGCACCCGTCGACGGACTGGTGCTGCGCGTCCTCGTCGACGACGGCACGCGTGCGTTTCCCGCCACCGTCCGCGTCACCCGCATCGACGCCGTGGCGGACGAGCGCGAGTGGTATCCGTACGCTGCTGGTTCCTTCGGCGCGGAGATGATGCTTTAATCGCGTCCGTGAGCGCCACGGGCAGACGAGTCGAATTCCTAGCGCGTGCGATCGTCAACCGGCTCGAGGACCGCGGCTTCGTCGAGTTCCGCGACGCCGAGGCGGCGATCCTCGTCGTGACGAAAGCGATCGAGACGAACTTTACGCACCTCGAGGCGCTCGAACGCGAAGCCCGCCTCCGCCTCGGCGACCGCGCCACGACCCAGCAGCTCGAAAACGAAATGCGCCGCATCGCGGCGGAACGGGGCGTCATCCTCTAATGTCACTCGAATCCATGATCGCCGAGCTCGAGCACCGCAAGCAGCAGAGCGAGCTCGGGGGCGGCCAGGCCCGCATCGACCGCCAGCACAACGAAGGCAAGCTCACCGCGCGCGAGCGCATCGCACTGCTGTTCGACCCCGGCTCGTTTCAGGAGCTCGACCAGCTCGTCGTCCATCGCTCGACCGACTTCGGCATGGACAAACAACGCGTGCCGGGCGACGGCGTCGTCACCGGCTACGGCACCGTGCAGGGCCGCCTCGTCTACGCATTCGCGCAGGACTTCACGGTCTTCGGCGGATCGCTCTCCGAAACACACGCCGCGAAGATCGTGAAGGTCATGGACCTCGCGATGAAAAACGGTGCGCCGATCATCGGCCTCAACGACTCCGGCGGCGCGCGCATCCAGGAAGGCGTCGTCTCTCTCGGCGGCTACGCGGACATCTTCCTGCGCAACACCCTCGCCTCGGGTGTCGTCCCGCAGATCTCCGCGATCATGGGACCGTGCGCCGGCGGCGCCGTCTACTCGCCCGCCATCACCGACTTCATCCTCATGGTGAAGAAGACGAGCTACATGTTCGTCACCGGGCCCGACGTCATCAAGACCGTCACGCACGAAGAAGTGACGAAGGAAAAGCTCGGCGGCGCGGAGACGCACAATCAGGTCTCCGGCGTCGCGCATTTCGCGGCGGAGTCGGACGAGGACTGCATCGCGCTCATTCGCGAGCTCCTCTCCTACATGCCGTCGAACAACATGGAAGATCCGCCGCGTGTGGCGACGAGCGACGACGTCAACCGCGTCGACACGCAGCTCGATTCGTTCATCCCCGAGAATCCGAATCAGCCGTACGAGATGCGCGATCTCATCAAGACGATCGCGGACGAAGGGCACTTCGTCGAAGTGCATCAACACTACGCGCGCAATCTCGTCGTCGGCTTCCTCCGCCTCAACGGACAGTCGATCGGCGTCGTCGCGAACCAGCCCGCCTTCCTCGCGGGCGTGCTCGACATCGACGCGTCGCGCAAAGGCGCGCGCTTCGTGCGCTTCTGCGACTCGTTCAACATTCCTCTCCTCGTGCTCGAAGACGTCCCCGGATTTCTGCCCGGCACGGGACAGGAGTACGGCGGCATCATCATTCACGGCGCGAAGCTGCTGTACGCGCTGGCCGAAGCGACGGTGCCGAAAGTCACGGTCATCACGCGCAAGGCGTATGGCGGCGCGTACTGCGTCATGAACTCGAAGCACATCCGCGCCGACATGAACTACGCGTATCCGACGGCGGAGATCGCCGTCATGGGCGCGGAGGGTGCGGTCAACATTCTCTACAGAGGCGCGGAAGACCGGCAGGCGAAGGTCGCGGAGTACAAGGAGAAATTCGCGAACCCGTACATCGCCGCGGAGCGTGGCTACATCGACGAGATCATCGAGCCGCGATTCACGAGAAGGAAGCTGATCACGACGTTCGCCATGCTGCGCAACAAGCGGGACAAGAACCCGCCGAAGAAGCACGGCAACATTCCTTTGTGAGGGTGCATCGAGGCCGCGTTGACTCCTGGAAGCGTCGGCACGAGCCGCGTCCGGTTGTGACATTTTGGCCCCATGTCCTTCACCCCTTCTTCACAATTTCGTACGCCTCGCTTCAATTCGCCGAAGCCGTGTCTGGCGGCCAAAATCGAAACTCGTTGTAAAAACGGGAGTTACGGCTGCGCGGGGCGTGGCAGGAGCGTTGCGGTGGGGTTCGCCAACAACTGAAAGGACTCACCGGCAGGTAAGGGAGGGTTATTTCATCAGAGGTTGCAATTCTGTCGACTTGTGTTACGGTTCGCGCACATCTTTAGGTCCTGAAGTACCCACATCCACGAAAGGAGCAGGCATGAAACGGCTTGTCGTTCTATTTACCGCGTTACTCCTCGTAGTAACCGGGAGTGCATTTGCCCAGTCGACGACCGGTACGATCCAGGTGATCGTCACCGATTCCTCGGGCGCACCGCTTCCCGGCGTCACAGTCTCAGCATCAGCCCCAGACGTAACCACCCGGCGAACGGAGGTCACCGGTACCGACGGTACCGCGAACCTCGTTTCGCTCACTCCTTCGTCCCGCTACACGGTCGAGACGAGCCTGGAAGGGTTTGGCCGCGCCCAGAACACGAATGTTCAGGTTCGCTCGGCGCAGACCTCCACGGTTCGCGTGACCCTGCAGATGGCCGCGGTCTCCGAGTCCATCACCGTTACGGCGGACTCGCCGATCGTCGACGTCACGAACGCGACGGTCTCCACGGAGCTCACCCTCGAGCTCACCGAATCGCTCCCGACGGGTCGCTCCTACCAGAGCTACCTCCAGCTCGTCCCGGGCGTTCTTCCCGCCGACCGAGGCAACCCCGCCTCGCGCTCGGGCGTGAACTACTCGGACATCGCCGGTGACATCGGCCAGTCCACCGATAACTTCTACTACATCGAAGGCATCAACGTTACGGACCCCGTTACTGGCACTTTCGGTGCCAACCTGAATACCGAAATCATTCAGGAGCAGAAGGTCCTCACCGGCGGCGTCCCCGCCGAGTTCGCCGGCGCCCCCGGCCTCCTCTCGAGCGTCGTCACGAAGGCCGGCAGCAACACCTTCAGCGGCTCGGTCAACTACTACACCCAGAACGACTCCCTCGTTGCCGACAACGAGAATCAGGGTGCCTCGACCTTCTCGACGTACGACACGGCGTTCACCCTCGGTGGCCCGATCGTCCGCGACAAGGCCTGGTTCTTCGGCAGCTACCGCATCACCAGCCGTGAAGACGACGTCACGTCGGCCGACACGAACGAGTTCCTCCGCACGGTCACCAATGAAGGCCGTCAGGCGTTCGGCAAGCTTTCCTGGCAGATCACCTCGAAGGATCGCGTCTCCGGTACGTACACCGACGATCCGAGCGACATCTCCGGTCTGACCACCCGCACGGTCCTCAATGCGCGCAACCGCTCGCAGGAACAGGGCGGCGGCCGTTACATCGTCGAGTACAACCGCGTGTTCAGCTCGAACCTCCTCCTCGATGCGGCCGTCGGCCAGCACAACGGTGAGGTCTCGATCTTTGCCGCGATCCCCGAGATCCGCAACGACGTCGTCTTCAACAGCACGCTGACCCCGGGCAACACGCTCCTCCAGCGTCAGCTCGGCGGCGAAGGCAACATCCAGATCAACGAGCGCGACACCGAGTTCTGGAAGGGTTCGCTCGAAGGGATCTTCGACACCGCCCTCGGCAGCCACACCGTGAAGTTCGGCGGTGAGGGTGAAGACCACATCAACTTCCGCGACACGCAGTACGTCGGCGGCGCGCAGTACGTTTCGCTCTCGAACGTCTACGCCAACCAGGGCATCACCGCTGGTCACATCGCCACGAACCGCAACCAGTACACGCAGGTCGAGTTCCTCGTGAACAACAGCTCCGACTTCGGCGGACTGATCAACACGATCAACGCGATGAATGCGACCGACCGTAACTACTTCTACGGCCTGCTCGACACCGACCACAACGGTACGATCACCGCCGCGGAAGCGGGCAACGCCATCGTGTTCAACAGCACGGCCGGCAACCCGCACAGCATGATCAACTACCAGCGCGACCTGCAGGTGCAGACGGGTCCGCAGGAAACCACGACGCAGGGCCTCACCTTCTACCTCCAGGACACGATCCAGTGGAACAAGTGGGCCTTCAACCTCGGCGTCCGCGCCGAGCAGTGGGAGCACTTCGCCACCACCGGCGAGAACATCTACACGTTCGACTGGACCTACGCTCCGCGCCTGTCGGCGATCTATGACCTCTTCGGCAACGGCCGCCAGAAGGTCTCGGCGTTCTACGGTCGTTACTACGACCCGATCCGCCTCAACATGACCAACTTCGCCGGTACGCTCACCGGCTCCATCATCGAAGAGCAGCTCTACGTCGGCGACCGCTGGGTGACCTACCGTACCCGTGGCGGCCCCGTCGTCCAGGACGCGTTCTTCGCCCCGACGACCAAGACCCCGTACACCGACGAAGTCCAGCTGTCGTACCAGATCGACCTCGGCAACAACATGTCGTTCGAGACGAACGCCTACCGCCGCCAGACCCGCGACATCCTCGAGGACTATGACCTCCACGTGTACGCGGATCCGGAAGGCTACAACGACGGCTTCGGCCCCGGCGACGTCGACGATCCGGACTCGCTGTTCCTCGGCTACGAGTACTTCGGCTACTCGGAGAACCCGGGCTCGAACTTCGTCATCGCGACGCTCGCCGGCGGCAAGCGCGACACCGACGGTGTCGACCTGATCCTCCGCAAGCGTTTCGCCAACAACTGGCAGGGCCTCGTCTCCTACACGTGGACCGACGCCAAGGGCAACACGAACTCCGACTCGAACGCCGACTTCCAGGGCGACGTGCTCTTCCTGGATCCGCGCGCTCCGAACCAGTACGGCCGTCAGCCGGGCTCGATCGAGCACCTGTTCAAGTTCGCCGGTTCGTACCGCCTCTTCGACCGCCTCGAGCTCGGCGCGGTCTACAACTGGAACTCCGGTTCGTTCGCGAGCCGCACGTTCCGCGCCTCGGGCCGTAACCTCCCGGCCGTCGTTGAAGCCGGTCAGGAGTACGAGTTCGGTGGTGTCGTCAGCCAGTGGATCGCGGAAGGCTCCGTCGGTGGCCTCCAGAATCCGTCGTACGGTACGCTCGACCTGCGCGCCCAGTGGAATCAGCCGCTGCCGCGCCGCACGACCCTCGAGCTGTTCCTCGACATCTTCAACACCCTCGACGATCAGGCCGTCACGCGCGAGCAGGACGTTCTCGCTGGCGTCGGCGTCGGCTCGCCGTTCGGCGCCGCGCTCTCCTACGTCGAACCGCGCCGCTTCTACCTCGGCGCGCGCTTCATCTTCTAATCCCCTTCCACAACGTTGTGGACGAGAGGGCGCCCGAAAGGGCGCCCTCTTCGTTTCTCGAGGCTGCGCAATCTCGCCTATTCCGCGCACGCCCTTTCCCGTTCTTCATTCTTCATTCAGCGTTTTGCGTTCACAGCAAGTAGCCCCCCAGGTCCCCTTTTCTCCCTTCAACCTTCAACATTCTGCATTCTGCATTCACCCCCATCCCCTCCCGGAATACGCCCCACCCCCCTCCCGTTATCTGCCGGGCATCCCGAAGAGTCTTCACTGACTCGGGGACTCTTCTGCGCTTCGCGACCTCTGCGGTTTGACGTCCGAGCGCACCCTGTGCTAAATCGTGCGGTTCCAAATTGTCGGAGGACGTTGTGTACGCCATCATTCGTTCCGGTGGGAAGCAGTATCGCGTTGCGGCGGGTGACCGCCTTCAGGTCGAGCGTGACGTGCTCGGCAGCGCCGATCAGGACAAAGTCACGTTCAATGAAGTTCTGATGATCGGCGGCGATCAGCCGAAGGTCGGCAGCCCCACCGTCTCCGGTGCCACGGTCGTTGCGACCGTCCTCGGTGAGACGCGCGGCGGCAAGATCATCGTCTTCAAGAAGAAGCGCCGCAAGAATCACACGAAGCGTACCCACGGCCATCGTCAGGACGTGGTCGAAGTGCGCATCGACAGCATCAATCTCTGAGATCGCGCCGGCTGACGTCGGCAGGGGAGGTCATCCATGGCTCATAAAAAAGGACAGGGCTCGTCGCGCAACGGTCGCGATTCGCAGCCGAAGATGCTCGGCGTCAAGCGCTTCGCCGGTCAGTTCGTCACCGGCGGATCGATTCTCGTGCGCCAGCGTGGTACGAAGTTCCAGCCCGGCGAGAACGTCGGCCTCGGCCGCGACCACACGCTCTTCGCCAAGATCGACGGTTACGTCCAGTTCCGCGACCGCGGCGAGCGTGGCCGCTTCATCAGCGTCACGCCGGCGACGGCTGCTCCGGTCACTCCGGCCGCCGAGTAAGTTCCGCCGCATCCGCCGTTCGCACCAGCGCCGCCTTCGGGCGGCGTTTCCTTTTGCGCGGGAATGCTCGGTGACTGCATCGCTACACCCGCGCCCGCTTTTGTGGTACATCCCTCGCACTGAGCCGTAAGCGATGTTCATCGATCAGGCGACCATTCGGGTGAAGGCAGGCGACGGCGGCAAAGGCTGCATCGCCTTCCGTCGCGAAAAGTTCGTGCCGAAGGGCGGCCCGTCCGGCGGTGACGGCGGTGCAGGCGGATCCGTCTGGATCGTGGCCTCGAAACGCCTCAACACGCTCTACCACCTGCAGTTTCAGCGCGAGTGGAAAGCCGGCCGCGGCGAGCACGGCATGGGTTCGAACTGCTCCGGCCAGCACGGCCACGACGTCACCATCGAGCTCCCCATCGGCTCCGTCGTCCGCGACAAAGCCACGGACGAGATCGTCGCCGACCTCTCCCACGACGGCGAGCGCGTCCTCGTCGCCAAAGGCGGCCGCGGCGGCTGGGGCAACCAGCACTTCGCGACCGCCACGCGTCAGGCGCCGCGCTTCGCCCAGGACGGCAATGCCGGCGAAGAGCGCGAGCTCTTCATCGAGCTGAAACTGATCGCCGACGTCGGCCTCGTCGGCCTCCCGAACGCCGGCAAGTCGACGCTCATCTCCGTCATCAGCGCCGCCAAGCCGAAGATCGCCGACTATCCGTTCACCACCCTCGTCCCCAACCTCGGTGTCGTCTCCGCGGACGACGCGCAGACCTTCGTCGTCGCCGACATCCCCGGCCTCATCGAAGGCGCGCACGAAGGCCACGGCCTCGGCGATCAGTTCCTGCGCCACGTCGAGCGCTGCTCGGTGCTCGTGCATCTGGTCGATCTCTCCTCGAACGAGACCCCCGATCACGACGCCGAAGTCATCGCCCGCGAGCTCGAGCTCTACTCCGGCACGCTCGCCGCGAAACCGCGCATCGTCTGCGGCTCGAAGCTCGATTCCGAGGTGCCGGGCAACAGCGAGAAGCTCCGCGCGTACGCACAGAAAAACGGCTTCGACTATCACGAGATCTCTGCCGTCGTCGGCGACGGGGTGAAAGAGCTCGTGCGCATGCTCGCGCGCATCGTGCGCGAGCATCAGCAGACGCGCGATGCAGAAGAGGACCTCGCCGCGTCACCACCGATATGAGAATCGGCATCTGCGGAGGTACGTTCGATCCCTTCCATCGCGGCCATCTCGACCCGATCCTCCACGTCCGCGGCGAAATGCAGTGGGATCGCGTGCTCTACATCCCCGCACGCATGCAGCCGTTCAAGCAGGACCGCCAGACCGCCTCGCCGTATCACCGCTTCGCCATGACCGCCATGGCCACGCTCGGCGAAGACAGGCTCCACGTCTCCTCGATGGAGCTCGAGCGCGACACGATCTCCTACACCGTCGACACACTCGAAGAGCTGCGCGCGCGCCATCCCGAGGACACCCTCGACTGGATCATCGGCGACGACAACCTCGCGAAGCTGCTCGAGTGGAAATCGCTCGACCGCATCTTCGAGCTGGCGAACTTCGCGGTACTGGCGCGCGGCGAGCACGCGCTTCCGCCGTCGCTTGCCTCGCGACGCGCGGGCGCATCCGCACGCGCCACTCACGGCTCCATCGTCTTCGCACACAATCCCACCGTGCCGGTTTCTTCGACCGAGATCCGCAGACGTGTGAGCGCCGGCGAATCCATCGGGGATCTGGTCCCCGAACCGGTCTCGCGCTACATTCATCACTACGGGCTTTATCGAAAGGGCCAATCGTGAACGATTCTTCGATTGAATCCCGCGTTCGTGTCGCAACGGCCGCGGCTCTCGACAAGAAGGCAACCGATCTCGACGTCCTCGCCGTCGGCGAGCTGACCTCGATCGCCGACTACTTCATCCTCTGCTCCGCGTCGAACGAACGCCAGGCGCAGGCCATTGCGGACAACGTCCTCGATCGTCTCAAGGAAGATCTCGGCGTGAAACCGCTGCTCATCGAGGGCACGACGCCGGGACGCTGGGTGCTGCTCGACTTCGGCGACTTCGTCGTACACATCTTCACCGAGGACGTGCGGCGCTTCTACGGACTCGAGCGCCTCTGGGGCGACGCGCCGAACGTCACCGCGGAGTTCAGCGGAGAAGCTGCACCGCGTGCCTTCCAGCAGACCTCGTGATCCTCGACTCCGCGACCTCTTCCGCACGCGCAACGCCGCGATGCGGAACGTCCTGGAGACGGTCGAGAAGGTTCTCGATCACGACGTCAGCATCCTCATCCTCGGCGAATCCGGCTCCGGCAAGGACTATCTCGCCGAATCCATCCACGCCTGCAGCGCGCGCCGCAACGAACCGTTCGTGCACATCGAGTGTGCGAGCATCCCCGCGGATCTGTTCGAGAGTGAATTGTTCGGACACGAGCGCGGCACGTTCACCGACGCGCAGACGCGCAGGATCGGCCGCCTCGAGCTCGCGCGACGCGGCACCGTCTACTTCGACGAGATCTCCGCGCTCACGCCGCAACTGCAGGCCAAGCTTTTGCGCGTGATGCAGGAGCGCCGCTTCACGCGACTCGGCGGTACCGCGGCGTTGCCGTTCGAAGCGCGCGTGATCTCGTCGTCGAACGCGGACCTCGACGCGCTCCTCACCTCGGGTGCGCTGCGCCGCGATCTCTACTACCGCATCAACGTCGTGACGCTCACGCTTCCCCCGTTGCGCGAGCGCGCGGAAGACATCCTCCCGCTCGCGAAAAAGTTCCTGCGCGCAAAGCGTCTCGACGCCGACGCGGAACGCCTCGTCACCAGCTACGCCTGGCCCGGCAACATCCGCGAGTTGCGCAACGCCATCGAGCGCGCGGCTCTCGTCGAAGACGGCACTCACATTCGCGCCACGTCGCTTCCCATCACCGACCTCGTCACCACCGCCGCGCGCGGCTCGTGGACCCTCGATGAGCTCGAGCTCCACTACATTCGCGAGATCCTGCGAACGACCCGCAACAACTATTCGAAAGCCGCCGAGATCCTCGGCATCAATCGCAAAACCCTGCTCGAAAAGCGCAGGAAACACGGACTTGAATAGCTCGGCAGCTCCATAGCGCAACGGCTCTCTTCCATGAAATTTCGCTTCATCTGGTCCGGTTCCCATGCCGACGCCGAGCTGGCCGGAGCGGTGGAGAAGTACCTCGGAAGGATCAAGCATTTCTATCCGATCGAGGTCATCGAAGTGCCGTCCGAGCGCGGTAGACAAGCTCAGAGTGATGTGGCTATCATGCGCGCTCAATCCGCGCGCCTGCTGTCCGCAATCCCCGATCGCGGGTACGTCGTGGTCCTCGATGAGCGAGGGCAGACGTTTGATTCTTTGAAGTTCGCGAAGTGGATCGAGAGGCTGACGATCGACAGTCCGTACGGCGTCAACTTCGTCATCGGTGGCGACGTCGGATTCGACGATTCGGTGAGAAAACGCGCCGACAAACTGCTCGCGCTCTCGCCCATGACTCTCCCGCACCAGTTCGCACGCGTCATCCTGCTGGAACAGATCTATCGGGCCTGCACGTTGATGCGCAACATCTCGTATCACAAGTGACCGAGGACTCGAATGGCGACGAAAGCAAAGGCAAAAGCGAACCCGTGGCAGCAGCATGAAGATGCGCTGCGCACCAAGCAGCGCGAGCTGCTCGAATCCTTCCAGCGCGACAAGGCCGCCGGCAACAGCCAGCCCGACGACGGCATTCAGGATCTCGCCGACAAGGCCGCCAGCGCCTACTCCAAGGAACTGAACTTCTCCCTCTCCGATGGCGAGCGCAACCTGCTCATGCTCATCGACGAAGCCTTCACCCGCATGCGCGACAACACCTACGGCGTTTGCACCAACTGCAACGTCGAGATCGGCGAGAAGCGCCTCCAGGCCGTGCCCTGGACGCCGTTCTGCATCGACTGCCAGGAGCTGCAGGAGAAGGGGATGTTGCAGTAAGGGCGCGACGTGCCCAAAACGTTAGCCGCCGTTCGCAGCGCGATTGAAAAGGGCGCGACTCCTCGCGTCCTCCTCATCGGCGGCTCTTCCGATTTCCTCTCCGAACAAGCCTTCCACGAAGTCCGCGACGCCATCGTCGCGAAGAACCCGGCGATCAACGTAGAAGCCTACGAGCCGGGGACCGAGCTGGCCTCGATCCTCGACTCGTATCGCACCATGTCGCTGTTCGGCGGCGCGCGCCTGCTCATCGTCTCCGAGGTGAACGCGTTCGTCTCGGCGAAAGAAGTCGCTTCCCTGTACGACAAAGCCGTCGCCGACTGGAAGAGCGCGAAGACCGATCGCAAGCGCGCTTCCTCCGCCGCGAAACTGCTGCACGTCCTCGGTGTCGCCGGCGCCGATCTCGAGATGACCGATCGTCAGATCGCGGACGCACTCAGCGTCGCGCTCGACGCGACGCTGACGGACATCCTCGCGTTCTGCCGCGCCACCGGCAAGAAGGCGGGACGCGGAGAGGACGACGCCGCGCTGCTCATGGAAGCGATCGCGCGCGGCGGCGCACCCGGCACGATCCTGCTGATGCGCACCGGCGAAGTGCCGCGCGACTCCGCGACCGTCGATCTCATCGACAAGAACGGCGCGGTCGTCGTCGCCGATCTCACGCGCGAAGGCTACTCCGCCGCGCTCGAACAGGCCGTGGCTTCCATTGCGTCAGACGCAAACGTGAAGTTCGAATCGAGCGCACTGGCGCGCCTGCGCCAGCGCCTCGGCATCGACCGCGTACTCGCCGACAAGTTCTCGAAAGACGTGCCGGAGATTCGCGGGCCGCTCTCCGAGGTCGAGCGCCTCGTCACGCTCGCCGGCACCGGCGGACGCGTGACCGCGGACATGGTCGACCGCGAGGTCGCGGCCATCGAAGGCGGTGCGCGCTACGAGCTCGGCTCCCTCTTCACCGAGGGGAAGATCCTCGAAGCGATCTCCAAGCTGCGCGACCTCGTTGCGCAGGGCCGCCGCGAAGACGCGAAGATGCCGCTCGACATGCATTACGGCCGCTTCATCTTCCCCCTCGCGGACGAAGTGCGCCAGATGATCGGCATCCACTCCTGGGCCCGCGCGCACAACGTGAACCTCCGCCAGTCGATGCCCTACAACCGCTTCAAAGACACGATCGCCGACCGCCTCGGCGACTATTTGAAACAGTTCGGATTGGTGCGCCAGCGCCCGCACCCGTTCCCCCTGCACAAAAAGTGGGAAGCGGCACGGAGCACCTCCGAGGCGGATCTTTTCGCGGCCCTCGCGGCGCTGGCGGATCTCGAGATCAAGAGAAAGTCCGGTGGACTGCCGGTGGACGTGGGCCTCGAGACCTTCCTGTTGCAGCGCGTGCGTGCGTGAGCTGGACGTGCGCGCTGCACGGCGCGCCCGACGGAGCCGCCCCCCTGGAAAATGTGAAGCAGCACACGAACTGCAACCGACGTGACGCCACGGCGTTGGACGATGCAGCAGGCAGCTCGGCTGCCGGATCGAAGCCGGGCCCGCACCAGCTTCAGCGGCGTAAGTTAGGCGCCGACCACAATGTATTCAGCAAATGCAGTGCTCCGAGGAACGGGCAGTCCGTCCTCGACCATCGACGCTCGGTGCCGCCCGTGATCCCTACCGCCTCAATGCCCGAAGCCGTTCGCATGGATCCGCAAACTCACAGTTTCGCGCCCTGCGTTTAGCTTGCGGTCTCGATTCGTTGGGCGATGAGCTTCCGAAGCGCGAGCGGCCTTCAGGCGAGAAACCCGCGCGCGACAACTCCGCTCTCGCGCAATCGTCCACCAGGCAAAAGCCCCCGGCCGCGCCCGCGGCGCGGACGGCCCCCGATCGCAGCGATAATCTCCACACATGGAAGCTCCGAAGAACGCATGGCGCGCCCTCATCGCGGCGCAGTTGGGCTGGATGCTCGACGCCATGGACTTCCTCCTCTTCACCTTTGCCCTCCTTCCCATCCAGAAAGAGTTCGGACTCTCCGCATCGCAGGTCAGTCTGCCGATCGTCACGGCACTCATCGCCAGCGCCATCGGCGGCATCGCTTTCGGCCGCATCGCCGATCGCATCGGCCGCGTGCGCGCGATGACGTTCAGCATCCTGCTCTACTCCGGCGCGACCGCGGGCATGGCCACGGCGCAGAACCTGTGGCAGCTCATCGCGTGGCGTGTGCTGGTCGGGTTCGGGATGGGAGGGGAGTGGTCGTGCGGCTCCGTGCTCGTCGCGGAAACGTGGCCGGCGAAACATCGCGCGAAGGCGATGGGCATCATGCAATCCGGCTGGGCCATCGGCGCGCTGATCGCCGCGGGACTCTCCGCGCTCGTGCTCGAGCGCTTCGGCTGGCGCGTGCTCTTCCTCATCGGCGCGGCGCCGGCGGTACTCGCCTTCATCGTGCGCCGCACCGTCGAAGAACCGGAAGTGTGGCGCGAGCGCGAAGCGACCGCACCGTGGTCGGAGATCTTCTCGCCGCCCTACATCCGCCGCGTCCTCCTCGCCACGCTCGTCGCCAGCAGCGTGCTCGTGGCGTACTGGGGCGTCACGTCGTGGCTGCCCGCGTTTCTCGCCACGCCGATCGAGAAAGGCGGCGCCGGACTCACGGTGACGAAATCCGCCGCGTGGCTGATCGTCCTGCAACTCGGCGCCTTCTTCGGCTATGTGAGTTTCGGCTGGATCGCCGACAAGATCGGCCGCCGTCCCGCATTCACGTTTTTCATGATCGCCGCGACCGCGGTCGTGCCGCTGTTCGCATTTCAGGCGCGCAGCGCGATGACTTTGCTCCTCGTCGGTCCGCTCGTCGGCTACTTTGCGCACGGCTACTTTTCGCTGTTCGGCGCGATGCTCGCCGAGCTCTTTCCAACGCGCATCCGCGCGTCGGCGCAAGGCTTCTGCTACAACGCCGGCCGCCTCGTCTCCGCCGCCGCGCCGTACGCCATCGGTGCCGCGGCGACGAAGCACGGCCTCGGGTTCGCCATCGCCGCCGACGCCCTCTTCTTCGCCCTCGGCGCGATCCTCATCTGGCTCCTCCCCGAAACGAAAGGCACCGAGTTGTGATCGTCGACCTCAGCGCCGACCTCGGCGAAGGCTCCCCGCGCGAAGACGAAGTATGGCCGCTCCTCACGAGCGCGAACGTCGCGTGCGGCGGTCATGTCGGCGACGAGCACTCCATGCGCGAAGCCGCACGACTCGCACGCAGGCACAACGTGCGCCTCGGCGCGCATCCGTCGTATCCCGACCGCGAGCACTTTGGCCGCCGCTCACTCGACGTCACTCCCGACGCTCTGCGCGCCTCTTTGCGCGCACAACTCGACGCACTGCGCGCGCACGCGGACGTCCAGCACGTCAAGCCCCACGGTGCGCTCTACAACGACGCGCACAAAAATCGCGCGCTCGCCGACGTCATCGTCTCCGTGCTCGACGAACACACCGCCCTCGTCGCCCCCGATCATTCGCAGATGGCCGCGGCCGCACGCGCGGCCGGCATCCGTGTGATCCGCGAAGCCTTCGCCGATCGCCGCTACGAACCCGATGGCTCACTCACTCCGCGCAGCATCGCCGGCTCCACGCTCACCATCGACGAGGCAGCCGCGCAGGCAAAGATGCTCGTGCACGAACACGCCGTCATCGCGCGCGACGGCTCACGCGTCACGCTGCACTTCGACACGATCTGCGTGCACGCCGATTCCGAAGGCGCGGTCGAGCGCCTGCGCAGCATCCGCGCCGTTCTCGCTCTCCCTTCTGCCGCCGGCTCATAGGTCGCCGCGCTGGTCCGCAGCGCGCACCACTCCGCGACGATCATCGCCAGCGCGTAGAGCGGGGACGCCGATTTGGGAGCGATGGAACCGCGTCACCGCGCCGCGCATTCGCGCACGACGGCAATCAGCTCGGTCGGGTCGAACGGTTTGGGGAGGATGCTGCAGAGCTGATGCAGGCGCTCTTTGGCCGCTGCCGTGGGGAACGCCGTCACGACGACGATCTTCTCGATCATGTGAGGGTTCGTCGCGATGACGTGCTCGATGACGCCGAAGCCGTCGATGCGCGGCATCATGAGGTCGAGCACGACCGCGTCGAATCGTTCGGTATCGAGCGTTTCGATGGCCGCCTGCCCGTCATCCGCTTCAGCGGTCTCGAACCCGGCCCGGCGCAGGACGCGCGTCACGAGCAGACGAATCGAGTCTTCGTCGTCTGCGACCAGAACGCGCAGTGCCGTGTCGGCTTCCATCCGGGCATCGTACGCGATTGCGCACGGACCGCCGCAATGTTCGACAACGGACGAGCTCGCACTGATCGCAAATCAGAACGCGCCCAGCCGAACGCGGCCTGATCGGTACGGCTCACGACGTGCATTGTTTGCCACCAGAATCGCGGCCGCACGGTCGCGCGGGGAGAGTCCAGAGATGACCGAGTCGGCAGTGGTGTTCACCAAAGAAAGCGACAGCGCAGCAGCGGGTGCGGAGATCGGCGAGCGGATCCGCGCGCAGTTCGCGGGCCAGTCTCCCCATGCGCTGATTCTCTTTGCATCGTCGCGTTACGAGTACGAGCCGCTGCTGAAAGCGATCGAGAAGAGCTGCCGGCCGGGCGTGCTCGTCGGCTGCTCGTCGGCAGGGGAGTTCATCACGGGCGAGCGGGCCGAAGGCGCGGTCTCGGCGCTCGGCATTCGTTCGAACAGCATGAGCTTCGCGGCAGGTCTGGGGCGGAATCTTCGCGAGAACAGACGCTCCGCGGCCGAACAGATCGCGGCATCCTTTAACGGTCTCCAGACGCACCGTTACCCGCACCGGGCGGCACTCGTGCTCGCCGACGCACTTGCCGGCTACACGGACGATTTCATCGAGCAGCTCAGCCGCGTCACGCTCGGAAGCTACCGTTTCTTCGGGGGCGGTGCGGGCGACGACGCGCAGTTTTCGACGACGCACGTGTTCTGTGGGACCGAGGCCGTCTCCGATGCGGCGGTCGCGCTGGAGATGCTCTCGCACAAACCGATCGGCGTCGGCGTGAGCCACGGCTGGATGTCCGCCGGCGAGCCGCTGCGCGTGACGGAGGCAAACGGCGCGACGCTCATCAGCCTGAACGCGGCCCCGGCCGTCGAAGCATTCGAGGAGCACGCCGAGCGCACCGGGCAACATTTCGACCGCGCCGATCCCATTCCCTTCTTCCTGCACAACGTGCTGGGCATCGACACGGGATCGGGCTACAAGCTGCGCGTGCCGCTCGCGGTGAACGAGGATGGAGCCATTGCGTGTGCGTCCGACATCGCCGTCGGTACGACCGTGCACATCATGAAGACCACCAGCCGTTCGGCGGCGGACGCGGCGTCGCAGGCCGCGACCTCGGCGCTGCAGCAGCTCGGCGGCGCCCGTCCCGAGGTGGCGCTCTTCTTCGACTGCGTCGCCACGCGGCTGCGCATGGGCGGAGACTTCGGGATCGAAATGGACGCGCTCCAGAAGACGCTCGGCGACATCGCGTACGCGGGGTGCAACACGTACGGCCAGATCGCCCGCTCCGAAGGGCAGTTCAGCGGCTTTCACAACTGCACGGCGACGGTGGCCCTGCTGCCGGACTGATGAACCATGCAACCGACATCCTGCAGGCCATCCTGCGGCACATCGTGGCGCTGGCCGCGCCCGAGAGCCGCATGGAAGCGGCACGCGCGATCGCGCCGTTCCTCGACGCGGACGACCTGATCGTCTTCATTCGCGACCCGGAAGTCGGCCGCTCCCTTCCCGCCCTCGGATTTCCGCAGACGCTGCGCGACACGCGTTCATGGCGAGCGCTGGTCGACGCCGCCATCATGGACGGATCGGCGGAGGGGACGATCGCGCTCCGAGACGGCCAGCGCGTTCCGGCAAGAGCCGCAGGCGCCAGCGATGGGACGGTCCTCGTGCTCATCGGCACGAACGGACAGACGGCGGCCCTCGACGTCGCGAAAAACGTCCTGCCGCTGGCAGGCGCCTTCTTTCGCGTCGAGGTTGCGGCGCGGCGCGCGGAGACAGAAGCCGCGCTGGCGCGGCAGTCGGCGACCGAGGCGGGAGAGCTGGCCACGAAGCTGGACATCACGCGCGCCGAGCTGCAGCGTGCCTTAGCCGTCGCGGAGACGGCGACGCGGGCGCGCGACGAGTTCCTCGCCACCGTGTCGCACGAGCTGCGTACGCCGCTCACGAGCATCATCGGCTGGCTGCAACTCCTGCGCGGCGAGACGCAGCCGGAGATTCTCAGCGAGGCGCACGAGACCATCGAGCGCAATGCGCGCGCACAGAGCCGACTGATCGAGGACATCCTCGACTTCTCGCGCATCAACGCCGGGAAGCTGCGCCTGGACGTCCGCCCCCTCGATCTCGTCGACGTCGTCGGCAGCGCGGTGGAGGTAGTGCGGCCGGCCGCGGATGCGAAAGGCCTGAAGCTGGACGTGGTGCTCGATCCGAGCGCGGGGTTCATCTCCGGCGATCCCGACCGGCTGCAGCAGGTCGTCTGGAACCTGCTCTCCAACGCGGTGAAGTTCACGCCGCGCGGCGGGCGGGTGCAGGTGCGGCTCGAACGGGTGAACTCGCACGTGCAAATCACCGTGAGCGACACCGGACCCGGCATCTCGCCCGAGTTCCTGCCGTTCGTGTTCGACCGCTTCAGTCAGGCGGAAAGCGGTTCGACGCGCACACACGGCGGTCTCGGCCTCGGCCTCGGCATCGTGAAAAACCTCGTCGAGCTGCACGGCGGGACCGTGCAGGCGCTGAGCCCCGGCACCGGCAAGGGGGCGACGTTCGCCGTTCGTCTGCCGATCATGGTCGCGCGCGACCACGATGCCGCGCGGGTGTCCGAGCGCGCCGCGCCGGTGGCCCCGGTCAGTGAGGAAAACGACCCCGGCAGCCTCGAAGGCTGCGCCATTCTCGTCGTCGAGGACAATGACGATGCGCGGAAGCTGCTGCATGCCATTCTCAGCCGCGCCGGCGCAACGGTGGAGACGGCCGAAAACGTGAGTGTCGCCCTCCGGATCCTCGCCGCCCACCGTCCCGACCTGATCGTCAGCGACATCGAAATGCCGGGCGAGGACGGCTACTCGTTCATCACCAAAGTGCGCGTGCAAGGGTCCGCGCACCGCCGCGTGCCCGCGATTGCGCTGACGGCGTACACGCGCAGCGTGGATCGCGTCCGCGCGCTTGCGGCCGGGTTCCAGATGCACATGGCCAAGCCGGTCGAGCCGGCCGAGCTCGTCGCCGCCGCGAAGAGCCTCGTCGCCGCGACCAGTCACGCACCTGGTTCGTGAGCGCGGCGCGTGACGGGTCGCCGCCAGCGGGTCCGGAAGTCACGTCGTGGTCGTGAACAATCGTCCGTCGAAGGAACGCGCCGGAGCTGCTAGACTGACTCCCGGTCCGCTTCCTACCCCCACAACAGCAGCAAGCCCCGGGAACCATCGACGCGCGCGGTGCACGGTATGCCGACGATTCGCTTGATGAACTGGAACATCCAGAACTTCGGTGCCACGAAGGCGGGACTGCTCTATCGCAACTACGACGTCGTGCAGGCCATCGCCGAGGTCGTGGTACGCGAAGAGATCGACATCTTCGTGATGCTCGAGGTCAATACGACCAACGAGGGGACGGCGCGCGAGCTCGCCTCGGTCATGCGCGACGCGCTGCGTCGGGAGGACGACCGCGAGGACCCGGATCTCTGGATGCAGACCGTCATCTCGCCGAACACCGGCGCCGAGTTCTACGCCTTCTTCGTACGCGACTCCCGCATTACCGAGCCGCTTCCCTTCGTCGACATGATCGGCCGGACGTTCCTCCCGGAGATCCTCAACGTGCGCAATCCGATCGCCGACGCGATCTGGGAAGGCGATCCCGACGACTACGACGTCATGCACTACTACTTCCCGCTCCTGGGACCCGACGTCCGGGAGCGGAGCGCCTACGGACGGCCGCGCGGCTTCCCCCCCTGGCCCGGCGTCCGCTACCCGGTCCTCGGCCTCTTCCGCGTCGCCGGCGCCACCGCGGCGAACGAGATCCTGCCCATCGTGGCCTGCCACTTCGCACCCGCTGCGGTCCTGGCCCAGCGGCAGTTCCGGACTCTCTTCAGCTTCAGCCTGCTGAACGGGCTGGCGCCGAATCCTTACGTGCCACCGGTGACGCTGCGGATCAGGCGGAACGGCACCGTCGTGCAGCGCACGCCACGCTATTACGTCCTCACCGGCGACTTCAACGTCGACTACACGCGGAACGCGTATGCGGCGATCGTCGGCACCGGGAGGCAGGAGCTCGGCGCGACCGCGGCGATCACCGACAACACCGTGCTGCCCGACACCATGCTCATGACCTACCGCCAGTTCGACGCCGTGCGGCCGAAGACCACGGCGGAGTTCGCCGTGAGCAACTTCGACAACTTTTTCCTGCGCCAGAGTGCGGCGCGCGGCGCGGGGGCAGCGGTGTCCAGGTCGGAAGTGATCGACATCCCCGAAGACATCTACTTCCGCTCCCTGGAGCTGCGCGCGAGCGTGGCGCACTATCGCGAGCTCGATCAGCGCGGCTTCGCCAGCGGCGAATATCAGTGGCCGGTCGCCGATTTCGCCAACCAGCTCACCAACAGGACGACCATGGTCACGCGGAAGGGCTCGCTCGTCGGCGCGCGTCTCATCAGCGATCACCTTCCGGCGATCATCGACCTGAGGGTCACATGAATCGGAGCGACCGATGGCACTGACCTGGTCCGAGCTCGTGGCGCTGCTCACTCCGAACGAAAACGGATTGCTCACCGTCAACGGCGCCGCGTTCGACACCGAGGCGGTCTCGCAACTCTTCCGGCCCTGCTTCATCGACGGCAACCTCGTCGTGGCGAACTGCATCTCCACGCCCGATGAAGCGCTGCAGCAGGTCTCGGTCACCGGCGATCTCGCGCCCCGCACCTTCCTCGGCGTCGTCGCCGGCGTACTGACCAGCGGCACGTTCGCGCTGCTCTCCGACGGCACCGTGACGGTGCGGCTCGTCGTCCGCGTCGACGAAGAGCTCTGGACGCTGTCGAAGAGCTTCCCGGTCGTCGGCCAGTCGGTCTTCGACCAGATGCTCTGGTCGCAGGTCGAGATCACGCTCGACTCGACAGCGCCGCTCGTCCTCCCCTCCGATTTCGGATTGAGCTTCGGGTATCCGCCAAACCTCCCCGAGGTCGCGGACCGGATGATCAAGGGGCTCTCGCTCCGCGCGGTCATCGACTTCCGGGGCTACCTCCTCTCGCTCCTCTCGATGTTCGCGCCGCCGGTGGCCGTGGCCGGTCCGATCGAGCTCTACCTGCAGAACGACCTCGACGAAGACGGCACCCCACTGCCGACGAGGAAGACGATGCCGCAGATCCTGCTGATGCCGGAAAGCGACATCGGGCTGACGCGAGAGGTCGGCGAGTACACGTTCCGGTTCTCGCTCGAGATCGCATCGCTCTTCCAGCAGTTCCCCACCGGGTTCGGCGGGCTGGTATCGGTCCTCCCGACGCCGTGCATCGCCGTCCGCACCGAGCTGATCGCCGGCGACTATCCGCCCATTCCGATCTCACTCCTCGTCTACAACACCAGCGGCGGCCGGATGATCTTCAATGTCGGCCAGGGAGTGAATCAGCCGATCCAGAAACAGGACATCAGCCAGTTGCTGAACGGCGTCGGTGTCGGCACGCTGCTCGAGCCGGGGAACGGTTTTCCGGTCTACGAGTTCCTGATCGTCGAAGGGGTCTCCGTCACGCTCCTCAGCGGCGTCGAGGCGCTGGCGATCAACGGGATGCAGGTCGCGGCCTCCATCGGCGCGCGGAAGCAGTGGTCGGTCCTCGGCGGCCTGCTGACCATCGACGCGATCATCTTCGTCATCGGCGTCAACCGCTCCGGCACGAAGTTCAACCCGTACGCGTCGATCTCCGCCAAGGCCTTCCTGCAAGGGAACGAGAACGTCATCCTCAGCGCCGCGGTCGCCCTTCCGGACCTCACGTTCTTCATCCAGCTCGACTCCCGCGAGACGATCGATCTCTCCGCGCTGGTGCACGGGCTGGTCGGCAACGCCATCCCGTCGCCCATCACGGGCGCGACCTTCGCGATCAGCGGCGACATCGTCAGCGGAGCGTATTCGTTCGAGTCGGAGATCCTGCAGGAGTGGGTGCTCTTCGGCACGCTGGAGAAGGGCCTCGTCCTCCGAAAAGTCGGCCTGCATCTGTCGACGCTCGACGCTGCGGTCTCCGGCGGCGTCTACGGCGTCCTCACCCTCGCCGGCGCTGAGCTGATCCTCAGCGCGACCTACGAGCCGGGCGGCTGGACGTTCACCGGCGGCACGACGCCGGGGCAGCACATCGATCTCGTCGCGCTCTTCGCCGACCTCTTCGCGCTTTTCGACGTCACGCTTCCGCCGGGACTGCCGACCGCGTATCTCGATCAGCTTCAGGCGAGCTACGAGACGGCCACGGGCGTCTTCCGGGTCGCTGCCGCGGTGTCGGTCGACGCCGCGACGTACAACCTGGCCGACCTCCCGCTGATCGGCGAATGGCTCGACCCGTCGAACCGCATCACGCTCGAGATGATCACCTTCACCGTGCAGACCGGCGGCCCGACCCCGACTTACGTCGACTTCGGCTTCCGCGTCGGGTTCGGCACGAACGACTACGTGGAAGTGGTCATCCCGATCACCGGCAAGCGGCCGACGGAACCGGCGTTGACCCTGGCGACGCCCACCCCTCCCGCCGTCATCTATCCCGCCGAGGGGTCGGGCACGTGGGTTCCGGCGCAGCGCTTCTTCGGCCCGCTCGCGGTGGAGAAGCTCGGCTTCATCCTCGACGAGCGCGGCATCGGCGTGCAGTTCAACGCAAGCCTCAACGTCACGGGGGTGCTGCTCGAAGCGCTCGGCCTGAAGATGCTCGTGCCGGTCGACGAACCGTTCATCCCGTCGTTCGGCCTCGACGGACTGGCCGTCACGTTCCAGACCTCGGTGCTCACCATCGGCGGCGGACTGGTGCGGGTGGCGAATCCCGACTACATGCAGTTCGACGGCGCCCTGGTCGTGCAGGCGAAGAAGTTCGGCATCAGCGCGTTCGGCTCGTACGCGACGTCGGAGCCGCCGTCGATGTTCGTCTTCGCGCTCCTCAACGTGCCGCTCGGCGGTCCCCCTTTCTTCTTCATCAGCGGCTTCTCCGGCGGCTTCGGTTTCAATCGCGACCTGCTGATGCCGCGGCTGTGGGAGATCCCGCGTTTCCCGCTCGTCGCCGGCGCCTCGCCGTCGACGAACCCGTTCGGCTTCGCGCCGACGCTCGGCGACTTCCTCTCGGTCATGGACGACTACATGCCGGTCTCCATCGGCCAGTACTGGGTCGGCGCGGGCATCGAAGTCACGTCGTTCAATCTCCTCAAATCGCAGATCCTGCTCACGCTCGCATTCGGCAATCGCCTGCAGGTGGGCATCCTCGGGCTCTCCACGCTGAGCATTCCGCCCGACGTGCGCGAGCCGGTCTCACGGGCGCAACTGGCGCTCGAGGCGGTGTTCGTCCCCGACGACGGCGTCCTCTCCATCACCGCGCAGCTCACCCCCGGCTCGTACGTCTTCGCGCCGGAGTGCTTCCTCACCGGCGGCTTCGCCTTCTATCTCTGGTTCGCGCCGAGCCCCTTCGCGGGCGATTTCGTGATCACGCTCGGCGGCTACAACCCGTACTTCACACGCCCCGCCCACTATCCCGCGGTGCCGCTCCTGGGGATGAACTGGTTCCTGGCCGGCTCGCCGCTGATCTTCAAGGGCGGCGCCTACATCGCGCTGACGCCGCGCGCGATCATGGCCGGCGGCTTCCTGCTCGGGACCTGGACGACGCCGGGGATCAAGGTCTCGTTCTCGCTCACGGCAGACTTCCTCATCTCCTGGAAGCCGTTCCACTACGAGATCACGGCCGGCGTGTCGTTCAACGTCTACGCGAGTCTGAACCTGAAGCTGGCGCGCGTGACGCTGTCGGTGACGGTCGGCGCGGAGCTGCACGTCTGGGGTCCGCCGTTCTCCGGCGAGGCGTACATCAACCTCAGCGTGATCTCGTTCACCATCGCCTTCGGCGCGGCGGAAGACACCGTGCCGCCGCCGATCGACTGGTCGGAGTTCAAGCGGACGTTCCTCCCGCCGCCGATGTCGCCGGTCGCACCGGCCATGCGCGTTTCCGCGGGCGCGACGGCGACCGACTCGATCGTGAAGGCGCTCTTCGCTTCCGGCCTGCAGATGGATCTGCGCGACAAGCCCGACGTGCCGGTCGACTACACGGTCGATCCGCAACTGCTCGAGCTCTACGTGCAGACGCTCATTCCCGCGAAGGCGGTGTCGCTCAACAGCACGCCACTCGCGGCGCACAACGGTGCGTTCGGCATCGGCCCGATGTCGGTCGGGGTCGAGAAACTCGCCAGCGAGCTGCAGATCGAGATCGTCCGCAACGGCGTGGCCTACGGCGGCGTGGAAGCAGCCGCCGTCATCGAGCGGGCGCCGAAGGCGCTCTGGCTGCACGATGCGGCACCGCAACAGACGCTCAACGCCCCCGCGCTCATCGACGACGTCGCGCAGGGAGTGACGATCAAGCCGGCGCCCGACGCGCCGTCGCACTCGCTTCCCATCGTCGTGGAGACGCTCCTCTACAGCCCCGAGGGAAGCGACGCGATGACGTGGGGAGCGGACCTCGCGCCGGCGACGAACCCGTACAGCGCCGATGATCCCTGGACGACGCTCACCGGCACGATCGCCGCGCCGGCGATCGTCGAAGTCCGCTCCGACGTCATCGCCAATCTGATTTACGCGGGCTCGCAGGTATCGCCCGACATCGACGTCGCCCCGCTGACCGACCCCGACACGCTGAATCTGCTCGATCCGGTCGTCCTCGCGCCGCTCGGATATGAAGGAGCCGCGGCATGAGCGCAACGAACGGCACGATCGTCTTCTACGAGCACTTTGCGCCGCCGCTCGGCTCCGGCACGTACGGCGTGACGGTCCGCCAGCACGTGCAGAGCAGCGAGAGCGGCAATGCTTTCGACGAGACGTTCGAGCACGCGCTGACCTTCGCCGTTCAGGGGGCGCGCTTCGCGCTGAAGCCGGACGCGATCCAGTCGCAGTTCCCGCCGGCCGACGTGCAGGGCGATTACGCGAACGTCCTGCCGCACATCGTCTTTCATCCGCGCACGCTGCCGTGGCAGCGCGGCATCAGCAACGAGTCCGCATCGCTCGTGCCGTGGCTCGCACTGCTGACCTTCGACGTCGAAGATCCGATTCCGCAGGTGCAGCATGGCACCGTGGCCGACCTGCTCCCGGGCGGGCTTCCGGCAGGGACGATCTCCTATCCGAACCTGACCCTCGAATACGGCGAGAGCGCGACCGATCCGATTCTCTTCATCGACGTTCCGGCCGCGCTCTTCAGCGCCATCGCCCCGACCGCCGCCGATCTCCGCTGGCTGGCGCATGCGCGGGTGATCGATCTCGACACCGTGGCGCGCAAGCGCGATCTCCCCGACGGCTCCCTGCCGGCGCAATTCTCCGTCGTCGTCTCGAACCGCCTCCCGGCGCCTGGCAACCGCACCGCCTGTCATCTCGTCTCGCTCGAGTCGATGGCGGCGTACCTGCCGCCGAACGCGCTCCCTGCCGGCACGGCCACGATTCGTCTGGCGCTGCTCGCGTTCTGGGAGTTCGGCTGTGTCGCGCTGCCGCAGACGTTCCGCGAGTCGCTGCTGAATCTCGATCGGACGCCCGGCACGCCGCAGATTCCGTACGCTACGAGCAACGAGTCGACGAACGACGTCGTGAAGAACGCATTTGCCATGGGCTACACGGCGCTCGATCACCACATGCGCCAGGGCGCCCGCACGGTGTCGTGGTATCGCGGTCCGCTGCTTCCGGCGCCGATCCCTGAAACGGTCGTCGTCCCGATCAGCTCCTCCGACGCCCTCACCCGCTACGACCCTGCCACCGGCATGTTCGACATGTCCCTCGGCGTGGCGTGGCAGATCGGTCAGCTCATCGCGCTCGCCGACAAAGACTTCGCCGCGCTGCTGTACGAGTGGAAGCGTGCCTCGACCGCCGAGGCCGTGCTGGAGCTCGAGCGGAGATTCCTCGGAGAGCAGTTGGGGATCGAGCTCGCGAGCGCCGACGGTCCGCTGCACATGGAGCTGATGCGGCGGTACGTGAAGCCGCTGCTCGCGAAGGTGCTGTCATGAAGAAGAGACTGACGAAAAGCGCTGCCTATGCCGCCGGTGTGCGCGACGCGCTGCAGCGCACCGAGCCGACGTCGAATCAGGAAGCGGCGATCCGCATCACCGAATGGCTGGCCCGCCTTCGCAACCTCTACGGCGTCCCGTTCTACATCCTCATCTCCGACGTCCGGATGCTGCCGCAGGAATCGATCCGCATGTTCCGCATCGACGAGAACTGGATCGACTGCCTGATCGACGGCGCGTTCAGCCTCGGACGCGCAACCACGGCCGACGCGGTCGAAGCGGCGCGCTTCGCGCGTCTCAAACCGCTCGTCCGCCAGCGCGCCGCCACGCAGCGCGTGCGGCGGATCTTCGGCGCGGAGAGCGAGCGCGCGGCAGCGGCGGCGAGCGCGGTGCAGACCGGATTCCTGATGCGCTCCGCGGTCGTCTCCGGATGGCCGTCGCTCGAAGTGCGCGGCTACGACGCGGGGGGCGCGGAGCTGCGGGTCATCCGGCTCGATCGTCCCGCCAGCGACATCCTCTTCTGCCTCTTCGACGGCGAGGCGGCGAAGGTCAGTCTCTCCGAGCCGGCCGAGACGCTCCACTTCGGATTCACCGAGGCGATGACGAAGAACTTGAAGTACGTCGATGCGGCGGGGCATGCGCCGGGATCGCTGATGGAAGGAGTCAGCGTGGCGGTGCCGATGCGCGACGCATCGCGGCGCGTCATCGCCGTCGACTCGCTCGCGACCGCCGTGCAGCAGGCGCTCATCGCCAGCGGCGGCATGCAGCCGGCGACGGAGTACACCACCGCCGAGTTCGCGCTCGAACTGATCCAGGGCGTCCAGCAGGTCGACTTCACCGTGGGAGAACCTTCGTGACGGCAGGCTTGGGACTGATCGTTCCGGTCCGCCTCGACGCGCTGCCGATCGGCCTCGTCGACGCGGACGAAAACAACTACTTCGCTCCGGCGGCGGCGAACTTCAGCGTCCTGCCGTATCCGAACAGCGGCCGGAGCAACCCCTATCTCGCCAACGTCGCGCTCAGCCAGCCGTTCACCGGCAACGGCACGATGCCGCAGGGCATCCACCTGCACTGGCAACTGCCGCGCGCCCTGCGCGCCGGCGTGTACGACGAGACCGGCGCACTCTCGCTGCCGAAAGCGCCCGACCGCTGGCTGATCACGCGCATCATCGGCGACCTCGCGTCGCCGTCGACGCCGGTGCAACTGCGAAGCTGGGTCGTCGAGAGCAACTGGCTCGACACGACACCCGCGCACAGCTCGACGACGATTCCGTGGGACGCCGATCCCGCCCCACAGTCGTATCGCTATCTCGGCCGCGTCTACGACTATGACGCCTGGCTCGCCGACGGCGGGCGCGGCACGTACTGGAGCGAGCTCACGGCGATGGGCTACGGCATCCCCGACTTTGCCGCGTCGTACCCGAACTGCCGGCAGGTCTTCGGATTTCTCGACGCCACGCTCAACGGCATGACCTCCGACCCGGCGCAGACCGCCATCGCCTATTCGGTGACCGGGTGGTATGCGGATCCCGCCGACGACCCTCTGCGCGGCGGGGCGGTGGGCGGATGGTCGTTCGATGCGCCCGCGGGCGAATCCCCTGAATTCACGCTCTGCCAGGGGTTCGTCTACGCGCTCAACTGGCGCCCCGAAATCGCCTACTTCCCGAGCTTCGAGCACCCGCTGGCCTCGGAGATCGCCGTCGGCAACACGCCGGGCGAGGCGTTCTCGGCTCTGGCCGCGTACAAGCTGCAGGACGAGCCGTTTCCGAACGCGGAGACGATCCTCGACGCGCTGCAGCTCGGCATCCTGCCGTGGCTCGATCAACCGGGCGGCACGGCACGGCTCGAAGAGGCGCTCTTCAACGATGCCTTCGCCGCGAATGCCGGCGGCCTGATCTGGCAGCTCGAGCCGAAGGGGGGCGACGGCGTCACCGCGAAGGAAGCGCTGCTGGAGACCGGCGAGACGCTCGCCGCGGCGCTCGAGCGCCTGAACGAACTGCAGCGGACCTCCGACCGGCAGCGCGCGAGCGCGCTCTCGCTCCAGTCGCAGCTCTTCGCCGACTGGAACAAGTTCATGGTCATCAAGTACGCGGCGTCGCCGTCGCAGTACCCGAGCCTGAACTCCGTCTACGACTTTCTGTCGAAGGAGCTGGCGGCGCTCCACGAGCTCGCCACCGCGCTCGGCACGACCGACGCGCAGATCGAGACGCAGCGGGCGGCCGTCGCTGCGATGTTGCCGGAGCAGCTCGTCCTGCTCTCCAGTCCCGCGCCGCGCTACTACCAGCCGGACGATCCGGTGGTCGTGCTCTCGGGCGACGGCATCCCGACGCAGCCGCCTGACTCCCGCGCCGATGCCACCTGCATCCTCACCACGCAGCTCCTCGCCGCGATCGAGCTGCCGGCGAGCCTCGTACCCGGCAGCGCGGCGATCACCCTCGACGCATCCGAGCTGCCGGCCATTCATTCGGGCGACCGGCTGCCGTATCCGGTCATCGCGCAACTCGCGCCGGCGATGATGCTCGCCGATCCGCAGCTTGCGCCGCTGCTCACCGCCACGCTCGCCGCCGCCGGCGGCGCGCAGAATCCGGCGGTGCTCGATTTCACCGCGACCAGCGGCGCGATCGCGGAGGCACAGGCGTCGCTCCTGGCGAACGAAGCGCCGGCGAACGGCGTGACCTTCGAAGGCGCGCTGCCGCAGACCGACATCGCTTTCCTCGCCTGGGACGTCCCCTGGCATCCCATCGCCATGTCGTGGCGTTTCGTCTACACGCCGCTGGCCGGCAGCGAAGCGGAGCTGTCGCCGACCTTCATCCTCGACCGGTTCACGTTCGACGAGACCTCGTTCGACCTCCAGCCGAAGTCGCTCGAATTCGCCTCCGCCTCCCAGCAGTACACCGGCACGACGCTGCTCAGCCCCGACGTCTCCGTCAGCCTGCAGCGGCAGATCGCCACATACCTCGAGTACGTCGACGATCCGGAGCTGCGCGCGATCCTGGAGCAGCTCGGCGCCTATCCGCTGCTCGCGCAATCGCTGAGCGGCTTCGACGCGTCGCTGCTGATGCTCGCGCTCACGCTGCAGCTTCCGGTGGCCGATCCGATGGCCACCGATCGGTTCTCGTACGACTTCTCGAACGTCGCCGTGCGCCATGCCGTCGGCGATCAGAACAAGACCGCGCCGCTCACGTCGAACGCGTACAACCCGTTCCGCGCGGGCCGCATGCAGTTGTCGGAGCTGCGGCTGATCGACGAGTTCGGCCGCTTCAAGACGGTCGACCTGAGCAGACTCGCCGTCGCCGACACGATCCCGGTCATCGGCGAGCGGCAGCTCCTGCCGCCGCTGCGCATCGCGCAGCCGGCGCGGCTCGATCTCCGCTGGCTGTCCGCGCACGATCCCGCGGCCGAGTCGAGCGCCGTCCCGATCTCCGGCCCCATCTGCGGCTGGGTGGTGCCCAACCATCTCGACAACAGCCTGATGTTCTACGACGCCACCGGCGCGGCCATCGGCAGCCTGACGCGCAGCGGAGATTCCACGCGTACGATCTGGCTCAACGCGCCCGGAAACGGCACGCCGGCCACGACGATGGAGGAGGCGTTCGCGAACCGCAATGCGGTGCTGACGTCGTTCGCCTTCAGCATCCGCGACAACGGCCCCGCCTATATCGACGCGCTGATCCGGACCATCGACCGCACGAAGATCTTCATCGCGCCGCAGGACGAACAGCAGAACCTGCAGACCGCGGTGCTCACCGGCTCTCCTCTGGCCATCGTTCAGGCGCGTGCCGCGCTGCAGCTCTTCGGCGATCCTTCACCCGATCAGAGCTACGGTGCGCTGCAGCTCGACATCGACCGCGGCGATCCGCTGCAGCGCACGAATCACGGATTCACCGCCGTTCGTTTCCCGCTCCTCCTCGGCAGCCTCTCGCAGTTCGACGACGGCCTGATCGGCTACTTCCTCGACGACTTCACGACGTTCTACGCTGCCGCCGCGGACGGCGCGAACGCGCACATCGTGCAGCCGCGGAACGAAACGCTGACCGTCGCGGCGGCGGACGCCGGGCGCACCCTGACCATGCTCGTCGATCCGCGCGCCGGCGTGCACGCGTTCACCGGCATCACCCCGGTCAAGACGTTGACCATTCCCCCCGACTGGACCGCCACGGCCATGCGCGCGATGGCCTACGCGTTCCTCACCACGCCGATCCTCTCGCTGGAGAGCGGCGTCGGCCTGCCCATTCCCGCACAGGTCCCGAACGCCACGTGGAGCTGGATCGCCTACGGCACCGACGGCACGTGGAGCGAGAATGCGATCTCCGGCGTGAACCTGCATGCCACGCTGCAGACGCCGCGCGCGCTGCTCGAGGGCTGGATGAAATTGCTGAAGGGGTGACGATGGCATTGCTCTGCTGGATGGAAGATCAGACCCTCACGATCCGCAACGAGGGCCCCCGCGCGCTGAGCCTCGGCAGAGGGGCACGGATTGCAATCGAGTTCGCCGGCGACGCGCCGCCGGCTCCGTGCGCCGGCTTCGACGCGGCCACCGCCGGCTCGCGTCTGACGCTCACGTCCTCGCGCCGCGAGCGCTGGTGGTATCCGCGCGAACTGCTGACACTCCCGCTTCCCCCCGGCGCGCGCGCCGTTTCCGTCGCTTTCGAAAACAGCATCTGCGAAGTCGCATCCGGGCGGCCGGCAGAAAGGAGCAGTGAATCCGTGCTCATCAACTCGTTCACTTGCGAGCCCATGGTCCTGGGCCCCATCACCGCGCCAGCCACCGTCCAGCTCTCCTGGACGACCACGAATGCCTCGACCGTCACGCTGTCGGGCGTCGGCAAGGTCAACCCTTCGCAGTCCTCGCTGCCGGTGACCATCGAGCAGACGACGACGTTCGTGCTCACCGCTTACGATTCGGCACTCGATCAGATCGCCTCCCAGGCCCTCACCGTGCGGGTCGATCCACCACTCATCTCACGCGTCGTGGCGCCCGGCACGATCGCCCTCTGGAGCGGTGAGATAGACGACAAGCCGGAGGGATGGCTCATCTGCGACGGCAATGACGGCACGCCCAATCTGACCGATCGCTTCATCCTCGGCGCGGGCGGGTCGGAGGTCCTGGGCGCCTACGGCGAGGAGGAGACGCATACGCACGAGGTGCCTGCCGCCTCCGACGACGCCACCACCAGCACGGAGCCCGATCACTCCCACAAGCTCCCCGCCGAGTGGTACCCACGCGACTTCGACGGCGGCGACTATTCCGGCATCGATACCGACGGCGAGTATCAGAAAGACAACACCTACACGCAATCGGCGGGCGAGCACTCGCATTCGGTGTACGTCCAGATGCCGCGCCGCGACACCGGCGCGAACGAAGGCTCCGTGCGCCCTCGCTGGATCGCCCTCTACTACATCATGAAAGGGAAGTGATGGCATTCCGCACGTCGGCAGGCATCCGCATCGAGCTCGAGGCCGTGGACGGCCGCAACCTCGTCTATCTCGCCACCGTCAATGACGCCACGCTGAAGCTCACGAACCTGACCGGTGCGGCCATCGCCATCGCTGCTTCGTCGTTCAGCATCGAGCTGAGTCTCTCCGCGCTCTACCTCGACCCAGCCGATCAGGCCCTGGTGTCGATCTCCGCCTCCGGCTGGAATCCGCAGTTCGTCTCCGGCCAGTTCCCCGCCTGGCAACTGCGGCCCGCGAGCGACATGCAATGGAACGACGGCGCCGTGCTCCCGTTCGCCCTTTCGAACCTCACGCCGACCGTCGACGCCGGCAGCTACAACATCGGCGTCACGATCCGCGGCTACACGTCCCATCCGTACTATGTCTCACTGCCGGTCGACGTCGCCGACGCCGACAGCGGGCCGGCCGATCTGGCCGGCACCTTCGCCGTCGACGTCACGCCCGCCGTCGTGAACGTGACGAAGTCGTCGCAGCAGTTCATTGCGAACGCCTTCGAAGTGACGTTCATGAACACCGACGCGAACGCTGCGCTGGTGACCGAGCCGTGGACCACGCCGCCGGAGTTCACCGTCTCCTTCATCTACAGCGATGAGCCGCGCTCGTTCGCGCTGACGAGCGAGAGCCACGCCGCGGTGTTCGAGGTGGGGATCGCGAATGGGGCCGGCTGGCAGGCGCCGAGAAGGACCGACACTCCCACCGGCCCGAAATGGATCATGCAGCCCGACCCCGGCAACCAGGAGGTCCTCGGCGTGCGCGAGCAGGCGTTCATCACCTTCTCGTTCGGCAACGTCGTCACCGAGGCCGCGGCCGGGCCGACGCAGATGTACGTCGAATGGAACAACGTGCCGGGATATCGCGACGACAACCTCTCGGTCGTCCTTCAGAAAGAGTACCTGCCGGTCTCGATGAGTGACCTCCAGATCAACCAGCCGCTGTTCACCCCCGGCGCGCAGGCGTACCTGAGCTGGACGGTCGACAACGCGATGCTGGTCGAGCTGTCCGGCGTAGGCGAGGTACCGCGCCAGGCGTTCGACTACGCGGTGACGGTCGATCAGACGACGACCTTCGTCCTCACGGCGATCGATCCGCTGACCGGCGTTGTCGACACGAGGAGCGTGACGGCGACGGTGGAGCCGTCGCCGCTCCAGGACACGATCCCGCCCGGAACGATCGTCATGTGGTACGGCCTCGCCGAGGATTGGCCCTCCGGACTGCTTCCCTGCGATGGCAACGACGGCAGGCCCGACCTGCGGGATCGCTTCGTCCTCGCCGCGGGAGTGGAGGCCGTCCGAACCATGGGCGAAGCGACGCACGACCATCCCATCACCGCCTGGACCTCGGCGTCACTGGACACCAGCGCCGTGCCCGACCACGACCACCTCCTGCCGAGCGAATGGTCTAAAGAAGACTTCGACGAGGCCAGTGGTCTGGAGATCCGGCGCACCGGCATCGACACTCTCGGCGACCACGTCGACGTGGCGACGCAGGCTGCCGGCGGGCACGGTCACACCGTCACCGTCACGATCCCGGCGCAAAGGACCGGCACGAACACGCAATTGCGCCCACGCTGGTTCGCGCTGCTGTACGGAATACAGCAGTAGCCGGTCCGTGGCGCCGGACCGATCGCGCGCGCGGAGGATTGGAGCAAACTCGCTGAGCGGCGAGTCGCGGATGGCTGCCGTTTCAGATCACTCGCTGAAAACGTGAGCCACGCACGAGCTCCTCTTCACGGCTGACGTGCGCGAGCAGGAGCGCGTGACGTGGTCCGGCAAGTTCCGCGCGGCGCTCGACGACCGCGGCGTGGACCCGCGCGCGCAGCAGTCGCCGCTGCCGGTGTGGCTCGCCGTCGGCGGCACGCCGCAGTCCGCCGTGCGCGCGGGAACGCTCGGCCTGCCGATGGTCATCGCCATCATCGGCGGGATGCCGGCGGAGGCGCTCCCGGATTCCGCGCCCTTTTATCCAAAACCGAAGCTCTGACCCGCAGGAATTCACGGCGTGGGCTGCGGAACGTGTCGGAATCGCTTTTAAAGGCTCGCGGATGGGAAAAAAGCCATCGCGGATGGTTTGAATCCGATCCAGGCCGCTTTTATCCCATCGCGGATCATTTAAATCCCATCGCCGATGGCTTTTATCCGATCGCGGATCAGTTAAAAACGATTGCGGATGGGAAAAAACTGATCGGCGTCGGATTTAAAGGCTCTTCGCTGTTTCAGGTGGGTAAGGCCAGAGAGAGTTCATCGGCAAAGCGCGTTCCGTCGCTGCTCGTGTAGGTTACGCAGCGATGCGACGAATGGCCGGCTCTGCAAACGCGGTGGCTTCCTGTTTTCCCGGCGCGGGGATCGTCCGCGTCGTGGCAACCCACCTGCGATAGCGCAGAGGCGATTTAAATGATTTCGCGACTTGCACGGGATGGTCGGGGCCCTACCTCGCGCCGAGAAACGCGGTCACCGCTTTGATGGACTAATCGAACGCTTCGACCTGGGGCATGTGCGACGCTGCTTCACGGCTCCAGCGACCGCTCCACGCGCCGTAGAGTGTCCTCGCGCGGGCGTTCTAAGCGGCCAGCCCCCACCAAGCGTGCTCGTTGAGGTTCTTTCGGCGTTCGCGTGACGAGCCTCTCCGCGTGCTGTTGCTCCTCTTGCACGAGAAAGTCGCAAAGGGCGTCGATGTCGTCGCCGAAGCGCTCCGCCAGCTCGTGCCTCACGGCGCGAATCTCTTCAACGACCGGGTCAGGAGATGTCGGTTTCATGGCGCCAGCAATTCCTCAGGTGTACAGACGATGGGAGGCTCATAACCGTGATCGCGACATACCGCGTTCACGGTCTTCAAGATGACTCCGTTCGCGATATGAGTACAGTTCCACGTCAGCAAAAAGTCCATCCCGTTGACGGCAGCAAGTGCGATGTGCAGCGCATCGGCGGCGGCTTTGTCGGGCAGCGTGGTCGCCCGGAAGATCCTATCTGCGAGGCCGCGTGCTTCGGGAGTGATCCGCAGGATCGGAAGACCCCGGACGAACTCCAGTCTCGCCTGCGCCGCAGACGCATCGCCCCTGCCGATCTCGAAGAGGACCAGTTCCGAGACGTGCAGCTCGAACCCATGCCGCTGCCGGTCCCACCACTCACGCGTAAGTTGCTGATGAGCGAGACTTACGATATCGCGGCTCGGCCACGCGGTCAGATAGCTGATGACGTTGCTGTCCAGATAGGTAGGTGCGGCCACAGCAGAAAGTTACTCCACATCCAGGCCGACGTGAATTCCGGCGGTGCCGTCGCGAATCGAACAACGAAGGTCTGACCCGCAGGCAGGGCCCCCATACTTCCCGCGACCGTACCAGACCAAGCCGTTGCGCGGTCGTCCGCCACGAGCTAATGTGCTGGCGAACTATGCCGCGGCCGAAAACCGTCGGGCTCACCGACGCTGAGCTTCGTGTGATGAACGTGCTCTGGCGGCTGCGCGAGGCCACGGTCGCTGACGTGCAGAAGGCGTTAGCGTCGCGCGAGCTGGCGTACACCACCGTGCTCACAACGCTGCAGACGCTCGAGCGGAAAGAGTACGTCACTCACAACTCCATCGGGCGCACCTACGTCTACAGCCCCGCGGTCGAGCGGCGGCAGCTCCAGCGGCGGGCTCTCCAGACCTTCCTGGCGACGTGGTTCGACGCCTCGCCGAGCCTCCTCGTGGCGAACCTGCTCGATGAGTCGGAACTGAACGTCGAGGAGTTGGAGAAAGAGCTCTCCGCCGCCGCGCGTCGACGGAGACGGAAGTGATCACCGTCCTCATCGTCAACAGCTTTTTGTGCGCGATCTGCGCACTCGTTGCCTTCGCTCCCGCAGCGATGGCGAGGCACGCCGCCACGCGGTACATGCTCTGGTATCTCGCCCTCGCCGCAAGCGTCGCAATGCCGCCGCTCACGCTCCTGCTCCAGCCGACGGTTCCGCTGCGACTCTCCACGTCGGCCGCGGTGTCGGACAGCTGGCCGGCGATGTTGCTGGCGGCGTGGGCCGTGGGGGTGCTCGCCGCCGTCGGACGGATGGGGCTCGCGCTGGTCCGGTCACGGCAGCTATTACGCGGTGGCATCGCCGACGCGCGCGTCACCAGGATCGCCGAGGAGGTGAAGCGCGAGCTGGGCACGACCCGCGCGTTCGACACGCGTCTCTCGCCGCATGTCACATCGCCGCACTTCGTTGGTCTCTGGCGTCCGACCGTCGTGCTGCCGCTGTCGTTCCGCCACGTGGACGATGATCCGGTACGGGCGGTTCTGTTGCACGAAGTCGCGCACGTGCTGCGGCGCGACGATTTTCTGATCGCGGGCGAGCAACTGGCGCAGGCGGTGCTTTTCTTCAATCCGGCCATTCGCCTCATCCGGCGCCGCCTGGAACGGGAGCGCGAGCTCGCCTGTGACGAGCTGGCGTGCTCGCGCGTGGCTGTGTCGCGCTACGTCTCGGTACTCCTCGTCGTCGCCAAAAAGGCGGAAGCCGGCTTCGCGCTGGCGGCCGGCCCTACCGCTCTCACCTGGCGGGTACGGATGCTCCTCACCCGTCGTGAAGCGCGGTGGCGGAGCGACGTATTGGGAGTCTGGGTGGCGATCTGCGGCGCTTTTTATCTGACATGCGCAGGATTCCCTCACCTCGCTCGGCGAGTTGCCGCTCCAACTGCTTCGATTGCCGTTCGTGCGCGTCCGTCGCCGCACAAGCCGGTCCGTGCCGTGCCCGCCGCTGCAATCGAGGATGGCGCGCTGCACTTTGCCAACGGCCGGTCCCTTTTGAACATAGGCCAGTACGACGGGGCGATCGAGGAGCTCGCAAAGGCGCGCGATCTCGGATATGAGCCATCCGCCAGCGCGGCCAATCTCGCTGTCGCATACGCGCACAAAGGCGACGTGCGCGCCGCTCGCGGCTGGCGAGCCCGTGCCATGGAAGCACCCCGCGGCACCTATCCGTCAACGTACTGAATCGCTGGCGCTCGAACGGCGGCCGAGACGAAATCGCGCGACTACTAGATTTCCAGTAGACGCGAATACTAGTTGCATAGTAGTCTTCGTCTCGTCGGGATCAACTGTTGGGTGGCGGGGGAGGCGTAGTGCGCACAGTGCGGGTTGAAGTCGTCGTTTGCAAGACCGCCGAGATGCCGCCAATCGTGCTCATCGCGCGCCGACGCATCACGCCTGAACTGGCCACATTCCCTGCTGCCACTCCGCCGTGACACAGGCGCGCGCCGATGAAATCAACAATTCCTGAACGCATTACGCCAGCGGCACGGTTTACACCATTCGTCCTCCGCCACAACGATCTGCTTTGGAGCCGCGCGACATGAACAGACTTTCCGCCCGTGTGATCGACCGCGCAGTGCCACTTGCGGCCATCGTCATTCTTGCAGTCGCGGCGATCCTGACGATCGTGTCTCAGTCGCCTCGGCCGAAGGCGAGCCGCGGCGCCGCCGCCTTCTCCAGCAAGCGCGCGATGCTGCATGTCAGGGCGCTCGCGGCGCGGCCCAGACCGGCCGGCTCCGCGGGCCATCGCGCGGCCCGGGAGTACATCGTGGCGGCGCTTCAGGCGGCGGCGGGGCTCAAAGCGGAGATCCGCAGCTCGACGGCGACCAGCACCCGTTACGGGTTGCCTTACGATGCGGCGCGCGTCCATAACATCGTCGCGAAAATCCCGGGGACCGACCCCTCGCGCCGCATCGTTCTCCTCGCTCATTACGACACCGTCATGACGAGCCCCGGCGCAGGCGACGACGCCGCCGGCGTGGCCACGCTCCTGGAAACAGCGCGAGCG
>DASPHZ010000014.1:0-76493 GCA_035629395.1 Thermoanaerobaculia bacterium
CCAGCGTGATCGGCAGCGAGATGCGGAACGTGGTCCCCTCGCCTACTCGCGTGATGACGTCGATCGTGCCTTTGAGGTCCTGGATGTTTTTCTTCACGACGTCGAGACCGACGCCGCGGCCGGAGATCTCGCTCACTTCGACCGCGGTGGAGAATCCCGGCGTGAACATCAGTTCGTAGGCGCGCTGCTGGTCGACGACTTCCTTGTCGCCGATGAGACCGCGCGCCACGGCCACTTTGCGGATGCGCTCCGAGTCGATGCCGCGGCCGTCGTCGGTCACGTCGAGCACGACGGAGTTGCCCTGCTGATACGCGGTCAGCACCACGCGCCCGACCGGGTTCTTCCCCGCGGCGCGACGCTCGTCCGCGCTCTCGATGCCGTGATCGAGCGCGTTGCGGATGATGTGCATCAGCGGATCCGTCAGCTCCTCGACCATCATCTTGTCGAGCTCCGTGTCCTCGCCGCGCAGGACGAGCTCGATCTCTTTGTTCAGCTCGCGCGCGAGCTTGCGTACGGTGCGAGAGAGCTTCGAGTAGATCTGCCCCACCGGCACCATGCGGATCTCGATGACGGATTTCTGCAGCTCGTTGAGCTTGCGATCGAGATTGCGCGAGATCTTTCCGAGCTCGTGCGAGGTGAGCCGCGCCTGCTGCGACGCGCCGCCCGCGGACAACGTTCGCGTGAGCGCTTCGAGCTGCGTCTTCTCGATGATCAACTCGCCGACGATGTTCATGACGTGGTCGAGTCGCGAGATGTCGACGCGCACCGTCTGCGACAGCGAGCGCAGCGACATCTCTTCTTCGACCACGAGCGGTTCCGCGGGAGCAACCGTGATGTCCGCGGCGCCCGTCACCGCGGGCGACGCCGCTTTGCGCAGAGAGCCGACCGTCGCTTCGGGAGCGAGCGCCTGCACCGCCGCGTCGTTGAGCGTCGAGCCGTAGAGCAATCGGAAGGCGATGCCGTTCGGGTTGCCCATCGGAATCGCGGGAAGCGTGGAGATGACTTCGCCCGCGTCGCTGAGGTTCGCGGTCAGTGCACGGAGACGTTCGTCGAAGTCGGAAAAGTCGAACGTCACTTCGAGCGAGAGGATGTGCTTCCCCGCGCGCACGTTCTCGAGGAGGCGATGCTCCTCGTATTCGGTCAGCGATTTTTTGGTCTGGTCGTCGAGCGTCAGTTCGGCGAACGGATCGTCCGCCTTCTTCATCGGCTGCCTGGTGATGATGGCGTGGATGCGGCTCGTCAGCGCCGTCATGTCCACGAGGCCGGAGAGCGACGGGTCGTTGATGGCGATGACGAGGCGGTTCAGCGAGTCGATGGCGTCGTAGAGAAGGTCGATGAGATCTTTCGTGATCTCGATCTTCCCCATGCGCAGCTTGTCGAGCATGTCCTCGAGGCTGTGCGAGAGCTCGGAGATGTCGCCGAAGCCGAGCATCCCGGCCAGTCCTTTGAGCGAGTGGACTTCGCGGAAGATCTTGTTGACCAGCTCGGGGCGGACGTTTTTGCCCTGCGCCTCGAACTCGACCAGGTCGCGCGAGAGCGTGTCGAGCAGCTCCTCCGCTTCGCTGGTGAACTCTTCTCTCGCGCGATCGTCTTCTTTCGCCATCGGACGGGGGAGATGTTACCAGCCGCCGCGGCCGGGTTGTCGGTTGTCTGCGGCCGGTTGCCGCGCATCGGATCGCGATCGCGCCAGGAACCGAGAATGGACGACGCACCACGTTGCGCGAACGCGCGTTAGGCGACTTTGAGCAACCTGCGCAACTTATCGACGAGCTCCCCCGCCTCGAACGGCTTGACGAGGTACTCCTCCGCGCCCAGTGCGGCCGCGCGGCGGCGATCCTCCTCGGTGCTCTCCGTCGAGATGACCATGATGGGGATCGAGCGGTAGACGGGGTGATTCTTGAGGAAGCTCACCAGCTCGAGACCGTTGATGTCCGGCATGTTGATGTCGGTGAGGATGGCGTCGAACTTGTGGTGCGGGAGGGTCTTGAGCGCTTCGAAGCCGCTGGCCGCCTCGACGATCTCGAGGTCGTAGGCCTCCGTGCCTCCCTCGATGACGGTCGTGAGGTACGCCCTCATCGACGAGGAGTCTTCCACAACGAGAATCTTCATATCAGCGCCGCCCCGCCCTCTCCGATGCGAACACCGCGTTCCCGAACGCGTACCCTGCCTGGGCGAGGAAGATCTCCAGACCGGTCATGCTTTCGATCGGCGCCCGATGCTCCGCGTTATCGCCGTACAGGATACCAATGGCGCGGTTGGAGTGCATGATCGGCAGCGCCACCACCTCGGTGGGCAGCATGCCGCCGAGGCGCTCGATCAGTTCGACGTTGGCGGGAGTGCGGCGCATTTTCCCGCGGTGCGCTTCGTTCGACTTCGCGACGTCTTCGAGGAGCGACGGCTGGCCGCGCGTGATGCGGAAGTCGCGCACGCGGCGGTCCAACTCGTCGCCGCCGCCGGTGACGCCGAAACCGCCGAGGCCTGTGAAACCGTCGTCGGTGACCATGAACAGCGCGCCGCGATCGAGATACTCGGCAGACAGACGGAGGATCGTCGCCGACACCTGACCGATGTCGTTCGGATTCGACAGCTCGTTGATGAGCTGGCGCAGCAGGCCGAAGGAACGCTCGGTCGTTTCTTTGGTGGCCTGCTCGTAGAACTTCTTCCCCGCCTCGACCCCACCGCCGGTGATCTGCTCCCATTGTTCGAAGGAACGTTCGGCGAACAGCACCAGCTCGTCGGCGAAGAGGGCGAGCTCCTCTTCCGCGAGTCCCGGCTGCAGACGCGCGGGCGTGGGCTTGGTGACGTAGAGGTCCGCGCCGGCGCGCAAGAGGTCGTGACGGCGGCGCAGGTCGGTCTCGCGATCGATCATCACCACCGGCAGGCGCGGATTCTTGCGCTTGAGCTGCTGCATGAGCCGCACGGACGAATCGTCGTCGGTGAGCTCGAGGAACGTGACGAAGAAACTGTTCGCGCGGAAGAGCTCCGTCATCGCCGCGCGGACGTCGTCGAGCGCGCCGTACTGCGAGATCTTCACGCTCTGTTTCGTGAACGCGCGGCGCGCGGCCACGCGCACGAGCGGGTTGCGCTCGAAGAGGACGACGTTGCGATAGAGCGCATCCGGCGATTCGACTTCGAACAGACCGCCCGCAACTTTGAACTGGCCGGAGCTGGCGCCCTGCGCCGCGATGCGCATCGGGGCGGGCGGCGGCGTTGCGGGTTCGGGTAATTCATCGACGGGCGTGAACTCCTCGCGCGCATCGATGACGTTCGGCGCGGGGAAGGGCACGACGTTGTCCGTCGCCGTTTCCGCGGTGCCGGGGAGTTTGTTCGGAGGAGACGGCGCGATCGGCTGGCCTAATCCGAGGTTGAGCGAGGCGGGTGTGGTTTCGGCGGATGCGGAGCCGCGCAACAGCGCTTTGCCCGCTTTGAGGCTTTCCTCGAGTCCGCGCAGAGGCTTGAGCTTCTCCCCCTCGGCGGCGCCGAGGATGCGGTTCGGCGGAAAGCCGCCTTCCTTGAAGATCTGATCGGGCTCGTATTCGAGGTCGATCGCGCGCATCTGGTCGGAAAGGATGAAGTTGAACTCCCCTTCCTTACTCTGCAGCAGCGGCGAGACGACGTGGAGGATGCGCTCGCGGATGGCATTCCCGAGCGACTCCGGGTTCATGAGATTCATCTCCACGACCGCCAGGCCGGGAGGAATCCCGCTGTCCTCCATCTTCCGCAGCATCGCCACGCTCTCTTCGGGGATGAGCCCCGCCGCGCGCAGATAGCCGACGAGCTCGGGCAGCTCCGGCGAGGCAGCGTTGACGACGAGACCGTGACGGAAAAGGACCGTGTGGCGCCCGCTGTCGTTGATGATCTCCAGCACACCGGTGCGGCGCGAGAGATAGACGATCTGAACGATGTCGGTGAGGGAGAGATCCTCGAGACGGCCGAGGAGACTCACTGCGCGCCTCCGGCGCAAATGCAGAATGCAGAATGCAGAATGCAGAACCGAGAAAGTCGGGCTTCCCCGTTTCTCAATTCATCGTTCTGCATTCTGCATTCTGCATTCGTCGGTCTACTCGGCAGTCTTCGCGCTGCGCTCATCACTCGCGAGATTGTACCGTTTCAAAATCCCGTCGAGGATGCCGTTGATGAACTGGCTGGACTTCTGCGTGCCGTACTTTTTCGCGATTTCGATGGCTTCGTCGATGATCACGAGCTTCGGCGTGTCGTTCTCGTGGAGGAACTCGTAGATCGACATGCGGATGATGTTGCGGTCGACGGCGGCCATGCGCGAGAGGCGCCAGTTCTCAGCCTGGTTCTGGATCATCTCGTCGATCGAGGTCATGTGATCGACGGTGCCGCGGAAGATCTTCGTCGCGAACTCGCGCGTATTCGGTTTGGACTTCTGCAGCTCTTCGAACGTGGTGATGATCTGGTCCGGACCGTTGCCGGACATGTCGTGCTGAAAGAGCATCTGTAACGCGAGCTCGCGTGCCTTGCGCCGGGCGCCCATCTACGTCTCCTTCGTGCGAAGCGCGCGCCAGAGGTTGGCCATCTCGATCGCGGCCAGCGCGGCTTCCCATCCTTTGTTCGAGGTGCCGGGCGTCGAGCGCTCGACCGCCTGCTCGTACGTGTTGCAGGTGATCACGCCGAAAGCGACAGGAAAGCGCTCTTCGACGGAGATGCGCGAGAGGTCGTTCGTCACCTGCGCGGAGATGAAATCGAAATGCGGTGTGTCGCCGCGGATGAGACATCCGATCGTGACGACCGCGTCGTGGGTGTCATCGGCAACGAGCTTCGCGGTCAGCGCCGGAATCTCGAACGCGCCGGGGACGCGATACAGCGAGACGTCGTCATCGGCGGCGCCGTGCCGCTGCAGACACGAGAGCGCGCCGTCGAGGAGACCGGACACGATCTCGTCGTTGAAGCGGGAGGCGATGACGGCGATCTTCAGTCCGGACGCGGAGAGATCACCTTCGAAGGAGCGGGGCGCCATGCGGCGCGGATTATATGCACGGAGCGCTCGCGCGGAATCCGCGGACGGCGCTACTTCGACCGCGAAGCGACGACCGGCGCGCTCTCGTTCCGCCCCGCGTAAAAGTCCACCAGCCCCGCGTAGATCGCTTCCGCGAGCTGCTGGCGGTACTTCTTCGTCTTGATCAGTTCGCGGTCCTTGCGATTGCCGAGGTTGCAGACCTCGAGGAGCATGCGCGTGGGGACCATGTTGTGGCGGATGACGGCGGGAACCCAGGCCTTGCCGTTGCGGATCACGTTGTCGCGCACGGGCTCGAACGGATGCACCTTCAGTCCTTTGCGGTCGAACGACGTCATGATCGACTCGGCGAGATCGCGCGACAGACCTTCGGCCACGAGCGCGTCCTGCCGCGAATGCGTGACGCTCGGCTGCTCCCGCACCTCGGCGCGCGCAAGATAGATGTCGCCCTTCTTCTGGAACGACCCGGTGACGTGGCCCGCGCCGGGGATGTACGCCATCGCGCCGCGCAGCGAGGGGTGGAGCGAGTCGGCGTGGATGGAGAGGAAGACCACCTTCTCCGACGCGGTGCCGCTTTTCATGGCGCGGCGGAAAATCGAGTTCGCGAGATACCAGCGCAGGTTCACGCCGACGATGGCGTCGTCGAGCAGATACTTCGGCGTGGTCTGCACGTAGTGATCGTTCGCGTCGGCGAGGACGTTCTTCTCCGGAATGGTGAAGCCGTTCGCTTTCGACTTCGTCGTCATCGACACCTTCGCCGCGCTGTCTTTTTCGAGGAGGCGGCGGAGACGGCAGGCCACGTCGTAAACGTAGGTGGCCTCGAAGACGTCGTCGTGCTCGGTGCCGACGTCGCGGCCACCGTGTCCCGGATCGAGAATCACGTGCACGCCCGACAGACCCGTGGCCCGCGTGCGTTTGGCGACGCGGTCCGACTCGCGCCGCGTGGCCTCGCGCGCGACGCGTGTGGGATCGTCGTGCGGCAGGTACTCCGGCAGCAGCAGGTCCATCGGGATCTTCACCGGATAGCCGACCGGGATCTTCGACACGTCGTCGATCTCGTTGAACTTCACGAGCCGGTCGAGAACGTCGCCGACGTCCTTCGCGTAGACCCGGCCCGTGAAGCGGATGGCCACCGATGAATAGAGCGCCTCGCCCTTCTGCAGGCGATAAACGGCGTGAGGCTCGGCGGACGCGCGGTCGTAGGTCAGCGCCGGCTGTCCCGATACGACCGCTGTCGCCTCCGGAACATTTTCATCCGCTGCTGCACGCTGAGTCGCATCGTCCGATGGTTTCCGAACCTCTGCTGCCGTCTTCGGTGCATTCTCTTCCTCCGAGCTCCCGCCGAATGCGGCGGTGAGCAACCGTTTGGGAACGAGGATCACGTCACCTTTGCGGGTCGAGAGTCCCTGACTCGGATTGGCTTTGCGGATGAGGGTGTAGTTCGCGCCGTCGCCGGTGAGCCACTCGGCGATCTTCCAGAGCGATTCCCCCTCGATGCCGCGCGCACCGACGACGACGTGTTTCCAGCCGTCGGCGGTCAGCGAGTCCTGCGGAAAGAGTGTCCTGACGATCTCGCGCTGCAGTTCGGGCTTGAGCAGCGTGAAGGGCACGCGCACCGAGTGGTGCGTCTTGAGGTTGTCGTCGAGCTGGTTGAGCGCGGCGAGGTCTTCCCAGTTCGAGGCGTCGCCCGTGACGCGTTTCGCGAGCCGCGTCCAGGCATCGCCTTGATGCGGTTTGACGACGGCTTCGATGTCGTAGTCGCGCGTGAGCGTGGCGCGCAGTTGCGGAGAGACCTGTGCGGTGGCAATGGGGGCTGCCTGCGGCGGCGCAGCCAGAAGAACCGCAGCCTGGAGACTCAGGAAGAAACCCACCCACCCATTACGCACGAGGGGATTGTACACCTGGAGGGCCGAGGGGCGAGGGGCGAGGGGCGAGGGGCGAGGGATACAGCCAACGCCCGAGCACCCCCTCGGCCCTCGGCCCTTGGCCCTCGCCCCTCATCCCTCGGCGGTCAGCCCTCGCTGCACCTCACATTCGCCACACACCGATTCACCTTCCGCCCGCCCGAACACGACAGCGTCACGTAATCCATGTTCGCGCCCTTGCACTCGTTCGCGGCGCAACGCGTGCGTGAGAGCTCGCGGCAGACGCTCTGGCCGGCGGCCATGTGCCTCGGCGCTTCCTGCGGCATCGAGCCCGGAAGCGAGGCGCCGCCGTTGCGCATCGGCTCGCCCGGGATGGCGGGACGGCTGCCGTAGCAGGCGGAGAGAAGAACCAACGCGCAGACACAAAGGACATGGCGCATGTACGCACCTCCGCCCTACAAGATAGGCGGCCCGTCAGCGCGCCGCAAGCATCGGCGGGAGCGTGCGCCAGTACCCGGTCTCGCGCTCGAAGAACGCACCCGCGCGGAAAAGCGTCCGCTCGCCGAAATGCGGAGCCATGACCTGCAGCGAAAGCGGCAAGCCATTCGCGCTGAATCCCGACGGCACGGCGATGCCCGGAATCCCGACCAGATTCGCCGGCGCCGTGAAGATGTCCGACAGATACATCGCCAGCGGATCCTCGGTCTTCGCGCCGATCGGAAACGCCGGCTCCGGCGTCGTGGGCGTGAGCAGCGCGTCGACGCCTTTGAATGCCTCAGCGAATTCGTGCCGCAGTTTCGCGCGCACGCGCTGGGCGCGTCCGTAATACGCGTCGTAGTAGCCGGCGGACAGTGCGAAGGTGCCGAGCATGATGCGCCGCTTCACCTCCGCGCCGAAGCCTTCACCGCGCGAAGCGTCGTACACCTCGGAGAGCGTCCGCGCCATCTCGCTGCGATGTCCGTAGCGGATGCCGTCGAACCGCGACAGGTTCGCACTCGCCTCGGCGTTCGCCACGATGTAGTAGATGGCAATGGCATAACCGATCGTGGGGATGCTCACCTGCTCGATGGTCGCGCCGCCGCGACGCAGCACGTCCACGGCCGCGTCGAAGTTCGCCCGCACTTCGCCTTCGAGTCTGTCCACCGCCTTGGACACGATGCCGAAACGCATCCCTTGCACGCCGCGCTCGAGATCGTGCGCATACTCCCCTGCCGGCTCGCTGCTGGAAGTCGAATCGTACGGATCGTGTCCGGCGACGATCTCCAGCACTTCCGCGCAATCGCGCACGGTCTTCGTGACGATGCCGATCTGATCGAGGCTCGACGCAAACGCCACGAGACCGTTTCTGCTGATGCGTCCGTACGTCGGCTTGAATCCCACGACGCCACACAAGGCCGCCGGCTGGCGCACCGAGCCGCCCGTCTCCGAACCGAGGGCCACCGGCACCATGCGCGCGGCGACGGCCGCGGCCGAGCCGCCCGACGAACCGCCCGGCACGCGCGACGGATCCCACGGGTTGCGCGCCGGTCCGAACGCGGAGTGCTCGTTCGACGAGCCCATCGCGAATTCGTCCATGTTGGTCTTGCCGACGATGGCCGCGCCGTTCGCGCGCAAACGCGCGATGGCCGTCGCGTCGAACGGCGAACGGAAGTCGCGCAGGATGTGCGAGCCGCACGTCGACGGCATGTCCGTCGTGACGATGTTGTCCTTCACCGCGACCGGCAACGCGCCCGGCTGCGCCTCGCGATGCACGTGCAGAAACGCGTTCAGCGATTCGTTGTGCGTCTCGATCGCGCGGAGACACGTCTCGACATACTCGCGCGGCGAGACCTGCTCGCGCGCTTCGGACCACGGCAAGGCGAGGACGTCATTCATCGCCGGCCTCGCGGGACGGCGGCGTGGACGCTGCCGCGCCCATCGTCGCGACGCCCGCGTTCCCTTCGATGACCTTCGGCACGACGAACAAGCCGTCGCGCCACGAGGGCGCGTTCCGTGCGACGAGCTCGCGGTCGAGCGACGCATGCGGCTCGTCCGCGCGAAACGGCGTCACGGTCGCATCCCGCTCCTCGAATCCCTCCACATCCACCTCAGACAACTGGTCGATGTACGTCAGGATCTTCGTCATCTCCGCGGCCATGCGCTCCAGCCCCGCGTCGTCGAACTGCAGATGCGCGAGCGCGGCCACGCGCCGTGCTTCGTCGAGATCGATCTTCATGGCCTACTTCTTCTTCCACTCCCGCATCATCTGCACGAAATCGTCGAACAGATAGAAGGAGTCATGCGGTCCCGGCGCCGCCTCGGGGTGGTACTGCACCGCGACCACCGGCTCGCGGCGATGGCGGAACCCTTCGAGGGTCTGGTCGTTGAGATTGACGTGCGTGTACTCGATGTCGTTCTCGCTGAGCGAGTCGGCGTCGACGGAGAAGCCGTGATTCTGCGCGGTGATCTCGATGCGGCCGCTGCGCAGATCCTTGACCGGATGATTGCCGCCGCGGTGTCCGAATTTCAGTTTGTAGGTGCGGCCGCCGAGGGCGATGCCGAGGAGCTGGTGGCCGAGGCAGATCCCGAAGAGCGGGAGTTTCCCGACGAGCTGGCGGATGTTGTCGTGCGCGTACGTGACCGGCTCCGGATCGCCGGGACCATTCGAGAGCAGCACCCCGTCGTGACGGCGGTCGAGGATCTCGTCCGCGTGCGTCGTCGCGGGATAGACCGTCACTTCGCAACCCTGCTTCGCGAGCTGGCGGAGGATGTCCTTCTTCACGCCGAAGTCGTAGACCGCGACGCTGAGCGGATTCTCCCCTGCCGGGTCTTCCCACGCGTACGGACGCAATGCGGTGACGCGCTGCACGAGGTCGAGCCCCGCCATCGACGGCGACTGCCGCAGCTCCGCGACGACCGCATCGACCGGGCGCGTGACGTTCGTGGTGATCATCCCGCGCATCGCACCTTCGTTGCGGATGCGGCGCGTGAGCGCACGCGTGTCGACGCCGCTGATCCCGGTGACGTTGGTCTTCCGGAAGTACTCGTCGAGCGAGAGCTCCGCGTGTGCGCTGGACGGCTCGGCGACGGCGTCGCGCATCACGAAGCCCGCGACCTGCGGACGCTCGCTCTGCGAGACGATCTTCTCCACGCCGTAATTGCCGATGTGGGGATACGTCATCACCACGATCTGGAAGCGGTACGAGGGATCGGTGATGATCTCCTGGTAGCCGGTGAGGGAGGTGTTGAATACGACCTCGCCGATCGTGTCGGCGGTCGCGCCAAACGCTTCGCCTTCGTATACGGAACCGTCTTCGAGAACCAGTCTTGCCTGAGTCATGGACCGGGGGCGGATCGTACCATGTGGCTACGAGCGCCCCGATCGGCGCGCGTCACTCGTAACGCAGCGCTTCGACCGGATTGAGCCGCGCCGCGCGAATGCTCGGCAGGATCGTCGCCAGGAACGACACGAGAATCGAGAACGCCGAGATCACCAGGAGATCGACCGGCCGCGTCACGAACGGAATCGACGAGACGAAATACACCTCCGCGATCTCGGGCGGGAACGTCACCAGTTCATACCGCGTGATGATCCAGCACACCGCACTGCCGAGCACCACGCCCAGGAGCGTACCGGCGAGGCCGACCATCGTCCCATACCAGAGGAACACCTTCAGCACGAGCCGCGGCCGCGCGCCCATCGACGTCAGGATCCCGATCTCGCGCCGCTTTTCCTGCACCGTCATCACCAGCGTCGAGACGATGTTGAACGTCGATACGAACACGATCAGGCCGATGACCACGAACAGCACGAGCTGCTGGATCTGCAGCATCGAAAAGAGCGCGCGATTCATCTCCCGCCAGTCGCTGACGGTGTAGCGCCGATCCGTCCGCGACTCGATGGCCTCGGTCACGCGATCGATGTCCGCACCCGGCGCGAGCTTCACTTCGATCAGGTTCGCCGCGCCGCCCGCACCCGAGAGCTCGCGCGCTTCGCCGAGGTCGATGAAGAGCCAGCGCGCGTCGAATTCGTAGAAGCCGGTCGAGAAAACATTCGTCACGAGGAACGAAGTCGTGCGCGGCATGAACCCGCGCTCGCCGCTGGCGGCCACCGTCACGCTGAGAGCGTCTCCGGCCTTCACGCCGAGCTTCGCGGCCAGGTATTTGCCGACCGCCACTCCGCGCTCGCGCGACGGTGTGTCGAACGTGGCGCGCGGTCCGACGATCTTCGCCAGCATCGGCGAGCTCTGCCCGCGCGTCGGCTCGATTCCTTTCATCATCACTTCGGAGCCGGTGGTGTTCGTTTCCGTCGTCACGACCGCGTGCAGAAAGAGCACGGGCGACGCGAGCGCGACACCGGGCGTCGTGCCGATGAGATCGACGAGGCGTGCGGGATCGGCGATCGGCGCACCGATCGCGTAGACGAACACCTCCGCGTTGCCGCCGAGCAGCTTCGACTGCAGGTCGCGGCGATAGCCGGTCATGAGAGCCATGGAGATGACGAGCGCCATCACACCGATGACGAGCCCGAGGACCGAGGCCAGACCGACCGCGGAAACGAGCTTGTCGGTCGGACGGCGGAGATACCGCCAGGCGATGCGCCGCGCGAGCATCATCGGCGGACGATCCGATCTTCCACGTTTACGTCGACCTTGCCGCGCGCGCGGATGTACTCCTCGACCGTCGTGCGAAAGTCGGGCATGTCCTCGCTCACTTTCGGCGGACGCGTCGCGTCGGTTGCGAAGAGCATGTACTCATCCTCGTCGGCGCCGTGCAGATAGAGGTAATCCGTCGACGCGACCGTGTACGTCGCGTTGACGTCGAGCATGCGTTCGCCGATCTCGACGTCGCGCGGCTCGACGACGTACCCCTCCCCGACCTTGCGGTACGAAAACTCCATCCCCGAGACCTGCAGGAAACGGCCTGCGGCATCGTCGGCCTGCGAGACCGAGTTGCGCAGCATGTCGAGGAGCTGCTGCCCCGTCACACGAAACGCGACGAGCTTGTTCTTGTAGTTGAAGATCCCCTCCATGTCGTACTTCGTGATGGGACCGGGAACGATGTCGTCGTTGATGCGGATCGAGCCGCCGTTGATCACGGCGATGTCCGTACCCATCCGCGCGCGCACGGCGTCGGTGATGAGATTGCCGAGGGCGGTCTCGCGTCCGCGGATCGCGGTCTCGACACCTTCGAGCAGGTTCTTCGTCGTGGCGATGTTCTCGTTCGGGCCGAGAACCTCGGGCTGCGCGAGGCGAACGAGCCATTCCTGCACGCGCGCATCCACCTGCTCGTCTTTCGGGATGGTCTCGTCCAGCACCACGCGCAGAGGCACGGCCCGCGCACGCCCGTCCGGCGGCACCACGACGTCGTAGACGACCACGCTCTTCGCGTCGGCATCGGCCTTGGTGATCCACGTGCCGTCGATCCGCGTCTGCATGAACATGTGATTATGTCCACCGATGACGAAATCGATGCCGGGGACGTCGCGGACGAGCGCCAGGTCGTCGACTCGCTCCTGATGCGTGATGGCGACGATCACGCGTGCGCCTTCGCGCCGCAGGTTCGCCACGGCCGCGCGCGCGGCCTCCTTCACATCCGTCGATTGCATGTCCGGCTTCTTCAACGGCAGCGTCAGCCCGAAAAAGCCGATGCGCACGCCGTCCACCTCGCGCACGATCGTCTCTTCCACTCCCGGAAAGCGGCGATCGCATTCGGGAGCGCACCGCAGCACGTTCGTGGAGACCCACGGAAACTTCGATTCGGCGAGGCGGCGCGGCAGCACGCTCACGTCCTTGTTGTCGAATTCGTGATTGCCGAACGTGATGAGGAGCGCGGGATCGAACAGTTCCGCGTCGCCGTCGAGGAGGTTCATCACGTCGATCATCGGACGCGCCTCGAGGTACTTGCTCATCACCGACGGATAGAGCGCGTCGCCGGCGTGCACGATGAACACCGGCGTGCCGTCCGACTCGAGCTGCTCGCGCAGCGTCCGGATGCGCGCCATGCCGCCGAGCCGTCCACTTTGGAGTCCTTCGACCTTGTAGACGTCGTTGATCTGGAGAAGCCGGAAACGCACCGGCTGCGGCGCCATCGTGGCGCATCCCGTCAGTAGAAACGCGAGAACGAGCGCGACGAGTCTCATGGCGCCGATCATACGATGTCCGGTTCATAATCCCCGCCGCATGAAACGACTGCTCGTCCTCCTCGCGATCGCCCTGCCGCTCACCGCGCAGATTCCGTCGCCGTCGCAGCATCTGAAGCTCGACATCGGCAAGGACCGCGTGCTCGCCGACTACAGGCAGATCCGCTCGTACTTTGACGCGCTCGATCAGGCTTCCCCTCGCCTCGACGTCGAGGTCCTCGGCAAGACGGTGCTCGGCGAGAACATGTTCATGGCGGTCATCTCGTCCGAGGAGAACATCCGCAACAAGGCGCGGATCAAGGAGATCGCCAAACGCCTCGCCGATCCGCGCGGACTCACGGATGCGGAAGCGGAGCGCCTCTATCGCGAGGGCAAGGCCGTCGTCCTCGTGACGTGCAACATCCACTCGACCGAGATCGCGTCGAGTCAGATGGCCATGGAGTGGGCACATGCACTCGTCACCGCGAATGACGACGAGACGAAGAAGCGCCTCAATGACGTGGTCGTGCTGCTCGTGCCGTCGCTCAATCCCGACGGCCAGACGATGATCACCGATTACTACCGCAAGTACGTCGGCACCAAATACGAGGGCGGCCGCCTGCCGTGGCTCTATCACCATTACGTCGGCCACGACAACAACCGCGACTGGTACATGCTCACGCAGCCGGAGACGCGCGCGCTGAGCCGCGCCGTCTATCACGAGTGGAACCCGCAGGTGTTCGTCGACGAGCACCAGATGGGCAGCGAAGGGCCGCGCATGTTCATCCCGCCATTCGCCGATCCGCTCGATCCGGACGTGCATCCGCTGATCTGGCGCGAGGCGAACATGGTCGGCTCGAACATGGCCTTCCGCCTCGAGCAGGCCGGCAAGAGCGGGCTCATTTACGGCTATCAGTTCGACGCGTACTGGATCGGCGGGACGCGCAATACGGGTTGGTGGAAGAACATCACCGGATTGCTGCTCGAGGTCGCGTCGGCGCGCATCGCCTCGCCGATTTACGTCGAGCCGAACGAGCTCCGCGGCGGCGCGAAAGGGCTCATCGACTACAAGGCGACCATCAATCACCCGAACCCATGGAAGGGCGGCTGGTGGCGGATGCGCGACATCATGGACTACGAGCGCATCGCCTCGGATGCCCTCGTCGAGCTGGCGTCGCGCTACCGCGAGGATCTGCTGCGCAATCTCGTGACGCGTGCGCGTGCGGCGGTCGCTTCCGCGCAACCGCGTGAGGCGTACGTCATCCCGAAGAATCAGCGCGACTGGCCGACCGCGCAGCACCTGGCGTGGCTCATGGCCGAGCACAACGTCGAAGTGCGTCAGGCCGCGAACGGCGACTACTGGCTTCCGCTCGCGCAGCCGTACGCGAAGTTCATCGAAGAGATGATGGAGCCGCAGCGGTATCCCGAGGTGCGGCTCCAGGCGGGACGCGACATCCTGCGCCCGTATGACGTCGCGACGTGGACGCTGCCGCTGCAGATGGGTGTGACGGTGCAGCGCTCGCTGCTTCCGGAGAACACCACGCGCGTCACCGAGATCAAACCGGACACGAAGGAAGTGATCGCACGCGGAAACAAGCTCGCGCGCAAGCCGAACGTGGCCACGTACAAGCCGTGGTCCGCGTCGATGGATGAAGGGTGGACGCGCTGGCTGCTCGACACGTACGGCGTGCCGGTCAAAGGCGTGTCTCCGCAGGATGTGCAGAAGGGTCTCACCGGAATCGACGCGCTGATCCTCCCGGACATCCACAAAGAGGTCCTCGCCGCGGGCCGCCGCACGAGTGAAGTCACGATGCGCTACGAAGAGGAGATGCCGCCCGAATACCGCGGTGCCCTCGGATCGAACGGCGCCGAGGCGCTGCGCAAGTTCGTCGACGCGGGAGGCTCACTCATCGCCTTCGGAGACTCCTGCGACTACGTCGTCGAACAGTTCAACATCCCCGTGCGCAATGCCCTCGCGGGAGTGCGTTCCGAGGATTACTCGAACCCCGGCTCGCTCGTCCGCATCCACCTCCGCCCCGACCACCCCGTCACCGCCGGCATGCCCGCACAGACCGCGGCGTTCCTCGACGGCGCCATTGCCTTCGACACCACCTCCCCCGCCACCGACATGCAGCGCTGGGTCCTGGCCTCGTACCCCGAAGCGGACGAAGACATCCTCCTCTCCGGCTGGATCCACGGCGCCGACCGCCTCACGCGCAAAGCGGCGGCGGTGGCGGTGACGTACGGCAAAGGAAAGATCGTGCTGTTCGGTTTCCGGCCGCAGCATCGCGGCCAGACGCACGCGACGTTCCCGCTGGTGTTCAACGCGTTGTGGTGGAGCGTGGCGGGTCCTTGACGTACGTGCCATCTGGCACGATATTGGGTGCCAGATGGAAACGACACCAGCAGATGTCGAGCGCTATCGCGAACTGCGCCGCACCACGGCGCGTCCGCATGCCTACGCGGCGCTGCTCGGCCTCTCCGTTTATGACGCCGAACCGCTGATGAAGGCAATGCACAGAGGCTTCGCGTGGAAGACATTCACGCGCCTCGTCGACAACATCGGTCTCCCCGCGGATGAGATCGCGAGCGTGCTCGACCTCCCGCTACGCACGCGTGCGCGCCGCAAAGTGGAAGGACGGTTCGGGTCCGATGAATCGGATCGCCTGCTCCGTCTCGCCCGCGTCTATGCCCGTGCCCTCGACCTCTTCGGCGGTGACCGCAAAGCTGCGTTGCGCTGGCTCACGGAACCGAAGATCGCATTGTCGGGGGCAATTCCGTTGCACCTCGCGAAGACCGATTTCGGTGCGCGCGAAATCGATGCGACGATCGACCGCATCGAGCACGGCGTGTACATGTAGCTGTGCTCACCGCATATCGCATCGTCAAGGCGCGCTACGCGGACGACGCGTTCGCCGGCATCGCTTCGAGGCGCCACGGCGGACGCTGGAACCCTCCCGGCATCCCCATCGTGTATACGTCCGCGACGATCTCGCTCGCGGCCCTCGAAACTCTCGCGCACATCGAAAGCACGGTACTCAACGAGTTCGTCGTCATCCAGTGCTGGTTTCCCGAGGTGCTCGTCGAAGCGATCGAGCTCGCGACTCTACCCGACGGCTGGAGCGCCGTCCCTCCACCCGCAACATTGCAGCAAATCGGATATGAGTGGTTCACACGCCGCACGTCCGCGGTGCTGCAGGTACCGAGCGTCGTCGTCGATGGACGAGAGTCGAACTATCTGCTCAACCCGGAGCACGAAGACTTCCGCTCGATCGACATCGGCAGCCCGCAGCCATTCCTCTTCGACTATCGCCTGTTCACTTGACCCACCACCCGCCGCGCCGCGAGCATCGCGGGGACGTAGTCCCGCGTCTCACCGGGGAGCTGGTCCCAGATGCGGTAGTAGTCCGCGTCCGTGCCGGACTCGCGTCCCGTCGCCTCGGTCATGATGCGGGCGACGCGGTTTTCGCCGGTGTTGTACGCGGCGGCGGCGAGGTACCAGGAGCCGAAGCGGTTGTAGAGCTGCGCCAGATACGTCAGCGCGGCGTCGGTCGATTTCTCGGGGTCGATGCGGTCGTCGACGGTTTCGTCGACGCGCAGGCCGTAGCGGCGGGCGGTGTCGGGGACGAGTTGCCAGATGCCGCGGGCATCGGCGGCCGAATGCGCCTCGGGGTTGAGTCCCGATTCGATCATCGCCAGGTACACGAGATCCTCGGGCATGCCTTTGCGGCGCAGTTTCTCGCGGATCATCGGCGCGTACTGCGGCATGCGCTCGACGTACGTCGCGAACTCGGCAGCCTTCTCGCCGGTGGTGAAGCGGGCGACGTGGTACTCGACCCGCTCGTGCGGGAGGTCGGCGAGCTGATCGCGAGCCGCGGCGGGCGCGGCAGGAGTGGTGGACGGAGCCGAGGTGGTGGATGCAGGGGCGGTGGCGCAGGAAACGAAGAGGAGTGCGAAAAGAGCGCGCTTCATGAGCAGAAAGAGCGCCAGATCACCTCACCCACCCGTACTGCGTGTTCGACGGCAACCCGCCCGCGGCCCTGTACGTCTGCCGCAGCTTCGTCAGCGCGTCGTTCGGCAGCGCCCGCAGTTTCGCGGCGGGATCGATGCGATAGATCTTCGCCGCGGAAAGGCCGAACACCTTGCGCTTCACCTCGTCCGTCAGCGGCTTGAAGCCGAAGCGCTGCATGTACTCCTCCGGCATCTGCAGGCGCCGGAACGCCTCGATCTGCCACTGCGGTGAGCCCCACCAGATCGAGTCCGTCCCCCACAGCACGTGATCGTCGCCGAACGCGTCGAGCATCATGCCGACGATGTACGCCGCCGCGCGAGGATGCGTCACCGCGACCATGCCGAACGTCGTCCCCAGTTCCATGTACACGTTCGTCATGCGCGGATTCTGCTTCCGCGCCTCGCACAGATCGGAGATCCACGGCACGTACGTCGTCGTCCTGAAATCATCCTCGGCCGCCTTCAGCAGATCCTGAATGCCGCGGAAGGCGGCGTGGTAGATGAGGAAGTTCATGTCCGGAAAATCGAGCGCCGCCTTCGGCACGTCGCGCGGGCTGCTGTGCTCCATGTCCCAGACCGGCAGCGGCAAGCCTTTGTGGACGCAGATGGTCTTGATGCCCACGCGCCGCGAATACTCGTACGCCGGATACGCAACCTTCTCGTCGTCCATCCACCACCCCCGCCCGTCGTCCGCGAGCGGCTGGCCGGGATAGCCCTTCCACGCCTCGATCTTCAGTTGCTCGACCTGGCGCTGCATCTCTTCCATGTTCTGCGTGCCGAGGTCGGGGGAGAAGAGACCGTGGGCGATGAGACGCTGCGAGCGCGCGAGGCCATTCACCTGCGCCCGCGTTTCCACCATGTCTGCAGCGGGTAGAACATTTTGACTTTCGGTGCGCGAGGGGAGACCGGTAATGACCGCGACGACGGTGTCGCTGTCGAGGAAGATCTCCTTCACGTAATTGGCGAGATAGAGGTCGTCCCGTGCGTGCGCGCGTCCTTTGAGCGCCTCGTTGCCCATCATCCCGCCGAACTCGCGGTAGCGCAGCAGCGGCGGCATCTCGATGACGCGTCCCGCGGCGACGTGATGGGTCTGGACGTCGAAGATGAACTCCTGCTTCGGCCTTTTTTCCGCCGTCGCCCCCGGCTCCGTCACTTCGGCCGGATCGACGTCGAACGAGCGGCAGCCGAACACCGCGTTCATCGCCAGGAACGCCGCCGCCATGCCGCCGCTGCTCGCGAGAAAGTGCCGCCGCGACACCCCCAGCTTCTTCGCCGCCCCATCCGCGATCTCGTTGAGCTTCGCCTCGACGCGCTGCTGCTCCGGCGTCTGCGCGATCGGGATGAACTCCTCGTTCGAGACGATCTGCGTCGGGATCGGGAGGAACGTGTTGCGGACCGCGTCGACGTCGCACTTGCGCAGCAGTTTCTTCATGCGCCCCAGTGTCGTGCCGCGCATCGGCGGCGTTCGCGACAAAGGGATGAACGGTCTAGCCCGGAACGGGAACGGCCGCCGGAAGGGAGATCGTGAACACGGAGCCCTGGCCGACGACGCTCTCCGCGGTCAGCTCTCCGTCCATCGCGCGGGCGAGCTCGCGGGCGATCGCGAGCCCCAGGCCGACTCCACGCTGCGTGGACTCGGTACGCTCCGGATCGAGCTGTACGAACGGCTCGAAGACGGTCTCGAGCTGCTCGCGCGGGATGCCGACGCCGGAGTCGCGCACGTGAATCCGCACGTTGCTCTCGTCGCGCTCCCCCAGAATCGCGATCGTGCCGCCCGGCGGCATGAACTTGATGGCGTTGGTGACGAGATTCAGCAGCACCTGCTGGAAGCGGTCGGGGTCGGCGTGCACGAATACGTCCTCCGCGCAGTCGACGGCGAGTGCGTGTCCCGCCTCCGCGATGCGCTCCCGCAGCAGACGTTCGGTCTGCGCGATCGCCTCCGCCACGCGCACGGGTTTCACGGCGACTTCGACGTGTCCGGACTCGAGCTTCGCGAACGAGAGGATGTCGTTGATCATCCGCAACTGCGTCGTGCACGCCTCGCGGATCCGCGCGATCGCATCCGCCTGCGCCTCGTTCAGCGGCCCATGCATGCCGCCGGCGAGCAGCGCCGCGTTGCCGGAGATCGACGTCAGCGGATTGCGCAGGTCGTGCGACATCATCGAGAGGAACTTCGCTTTCGCCGCATTCGCGCGATCCGCCGCGCGGCGTGCTTCGAGCAATTCGCTCTCGTACTGGAACCGCTGCTGCATCCGCACGAAGACGCAGTCGCTGACGAATGCGCCATTGCGCTCGCGACGCAGAGCGTGCATCAGCATCGGCACGTCGGTGCCGTCTTTCGCACGCAGCGTGAGGTAGATCTCCTCCACGCGCCCTTTCATCTTCAGCAGAGGAAAGAGGTGCGTCTGGTAGAACACGCGTGCGCCGGGCGAAAGGAGTTTCTGCACGTGCCAGCCCAGGAGCTCGATGCGGGTGGCGCCGAGCTGCGTGGCCAGTGTCGTGTTGATCTCCAGGATCGTGCCGTCGTCCCCCAGCGAGACGAAACCGCAAGGCGCCTGGTCGAGCAGCGGTTCCACCTCAGGCCCCCGCCAGATACTCCTTCATGAGCGAGATGGTCTCCTCGGGATGGCTGACATGCGGGCAGTGTCCCGTAGCCTTCATCAACCGCAACGTGCTCTCCGGCGTCACGCGGTGGACATACCGCCCCACCTCCGTGGGCGCAATCGCATCCTCGGCGCACTGCAGGATCAGCGACGGCACGCGCACGCTCTCGAGATCGCTGCGGTTGTCGGAGAAGAACGTCGCCTCCGCGAATCGCCGCGCGAGCTTCGGATCCGTCGAGCAGAAACTCTCGTGCAGTTCCTCCGTGAGCTCGGGCCGTTCGGGGTTCTTCATGATCACCGGCGCGAGGAACGTCGCCCAGCCGATGAAGTTCTTGTCCATGAGGTCGAGCAGCCCTTCGATGTCCTCGCGGGCGAAGCCGCCGTGATACTCGGCGTCGTTGATGTAGCGCGGCGACGGGCCGACCATGATCAGTTTCGCGAACCGCTCCGGCTCGCGGCCCGCGGCAAGCACGCCCACCATGCTGCTGACGGAGTGGCCGACGAAGATCACGTCGCGCAGGTCGAGCGCTTCGCAGATCTCGAGCACGTCCTGCGCATAACCGTCGAGCGTCGCGTACCGCTCTTCGTCGTACGCGGAGAGATCGGAGTGGCCGCAGCCGACGTAGTCGAAGAGAACGAGGCGGTAGTCGGCTTCGAACGCGGGCGTCAGAAAGCGCCACATGTTCTGGTCACAGCCGAAGCCGTGAGCGAACAGCATCGGCTGCGAGCCGCGGCCGAAAACTTTGACGTTGTTGCGGGCGAGAATGTCAGTCATCGCCCGCGATCCTATCCGAATTATCTGACTGCCGGGAGCACGTACTGGGGGACGTACTGCCGCTGCGGCACGAACGTCGCCGGATCGGCGTAGTTGCCGCCGAAAAAGACCACTGCCAGACCGAGCTCAGGGATGCCCATCGAGACCTGGCCGCCGTTCCCGCCGGCAAAATACGCACGCACTTTGCGGTCGCGGTACGGGAACTCCATCGACCACCATTGATAGCCGTACTGGATGCCGGACAGCTCGTAACGCGGCTTCCACGACGCGCGCACCCACTCCGCGCTGACGATCTGTTTTCCGCGCCACTTGCCGCCGTCGAGCATGACCTGGGCAAGCTTGAGGAAATCGCGCGCGCGCAGACGCATGCTGCCGCCCATGTAGGCTTCGCCGAGGGGCATGAGCGGGATGGCGTAGCGGCCGAATTGCAGCGGGGCGGCGAGCTTTTCGTGGAAGAGCTCGGGCAGCCAGCGGCCGGTCTGTTTCGCGACGACGGCGCCGGCGAGATTCGTGTTGATGCTGCAGTACACGGCCGTCTCGCCGGGCGCGCGAATCATGTTCAGTCGCAACGAGTACGCGATCTGGTCTTCCTGCTCGGCGACGTTGTCCTCGGCACCGGGCGATTGCGAGTCGCTGTCGTCGCAATCGAGCCCCGAGGCCATGTTGAGGAGATGCTCGAGCGTCATCGACTGCGCACGCGCGTCGTTCGTCGGCGTCTGCATTGCCGCGTAGACCTTCGTCGACGCGGGGATGTTCGCCGCGCCGGCGAGCATCGAGGCGACGCTCTTCGCGGCCGAGCGGAGGTCGTGGATCTCCTCGCGATGCGAGCCGTGAAAGTACTCCTCGAGCACGAGCCTGCCGTTGCGCGCGAGGAGCACGGCGTGAACCTGCTGCGAGCCGAGGGTATCGACGGGATTGTCGAGGATCATCTGCAGGAACTTCGCGAGCGCGGCGCGATCGAGGCCGGCGTCTTCGACGGTCGCCACGGGCCAGCCGTCGTCTTCGAGCGGCGGTTTGCGATACGCGTATCTGCTGTTCTTCGCGCGCGGATAGAACCGCGCTTCCTCCGCGGGAGTGGCGCGCTGCAAGTCGTACCAGCCGCCGCGCGCGGGGAAGGCGAGCTGGTCGTCAACGTATTGACCTTCCGTCGAGAACGCGGCGGGGCCGGTGAGCTTCACCTCCGTTCCGTCGACGGTGATCGCGTCGACGCGCTGAAAGCGGCCGAAGTTGCGCTCGGGATTGCGGAAGAACGTCGCCAGCGTGCCGTCCTCCTTGCGCGTGACGGGGAGAAAGAGCGTGAGCGTGTCGGCCATCGGCTCGACGTTGCCGCGCCAGCGGTTCGGGCGCTGTTTTTCGAGCGTGACCGGCGTGGCGAAGCGCGTGCCGGTCAACTGCGTATGCGGCTGGATCCAGTGGCCGGTGATGCGGTCGTGCTGGATCCGGCCGCGGAACGTGCCTTCTTCGTGCGGCAGGTCGAACGTGACGCGGTCCTGTTCGACGCGCACGGCGGCTTCGCGTCCGGCGATCTCGGCACGCCAGGCGTCCCCGTCCTTTTCGATGGTCAGCATGCCGTGCACCTCGGGGCCGAACGATTTCTTCGCATGCCAGAGGCCGGTCACGTCTGCAAGCAAAACGATGAGTGCGAGCGCTTTCATGGCGTCATCATCGGGACGTTGCACGCGCACCGTCTTGTGCGCGCGGAACGTGTTTGTCGCGGCGGAACGCTGCGGGCGTCGTGCCGGTGGCGCGGCGGAACGCGTGCGTGAGCTGGCTCTGGTCGGAGAATCCGGTTTCGAGTGCGAGCTCGGCGAGCGGGAGGTCGGTCGTGGTGAGGAGAGCGCGCACGCGGTCGATGCGGCAGCGGCGGAGGTACTCGCCCGGCGAGCAGTCGAAGTACTGACGAAACGCGCGCGCGAGGTGGATGGGATGGACGCGCGCTTCGCGGGCGAGCTCGCGGATCGCGACACGTTCGGTGCAGCGGTCGTGCAGCGCGTCGCGCACCTGCAGCAGCCAGCGCGGCGCACGTCGGTCCGGATGCGCGAGGCTGCGCGCGAGAAGTCCCGCGAGCTCGAGGCCGAGTCCTTCGAGGACGAGGTCGGAGAAGGTGGCGGACTGACGCAATTCGCGGCGGGATGGATGGATTCGATGCGGTGGGCGATTTCGGGAACGAAGGAGACGGCGAAGAATCGTCCGAGGTCGGTGCGGAAGCGGTCGCGATGCGTGGTGCCGGCGGGATTGAAGATGAGCGCGCCCGCGCCGCACTCCCCTTTCCGGTTGCGCGCTTCGGTCACATACGTGCCGCGCACGACGAAAACGAGATGCGCGACGTCGTGCGTGTGCCGCGGCACTTCCGCGTCCGGGACACGGGCGATGCGCTCGGCGTATTCGAAGGAAGCAGTGCGCAGCTCTCGCTCCGCGCCACCGAAGAAGGCAGCCCACTCGCGCGAGTACATGCACTGATGTACGTGCGGGACACGGGGAAGTTGGGCCGGCGCCGGCGGCTCGGTGGAAACACGTGCGGTCGCGGGGAACGCACAGTGCTCCCGTGTGGCGTGCGTTCCGGCCTGGCCAACCAGCGCTGCCGGCCGCCCCGGCCCACGTCGGGGTCCCGCTCCGGTACGATCGCGCGAATGATTCCGTGGACCCTGCTCGACACCGCGGTCATCCCGGGCGACGGCGGCGAGATGCGCCTGTACCAGCGCGGCGACGAGTACTCGATCCGCGTCGGGCCGTACGAACTGATGAACAGCCGCGTCCACGCATCGGAGGATGCGCTGGCGGAGCTCGTGTGCGAGCGCATGGGTGGCAGCAACAGGCGCGTACTCATCGGCGGACTGGGGATGGGGTTCACGCTGACCGCCGTGTTGCAACGCATCGATGCGAAGAGCGAAGCGATCGTCGCGGAGCTCGTTCCTGCGGTCGTGGCGTGGCATCGCGGACCGTTGCGCGGCGTATCGAAAGGCGCGCTGGACGATCGGCGCGTGACCATCCGCGAAGAAGACGTCGCCAGGGTGATCGCCGACGGCGCGTACGACGCGATCCTCCTCGACGTCGACAACGGCCCCGCCGGACTCACGTCGAAACACAACGATCGCCTCTACACCCACGGCGGGCTGCGGCGCGCGTATGACGCCCTGCGTCCGAAAGGCATCCTCGCCGTCTGGTCCGGCGGTCCGGACGACGCGTTCGTGAAGCGCCTCAGACAGACCGGCTTCACGGTCGAAGAAGTGAAGGTCCGCGGTCGCGGCGCGAAAGGCGGCCCGCGCTACGTCATCTGGCTCGCTTCACGCCCGTGATCCCGTGTGCCTGCTTCAGCAGATCGCCGATCACCTTCCACGACAGCCCGCTGTCGAGACGCACGCCCAGCCAGCCCGCCTTCCCCACGTACGGCGGCACGAAGAAATGCTTCGGATCGCCTTCGACGAGCGACTGCTGGGCCCCCTCCGGCGCGTTGCACCACACCGCGACGTGACCGCTGCCGTGATGGTCGTTGTCGGTGGTGAAGAACATCCGCCCTCGGACGAAGAACGCCGCCTCGCCGTGCGAAAGCTTTTCCGTCACTCCCGGCAACGCCATGGCAATCGCGCGCACGCGCTCGATCAACTCCGCCGCGTCTACTTTCTTCCGAGCCATGCGTTCATGATCTCCTTCGCCGGAGCGGACGGCGGTCGGTACTGCAGATCGTCGAGCGTCACCCGGATCGGCGACTGCCGCGACACCGTCGCCAGCTCCTTCGACAGCTTCGCCATCTCCGCGTGCTCCTCGAGCTTCGCGGCCAGCTTCTGATTCTTCATCCTGCCGAGGTTCTCGTAGACGCCTTCGAGGGAACCGTATTGCTGCAGCAGTTGCGCGGCCGTTTTCGGTCCCACCCCGCGTACGCCGGGAATGTTGTCCACCGCGTCGCCGGCCAGGCCGAGATAGTCCGTCATCTGCTCGGGCAGCACGCCGAACTTTGCGACGACCGCGTCGGCGTCGAACCGCAGATCGCGCGCGGGATCGACGAGCGTCGTGCGCGCATTCACGAGCTGCGCGAGATCCTTGTCGCTCGACACGACGACGTACTGCACCTTCTTCGCGTCCGTCTGCTCGATGATCGTAGCGATCAGGTCGTCCGCTTCGTGCGTCTCGTCGATGTACGCCGCGACGCCGATCGCTTCCGTCACCGCGAGCGCCGGGTCCACCTGCGCCTCGAGCTCCGGCGGCGAGGCCTCGCGCTGCGCCTTGTAGGGCGGATAGAGGTCGTTGCGGAAACTGCCGTTGAAGTGGCGGTCGAACGCCACGGCGATGTGCGTCGGCGTTTCGTCGGCGATGTACTTCGCGAGGAACATCGTGAAGCCGTACACGGCATTCGAGATCTTCCCTTTGCCGTCGACGATCGATTTCGGCACGGAGAAGAACGCGCGGAAGAGATACGGACTGGCGTCGATGAGGTGAACGGTGGGCGTCGGCATCGGATCAGATCGTGCATCGATTCCAGGCATGCTGGCAATGATCGTGTTCACGGTGATGGCCTCGTGCATTCCGATCCAGCAGCCCGACGCGGTGCCGGATCATGGCTTGCGCGCAGTCGCAGGAGTGTTCGTCGATCTGGAGGACGTGGACGACTCGCCCGGAACCGTGGCCGGCGCGCTCGCGCGCGACGGCGCATGTACGGTGATCTTTCGCGCGGATGTCCCGACGATGGAAGGGATGCGACCGTGGGTAGACGCGGCGAAGAAGGCCGGCCTGACGGTGTACGCGGGCCTGAACTACGGCAACATCTCACCTGACGATGCGCCCGGGCAATTGCGCCGATGGGCGGAGGTCGACAGGATCACGGCCGGGCAGCTGGCAGCGCTCCCGTTCGACGGGTGGTACATCGCGCGCGAGCTGTACAACTTCAGCGATTCTCCCGACGCGATTCGCACGCATTACATCGACGAGGTGATGCCGGCATTGCTGGACGGCCGCAAGGTCCTGATCTCGCCGTACTTCAATCCAGCAAACGATCGCCAGCTCCGCGGCCCGCGTGCCACCGCGGAGTTGTTCCACGCGCTGTTCGTGAACAGCGGGATCACGGCGGTGGCGCTCCAGGATCGCGTCGCCGCGCGCGTCGATCCCTGCTCCATCGGCTGTAGCTCGTGGTCCGAGGACGAGTTCATCGCCCAGGCTGCGATGTACGAGCGCGAATTCGTGGCGGCGTTCCTCGGCAGTGGAATCGAGCCGTGGATCAACATCGAATCGTACGAGTGGAGCGATGACGTCGCCACCTGGAGTCGCGTCGCAAAACAACTGCGCATCGTCCCGCCACAGGCCGCGAAAGTGGTGACGTGGCATTACTCGGCGTTCTACGAACAGCTGCTGCACGCCGCCTATCTCCGCGACGTGCGTCCGCAGTCGTGTCCGAAACCGCGCCGCCGCGCCGTGTCGCACTATCATCGCCACCCATGAAATCGCTCGCACTCGTGCTGCTCTTCGCCGCCTCGCTCTCCGCACAGCCGCGCGGTCTCAAGGTCTACCTCTCCGCGGACATGGAAGGCATCGGCGGAGTGGTCACGGGCGAGCAACTGAGCCCGGCCGGATTCGAGTACGCGAAAGCGCGCGAGTTCATGACGGAGGAAGTGCTCGCGGCCATCGCGGCCGCGCGCGAGGCGGGTGCGACGGAGATCGTCGTCAGCGACTCGCACGGCAACTTTCAGAACCTGCTGCTGGAGCGTCTGCCGAAGGACGTGCAGGTCATTCGCGGCGGACCGCGTCCGTTGTCGATGATGCAGGGCATCGACGCCACGTTCGACGCGGTGCTGTTCATCGGCTACCACAGCAGCACGAGCAATCCGGCCGGCGTGCGCGCGCATACGATCTCGTCCGCGCGTCTCGCGGACGTGCGCATCGACGGCGTGTCGATGCCGGAGGCGGGCATCAACGCACTGATCGCCGGACACTTTCGCGTGCCGGTGGTGATGATCTCCGGCGACGACGCGGCCGTCGCCGAGGCGCGCAAGATCATCGGCGACCTCGAAGTCGCGATCGTGAAGGAGTCGTACGGATTTCACTCCGCGAAGACGCTGACCCCCGAGGCAGCGCGGGAACGCGTCCGCGACGCGGTGAAGCGCGCCCTGCAGAATCGCACGCGCTTCCAGCCGATGACCGTGAAAGCGCCGTCCACTCTGGAAGTGCAGTTCAAGAATTACCGCCCCGCGGAGATCCTCGCCTTCCTGCCGAACGTCGAGCGCATCGACGCGCATTCAGTGCGCTTCGTCGGCAAGGACATTCTCGAAGTCGCACGCTTCCTCTCCTTCGCCACGAATTACGAACCAGGCCTCGAGCCCTAGCGCGAACGCGCGTGGCGTTCATCCTTCATCTCTGCCGCCGCCCGTCGCCGCTGCCACCCTACGTCGCGATTCGTTCACAGCCGTGACAAGACTCTTCGGCGTGCGATGACTAAGTTGATCGGCGAAAGGAAACACGCTCAATGAAAAGACTGGTCATCCTCCTGGTCGTCCTCTTCACCGCCACCACGCTCCTCGCCGGAGGCAAGGAGTGCAACCTCAACAAGTCCGCGAAGTCGGTCGAGCTGACCGGCACGGTCGCGAAGATCGGCTCCGGCGACGAAGCGAAGACGGTCTTCCGTGTCGCCAACGGCAAGAGCTACACCGTCTGCCACGAGAGCAAAGCCGACGTCCTCGGCGTCAGCAAAGACGGCGCGACCGTCAAGGTCAAAGGCAAGCTCATGAACTGCGGCGAAGAAGGCGGCGAGACGCTCGTCATCAGCGAAGCGAAGCGCGTCTGACGCGGATGTGGCGACGGCCGCCCCCGGCCGTCGCCCCTCACACCCGCAGCGCGATCTTCCCGAACTGCGCGCCCGCGGCCATGTGGTCGAGCGCGGCGCCGAGCTCGTGACGCTCGAAGACGCGATCGATCACCGGCTCGATCCTCCCCTCCTCGATCGCGGCATTCATCTTCTCGAACGACGCGATCGATCCGACGGACAGCCCGCGCAACGCCACCGCGCGACGGAAGACTTTCGGCAGATCGATGTTCACCATCGAGCCGCTGAGAAACCCGATGAGATAGATGTTGCCGCCGGGACGGACCGCTTCGAGAGAACGCGCGATGGTCTCGCTGCCGCCGACGTCGACGACGTGCTGGGCGCCTTCGCCCTCCGTGAGCTTCACGACTTCGTCCTGCCACTCGGGATTCGTGCGGTAGTTGATCGTGTGATCGGCGCCGAGGGCGCGGGCGCGCTCGAGTTTTTCGTCGCTGCTCGAGGTGATGATCGCGCGCGCGCCGAGGTGCTTCGCGAACTGCAGCGCGAAGAGCGAGACGCCGCCGGTGCCCTGCGCGACCACCCACTCACCCGCTTTCACGTTTCCGCCGTTGACCAGCGCGTGCCAAGCGGTCACCGCGGCGATGGGAAGCGAGGCCGCCTGTTCGTCGGTGAGATGTTTCGGCGTGCGGACGAGATGCGTTTCGTGTCCGACGCGATACTCACTCATCACGCCGTCGAGCGTCATGCCGAGGGAGGTGGTGATGGCCTGGCGCGTAGGCGTGCCGTCCTGCCACAGCGGGCGCATGGCGAAGATGACGCGGTCGCCGGCCGCGAATCGCGTCACCCCTTCGCCGACGCTCACGACTTCACCGGCACCGTCGGAGAGCGGGACGAGCGGAAATTGCACGGCGCCGTAATCACCGCGGATGAGGGCGAGATCGCGATAGTTGACGGACACCGCTTTGATGCGCACGAGCACCTCGCCGGGACCCGGCTCCGGCCGCGGTTTGTCGACTTCCACCAGGTTCTCTTTTCCGGAGGCTCGCAATTCCATGGACCACATACGTCACTCCTTTGTTCGAACTTCTTCGAACAATGTAATTGTTCGACTCTTTTCGAACAATGACGAATCGGTTAACATCGCCGGCGATGGCCAAGATGTCTCTCCCCGACGTGCTGTACGCGCTCAGCGATCCGCTGCGCCTGAAGATCGTGCGGCAGCTCGCGGACGAGGGCGAGATGTCGTGCGGCACGTTCGACGTGCGCATCCCGAAATCCTCGCTGTCGCATCACTTCAAGGTTTTGCGCGATGCGGGCGTGATCGCGACACGGGGTGAGGGCGTGCGGCGCATGAACTCGCTGCGACGCGCAGAACTGGATGCCGCGTTTCCGGGATTGCTGGAGGCGGTGCTGCACGCACCGCTGCCACGGGAACGCCGGCGTCTCGCCGGCTGATCCGGCAGCGCCGTTGCTGCCGGCTGGGAACCGGAGCTCTCGTCGAGACCGGCTCGCGGAAAATCGCGTGGCACGTCCCCCGCACCCCTCCCGCCCGTGCGAGTCGCCACGTTTCTCCTGTTCGCGAGCCTCGCCTGCCGCCCTGCCATGACCAGCATCCCCTTCACCCACTACATCGCCCTCGGCGACAGCATCTCCATCGACAGTTATCCCGCGGCCGACGTCGCGCGGCGTTACGCCGGCAAGGCCAGTACGACCGAGCTCGGCGCGGTCTCGCTGCTCGTGCGCAATGACGACAAGTTGTGGCCGGAGTTCCGCGGACGCGATCTGCGGATTCCCGTCGACGACCTGACCTCGGACGGCGCCACCACGCACAGCCTGCTGCGCCAGGTGGAGCGCGTCACGCGCAGCGACGAAGCCACGCTGATCACCATCACCGCGGGCGGGAACGATCTCCTCGGCGAGATCGGCGGGAGTGAGAGTCCGGCGCACGAAATCTTCGCGAGGCTCGAGACCGCGGTCCGCAAACTGCTCGCGCTCCGTCCCAACGCCACCATCCTCATCGGCACCGTCTACGATCCGTCGGACGGCACGAACCGCCTCCCCGGATACGGCCGCACGCTCGATCGCGAGGCGCAATGGCTCGCCGAGTACAACGGGCTCGTACGGACGTTCGCACATTCCGATCCGCGCCTCCGCCTCGCCGACATCCACCGCCACTTCCTCGGCCACGGCATGACCGTAAGCGAGCGCGAGCGCTGGTACCTCGCCGAATCGATCATCGAGCCGAGCGCACGCGGCGCGAGCGAAGTGCGGCGCGTGTGGCTGGAGGTTCTGGGTCTCTGACTTGCAATCCTTGCAATAAGTAGTAAGGAAAGGAATGCCTATGAGATCGATACTACGAAGTACCGCAGCAGTCGCTCTGCTCGGTCTCGCGCTTGCCGGACCGGTAGATGCGCAATCGACAACAGACCGGGAGAAGCTGACGGCGCAGTCGCGTCTCACGACGGCCGAGGCTGCATTAGCGTCGGCGCAGGCGGCGGGAGCGGCAACGTTCGCGACCGACCTGTACAACGACGCCTCGAACCGCCTTCGTGAAGCACGCACGAACTGGAGCCACGACAACCGCAACACCCGTGAGATGGCCGCACTCCGCGCCGTCGAAGCGCACCACGCCGCTCTCGCCGCGGAAGCACAGGCCAACCTCCTCGCCGCAAACAGCGAGATCCGCACGTTGCGCACCGACATCGGCACCTTCGGCGGCACCGCCGCCACCATCGACCTGTACGAACCGCCGGCCATGACGAGCCGCGGCGTGACGTCGGCGGACCGCGTGATCATCGCCGAGAACGCCATCCGCATGGCTCGTGCAGCCGGCGCGGAGCGCTTCGCCGCGAACGACCTCGAGCGCATCGAGGGGACGCTGAAGACCGCGCGCACGCTGGCGAAGAACGACAAGCAGAACGACAACGCCGATCACCTCGCGTACGTCGCCGAGATGGAAGCGCGGCGTCTCGAGCTCGTCGCCCGCCGCAACGCCATCAGTCCGCGACTGCCGGAGCTGCGTGCCGAGCGCACGCGTCTCGCGCAGCGGGCGCAGGACATGCGGGCGCAGGAAGAGCAGCAGCGCCGTCTCGCCGCCGAACAGCAGGCCGCCGAACTGCGCCGCCAGCTCGAACAGCAGTCGACGAATCGACAGGCCGAACAGGCCGAGCTGCAGCGCCTGCGCGAGCAGGTCGCGCACACGGAGATGCAGTTCCGCACGCAGCTCGACCAGGACCGCGCGGCGCGCATCGCCGCCGAGCAGCAGCTCGACGAGGTGATGCGCCGCTACGAGGCCGCGCTCACCGAAGACGGTGCAAACGCGATCGAAGTCGAGAATCTGCGCCGCCAGGTCGAAGACCAGTCGCTCGCCTTGCGCACCATGCAGGAGCGCGAGCGCGCCAGCGAAGCGTACGTCGGCACGCAGATCCAGAGCCTCGAACAGGCGCTCGAGCGTGAACGTGCCGAGGGACAACTGACCGCGGACGTACTCGCACAGCGCGAAGAGGAACTGCGCCGTCAGCGTGCCGACCTCCAGCGCCTGCAGACCGAGCGTGAAGAGTCGGCGCGTCTGCGCGCGGAAGCGGAGCGCGTGCGCACCGAGGCCATCGCGGATGCGGAGCGGAGACGCTCGCTGGCGGAGGCGGAAGCCGAGCAGTTGCGCCAGCAGGTCGCGCAGACGTCGGCCGCGCTCTCGACCGCGCAGGAAGAGCTGCTGCGCCGCGACACCGTCGCACGCGAGCGCGTCGAGACGATGCAGCAGGAGCTCGCCCGTCTCGCCGAAACGCGGCAGACCGAGCGTGGCTTCATCGTGACGCTGCCCGGCCTCTTCTTCGACACCGGCAGCGCGACCCTCAAATCGGGTGCGCGCAACACGCTGTCGAAGATCGCCGATCAGCTTCGCGTCAACGTCGACACGCGCATCACCGTCGAAGGTCACACGGATGCGGTAGGGAGCGAAGAGCTGAACCAGTCGCTGTCCGAACGCCGTGCGGCCGCCGTGCGCGACTACCTCGTCAGCCGCGGCGTCCCCGCCGATCGCATCAGCATGACCGGCCTCGGCGAATCCGCGCCGATCGCCACGAACGACAGCCCCGCGGGAAGGCAGCAGAACCGCAGGGTCGAGCTGGTGATCGCGCAGTAACGACACCCCTTCAACTACCCTCTCCCCGCGATGCGGGGAGAGGGTACGATGGACTCATGAAAATAGGCATCATTGGCGCGGGGTACATCGGTGCGACCGCCGCACACCTCTTCATCGACGCGGGACACGAAATCGCCATCGCCAATTCGCGCGGCCCGGAGACGCTGCGCGAGCTCGCCGGCGAGCTCGGCCCGCAAGCGCGCGCAGCGACCGTCGAAGATGCAGCCCGGTTCGGCGAGGTCGTGCTCCTCGCGATTCCGTTCAAGGACTACACGACGCTTCCCGTCGACGCGCTGCGCGACAAGGTCGCGATCGACGCGATGAACTACTACCCGGATCGCGACGGCCACTTCCCGCAGCTCGATGACGACGAGATCACGTCGAGTGAGCTGGTCGCGCAGCATCTCGCTGGTGCGCGGCTCGTGAAGGCATTCAACACCATCTGGTTCGAGCACCTGCGCAAACAGGGACAGAAGGACGTGGCGGTGGAACAGCGCCGCGCGATCTTCATCTCCGGCGATCACGACGAAGCGAAGCGCGTCGTCACGAAGCTCATCGAGGAGATCGGCTTCGGCGCCGTAGACCTCGGATCGATGCGCAACAGCCGCCGCCAGCAGCCCGGCGCGCCGGTGTACAACCGCGACGTCACGGTCGAACAGGCCGCGAATCTCTAGCGCAGCAACACCAGCGCGAGCGCGATGAGCGCGGCGACGACGGCGCTGCCGGCCAGTCCGAGGGACATCAGGGCGAGGCTGCGCCAGCGGGTCTCGGCGTTCTGCAGCGCGCGTGCGAGAGGATCGTCGCGCATCACGCCTTCGAACAGCGACTGCTGCATCACCGACTTCGACGCCACCACGTCTTCCGCGGCGCGGACGAAATGACGCTGATGGATCGCCTTTCCTGAATCCGATCCGCGTTCCGCTGCCGCCGCGGCGGCGGCTTTCAGCACCGCGTTCTTGATGTCGCCGCCGCTCATCTCGAAGCGTTGCGCCAGCTCGCGGAAATTCACGTCGCGCGCGAGCGGCGTCTTGCGCGGATGGATCTGCACCTGCCAGATGCGCTCGCGATCCTCGACCGCCGGCATCACGAAGCGCACGTGCGTGCGGATGCGGCGCTCGAACGCGGGGTCGAAGTTCGCGGCGAGATTCGTCGCGAAGATGACCACGCCGTTGAACGCGTCGAGCTCGCGCAGCAGCACGTTCACGGTGAGATTGCTCTCGCGATCCTGCGGCAGTCCCGACGCGGACGAGCGTCGCGTGGCGATCGCATCCGCTTCGTCGAAGAACAGCACCGCGTTCTGCTCGACGGCTGCACGGAAGGCGGCGGCGATGTTCTTCGGCGTCTCCCCCATCCACATCGACTCGACTTCCGCGTAATCGACGACCAGCAGCTTCATCCCCAGCGCATGAGCAATCGCCTCGGCGCAGATGGTCTTGCCGGTGCCCGGAGGTCCGGCGAAGTTGAACGCGAGACCGAGGCCGGAGGCGTGACGCTCGCCGAGTCCCCAGCGGCCGAAGATCAGGTTGTGATTGCGGACCTGCGCCAGCGCTTCGTCCAGCGTACGGCGCGTTTCGGCCGGGAGGACGACGTCCGCGAACGTGCGCTCGGGGATGACGGTCTCCACCGCGCGGCGCGGCGTGCGTCCGGTGAAGAGGGAAAGGATCGGCGAAGCCATGATGTTCTTCGGAGCGCTGGCCGGTTCGCCGGCGTCCTGGTCGGCATCGACTGCGGCTGGAGACCGGCGCTCCGTTACAGATTTTCGATGATCTGCACATCTCCGGCCGACAGCTCGAAGTCGAGGGCGCCGAGGTCTTCCCGCATGTGCTCCGGGTCGGTGGTGCCGGTGAGCGGGAGCATCCCCACCTGCAGCGCGAAGCGGAACACGATCTGCGCGGGTGTGCGGCCCGTACGCGCGACGACCTCGCGGAAGCGCGCACTGCGCAGCGCGGCCATGTTCGCCGTCAGCAGCGAGAAACCTTGATAGACGATGTCGCGCGCGCGGCAGAACGCCCGGACGTCGGCATCCCAGTGCGTGCGCGCGTAGCAGCGGTTCTGCACGAACGTCGGTGGCACGCGCGCGAACGAGACGAGCTCTTCGAGCTGATCGAGCGCGACGTTGCTGACGCCGAGAAAACGCACGTTCGGGAGCGACTCCATCGCTCGCCACGTTGCGCGATCGACGTTCGTGAGACCGCGGCGGCGCTGCGGTCCGTGCAGCACGTAGGAATCGATGCGGTCGACCTGCAGATGCTCGAGCGAGCTGGCAAACGACTGCTGCACCTGCGTGGCCGGATCGGCGTTCGGATCGTACGGCAGGCGGTGATCCTGTCCGTCGCGATATGTGAATTTCGTCTGGAGGAACAGCTCATCGCGCGGAATCCCGGCGCTTCGAATGGCCGCGCCGACGCCTGCCTCGAAGTAATGCTTGCGCTGATTGGCCGTGTCGATGCCGCGGAAGCCGGCGTCGAGGGCGAGACGCGTGAGACGCTCGGTCGCGTCTTCCTTCCAGGCGGTGCCGTAGAGGAACGGCGGAACGTCCGTCATTTGTCGTCGTCGTGCGCCATCTCGTCGATCGCCACCGCGATGGCGAGCACGAGCGCGTCATCTTCGCCGGCGGCGACGTCGATGCCATACGTATCGCGGAACGAGAACCACTGCTTCGACACCTGTGCGATCGTGTCGCCGTCGCGGCGCAGCGTGTACTCGTGATCGAGGATCGAGCCGTCGACGTCGAGGTCGTGTCCGCCCGCGATCTTCACGTCGAATTTCGTGCGGAATGGCGCGAAGAGCGCCTTCGTCACGGTGGCCGCGACGTCGTCGCCGCGCAGGATGTCCATCTTCTCGCGGATGGACATGAGCTTGCCGCGGATGGTGGCGACGACGTTCCCCTGGCGATCCTTCAGCTCGAAGCGGTCGCGCAGGGAAAAGGCCTTGCCGTCGACTTCGTACGCGGGGTTGCCGTGCTCGTCTTCGATCGTGAAGTCGTCGCCGATGGCGAACAACTTCTGGCGCATGCGATAGCGGGTCATGTCGTAAAAATTAATGGCTCCGGGATCTCTTGTCTCCCGGAGCCTTTCTCAGCGCGTTGACAGCCACAAGAGTGCATTCGCGCCAATGTGCCTCGGCGGCCTATCGCGCCGTCCGCGGCGAGTTCCGGTACGTTGACATCAGCGACAGTGCATCCGTCCCGGAACCGCTCGTCGTCGACGGTCTATCGCACCGTCCCGACCGGCTGCAGCGTGTTGACAGCTACGTAGAGCATCCACGCCGGAGCCACTTGCCTCGATGGCCTGTCGCGCCATTCTCGGCTGCCTCACCACGTTGACATCCGCGACAGAGCGTTCGTGCTGGGGCGAGCTTCAACGTAGGTCCGCGACCTCGCGAAAGCAACGTTTTTCGCTGTTACATTTTCAGCGGTTTTCCACAGTCGTCCGCAGGTGTGGTGCAGTGGTATCTGGGCATGTACGTGGAAGGTGCGGCAGCGCAACGAAATCGGCCGCGGGCGGCTGCTGAAAGTCTGTTCGTCACGCCGCCTTCGTCACGTCCTTCCCCGTCAGCATCGCCCAGATCTCCGACGACGCACCATCCCAGTACCCGCACTTCGCGTCGAACGCCTCCGGATTGCGGTACGTGCCGAACAGCATGTCGATCACCGGCAGGTCGCAGTAGTTGTAGCGGTGCACGCCCCGCTCGTGATGCACGCCGTGGCTCTCCGGCCGCTGGATGATGTAGCCGAGCCACCGCGGCGTGCGGATGTTCGCGTGCTGGAACACCGCCGCGAACGTGAGGAACAGATTGCCCACGACGCCTGCCTCCATCGAGACGCCGAGGATCGGGAAGAAGACGAGACTGGCAATCGAGCCGAAGCTGATCGCGTCCAGCGGCGAGAGGTAATACGCGCCGAACGCGTCCACCCCTTCGACGCTGTGATGCATCTGATGCACCCAGCGGAACAGAAAGTCCGAGCGGTGCACGAGGCGGTGATACCAGTAATGGCCGAGCTGGTAGACCAGCACCGCGACGGCCGCGCCGCCCCACGTGCCCAGCGGCGCGAGGTTGAAGAGCGTGCGGTCACCGATGGCCCATGACCAGAACATCGGAATGACGAAGGACAGGGCGAACACGAACAGCGTCACGGCCAGGGCCCGCACGCGCCAGTAGCGCGGGGTCTGGTAACGGCGCGCCCGGTACGCCAGGTCCAGCAGGAGAAAGGTGGGGATCATCCCCAGGGTGAGCCAGGTGGCGATTGCAGTGATGTCGTTCATGCTGCACAACTTCGGTCACGGAGGAGCGGCGAACCTGATGGAAATCTGGCAAGATCGAGGTGGAATCGTGCTCCAGTTCGCCGACTTTGCCCTCGATGCCGACCGGCACCGCCTCACCCGCGGCGGGCGCGAGCTCCGCGCCGAGCCGAAAGTCCTCGGCGTCCTCGCCTATCTCGTGGCCAACCGCAACCGCGTCGTCCCGAAGGAAGAGCTGCTCGACGCGCTGTGGGAAGAGCGTCACGTCTCCGAGTCCGCCCTCACCCGCGTCATCCGCGATCTCCGCAAGCTCCTCGGCGACTCCTCCGCCGAGCCGCGCTTCATCCGCACCGTCTACGGCCGCGGCTTCGTGTTCATCCACGAACTGGCCGATGTCCAGCCCGCCGCGCAGCAGAAGTCGATCGCCGTCCTCCCCTTCACCGACCTCTCCCCCGAGAAAGACCAGGGATGGTTCTGCGAAGGGCTGGCGGACGAGATCATCAACATGTTGACGAAAGTGGCGAGCCTGGACGTCCTCTCGCGCCAGTCGTCGTTCGAAGGAGCCGATCCGCGCAAGCTCGGCGTGGCGCACGTGCTCGAAGGGAGCGTACGGAAGTCGGGATCGCGCATGCGCATCACCGTGCATCTCGTCGACGTCGCCACCGCGCGCACGATCTGGAGCGAGCGTTACGACCGCGACGCGCACGACGTCTTCGCCGTGCAGGAAGACATCGCCGAGCACGCGGCGACCGCCCTCCTCGGCGTCCTCGGCGAAAGCGAACAGGCGGCGATCCATCGCCATCCGCGCGCGGAGCTCGCGGCGTGGGAGCTCTACCTCAAAGGCCGCCAGCTCGCGCATCAGGAGGTGCGGCGCAGCCTCGAAGCGGCGCGGCAGTTGTACGCACGCGCCGTCGAGATCCAGCCGTCGTTCGCGCTGGGGTGGTGCGGCATGGCCGATGCGATGGCCGATCTCTACCTCTACCACGTGCGCGACGAGTCGTGGCGTCAGGGCGCGGACGAGGCCAGCCGCCGCGCGGTGGAGCTCGACCCGTCACTCGCGGACGCACACACGTCGCGCGGTCAGGCACTCGTCCTGCGCGGCGCATACGACGAAGCCATCGACGAATTCGAGACCGCCATCGCACTCGACCCGCGCTCGTTCAACGCGCACTTTCTCTACGCGCGCCTGCTCTGGACCCTCGGCCGCGGCGAAGCGGCACTGGCGCACTGCGAGCGCGCCGCGGCCATCCGTCCCGACGACTACCAGACGCCCACGATGCTGCTGCAGGTCTACTACGCCCTCGGCCGCGAGAGCGATCGCCACAACGCCGCGTTACGCACCGAAGAATTGACGCGCAAACGGCTCGAGCTGCGTCCCGACGACGTCCGCGCGTTGTGCATGAACGCCGAGGCGCATTACGTGCTGGGGGAACGGACGAAGGCGATGGAGCGCATCGACGATGCGTACCGCATCGACCCGAACGACGTCTGCACGCTCTACAACTCCGCGTGCGTCTACGCGCTCGACGGTGCGATCGACAGCGCCCTCATCGCGATCGAAGGCGCGGTGCGCGGCGGCTACACGTATCGCGAATGGCTCGAATGCGACGCCGACCTCGTGCACCTGCGCGACGAGCCGCGCTTCCGCGCGCTCATCGAGTCTTTGCCGCGGGCGTCTCGATCGTAGGCAGAACGCATTCGCTCCGCCAACAAAACGGATGATCGACGAGGCCGATGCGGCGAGTCGTTTCATCTGCCGACGTCGTTCCGACGCGGGAGTCCCGCCCGCCGCCGTCGTCGTGCATCTTTCGAATTCTCCGCGCGGAATCGCAATGCGCGCTCCGCGTACACGTACACTTGCGGGCGATGCGGTCCGCTCCCGCACCCCTTCGTGCACTCGTGCTGCAACTGCTTCTGCTCGCCCTCGCGCTGGGGGTCGTCGCGGCGTTGCAGTACCGCTGGATCCGCCGCGTGAGCGTCGTCGAGCACGAGCGGATGCGCGCGCAGCTCGAAGCCTCGGCGAGAGACCTCGCGCTCGACGTCAGCCGCGAGTTCCGCGTCGTATTCGAGACCTTCCTCAAACCCGAACGCGCGGACCTCGTGCCCATCGTCGAGCGCTGGTTCACCGAAGCGGACCATCCCGGCCTCGTCCGCACCGTCTACACCGCGGATCGCGACGGTGACGTGTGGACGCTGCGCGTGTTCGACGCTCGATCGCGCGCCTTCGTCGAAGCGGAATGGCCGCCCGCATTCGCCGAGTTGCGCGAATCGCTCGCCACCCTCGGCGACCGCGGTCCCGATCCGCGCTGGCCTCCTCCTTTCTTCGAGCGCGTGCCGGCGCTGTTCATCGTGCAGTTGCCCGCGCGGATGACACCGGAGTTCCTGATCGGACGTCCGCGCCGCGTGGTCCTCATCCAGGTCGATTTGCAGGTGCTCGAACAGAAGATCCTGCCCGCCCTCGCGGCGCGGCATCTCGGCCACGGCGCCGAGGTCGCGCTGCTCGGTCGGGGTGAGCGCAAAACGGCGGACGTGCTCGTGCCGGTGCAGACCATCCCGCGGCGCCGTCCCGACCCGCCGCTGCGCGACCGCCCCGCCCCACCACCCGCGTGGCAACTCGCCGTCACGCCTCCCGGCGGCGGCATCGACGCCGCGGTGCGGAAAGCGACGCGCCGCAATCTCGCCATCAGCGGCGCGGTCCTCGGCCTCCTCGCCATCGCAGGTCTCGCACTCATCGCGCTGCTGCGCCGCGGCGAGCGTCTGCGCGAACGGCAGGCGCAGTTCGTGGCCGCGCTCAGTCACGAGCTCAACACCCCGCTGGCCGCACTGCGCCTCGCCGGCGAGAACCTCGAGGACGGCCTGGCGCAGGATCCGGAGAAACTCGCGCGTTACGCGCAGACGATCGTCAAGGAATCGACGCGCCTCAGCGACATGGTCGGCGAAGTGCTCGCACTCTCCGGCATGCGCGCGCCGCGACGCGCGACTCCTCGCGAGCCGGTGAACGTCGCCAAGATCGTCGATGACGCCGTCGCGCAATGCCGCGCGGCCATCCGCAACGTGGTCCCGATCGAAGTCCGCGTCGAAGCGAACCTGCCGCAGATCCAGGCCAACGACGCGGCCATCACGCGTGCGGTGCAGAACCTCGTCGCGAACGCGTTGCGCCACGGCGGCGACACGATCGGCGTGCACGCGCGGCGCAACGGCAATGGCGTGACGATCGCCATCGAGGATCGCGGACCGGGTGTCGCGCCCGACGACGTGCCGCATCTCTTCGAGCCCTTCTATCGCGGACGCAACACCACCGCGAAAGGGACCGGCCTCGGGCTCACGATCGTCCAGGAGATCGTGGCCGATCACGGCGGCACGGTCGAATACCAGGCACGCAGCGGAGGCGGCTCCGTCTTCGTCATTCATCTGCCGGGAGAGCCGCATGCCTGAAGCGCGCACGGGACGGCTGCTGCTCGTCGAAGATGAGGAGAGTCTCGCCTTCGCCCTCGAAGACCGGCTCACGCGCGAAGGGCACAACGTCACGCTCGCGCGCGACGGCGTCACGGCAATGGAGCTCGCGACGAGCCGCGCGTTCGACATGATCATTCTCGACGTCACCCTGCCGCGCAAGGATGGCTTCGCGGTCTGCGCGGAACTGCGCGAGAGCCACGTGCGCACGCCCATCCTGATGCTCACCGCCCGCGCCGGCGTGAACGATCGCGTCCGCGGTCTCCGCCTCGGCGCCGACGACTATCTCGCCAAACCGTTCGCGACCATCGAGCTGCTCGCGCGCATCGAAGCGCTGCTGCGCCGCGCGCCGGCGCGGCCCGCGTCGACGGAGACATTCGTCGCCGGCGACGTCACCGTCGACTTCGTGCACGGCACCGCCACGCGCGCGGACACGCCGCTGCAGATGTCGCCGCTGGAGATGAAACTGCTGCGCTACCTCGCCGAGCGCCGCGGCCTCGTGGTCAGCCGCGACGAGCTGCTCGAAAAGGTGTGGGGACACGCGGCGGGACTGGCCACGCGCACGGTCGACGTGCACATCGCCTCGCTGCGCCAGAAGCTCGAGCGGAATCCCGCGCAGCCGGAAGTGATTCAGACGGTGTACGGAGCGGGTTACTCCATTCCGGAAACCTCATGAATCCCCTCGACGAACTGGCGGCGCTGCACGCGCGCGTGGACGAAGCGGCGGCGAAGCTCGCCGCGACGCACGCGGATCGCCTCGCCTGCAAACGCGGCTGTTTCGGCTGCTGCGTCGACGGCGTGACGGTGTTCGCGATCGAAGCCGAGCGCATTCGTCAGGCGCTTCCGGTTGGTGATGCTCACCCACCCGGACGCTGCGCATTCCTCGACGAACACGGCGCCTGCCGCGTCTACGCGGTACGCCCGTACGTCTGCCGCACGCAAGGCCTCCCCCTGCGCTGGATCGACGAAGAACAGCAGGCCGAGCTCCGCGACGTCTGCGAGCTCAACGACGGCGAGCCGGGCATCGAGACGCTGGAGAGCGAGGATTGCTGGACCATCGGGCCGTTCGAGCGCGAGCTCGCGGACTTGCAGATGAAATCGTCCGGGCACCTGCGGCGCGTGGCGCTGCGCGAGATCCTGACGCCCATGCCGGAAGCCTGACAGCTCCATCAGGCGCATCCGTTGCACCTCGCGATACGCTAGCTCTGCATGTACCGCTACCTTCGCTACGTTCCGAAAAACCGCCTGAGCCGTGCCGTCGGCCGCCTCGTGCACGCGCGGCTGCCGAAATCTCTGGCCCGTCTGCTCGTGCACCGCTTCGCGCGCACGTACCAGATCGACCTCGACTCCGCGGGCAAACCGGTCCACGAGTACCCGTCCATCGGCCACTTCTTCATCCGCGATCTGCGCGAAGGTCTGCGTCCGATCGAGTCCGACTTCGTGAGCCCCGTCGACGGCGTGCTGCGCAACTACGGCAAAGTCGAGCACGGCCGGCTCGAACAGATCAAAGGGAAGACGTACACCGTCTCCCGTTTCCTCGGCGACGACCGCAACGCCATCCGCTTCGAGCACGGCGTCTTCTTCAACCTCTATCTCAGTCCTCAGGACTATCACCACGTGCACTCCCCCGTCGGCGGCAACATCACCCGCAGCGTGCACATCCCCGGCAAGCTCTGGCCGGTGAACGACTGGTCGCTGCAGAACGTCGACGAGCTCTTCTCGATCAACGAGCGCGTCGTCACCTACATCGAATGCGACCTCGGACTCGTGGCCGTGGTGATGATCGGCGCGACGAACGTCGGCAAGATCACCGTCACGTACGACTCGTTCATCTCGAATGTCGTCGGTACGGCGAAGACGGTGGTGCGCGACTACGCCCCGCCCAAACCGATCGCCGTCGGCGACCGCCTCGGCACGTTCCACATGGGCTCGAGCGTCGTGGTCCTTCTCGAGCCGGGCAAAGTCGACCTCTCGCGCGTGCGACTCGAAACCGGCAAGAAGACGCAATACGGCGCGGCGATCCTCCATCGCGCCTGATGCGGCAAGGCGGCCCGGCAGCGAGCCGATCCGTGCGAAACTCCACGGCATGCACAAACTGCTGGTCGCCCTGGCGCTGTGCGCGCCCGTCTACGCGCAGTCCGTCGTCGAATATCCCGTCGCGTATCCGAACGTCCCCTCCGTCGAGACCGGCGCGTGCCACGCCGCACCCACCGGCTCGACGCACGAGATCACGTTCGACGCGAAAGGCGGCAACACGCTCTGGATCACAGGGCAGAACTACGATCAGGTCGTGCGCGTCACCGAGTCCGGTGCGATGACGTTCTACGCTATGCCCACCGGCAGCGGTCCGCACGGGATCGAGTTCGACGCCGACCGCAGACTCTGGGTGACGCTCGAGTTCCACGGCCAGATCGTCCGCCTCGACGCCAACGGCAGGATCGACAAGACCTACGACGTCACCCTCGAGTGCCCGACCTGCGCCAAAGGCGCGCGCATCAACACCCACCCGCACGGCCTCTGGTTTGGCCGCGACGGCAAGACGATCTGGTACACCGGCAAAGGCACCGGCACCGTCGGCCGCATCACGCCGGACGGCAAGCACACGACCTTCCCGCTGACGAAGACGGTCGGCAGCGTGCCGATCTACGTCCGCGCCGGCAACGACGGCACGATGTGGATCACGGAGCTCGTCGGCAACGCCATCGCGAAGATCACCGAAGACGGCGAGCTGACGGAGTTTCTGATCCCCACGCACAACAGCCGCCCCATCGCCATCGTCCCCGAGCCGGGCAACAGCAGGAACATGTGGTTCTCCGAGGAGGCGGGCAATCGGGTGGCGCGGATCACGCCGGAAGGAAAGATCACCGAGTTCCCGATCCCGATGACTCAGCCCAACGTCATCCTCGCCGGCCTCGCCTTCGACGACGCCGGCAACCTCTGGGTGCAGCAGTACGTCGACCAGAACAATCCCACGCCGGCCAATCCGAGCCCCGCGGGCAGCGATCACATCATCCGCATCGACAAGTCGATCCTCACCGCGACCGACCTGAGCCAGGTCCCCGTCACCTTCTACAAAGTGCCGACCACGCAGACCGTCATGCATCGCATCATGCAGGGGCCGGACGGCAACATCTGGTTCACCGAGCTCGGCTCGAACAAAGTGGGGAAAGTGATCGTCAAATGACGCTTCCAATATGCCTGACGCGTCTACGTCTTCAATACGGCGGGTGACGCGTCGTTGAATCCTGGCGTAACCTCCTTGCGCTGATTGCTCACCGCGGCGCGCCCCGCCCATCCATTCCGGTGCGCGCCTTCGTCCTCACCCGCTACGGCGGACCCGATGTCCTCCGCATCGCCGAGGTGGCGACGCCGGAGCCGCGTGCGAACGAAGTGCGCGTGCGGGTGCAGACCATCGGCATCAACTTCGCGGAAATCCTCTCCCGCCGCGGTCTCTACGGCTGGGCGCCGAAGCTCCCCTACGTCCTCGGCATGGAAGCGTTCGGCGTCATCGACGCCGTCGGCTCCGAAGTCACGTCGCATGTCGCCGGCGCGCCGGTGCTCGTCGGGACGAAGTTCGGCACCTACGCCGACTTTCTCTGCGTCGCCGCCGATCGTGCGCTGCCGGTGCCGCACGGATTCACTCCCGCACAGAGCGCGGCGTTCGCGGTGAACTACCTCACCGCCTGGATCGGCCTCATGGAGCTGGCCCGCCTCCGCCCCACGGATACGCTGCTCGTGACCTCCGCCGCCGGCGGCGTCGGCTCGGCCGCGGTGCAACTCGCCTCACGCTTCGGCGCGAACGTCGTCGGCATTGCCAGCCCCGGCAAGCAGGACTTCGTCCGCTCCCTCGGCGCGTCGACCGCTCTCGATTACGACGACGAGTTCCCCGCCGCGGACGTCATCCTCGAAATGACCGGCGGTCCCGCATATCGCAAAGCCGTGCACAACCTCGCGCCGATGGGACGCATCGTCGTGGCCGGTGCGAGCGACGCCTTCCCGCGCACGCGCAACCCGTTCGCCCGCATCGCCGCGCTGCGCAATCTCCCGCGCACGAGCGTCTTCGACATGCTGCGCCGCAGTTACGGCGTGATGAGCTTCCACGGCGGCTGGCTTCTCGAGTCGGGTTCCGTCGCGCGCGCGTTTCAGGATCTCGTCGCCTTCACCGAGCAACACGCCATCACACCGGCGGTGAGTCACGAGCTCGCGTTCGAGGAAATGGCCGATGCCCATCGCGTCCTCGAGGAACGGCGTAATCTCGGCAAAGTGGTGGTGCACACGACATGACGAAATTCCTGCTCGCCGTACTGCTCGCGCTTCCTGCCTCCGCGGCCATGCACGTCTGGACCGGTGCCTCGAGCAACCGTATGTCCGACGCGGCGAACTGGATCGGAGGCGCGCCCGGAGACGCCACAGCCGCCGAGCTCCTCTTCCCGCCCGGTCCCTCGACGTTCGCCATCACGAACGATCTCCCGGCGCTGACCGTGCGCGCGATCTCCTTCACCGGCACGGGCTATACGATCGGTGGCCAGCCCATCGCGCTCGCGCCGGATGCGCAGATCGTCGATACCGCGCGAGGCTCGAACACCATCGAGACCGACGTCCAGCTCTCCGGCGGTGCGACGCTTTCCAGCGAGGCCGGCGGCATCACGTCGAGCGAGCTCACGCTCTCCGGCGCCATTACCGGTACGGGGCCCGTCATCGTGTCCGGCGGCAGCCGTACGATCTTCGCGGGCACGCGTCCGAACACGTACTCCGGCGGCACGCACGTCGTCTACGGCACGCTGCGGCTGGCGAAGAGCGACCACGTCGACGCGGTTCCGGGGGACCTCGACATCGCCGCAAGCGGCGCGATCCTCGGGGAAGGAGGCCGCGTCGAGACGGTGGCCAACGAGCAGATCCCCGACTCCGCCACGATCTCCCTCGGCGTCCGCGGATCGATGGGCATCGGCGCGATCGAGACAGTCGGGCCGCTGCACCTCGACAGCAATGCGGAGATCACCACCGCCATCGCCACGAGCGGATTCATCACGCCCTTCGGCATGCTCATCCTCGCCGGTGACATCACCGTCGGCGCCTCCTCGCAGAACAGCGCACAGCTTCGCGGAGACATCGCGCTCTCCGGCATGCGCACCGTGACGTTCTGCTACGAATGCCCGACGCTCACCATTTCGGACCTGCGCGATCACATGCCCGGCTCCGGCCTCATCGTGCGCACGATGGACGAGACGCCGTGGATGGGGGGCGTCGGCACCAGGGCGACGTATCGCGGTCCGACCATCGTCGACGGTGGTGCGGCCGCGATCGCCAATCCGAACACCGCCGTGCGCCTGCGCAACGGCAGATTCGCCGGCACCGTCGCATCGCTCATCGCGGAGCGCGGCAGGATCTCGGGCGTCACCACCACCGGCGATCTGCGTCTCAGCCCGCTCACGACGGTGCGGATGTCGTCCTCGGCATCGCCGTCCTATCGTGCCGGCGGCGTCGTCGATCTCGCGGGCGCGACGCTCGATTTCGAGGTGGACGTCAACCTGAGGCGGGAACTCGGTGCTACGTACGTAGCACTTCGCAACGACGGCCCCGGACCGATCCGCGGCACGTTCGCGAATGTGCCCGAGGGACGAATCCTCGCGGATCGCTTCCGCGTGTCTTACGTGGGGGGCGATGGCAACGACATGACGCTGACCGAGGTGGGCCGCTACCGCACGAGCGTGACCATCAGCGCCTCGCCGCGGCACGACCTCACGCCGGGCCAGCAGGTGACGCTCGAAGCGCGCGTGTCGAGCGAGAACAGCGGCAACGTTGGCAACGCGGGGCAGGTCGTCTTCCGCGACGGCAGCACCATCATCGGCACAGCGCCGCTGTCGAACGGCGTCGCTGAGCTGACGTTCGCCATCGCAGGCGGCGTGCACGATTATTCGGCGAGCTACGAAGGCACCGCCACGTTCGCACCATCCACCTCGGTTTCCACGCGGCTCGAAGTGCGTCCGCCGGCGCCGGTGATCACCTCGATCGAGCCCGCGTCAGCGCAGGCCGGCAGCACCGTCGACGTCGTGGTGCGCGGCACCGACTTCTATCCCGGCGGCTACGTCACGGTCGCCAGCACACGCGTCGAGACGGCGTTCGTGTCGGCAACCGAAGTGCGCTTCACGTGGCACGTGCCGCGGTCGGCGCAGAACATCTCCGTCGCCATGCAGTACGCGCAACCCGCGCCCGGCCGTTTCTCGAACATCGTGCAGGTCCAGGTCACCGGGGTCCCGCCGCTGCCGACCGCGCTCACGTTCGAGCCGCGCGCGGTCTCCGGTTCCGTCGTTCCCGGCGGGGGCGGAGCGTGGATCGCGCTGCTCCGGCAGCCATCCGGCGCCTTCGAGGTTCGCGATACGTTCATCGGCGATACCGACCGCGACGGCATCGTGCGGTGGGAGCAGCCGGACGACGTGCCGTCCGAGAGCACGTGGATCCTCGTCGACATGACCGACGGCCGGATCTCCGCCGGCACGCCGAAACTGATCGCACCGCATCAGACCGAGCATCCCGTCCTCTTCCTCCGCGACGAGCAGGAAAACTATTCGCGGGTGCAGTTGCACACATCCGGCAACGACGAGCACGTGCTGTGGGTGCGCCCCGGCGTCGGCGCATGGACGGCGGCGGTGACGGATGGAGGTCCGAATGATCTGGACGGGACCTTCAACAACTACGCGTTTCTCGACGCTGCGAAGATGCGCCCTGCCGGCGCCTCCATCGTGCCGGTTCCACCCGGATTCCAGCCGGGAGACGTCTTCGTTCGCGTCAAAGGCCTCGAGCGGCAGTGGTTCGGTGTGCACATCGACGAGCAGCGCCTGCGCGCGTCCGACGGCGCCGGCGTCCTGCGCTTCGCGCGGCGCGACGGCGACAACATCGGCTGGCGCGAAGGCGACCCGGTGCGCGTCCCGGTCATGCGCGTCGGCGGCACCGGCGGGGAAGTCTCGGTGCGTTACCTCATCGAGGCGGTCACCGCGACGGGCGCGATGTTCGGCGTTCCAAGCCTCGGCACGCTGACGTTTGTCCCCGGCCAGATGCTCTCCGTCATCGACATGCCGGTGGTCGACGACGAGGCCTACGCGGGGCGCCTCACGTATCGCATCACGCTCTCGAATCCCGCCGGCACGACCATCGAAGGGAACCCGGTGCACACGCTCCGCGTCGACGACGACGACCCGCTGCCACGACTCACGCTCGATCCGCCGAGCGTCACCGTCGACGAAGGCGATGAAGGGACACGAACCGTGCAGTACACCGTCACGCTCGACGGTGCGATCGGCGCTCCGGTCACCGCGACCTGGCGCTCGGAGGGCGTACCGTTCAGCAGCGGCACGATCACGTTCGTTCCCGGCGAAGCGCGCACGCAGACGATCACGGTGCCGTATGCCGGCAACACGACACCCGACGGCAACCGGACCCGTACGATCCACTGGTTCGACGTCGTGAACGCGAGCACGGAGAACGCGCAGGGACGCCTCACCATCGTCGACGACGATTTCGTGAAAATCACGCTGCTCGACGCTACGGTCAACGAGAGCGCCGGCAGCATCGACGTCTGGATCGCTGCCGATCGTTCCACCGTAAAACCGGTCACGGTGCGCTGGACGACGAGGAGCGGCACGGCGACCGAGGGAAGCGACTTCACGCCGAGCAGCGGGTCCGTCGAGCTCGCGCTGCGCACCACGCGCGAGCGCGCCACGATCCCGATCGTCACCGACATGGCGGCCGAGGGCGACGAGACGTTCACCGTCGTCCTTTCAGATGCGACGAACGGCACGATCGTGCGCGACACCGCGACCGTCCTCATCTTCGACGACGACACCGCGCGCGTGCCGGCGATCAGCGCGACATCCGCGGTGGCCGCCGAAGGGACGCAGTCGTTCGCGACGTTCCGCGTACGCCTGTCGTTCGCGCCCGCGGGCGAAGTACGCGTGCGCGCCGCAACCGTTGCCGGCACCGCGACCGCGACGACCGATTACACGCCCGTGGACCGCACGCTCACGTTCACGAAGGATCGCCTCGAACACACCGTCAGCGTGGCACTGCTGCACGACGGCGTCTTCGAGCCGAGCGAAGCGTTCACGCTCGTGCTCTCCGAGCCGGTGGGCGCGACGATCGCCACACCATCGGTGACCGGCACGATTCTCGACGTGAGCTTCCCTCCGTTCGATCCGAACGCGCCGAAGCTCACTGCGGAAACGACCCAGGTTGCGGAGAATGCGGGCGTGGCGCGGCTCACCGTGCGTCTCTCGCGTGCGCTGCAGTCGCCCGTCACCGTTCACTACGCGACCGCCGACGGCACGGCGTTCACTCCGGACGACTACTCGCCGCTCTCCGGTACGCTCACGTTTGCGCCGGGAGAGACGACGAAGACGATCGACGTGCCGCTCGCCAACGACTCCCGCACCGAGGACGAAGAAACCTTCCACCTCGTCCTCGGCAATCCGGTCAACGCGGAGATCGCGACGTTCACGACGACCGTGCGTGTCCGCGACGACGACGCGCCGGAACCGCGACGCAGGGCGGCCGGGCACTGACGCCGGGCCGCCTACGCCTTCGCGATCGCCTCCACGAAGCGCACCCGTTCGTCGCCGATGCGCTTCTCCGCATCGGCAACCACGCGTTGCTTGTGCGCGAGCTCGTCGGCGAGCAACGTCACCTCGCGCCGCTTCGCGTCGAGGCGGCGCGTCGTGGCGTCGAGTGAACGTTGCGCATCCGTGAGCGCGGTGGACCAGGTCCGCTTGCGCGTCTCGAGATCGCGCGAGGCGGCCATGGCCTGTTCGAACGTCGGACCGTCCATCCCGCCGCGGTCGACGTGCTCGCGCATCGACTGCATCGCGGCGTCGGCCTTCTGCAGCTCCGCTTCCGCGGCTGACGCGGCGGTGCGCGCGCGATGCAGCTCCGCTTCGAGGCCGTCGATCGCGGCGAGCGCCGCATCGTGGCGCTGCACGAGCGGCTCGAGCTCCGCGCGCGCGGCCGTCTCCAGACGATGCCACTGCTCGACGAGCAGCTCGTGCATGCGCTGCTCGCGCGCGGTCTCGCGGCGCCGCGCATCTTCTTTGCGGATCGTCGAGTACGTGTTGAGGCACCAGTCCTCGAATCGCAGCGGCTCCATCGTGCTGCCCGACGACACGCGCTCCTGCGCCGGCAGGTAACTGTCGAAGAGGCCTTTGCGATATTCGTCGTGGATGCTGTGGAGCTGTTCGTTGAAGTACACGGCGATGCTGCGCGGCTGGAAGACTTTCAGGATCAGCATGCCGAGGAAGAGGAACGCGAGAAAGGCGCGGATGGCGCGCTCGGCTCCGGTGAAACGCGGGTTCTTCAGCAGGTCGTCGAGCAGCTCGCCGCTCGAGCGCACGCCGGGCGCGAGGAGGGTCACGCCGTGCTGTTGTTCGAGCTGCGGATGCGAGAGCGCGTCGAACCTGGCCAGTGCGGATGCACGTGCCGACTCGATGGCGCTGATCTCGTTGCGTTTCTCGGAGAGCTGCCGCTCGATCGTTTCGAGCGCGGGTCCGCGTCCGTACTTGCCGGACAGTCCGACACCCGCCGCTTCCTGCACGCGCTGCTGTTCGAGAAGCTGCTGCTCGCGACGCAGCTCGCTGCCGCGCGCGACGAACGGCTGCTCGATGTCGCCGCGCTTCGCGGCAATCGCGTTCGAGTTGCGGCGCGCCATCTCGTCGCGCACGTCGCCGGCGAAGATCGCCTGCGCGAGAAACGGGGCCGTGATGATCAGTGACGCCGAGACGATCGCCACGCGCGCCGCGATGCCCGCCGCGAATTTCAGCTTCTCCTGCAGCGGACGTTCTTCCTTGCCGAGGAGAACGCGCTCGTAGAAACCGCGGGAGAGATCGAGCGTCATGAAGGTGGCGTCGACGATCCAGACGAGGATGAAGACGAACGAGCCCGCGACGGCTGCCGCGACGAGCGGGTACGCGCGCGACATGAGCGCGCCCATGTAGCCCCACGCGAGCGCCTCCGCGGCGGCCATGGTGAGGATGATCAGCCGCGCCGAGAACAGCCAGAAATCGGCGCTGCGCGTGAGCAGTTCGTCTCCGTACGGCTTGAGCGCCAGTCGCCTGCCGAAAGAACCGGGCATCCAGGAATTCCTTTCCGCTCCGTACTACGCGTCACAAATCGACCGGTGCACACGTGCGAGACTTTTTTCATGCTCCGTCGCCTCCTCGGCATGCTCGCGCTCGTCTGCGCGCTCCCGCTCGCGGCGCAGTTGCGTCCGGCCGGTTACCACCCGGGCAATCTCGCCTACTGGAACACGCCCTACTTCGCGAACGCCTTGACCCTCGGCGGCGAATGGCGCAGTTTCAGCGGAACGGAGTTCGGGGACCCCATCGACTTCGACACACCGCAATTCCTCCACGGCTATCCGCAGTATCTGAACGCCGGCCAGAAACTGCGCGCGCCTCTCTTCGGATTAAACGTCGACGCGGCCCGCGGTGCACTGGCCACGGGACGCATCGTGCTGACGTGGAACGGCAACGCCGACCTGCGTCTCGCCGGCGGCACATTGATCGAGAGCACCGCCGGCCGTCGCGTCTATCAGTTCACGAATCCGCTGCAATCGCTGGAAGTGCACGCCATCGGCTCGCCCGCGCCCACGCGGATTCGCGTGTGGCTCGAACACGAAGGCGCGTCGCTCGAAGGGCAGCTCTTTCACCCGCTGCTGCTCGAGCGCCTCGCCGATCGCGACTGGGCCTTCATCCGCTTCATGGACTGGATGGCCACGAATGCGTCGCCCGTCGCGGCATGGTCGGACCGCCGCATGCCCGCGCACATTTTCATGAGCGGCGATGCGGGTGTGGCGTACGAGCACATGGTCGCGCTGTGCAATGCGAGCGGACGCGATCTGTGGCTCAACGTGCCGCATCTCGCAAGCGATGAATTCATTACCAAACTCGCGAAGCTGATCCGCTTCGGCAGCGACGGCGTCGAACCGTATGACGCACCGCGGGCCAATCCCGTATACGCGCCGCTCGATGCGAATCGGAAGGTCTACGTCGAATATTCGAACGAGATCTGGTCCGGCGGCCCGAGCTTTCCACAAGGCGATTGGGCCGAAGCCCAGGCCGCCTCACTCGGCATCAGCAGACCGCGATTCAACGCGCGGCGCTTCTGCGAAACATGGGACGCATTCGAAGACGTGTTCGACGGCACGGAGCGGCTCGTGCGCGTGGCGGCGACGTTCACCGCCAATGACACTTATACCAATGCGTTCCTGAACGAGATCGCGACGTGCGGCACCGCGGATGTCCTCGCCGTCACCACGTATTTCGGCAATGGCATTCAGGACTACGTCGCGCAACAAGGCTTCGTGCAAGGCAATGCCGCGCACAGGACCGCGGCGTTCGACGAATGGAAACGCCGCATCATGGCCGGCGACGCAGTCGAAGGCGCCGGTCCCGACGCGACCGGAATCGGCGGCGGCTTCTCCGCGGCACTGCGCGCGCATGGCCTGCCGATCATCGCGTACGAAGGCGGACCGTCGCTGTATACGGATGACGCCGTGACGCCGTTCATCAATGACATGAATCGCGATCCGCGCATCGCGGAGCTGTACCGCATGCATCTCGAGGTCGCGCGCAGCAAGGGACTCTGGACGCACACGCCGTACACCGACACGAGTCCGTGGAGCCGGTTCGGACAATGGGGTCATCTGGAGACGCTCGATCAGCCCCTCGCCGACGCGCCCAAGTACGCGCTGCTGCTCGAGCATTTCGATACGTATTCGACCCTGCGCCACATTGACGCACCCATGGGCGCAGTCCCCCAATTCACGACCGCGGCGACGTTGCCGCCGGCGGTCGTCGGTGCGCCGTATGTCGTCGACCTCGAAGCGTCCGGTGGTGATGGCGTGCGCACGATGACGGTGATCGGCGCGTATCTCGAATCGTCGTTGACGATCGCGGCGGGACCGTCGCACGGCACGCTGCGCATCAGCGGCACGCCCTCCATGGCGCGCAAGAACTACATCCTCGCGCGCGTGCACGATACGCATGGCGATCCTGCCTGGCGCGCATTCACGCTCGAGGCGTTCGGCGGCCCCGGCACACTCGTGCAGAGTGATTTCCGCGGCGCCTCGCCCGCGCTGCATCAGCCATGGACGAAGACATACGTGCTGTCGCCAAAAGTCACGTGGTCCGGATGGACGAACGGAGGGAGCGCGACGCCGCTGTCCGGTGACGATGCGTTCGTGTTCTCGACGAGCGGCAGCAGTGCGGCGCACGTCACGGCCACGGTGACGCCGACGGAACCGCTCGATCTGCGCGGTGCGGAGATCCGCTTTTCCACGCGCCGCATCGGCTACCACTCACCGTTGCGCTATTCGCTCACGCTCAATGGGGCGGAGCTTTACGCCGGCAGCAGCGTGACCAAAGACAATCTCGACGAAATCACGCACTCCGTCGCAATTCCGTCCACGGCGTCCTTCGCGTCCGTATCCTCGCCATTGGAGCTGCGCATCCACACGCACGGCGCGCAATTCGACGGACACGCAACGAGTCTCACCTCGTTCAAATTGACGCAGGCCGCCACGATCACACTCACCGCCACCGCGACGTCCGCCACACAGGTTTCTCTAACGTGGACCTCCCTCCCGGGAACGCTCTACCAGATCTTCCGCGACGGCTCGCTCATCGCGACAACGACTTCGACTGCATTCACGGACACCGTTTCGCCGAACACCGCCCACGTCTATCGCGTCTCGACGAGCAATCCCGATCTCGCCACGACGGTGCTCTTCACGGAAGACCCACTGATCGCACAGTCGACTCTCCTTCGCGCCGTGCACCTCGCCGAACTGCGCACGGCGGTCAACGCCGTCCGCACCGCCGCCGCCCTCCCGCCCATCGGGTTTGCTCATGCGCCCGTCGTGCGCGCGAGCCACATCCTCGACCTTCGCACCGCCCTCACCCCCGCCCTCGCTGCGCTCGGCCTCTCCGCCCCGCCGTTCGCACCGCTCCCGTCGATCGTGCATGCAGGCGAGATGCAGCAACTGCGCAATGCGGTAAAGTAGCCGCGGCTTAGCCAGAAGGAGGACATCATGCGTAAACCCACCGAGGACCACTGCTTTTGAACCGAGCAGCAAACGCCGCAAAGGCTATCCATCCGAAACGCGCGTAAAGCGCGGTCTGCGGATCGTCCACGGCGACAAAGAACTGCTCGAGAAACTCGGCCGCAACGACCCCTGCCCCTGCGGATCCGGGAGGCGTTTTCAAGAAGTGCTGCATGCACTCCGGACGCTATGACGGCTCCGACCGCGACCATTACTTTCCGCTGATTCCCGGCCGGGCCTTCGGGCCCGGCGCACGTCGTGGATCCTGTTTGGCTGCGTGCACGCGTCTCATCCGGCACGAGTACGCACTCCACACCAGCGGGCCGTTCCCTCAGCGCACCTGCTCGAGCTTCCCCGCGCGCATGCGGAACGCGCGGTACTTTGGTTTGATCACTTCATTGAGAAACGTCCCGATCGACTCCGCGCTCATGAAGCTGCGGTACACGGCGGGCGGAACGTTGACGTAGTAGTACGTGCGTCCGTTGCGGAATGTGACCTCGAGAATGCGCCGCGGCGCGTCGTAGCCGACCGCGACCACCACTGACGACGACACACGCTGCGTGCGCATGTGTCTCGCGAAGGGAGGTGCAAAGACTCATTATTTCTAAGGGAATTATGAGTGTCTTGACGCGCTGAATTATCTGCCACGGCGCGGGTGTTTTCCCGCACCTATGCGAAACCTCCTTCTCGCGGCGCTTGCGCTGCTCACCATCACCGCCAACGCGCAGGAAAAGAGCGCAAACACCTCAGCCGCAAACACCAGCACGGCGAGCACGACGGCCAAGCGGTACGGCACCTGGGGCGTCGACCTCGAGGGCATGGACCGCACGGTCAAGCCGGGTGACGACTTCTTCCGTTTCGTCAACGGCAACTGGGCGAAGACGACCACCATCCCGGCCGACCGCACCAGCTACGGCGCGTTCGTCCTGCTGCGCGAGCTCTCCGAGGCGCGCGTGCGTGCCATCCTCGACCGCTGGGCGGCCGACCAGAAGCTCAAATCGGGCGCCGACGAGGCGAAGGTCGCCGCGATCTACCGCACGTTCCTCGACGAGGCCACGGTGGAGAAGCTCGACCGCAAGCCGATCCAGCCGCATCTCGACGCCGTGAAAAAGGCCGAGACGCGCGAGGACATCGTCCGTCTCATGTCCGGCGCGACCTCCGGCCTCGGCCGTTCGTTCTTCGGCATCGGCGTCTCCGACGACCAGAAGAACCCCGACCGCTACACGCTCTACATGTCGCAGTCCGGCCTCGGCCTGCAGGACCGCGAGTTCTATTTGCGCGACAACTTCAAGCCGCAGAAAGAGCGCTACCAGAAGTACGTCGCCGACATGCTCCGCCTCGCCGGCTGGGAGGACGCGGACACGCACGCGGCCGCCATCGTCGCGCTCGAGACGCAGATCGCCGAGGCTCACTGGACTCGCGCGGAGAGCCGCAATCGCGACAAGACCTACAACCTGATGACGATCGCCGAGCTCGAGAAGAACGCGCCGGGCTTCCCGTGGGCGAGCTACTTCAAGAACGCGGGCCTCGCGAAGGTCGATCGTGCGGTCGTGCGCCAGAACACCGCGCTGCCGAAGATGGCGAAGATCTTCGCCGACACGCCGGTCGAGACGCTCAAGGCGTGGACCGCGTTCCACATCACCGACGACGCCGCGCCGCTGCTGTCGAAGCGCTTCGTCGACACGCAGTGGGAGTTCCGCTCGAAGTTCCTCAACGGCGTGCAGGAACAGCGTCCGCGCTGGAAGCGTGCCGTCGACGCCGCCGAAAGCGCGATGGGGGAAGCCGTTGGCCGCACCTACGTCGCCGAGTACTTCCCGCCCGATTCGAAGGCGAAGATGGAGAAGCTCGTCGCCGACCTCCGCGCGGCGATGAAGGTGCGCATCCAGAACCTCGCCTGGATGAGCCCGGAAACGAAGCAGCGCGCGACCGAGAAGCTGAACAAGTTCGGCGTGAAGATCGGCTACCCGTCGAAGTGGCGCGACTACTCGAAGCTCGAAATCAAGGAAGGCGATCTCGTCGGCAACGCCGAGCGCGCCGCGAAATTCGAGTGGGCGGAAGACGTCAGCCGCATCGGCCAGAAGGTCGATGAAGAGGAATGGGGCATGACGCCGCAGACCGTCAACGCGTACTACGCGTCGGTCAAGAACGAGATCGTCTTCCCCGCCGCGATCCTGCAGCCGCCGTTCTTCGATCCGCAGGCCGATCCGGCCGTGAACTACGGCGCGATCGGCGGCGTCATCGGCCACGAGATCACGCACGGCTTCGACGATCAGGGACGCAAGTCCGACGGCGACGGCGTGTTGCGCGACTGGTGGGCCGCCGAGGATGCCGCGAAGTTCGAGGCGCAGGCGACGAAGCTCGGCGCGCAGTACGAGGCGTTCCCGCTGCCGATCCAGGACATCCACATCATCGGCCGCCAGACCATGGGCGAGAACATCGGTGACCTCGGCGGCATCCTGCTCGGTCTCGAGGCGTACCGCATCTCGCTGAACGGCAAGCCCGCGCCCGTCCTCGACGGCTTCACCGGCGACCAGCGCGTCTTCCTCGGCTGGGGGCAGGTGTGGCGCACGATGATGCGCGACGACGCGCTCCGCCAGTACGTCATGACGGACTCGCACTCCCCCGGCATGATCCGCGCGTTCGCCCCCCTTCGCAACGTCGACGCGTGGTACGACGCGTTCGGCGTCAAGGAAGGCGACAAGCAGTACGTGAAGCCGGAAGACCGCGTCCGTATCTGGTAAAACTCTCTCGTTCCCTCTCCCCGCGCCAGTGGGGAGAGGGAACGAGGGTCACGGTTCCGCGTTTCCTCATATGCGATAACGGCATACAATGCCGAACCATGCGCACACGAAACGCCCTTGCAGCGCTCCTCACGTGCTGGCTTTCGCTCCCGCTCGTCGCCTCCGACCCGGTCGTCTTCAACGCGAAAACCGCCGATCCCGAAGCAGGCGTCATCATCGAGTTCCATGAGCCGCCGCTCCTCGCGCAGTCGCAGACGCGCGAAGCGCTGCGCTCGATGGAATCGCTCCACGACCGGCTCGAGCGCGACCTCGCCGCAATCGACACCCGCGTCGCGGCCAGCGCCGGATCGCGTGCACTGCGCTTCCGCTACCGCCTCGCCTTCGCCGGCGCGAGCGCACGCGTATCGCGCACGTCCATCGCCGCCATTCGCGCGCTTCCCTACGTCAAAGCCGTGCACCTCGACCAGCCGATGGAGGCGTACCTCGCGCAGAGCGTCCCGCGCATCGGCGCACCGAAAGTGTGGGACGAGCTCAACGTCCGCGGCCGCGGCATCGTCGTCGCCGTCCTCGACACCGGCATCGACTATCGCCACCGCGCCCTCGGCAAGGGCTTCGGCCCCGGCTTCAAGGTCGCCGGCGGCTACGACTTTTTCAACGACGACGAAGACCCCATCGACGACCACGGCCACGGCACGCACGTCGCCGGCATCATCGCCGGCACCGAGGCGCCGGTCCTCGGCGTCGCACCCGAGGCCACGCTGCTCGCGTACAAAGTGCTCGGGGATGAAGGCCAGGGAACCATGTCGACGATCATGGCCGCCGTCGACCGCACCGTCGATCCGAACGGCGACGGCGATCCCTCCGATCATGTTGACGTCGTCAACATGAGCCTCGGCGGCCCGCGCGTTCCGGACGATCCGCTCGTGCAGGCCGTCGAACGTGCGACCGCGGCAGGCGTCGTCTTCTGCATCTCCGCGGGCAATTCGAAGATCGCCGGCTCCATCCGTTCTCCCGGCCTCGCGCCGTCCGCGATCACCGTCGGCTCCACCGACGACAACGACCACACGTCGGTCTTCAGCTCGCGCGGTCCCGTCGGCGGCGAGTGGACGCTCAAGCCGGAAGTCGCCGCACCCGGCGAGAACATCATTTCGGCGAAGCGTCTCTCCGGCACGATCACCGCGAGCGGGACATCCATGGCCGCGCCGCATGTCGCGGGCGTCGCCGCGCTCCTGCTCGAACACCGTCCGGAATGGACGCCGGCCGACGTCAAGGCCGCCATCGTCTCGACGGCGAAGCCCACCGCCGAGGCGGACACTACTCCCTCGATCCTCGGCGTCGGGCCGCGTCGACGCGCGACGTGCACTCGACGCCACGATCCTCCCCTCCCCCGCCGCGATCTCGTTCGGCATCGTGGCGAAAGCCGGCCAGCCGTTCACGTCCACCCGCTCGCTGCGTTTCACGAATCGCGGCAAAGAGCCCGAGACGCTGACGTTCCGCGTGCCGCCACTGCCGAAAGGCGCGAAGCTCACCGTCACACCCTCCGAGCTGACCGTCCCCGCCGGCACGGTCAGCGAGGTCACGCTCACGCTGACGTTCGACCAGGCCACGCCCGAGCCGACGGAGAACAACGCGTCGTTCGCCGGCAGGATCGAGATCACGGGCTCCCGGTCGTCGCTCGTCGTCCCGTGGGCTGTCGTCAACGGCGACGTCCTCTCCCTGACGTACACCGGCAGCGACGACTTCGAGATCGCCGTCTACGCCTCGATCAATCTCTCGCCGATGTGGGTGGAGGGGCCGAAAACGTTCGGCACGTTCGCGGTCTACGCCGCGGACATCGCCATCCTCGACACGAAGTACGACACGGAGCCGCGGCTGATCATCCGCGAGCTCGAGCCCGTGCGGGGGTACACGCAGGTGACGATCTCGCCCGACGAGGCGAAACACCGGATGGTGTTCGACGGCGAAGACGTGCGCGGCGTGCCATTCGCGGACATGGCCTCCGACGAGAAGAACACGAGCCTCGTCACGCAACACTTCGTCTTCCCGACGGGCGGCCGCGTGCACATCCAGCACGGACGCGGCAAACGCTCGATGCGCATCTCACCGCTCGCGAAAACCGATCTGCGCACGTACGAGGCGATGATCACGCCCGATGACGTGTACATGTCGATGCGGCAGACGTGGTCGATCCAGGATGACGTCGGACTCGGCGCGCGAGCGAGCGACTGGGCGTCGCAGACCATCCACAACCGCTGCGAGACCGATTGCGTCGTCACGCTCGGTGCCGGCATCGGCGGCTTCGTCAGCCTCGGCTTCACGTGGTACTCGATGCCGAGCGGCGACCGCACGTGGAAACTGCATCTCACCGAGCCGCAGGTGCCGGACCGCGACTTCCGCGCACACGTGATCGTCCGCGAGACGACGGTGCAGCCGCACGAGCGCCTCGCCAACGTCTGGTCGTACATCACGTCGTCGCTGCGCAACAAAGGCGGACGCATCGCCGTCTCGCCGTCGAATCGCTCGACTCCTGCCGATTACTTCCCTCCCAGCTCGCACCATCCGCTCGCGTTCGCGGAAGGCCCCGTCGCACTCTGGATGGCGATGGGGAAAGACCGCTATTTCGAGATCCAGCCCCACGGACCGCTGGCGACCGGATACGGCGAGAACGCGCTGCACGTCAGTGCGAAGCGCTTCGACATGCAGGGCAACGAGGTCGAGCTGGTCCCCAACGACGTGCCGGGCCGGTACTCCTCGCGACGTGAGGTTCCGCAGGGACCGTATCGCCTCGAGGTCACCGACACGTATCGCGTCGCGGGCCTCCCCGGCCGTGTCAACGCGACCGTGCATTACGACTCGCGCACGCCCGGCATGCCGAGCCTGATGATGCTGCACGTCGAGGACGCGCACGGTCTCATCACCTCGACGGTGCCGAAGCGGACGCCCGCGCGCCTCTCATTCGCGGCGCGCGAATGGACGTACCTCTCCACCGGCAATGTCTATCCGCGCATCGCGCCGGTCGACACATCGGCCACACGCGTGTGGTGGCGCCGCAGCGGCACGACCGAGTGGCAGCCGCTTTCCGTGACGATCACCGGCAGCGACCATGAATTCAACTTCGAGCTGAGCGGCTCGGCCGGCACGACGTACGTCGCCGACCTGACGAATGCGACCCTCGAGGAAGGCGCGATCGATCTGAAGATCGCGCTCAAAGGCGAGAACGGCGCGACGACGGAGAGCGTCTACGAGCCGGCGTTCCTCGTGACGCCACCGGGCGACAGCCGGCGCCGCGCCGTCGGAAAATGATTTTGCTTTCCATCCTCTCCCCGCCATTGCGGGGAGAGGATGGGCCTCACCCGCGCTGTTCCTGCGTCTCCTGATCTTTTCAGAAGAAACACATCGGCGGCGCGAGCGCGGCGTAGGCTGCTCCCATGCAGCTCCTCGCCGCGATTGCGCTCGCCGCGGCCGTCACGCTCGCACCCGACGGCCCGCCGCCGCGCGTCCTCGAAGAAGACATCACCTTCGATTGCCGCTCCTGCGGAGCCGAACAGCCGCAGACCATCTGGGACGAGCCGACCTGCGACGAGCTCGACCTCGACGAAGCGCTCATCGAGGCGATGCATCGCGGCGACCGTTCCGCCGTCGCGCTTCTGCAGCGCCGCCACGAGACCGCGTTCACCGTGCAGCAGAGAATCGACCTCGCCGCCGCGCTCCTCGGACAGGTCGCTGACGATCGCGATTACTGGAAGGAGCTGTTCGCGCTCGCCCAGATCGCCGTTCGCGGCCAGTTCGCATCGGAGCCACACGAGACGCTCGCCTTCCGCGCGCTCTCCAACATCAGCAACGACCGCCGTGCCCGCCCGCTGCTGCTCGACGGCCTGCGCAGCGAGAACCTCGACGTGATCCTCGCCTCGACCTCCGGCCTGTCGTTGCATCGCGACGCGCGCGACCTGCAGGCGATTCGCGACGCACTCGAAGGACGTCCCGGCATGGAATGGGTGATCGAAGACGCCGTCCGGCTTTTCGCGCTCGAGCCGAGTTGGTAACCAAACCTCACCTTCCGCGATGCCGGCCGTACGCTGCCTCCATGCAGCGCCGAAGCGCGCGACGCGCAGAACGCCGTCCGCGGCCGCTTCGAGTCCGGAAAGACGAGCGCGATCTCGCGCCGATTCACAAAGAGCCTCGAGGGCCCCTGCCATGAACCCGGGCCGATCGACGGACACCCCTTACAATCGGCGCAATCCGCATGCGCCGTCTCCTCCTCATCGTCGCGCTCGCGACGAGCCTGCACGCGCAGGACTCCGTCCGCACACTCCTGCAACGGGGCATCGCGCACGAAGAGGCGGGCCGGCCCGCCGAAGCGGCACGCGCATACAACGCCGCGCGCACGGAAGCGGAGCGCACCGACGACCGCGAAGGTGTCGCCGAAGCGCTGACGCTCCTCGGCTACGTCCACTACTACCGCGGCGACATGAACGAAGCGCTCGTGAATCTTCAGCGCGGCTACGACCTCGCACAGCAGAGCGGCAGCGAGCGCGTGCAGCGCATGACGCTCGAGCACATCGCGCATGTCTACGCCGACACGAAAGTCGCGCAGTACGACCGCGCCATCGACTACTACCGCCAGCTCCTCGCGCAGTACGAGGCCGTGAGCGATACGGCGCTCGTCGCCGACACGCTCTTCAACATCGGCAGCACGTACGAGCGCAAGGAGGATTTCGAGTCCGCCCTCGCGTGGTATCGGCGCGCGCTGGTCGCCGAGGAGAAGCTCGCACGCGTCGACGAAGCGGCTTTCGTGAAGCGGTCGATCGGCGCGACCCTCGGCAAGCTGGGACGGTATGCCGAGGCGCTGCCGGTGCTCGACGAGGCGCTGCGCGTGTTCCTCAGGGACCAGCATCCGGAGCGCGAGATGATGGTGCGCCAGACGCGCGGCATCGTGCATCGCCGCGCCGGAAACGTCTCCGCGGCGATCGTGGACCTCGAGGCGACGCGCTCGTATTTCCGGCAGCAGAAAAACGTCCGCTACCTCGAAAAGTCCGAAGAGGAGCTGGCGCTCGTCTATGCGGCGGCGGGACGGTGGCACGATGCGTACGACGCGAGCACGCGGAGCGCCGCACTGCAACGCGAGCTCGCCGCGAAACTGCGTGAAGAGCACAGCTCGCGGCTGCGCGTGCAGTTCGACGCCGAACGCAAGGAACAGGAAAACCGCGCACTCCTGCGCGACAAGGAGGCGGCCGCGCGCATCGACCGCCTGCAGCGCATCATCCTGATTCTCGGCGCCGCCATCATCGCCGTACTCGCGTACCTGATGTTCCGCCTGGCGCGCGAGCGGCGGCGCATGCGCGAGATGGCGATGACGGACGAGCTGACGCGCCTTCCGAATCGCCGGCATTTCTTCGCCGTCGCGGAACAGACCGGCGGCCCGCTCGCGCTCCTCGCCTTCGACATCGATCACTTCAAACGCGTCAACGATACGTGGGGCCACGCGGCAGGCGACGTCGTGCTGCAGCGCGTCGCGCATGCGTGCCGTGCGGCGCTGCGGCCCGGCGACACGATCGGACGCACCGGCGGTGAAGAGTTCATGGTCCTCCTCCCCGCGACGAACGAGGACGCGGCGGTGCACGTGGCCGAGCGTCTGCGCGCTGCCGTGGAAGCGCTCGACTTCGCAGAGATCGATGCGGAGATGCGCGTCACGATCAGCATCGGCGCCGCCGAGCGCACGCGCGACGAATCGTTCACCCGCCTCGCCGCGCTCGCGGACGAGCTCCTGTATCGCGCCAAAAACGCGGGCCGCAACCGCGTCGTGGCTACAACTGCCCCAGCAGAAATTCGAGCCGCGTCCGATAGCGCCGCGACAGCGGCACATGCGTCACGCCATCGCTGAGCAGGAGGTCGCTCGTGCAGCAGGACGCGTACGCGAAGGCGAACGTGTCGCCGTAGCCGAGGAGGTTCAGCGGGAGGTCACGGCGAAAGGGGTCGCGGAGCAGAAAGTCCCGGAGCGCACCGCGCGTCCACGGCTCGACCACTTCCTGCAGAAACGCGAACGCGGGAACGAGCAGCGACGCCGCGACGATCTGCATCCGGGTCCACCTCGCTTCATCGTGCCCCTTCCACCTGCGACTCGAGATACACCGGATCGTTCGACGCGTTGTCGATCATCGACGCGAACGCGAGGAACGGGGCCATGCTCCCGCTCTCGATCGCAATCCATCCCTCGCCCGTGAAGCCGGGGAACATCGCCGCCACCGATCCCTGCACGAACGCGAGCGGCGGCAGGCGCTGCTCGTACACGCCGCGCTCGCCCGACGCGTCGTGCAGGCGCAGGCGCAACGTCGTCTCCGCTTGCTCCGACGCGTTCAGCAGACCGACGTTCGTGCGGAACGCGCCGGTCTGCCGGATGCCGGTGAGGAACACGCGATCGTCCGGCCCATGCAGCGACTGCGACGGCACGCCCGGCACGAGCTGGCCGTACGTCTTCCCTTCCGCGTCCGTCGTGAAGACGCGCGCCCGCGCGGTGATCCTGCGGCAGTCGGCGTCGCACTGCGTGCAATCGCTGCCTTCGCGACACGCGAACAGCATCACGAACCCGATGCGCACGTCGTCGTTGCCGAACAGCGTCCGCATGAGGTCCGGCAGATGACGGCGCTCGCCGGGCGCGAACGCCGGCAGCTTCACCGCCACGACGCGGGCGGCCATCATTTCGATCCGCGCACGGTCGAGCTGCGGTTCAACATTACCGGCGAGAACGGCATCTTCCTGCCGCTGGTCTTCGATCTCGAAGCGGGAGTGCTGCACTGGCTCGACCTGCAGTCGCGCGGCGAGCTGCATCTCAACAACGTCGAGACCTCGAATCGCGCCATCACCGCGCTCTGCCCGCGGCTCATCGCGTATTTCGAGAGCGGCACGCGCCCCTCGATGTTCGACCTGGGACTGAATACGGCCCACGCTCGCGGCGAGCGATCTGCTCTCCGCCTGACTCGTCTATACTTCCGCCCGTCCATGAAGACGTCGTTGCTTCCTGCAGATACCGTCCGGGAGAAACTCGGCCATTACCTCGGGCCGTTCACCGCCAAAAACGCCGTGCAGCTCGCCGCCAAACAGAGCGCGGGCACCGACGCGGACCGGGTCACGCGCGCGCAGATCCCCGCGCTCGTCGAAGCACTCGGCCCCACCCTCCGCACGCTCCTCGGCAAGAGCACCGCCGACAAAGTCGCGGAAGAGATCAGGCGCGAGCTGGCGGTCTGAGGGCATGCAGCGACTGATTCTCGTCCCCCTCGCCGGCGCCGTGCTGGCCCTCGCCTCGATGGCGCTGGGCGCGGACGCCGCGCCGCAGTTCCTCCGCGCGCTGCTCGTGGCGTCGCTCCTCCTGATGGCGGGGAGCGGCTTCCTCACGGCCGCGCGCTTCTCGGCCGGCGATCGCCTGCTGCTCTCGTGGTTGCTGCTCGGCGCGGGCTATCTGTTCTCCGCCGTGCGTCACGGCACGCGCCTCATCGCGTACTTCGAGCCGTCCATCGCGCTGCCGCCGGCGGTCAACACGATCCTCGTCATCGCGCAGAACGTCGCCATCGCGCTCGCGCTGCTGCTGTTCGTGCTCGCGTGGCGCGCGACCGGCCTCACCGCGCCGGTGTCGCGACAGGCACAGCTCCTCTCCATCGCGGCCGGCATCACCCTCGCCGTCCTCGCCGGTGGCTACCCGCTCCTCCAGGGCCTCGGCACGACGGACACGAACCCGATCCTCCTCGTCTCGACCGCCGGCGACATCGTCGGCCTCGCGCTCATCGTGCCGCTCGCGCTCTCCGCATTCGCCATGCGCGGCGGGCTGCTCATGCACACGTGGGTCTATCTCGCCGCGAGCGAAGTGGCCTGGCTGCTGTACGACGTCTGGTGGGCCTTCGAGCCGCGCATCCAGCTTGCGGAGAACGTGAACACCGCGATCTTCGAGGCGCTGCGCATCGTGGCCATCCTCTGCGCGTTCACAGCCTCGGCCGCGCAGCGGCGCGCGATGCGCTGACCGAGAACCCGCCGCGCCGCGCGCCGTATCACCACGCATCGTGAACGTACGGCCGCTCGCAGTCCTCCTCGCCGCCGCCACACTCGCCGCATGCCGCCACGCGCGTCCCGAGGCCGATCCGCTCGCGCAGTTGCCCGCGACGATCGAGTCGACGCGCGCCGCGCTGCGCATTCCCGGACTCTCCGTCGCAATCGTGCGTGACGGCGAGATCGTCCTCGCGCGCGGCTTCGGAATGGCCGATCCCGCGAAGAACGTCGCCGCCGGTCCGGAGACGCTCTATCCGATCGGCTCGATCACGAAGACCTTCACGGCGACGCTGATGCAGCAACTCGCCGAAGAAGGCCGCCTCGATCTCGATGCGGAGGTGCGGGGCTTCGTCGACTGGGAAGTCGCGCCGGGCATCCGCATCCGCCACGTGCTGTCGCACACGTCCGAAGGCGTGCCGGGCACGCGCTTCTCGTACAGCTCGCGCTTCAACTGGCTCGACAACGTGGTCGAAGCGGCGACGAAGGAAAGCTTCCGCACGCTCATGACCACGCACGTCCTCGAGCGGGTCCAGCTCCGCGACACGCTCCTCGGCGAGGAGCACGAAGGCTACGCCGAAAGTCTTCCCGCGCTCGCCGCGCCGCATCGCGTCGACGGGAAGGACGTCGTGCGCTCCAGGTACCCGCCGATGGCCTTCCACTCCTCGTCCGGAATTTCGTCCACCGTCACCGACCTCGCGCGCTACAGCATCGCGCTCGATGAAGGACGACTCCTCTCCCCCGCGGCACTCGAGCGCGTGTGGACGCCGGTGACCGCGCCGAACGGCAACGCGTTCCCGTACGGCGCCGGCTGGTTCTCGCAGACGGTTGCCGGCGAGCGCGTGGTGTGGCACACGAGCTGGTGGCCCGATGCCTACTCCGGCCTGCTCGTGAAAGTGCCGTCGCGCAGACTCGCGCTGGTGCTGCTCGCGAACAGCGACACGCTCGTGTCGCCGCAACGCGGCTCGTCGAACGTGCTGCTCTATCCGATCGCCAACGCCTTTCTGCACGCGATGCTCGGCGGCGAGCAACCGTTTCGCGGCACCGCGCTCGTCGCGCAAAGCCTGATCGCCACCGCGAATGGCGACACCGCGCGCCGCGATGCGCTGCTATCCGAAGCGATGGCGTGCTGCGCGGGCGACCTCGCGGGCATCGGCGATGACGATCGCCTGCGCCTGTTCGCGGCGAGCGACGATCCCGCGGTGCGCGCGCTCGCCGTCGAAGCCGGCCAACGCCTCGCCACCGCGTTCCCCGAGAACCTCGGCATCCAGTTCGACGTGGCGCTGCTGCGCGGCCGCGTGCGTCCGTCGATGCGCATCAACGGCGACGACGCGCAAGGCGCCGTGGCCGCGCTCGACCAAATCGCCGCGAGCACGCAGGCGAAGCCGAAGTGGATGGACGCGTGGAGCCACTACCTCGTCGCCGAGCACATCGCCGCGACCGAGCCGGAGCGTGCGAAGCTGCTCGCGAATCGCGCACTGGCCACCGGCGTCGACACGGACGGCCTGCGCCGGCGCGTCGAGGAGCTCCTGCAGAAGCTGCCGTGAATTTTGTCCGCGCCGCGCGCGGTTTTCCGTCGCGATGCTGACTCGGCGGACGATGATCCGGACGACGGCCGCCGCGTTCGCGGGGCTCACCGCCCTGCGTGCACGCGCGGACTCCGTGCCCTCGCCGTACGGCGCGCTCACGCCACGCGCCGCGGAGAACGCGAACGAATTCTTCCTCGCGCTGCCGCCAGACTTTCGCTACACCATCCTCAGCCGCGCGGGCGATCTCATGGAGGACGGGACGCCGTCGCCGCGGTTCCCGGACGGGATGGCGGCGTTCGGCGTGGGCAGCGAGCTGCGGCTCGTCCGCAATCACGAGATCCTCGACGTCACGCTCGCGCTCGTGCCGGGACGTTCGTCGTACGACGCGCTCGCCGGCGGCGGCACGACGACGATCGTCGTCGATCCGCGGTGGCGCGTGCCGCTGCGGCAGTTCGTGAGCCTCAGCGGCACGTCGACGAACTGTGCGGGCGGGCCGACGCCGTGGGGCTCGTGGATCACGTGCGAGGAGACGACGCGCGGCGAAGGCGACGGCTTCACGCGATCGCACGGCTACTGCTTCGAAGTCCCCGCCGCCGCGGACACGCTCGTGCCTGCCCTCCCGCTCCCCCACCTCGGACGCTTCGTGCACGAAGCCGCGGCCGTCGATCCGCGCACCGGCATCCTCTATCTGACGGAAGATCAGGAGCAGGCCGGCCTCTATCGCTGCGTGCCGAATCGCCCTTTCGAGCTCGCGTCGGGTGGACGACTGCAGATGCTCGCCGTGCGCGATCTCGCCGCGTTCGACGGCGCGCAGGGACAGACCGTGGGCACGCGTCTGCCCGTGTCGTGGGTGGAGATCGCCGATCCCGATCCCTCGGACGCGGAGACGAATCCCGGCGCCGTCTTCGCGCAGGGACGCGCACGCGGCGGCGCGCAATTCCGCCGTCTCGAAGGCGCGTGGTTCGGCAACGGCAGCCTCTTTTTCGTCTCGACCACCGGCGGCGCGAACGCCATCGGACAGGTGTGGCAGTACCGAGCGCGCATCGCCAGACGCCGCGCCGTCGGCGCGCAGCAAAGTGGATCGTGGGACGGCGATCTCACGCTGCTCTTCGAATCGCACTCCGCCGAGGAGGCGCGGATGCCGGACAACCTCACCATCACGCCCCGCGGCTCGCTGCTGCTGTGCGAGGACAACATGGTCGCGAATCACCTGCACGGACTCACGCCGCACGGCGACGTCTTCCCGTTCGCGCGCAACATCCTGCGCGGCAATGAGGAAAGCGAGTTTGCCGGCGCGACGTTCAGTCCCGACGGCGAGACGCTGTTCGTCAATCTGCAGCGCGCCGGCGTGACGCTCGCGATCTGGGGTCCATGGCAGCGCGGTCCGCTCTGACGGCGTACCATTTCCAGCTCACGCATGCGCCGAACCACCCGATCGACCTGGATCATCGTCGGAGCGATCCTCGCCGCCTCCCTGATCCTCGGCCCGATCTCCCTCGCCATCCTCGGCCTCAGCGCCGGTGACGGCTTCTTCGCGGGACTCGTCCTGGCGGTGCTGCCCGTCCCGTTCTACGTCGCTTTCGCATTGTGGGTCGACCGCTTCGAGTCCGAGCCGCCGTGGCTGCTCGTCGTGGCGTTCGTGTGGGGCGCGGCCATCGCGGTCTTCTTCTCGCTGCTCTTCAACATGGTGCACGAGGGCGTGCTCGCGGCGCTGACCGATCCCGCGTCGGCGTCGATGCTCACGGCGGTCCTCTCCGCACCGTTCATCGAAGAGCTGACCAAAGGCGCCGCGCTGCTGCTGCTCTTCGTGTGGAAGCGCGATCACTTCGACAACGTCACCGACGGCATCGTCTACGCGTCGATGATCGGACTCGGTTTCGCCATGACGGAAAACGTGCAGTACTACGGCGAAGCGTTCACCACCGACAACGGCTCGGGCGTGGCCGCGATCTTTTTCCTGCGCGGCATCATGGGACCGTTCTCGCATCCGCTCTTCACGAGCATGACCGGCATCGGTTTCGGCATGGCGCGCGAGAGCAACCGCACGTCGACGAAGTGGCTCGCACCCATCGCGGGACTCGGCGGCGCGATGCTGCTGCATTCGCTGTGGAACCTCTCCGCGAATGCCGGACTCGCGTTCTTCGCCGCGTATCTGCTGGTGATGATGCCCGCCTTCTTCGCGGTGATCGTGATCGCCGTCTTCTCGCTGCGCCGCGAGGCGATCGTCATCCGCCGCCATCTCGAAGCCGTGCTCGCGGAAGGAGTGCTCAGCCGCGACGACGTGGCCGTGCTCTGCTCCGTCCAACGCCGCATCGCCACGACTTCACGCGCGCTGTTCGCGCGCGGCATCGGCCAATGGCGCGCCCGCCGCCGCTTCCACGCGCTCGCGACCGAGCTCGCCTTTCACTCCTGGCGCTGCAGCCGCGAAACGAGCGCGGACGCGGACGCCATTCACGCCGAGCTGCGCGAGGCGGTGCGCTCCGCCCGCGCGAAACTCGCGTAAAGCGGGGCGGCCGTTGCCGGCCACCCCGCTCCCGAGCTCAACGGCGGTAGTAGGTGTCGACGCGATCGATATCGCGCGCTTCGAAGACGCCACGGCGCGTCCAATCGCCCCAGATCTCGACGACGTCGCCGGCGCGGACGAGATCCGCTTCACGGTCGCGTGCGAACACGGTCACGAAGCTGCCGGTCGCCTCGTTGCGCACCACGAACGAGTTGCGGCGATGGTCGACGCTCTCCACGACGCCGTACAGCTCACCGGTCGAGCGCTCGTCGTAGTAGTCGTAATAGCCCGCGTCGTTGTACCAGCCGCCGAGGCGGATGGAGAGGCCGATGCGGAACCGGTCGCGGTGGTAGTAGCGGGTGGGAACGTAGAACGGATAGCGCGCGCCGTCCACCCAGATGCGATAGCCGCCGCCGTACGGATGCACGCGCGACACGCGTCCGTGCGCGTAGTACGGCTGCCGGCCGGAGCGGTTGTTGTGGCGATAGGAATTGTCGTTGCGATACGAGCGGCCGGAGCGCGAGTCGTCACGGCGGTTGTCGTACCCGCGGTCATTCCCGCGGCGCGACTCCGTGCCGCGGCGTGATTCCGTGACGCGACGCGAGTCCGTGCCGCGGCGCGATTCCGTCACGCGACGCGAGTCCGTGCCGCGGCGTGATTCTGTATTGCGGCCCGACTCATCGCGCCACGCGCCGTTGCCGCGACGCTGGTCGCGCGTGCCGCGCACTTCGATCTCGCTGCCGCTCGAGCGTCGCGAGCGCTCCCGCACCGCCGCATCGTTTCGCGTTTCGTCACGGCGCGACCGTTCGCGCGTCGCGCTCGCACCCTCGCGGCGGATTGCGCCACCCTCGCTGCGACGTCCACGCGTCCCGTTCTCATGACGGGATTCTGCAAAAGCGGACACTCCGACGAGCGCCGCGATCCCCACCGCCAGTGCGGTCCGTCCCGCTAACCTCTTCGTTTCACTCACGATAGCCCTCCAGGGTCGTTCATACTGCTGCCCCTGCTATCGCAAGCGGAGCGCCGATCCCGGAGGCCGGCGCTCCGGGCGTACACTCGCGCCCCATGGATCCATTGACGCACGCCCTCGCCGGCGCGGCGGTGGCGTGGAGCGTGAGCGGGCAGCGTCTCGGCAAACGCGCGCTGGTGCTCGGCGCGGTGGCGGGACTGCTCCCCGACCTCGACGTCTTCATCCGCAGCGCGAGCGATCCGCTTCTGGCCATCGAGCATCATCGCGGGTTCACGCATTCGTTCGCGTTCGTGCCCATCGGCGGACTTCTCGCCGCGTTCCTCGCCGGCGCGCGCAAAGCGTGGCTGGCGGGCATCCTCGCCTACCTCACCCATCCGCTGCTCGACGCCTCGACGACCTACGGCACGCAGTTGTTCTGGCCGTTCCTCGATACACGCGTCGGCCTGGACGTCATCTCCATCGTCGATCCCATCTTCACCTTGATCCTGGCGATCGCGTGCATCGCGCGATGGAACCGTGCCGCGCTAGCGATCGCCGTGCTCTGGCTCGCACTCGGTTTCGTGCAGCGCGAGCGCGCCAGCGCCGCGCAACTGCAACTGGCGCGGCAACGCGGCGACCGCGTCGAGCGCGCGGCCGTCTTTCCGACGTTCGGCAACACCATCGTCTGGCGCTCGCTCTACAAAACGAACGGCATGCTGCGCATGGACCGCATCCGCGTGCCGTGGTTCGGAAGCGCGGCCATCGCGCAGGGATCAACGGTGCCGGACGCGATGCCGCGCCACAGCACAAACTCCGTCCGCGATCTCGAACGCTTCGCCTGGTTCTCCGACCGCTGGCTCGCACGCGATCCCGAAGACCCGACGCTCCTCGGCGATGCGCGCTATTCGCTGCACAACGATCGCTACAAACCGGTGTGGGGCATCCGCTTCACCCCGCAAACGCGGTGGGTCGATCGCAGTCGCGAGCGCAGAGTCTCGCCGCGTGAAACGTGGGACGAGATCACCGGCAGACGATTCCGGTAGGATCGCGCGCATGCCGGTCTTCATCGCGATGCTGCGCGGAGTCAACGTGGGCGGCCATCAGAAGCTGACGAGTGCCGCGTTGAAAGAGGTCTGCGAAAGCGCCGGCTTCACCGCGGTGCGCACCTACCTGCAGAGCGGCAACGTCGTCTTCGCGAGCACGAGCCGCTCGCGCACCGCCATCGCCTCACGCCTGCGCGCGGCGCTCGCGAAACGCACCGGCGTCGATGTCGCCGTGCTCCTGCGCACACCGGCTGATTTCCGCGCGGTGATCGACGAGAACCCGATGTCCGGCGCGGCCGAAGAGCAGCCGAACCGCTTCCTCGTCGCGTTTCTCGAAAAACCGCTCGACGCGAAAACGAAGGCATTGCTCGAGCGCGAACGGAACGATCCCGAACGACTGCACTTCGGACGCCTCGAGCTCTACGCGTATCTTCCCGCCGGCTCCGGCACGTCGAAGCTCGGCAACGTCCTCACCGCCAAACGCCTCGGCGTCGACTGCACGACCCGCAACTGGAACACGGTCACCGCGCTCCTCGCATTGGCCGAAGCTACGGCTGCCGGGTGAACGTGAGCACGGGCTCGCCCGCGGCGTTGCTCAGCGTGAGCCGGTCCCCCGAGACGGAGTAGGACGCGACGTTTCCGAGCGCCGCAAAGTACGCGGTCTCCCGCGCGTTGCCCGCTTCCTCCACGCATGCCCGCTTCGTCGAGATCGCCGGGCCCAGCGTCAGTGCCGATCCACTGACCGTGTACGTCGCGCGGTACTGATTGCACCCGCCCGTCCCGGTGGCGTGTCCTTCCTCGAACGCCAGCGTGACCGGAGAGTCGGGCATCATCCAGCGCGTTCCCTCGAGGCCAGTCGCACTCCCCGTCATCGGCGCACAGGCGGCGAGGATCAGCAGCAGAAGAAAAGTCGTCGCGTTTCGCATGACTTCGTGCTCATGCAAATTCCTCACTCATCGAGCCACCCCGCCACCCGCTGCCCCGCGATCGACGTCCGGAATCCGTACACCGCGAGCGCGAGGAGCACGAGCACTTCGAGGAGGAACGAGGTCGCGTACCACGCGGAGAGCTCGGTCGTGACGGGATAGAACGCCATCAGGTGCAGGAAGAACATCGTGGACATGAGCGCGAGCACGCCGTAGCGCGTGAGCACGACCAGGAGCAGCGTCGGGGTGATGACGCCGAGGACGAGGCCGAGCGGCGCGATGCTGCTGCCGCCGTTGGACACCATGAGGGAGTAGAAGAGCAGCCACGCGATGACGATGGCGATCCTGGGACGGCGCGTGACCATCGTGAGAAAGAGCAGCACGCTGATCACGACGAACGAGAAAAGGAACGCCGCACAGACCTGGTTCACCAGCGAGACCGTGAAACCGCTCGCGCCAAGGAGGCTGTTGTCGTAGAGACGCGGCGAGCCGACGCCGACGCCCGGGAGCTGCTCGCCGCGCAGGATGGCGATGAGCGAGTGGAGCTGATCGCCGACCTGCATCACCGCGGCGAAAGCGCCGCCGATCAGCACGTCGCGGCCGACGAGCGGATCGCGTGCGTCGCCGGCGAGCAGGCGGCTCCAGGAGATGACCCACTCCGGCCAGCGTCGCCGCACGAACGGCTCGAGCGCGAGATGCAGCAGGCCGATCGTGCAGGCCCAGTAGAGCGCCGACTGCATTCCCTCGATGAACCGCACCAGCTGAATCACCGACGCGACGTGACTTCCCGCCATGACCCAGAGCACGAGGCGCGCGACGAACGTCACGGCCACGAGACGCAGCGCGCCGCGGTGATCGCCCCGCCCGAGGCGGAGGTTCTTCCACGCCAGCAGCACGCCGAGCGTGAGGGCACCGAAGTAGAAGCCGAGCAGCAGGATGGTCGCGCGCGGCTCCGAATCAGGGCGCTCCTCCTGCCGCTCCGGCACGCGCCATGGACCGATGACGTCAAAGTACGTCGGCTGTCCGCGATAGGAAGCCGCTTCGATGCGCAGCTCGCCGTTGCTCCATGCAACGCGCGCGTCGCTGTGCTGCGGCGGCGTCCATTGCGACGCGATGCGGCGGAAGCGCGACGGATCGAGTCCGGCCGCGGCGAAGAAGCGCGCCCAATCGACCGTACCGTCGCGCGCGACGTCGATCTGCGGCGGCACGCCTTCGAACGAGATGAGCCGCCCCTGCGGATCGAGCAGCACCTGCACCATCCCCGAAATCGTCATGGGCGGATCGCCCGGCATCACGAGCGCACCGTCCATCGCCACGAGAGACTGCGGACTCTGCCGATACCAGAACGTGATCGGGGCGGGTTGCCCGCCGCGGCGGAGGCGTTCCGGCTGCGAACGCGCATGGCGCATTGCGTTGTCGTCGAGAAAGAATCCCCAGCGTGTATCGCGCGGCGCGGTGTAGCCGGCGCTGCGCGCGAGCTGCGCCGCCGTTTCCTGCAGCAGCGCGGGCGGGCGATCCAGCGGTACGAGGCGATGCAGACGGGTGCGCGAGGAAAGCAGCGTGAGGACGACGATCGCCCCGACGATCACCGCGACCAGCGATGCCGCGACCGCGGGCCGCAGGCTCCCCTGCTTCGGCGCCGCCGCGACCATCTCCGGCGACGGCGTCTCGCCCGCTGCCAGCGCGGCCGCGAGCGGATCGCCGCCCGGCAACATCGCCGCGACCTGCAACGCGCTCGCCGGCCGTTTTTCGGGATCGTCTTCGAGACAACGCGCGATCACGCGCTCAACCTCCGGAGCGAGCTCCGGCACGGCCGCGGACGACGACGTGCTCGAGCGGCGTTTGCCGGTGAAGCATTCGTACAGCACGAGGCCGAGCGCGTAGATGTCGCTGCGCGTCGTCAGCTCGCCGCCGCTGCGCTGCTCAGGCGACATGTACGCGGGCGTGCCGATCATCGCCTCGGAACCGCTCACGCCTTCGGCCAGTGCGACGATGCCGAAGTCGGTGATGCGCACGTCGCCCTGCTCGTCGATCATGATGTTGGCGGGCTTCAGATCGCGATGCAGCACGCCCGCGCCGTGAATCGCGGCGAGGCCGGAGCAGAGCTGGCGCGCGACGTCGAGCGCTTTGTCGTGCGGCAGGCGTCCGATGCGCTTGAGCAGCGACGACAGCTCCTCGCCGCGGATGTACTCCATCGACAGGAACTGCATGCCCGCGTGCTCGCCGATGTCGTACACGCGGCACACGTGGCGATGGGAGATGCGCCGCGCCACGCTCACCTCGCGATGAAACCGCGCCAGCGCCGCGCCGTCGCGCGCGAGCGCCTCGGCGAGGAACTTGAGCGCGACCGGCTGGCTCAGACGGAGATCGTCCGCGCGGTAGACCTCTCCCATGCCGCCGCGGCCGAGGAGGCCGACGATGCGGTAGCGGGCGGCGACGAGATCGCCGGGGATGAAGCGCGCGTGATCGATGGCGTCCGCGGGCGCCGTCAGAATGCCGGCGGCCGAGGCGAACACCGGCGTCTCGAGAAACTCCTCGGAAACGCGCGCGAGCTGCAGCATCGTCTCGACTTCTTCCCGCAGCTCCGTGTCGGCCGCGCACTGTTCGTCGAGGAAGCGCCGGCGCTCCTCGGCGGTGCGCTCGAGCGCGCCCGCGAACAGCGCGTCGACACGGCGGAAACGCTCGGAGTTCAGGCGACGCCTCCTGCCAGCTCGCGGTACAGCCACGCCTTCGCGCGCGTCCACTCGCGGCGCACCGTCATCGCCGAGATGTGCAGCACGTCGGCCGTTTCTTCGATGCCGAGGCCGGCGAAGTAGCGGAGCTCGACGATGCGTGCCTTCTGCGGATCGAGCTGTTCGAGCCCGCGCAACGCGTCGCCGAGGGCGACCAGGTCGACGGCCTGGCTCTGCACGACGGTCGCGGCCTCGTCGAGCGGCACGCGCGCCGCGCCGCCGCCGCGTTTGTCGCGCGCGTTCGCGCGGGCGTGATCGATGAGGATGCGCCGCATCACCTGCGCGCACACCGCGAAAAAGTGCGCGCGATCCTGCCACGACGCGCCGTCGCCGCCGGCGAGACGCACGAACGCTTCGTGGACGAGCGCCGTCGGCTGCAGCGTGTGCCCGGTGCGCTCGCGCTGCATCTGCCGCGACGCGATGCGCCGCAGTTCCGCGTAGACGAGCGGCGCCAGGCGCTCGAGCGCAGCCTCGTTGCCGGCGCTCCATTCCGCGAGGAGACGGGTGATGTCGGACATGAGCTGAGACGACGATCGTAGCAGGGGGTGAACACTTTCGTCGCGCGATGTCGCTAAGGAGGTGAAAGGGGAAAGGAAGAACTCATGATCGAATCGAACCGCCGCCGCGTCCTCGCCGGAGCCTGCGCCTCCGTCCTCTCCGCCATGCTGTTGCTGCACGTCGTACGGATGTTTGCGGATGACGGCAGCGCGCCGTCGCAGGCGGCCATCGCGCTCTCCGGATTCACGGCCGTGCTGCACGTCGGCTTCATCGTGGCGGCCGCGTTCGGCGTCACGCAGCTCGTTCGTCATCGCGCCGACCGCCTCGGCCTCGCCGGCGCCGCCCTCACCTGCCTCGGCGCAGTCGTCGGCGCCCGCATCGGCGTGTTCATCCAGCTCTCGCAGTTGCAGGACAGCACGCCGGGCGCGGTGCGCGGCGCGATTTCGGCACTGCTGCACAACGCGAAGCCGGTCTGGGCCAGCATCATCCCGATCGGCCTCATGTATCCCCTCGGCCTGATGCTGCTCGGCATCGCCCTGATCGTGGCGCGCCCGGTGAACCGCTGGATCGGCGTGGTGCTCCTGATCGGCGGCTTCTTCTTCCCCGTCGGCCGCGCGCTCGGCATCCCCCCCGCGTTCTACATCTCCGATGCGATGACGGGCATCGCGTGGGGAATCCTCGGGTGGACGATGCTCACGAAGCGCGAGGTGTGGCACGGTGGGGCCGTGCCACAGTCGTAAACGGTGCTATCCGCGTTGTTCGACCAGGAACTGCTGCATGCGACGGGCGATGGCGTGGCCGCGGTGTTTGGCATAGTCGGCGCGGAGGCCCGCGAACGATTCGTCGACGGCGGCAGTGAAGAGCTCGAGCCAGCGCTCGAAGTGACGCGGTTCGAGACGCGCGTTGCGATCGAGCTCGAGGTGCACGAGAAGAGGATTGCGGCCGTGGCGGCTGTAGACGCCCGCACCGAACAGCGTGCTCTCCCAGAAGTCGCCGATGACCGGCAGGTGGTGGTCGAGATCGAGGTGCGCGAACAGAGGGCCGATGAGCGCGTCCGACATCGCGCGGCCGTAGAAGCGGAGCATCAGCGCGTCGATGTCGGCGCGGGAGGAGATGTCTCGTGTCATCACCTCGCACAACACGATGCACCGCGCGCACACTCCGATGGCTGGGTCGCACGCGACCCAGCCATCGTGCCCGTGCTCAGATCGTCGGCTGCGTGATCGGCAGCCGCGGACGCGGCGGCTCGAAGTCGTCCGCGCCGTTCACGGTCAGTCCTTCGCCCTGATTGCGCAGGGCGCCGGAGATCGTGATCGGCTCGAGGCGCTTCGTCGCGCGCTGCGCGAGCAGCATCTTCTCGAGCTGCGGGCGCACGGCCGCGGACTCCGCGGTCTCCTGTCCCGGCCAGGCGAGGTTGACGACCTCGAGCTGGTCTTCGCTCAGCTTGTACTGCTCGTACTGGTAATCAACGTTCATGTAGATCTGCTGGATCTGCATGATGTCGGGGTTGCTGATGTTCGCGTACGCCTTCACGTCCTGCGTGTAGCGCACGTACTTCCACACGACGCCGTCGATCTCGACGACGATGGCCTCGACCTGATTCGGCGGCAGGACGTTGTGCCACTGGCGGCGGCCGGTGATCTGGCTGAGGCCCTGCGCGACGTCGTCCGTGGTCATGAAGTACACGGGCTGCCCCGGCGCGATGTGCTCTTCGCCGCGCACGGCTTTCGAGAGATCGCGGCCGACGAGGCGGCGCGTTTCTCCATGCGACTTCGAAACCTCTTCGGCGACGTGGTCGGCGTCGATGCCGGCGAGGCCGAGAAGCGTCGGCAGGAGATCGGCGTGCGAGGTGAGCGCGTCGACGCTGCGCTGCGACTCCGTCACCGGCTTGCCGGTGATGATGAGCGGCACGTGGATCGTCTCCTCGTACGCCTGATACCACTTCTGATGCATGCCGCCGTGCGCGCCGAGCATCTCGCCGTGATCGGACGTGAAGACGATGATCGTGTCGTCCGCGAAGCGCGAGCGCAGCAGGCGCTCGTACACGGCGAAGACGTGGTTCTCCGCCTCGACCTGCAGGTAGTAATAGAACTGGCGGTAGAGGTCGACGGTCGGCTGCGGGAAGAACATCTGCGGGTACGTCTCGACGTAGCTCTTCTGGCAGCGCGGTTTGTGGGAGAGGTTCTCGTTCTGCGTCGGTGGCGGCGGAATCGGCGGCACGTCCGCGTCGGTCGGATACGGCAGTCCCCACCTTTTCCAGATCAGGCCGAAGAAGACGATGTCGTGCGGGTTGACGTACGAGTTGACGATCAGCCACGGCTCGTCCGTGTCCTCGTTGTCGAGACGGTCGAGGAGGTCGAGCGCTTCCTTGCAGTACAGCGGGTCGCGCACCCAGCCGCAGTTCGCCTGGTTGCTGCCGTGCGGCTCGGGCCCGATCCAGCCGTCGAAGCCGAATTTGTCGAGGCGGTTCGCGTGGCGATAGGTCTCGGTGTTCTTCACGAGAGGTGTGCCGTCGTCGGTGTTCGACAGCAGGGAGTTGTGCGTGCCGGGGATCTCGATGTCCTCGTGCGAGATGTGCCACTTGCCGCGGTAGTGGGTGCGGTAGCCGGCGGCGCGGAAGTAGTCGCCCATCGTGGGGACCATGTTCGGATCGAGCCAGAACATGCCCGGGTCGTACGTCGTCTTCCCGATGCCGTCCGTCTGCGACACGCCGTGCAGCGACGGGTACTGGCCGGTGAAGATCGAGGTGCGGCTCGGCGCGCACGCGGCCGACTGCACGTAATGCCGCGAAAAATCGACTCCATTCGCGCGCATCGCGGACTGCGCACGAAGGTTCCGCTCCATCCAGGCTTTCAGCTCGGGGCTGTCGTAGACGGTCGGATACCGAAGTTCATCGACGAGGAAAAGAAGGACGTTCGGACGCTTTGCCATAACTAGGGGAGTCCGGGGAGGGGGCATTCCCTACCCCAGGGGAAAGTGGACGGGGGACGGGGACGGGGGACCGGTGAATGCAGAATGCAGAACGCAGAACGCAGAATGAAGAAAAGGCGCGCTGCCGCGCGCCGCCCACAGGCACGGTCCTTTTTCTTCGTTCTGCGTTCTGCGTTCTGCGTTCCCGTTCTGCTCCCCCGCCCCCTCCTCTACTTCGCGTACGGCGCCACATTCCTCGCCACCCGCTCCATCTCCTCATCCGTCAGCGCCAGCCTGTGCCTCAGCCGCGCCCACCGCACCACCGGCTGCAGATCGCCATGCGTGCCCGGGTCCGTGGTCGCATCCGATCCATACACGACGCGATCGACTCCGATCTGCCGGATGCGCTTCACGATCTCCCGCATCGCCTCGTCCGAGTGTCCCGCCACGATCTCGACCTCCGTCAGGTCGAACCAGAGGTTCCTGTGCCGCGCGCTCGCATCCGCCAGCACGCCCAGCGCATCGGCGTTGTACGCGTTGCCGCCCCACAAGTGTGCGATCTGGATCGTCACATCGGGGGCGACGCTCAGCAGCTCCTTCACGAACACCTCCGCCTGCTCGCGGCCGTA
>DASPHZ010000015.1:0-37491 GCA_035629395.1 Thermoanaerobaculia bacterium
GGCCGCGCCATCAGCTACGCCGAAACCTGGATGGGCATCGTGGAAGCGTACAAGCTCGGCACGATCGTGGGCGAACCGACGGCGGGCACGAACGGCAACATCAACGTCGTGCATCTGCCCGGCGACTACCGCGTCGTGTTCACGGGCATGAAGGTGCTCAAGCACGACGGCTCGCGCCACCATGGCGTCGGCATCGTGCCGACCGTTCCGGTCACACCGACCATCGACGGCATCCGCGCGGGACGTGACGAGCAGCTCGAGAAGGCGTTGGAGGTGCTGGCCAGATAGGCCCGCTACGCGAAGTAGAACTTCGCTGCGTCGTTCGTTGTCGCTGCTACCATCTCCGTCGTGGCGAAGGAGCACAACGAGTTTCGCGATCCCGTCCACACGTTCATCGTTCTCAGCTCGGACGAACGCAAAGTCGTCAACTCACGTGCCTTTCAGCGCCTGCGGCACATCCATCAGCTCGCGTTGACGTGGCTCGTGTACCCCGCGGCTACACACAAACGCTTCGAGCACTGCCTCGGCGTGATGCATCTCGCCGGCCGCGTTTTCGACGTGCTGACCCGCGCGGAGAATCGACGTGCGACCGGCCGGTTGAACGAGATCTTCCCCTCTGCCGATCCGAACGACTCGAGGCATCAGTACTGGCGCGCCATCGTACGTATGGGCGCCCTCTGCCACGACCTCGGGCACATCCCGTTTTCCCACGGCGCCGAAGACCTGCTGCCGAAAGATGTTCACCACGAACATCTGTCGGTCGAGGTCATTCGGTCACCGCAGATGCAGGCGCTCTGGAGTGCGATGACCCCTCCGCTCAATGCCGACCACATCGCCAAAGTGGCGGTCGGCGCGAAGAAGTGGAATGGTGCGCCGTTCACTCAGTGGGAAGAACTGATGACGGACATCGTCACGGGAGATACGTTCGGCGTCGACCGCATCGACTACCTCCTCCGCGATTCGCTGCACGCCGGAGTGGCATACGGCCGCTTCGATCATCATCGTCTGATCGATTCGCTGCGGATTCTCTGGGATGAAGAGCAGGGCAAGGCAGTCATCGGAATCGAAGCCGGAGGCCTGCACGCCGCAGAAGGCCTGCAACTCGGACGCTACTTCATGTTCGAACAGCTCTACTACCATCGCGTGCGCCGCGCGCTCGATGTACATCTGAAAAAGTACATGGCAGCCTTTCTGCCGGGTGGCAAGTACCCGACAGACGCCGACGCACACCTGCGCATCACAGACGATCACGTGCTCGCGAAAATGCAGGATGACGCGGCCGACCCGGACGCGTCAAACCACGTGCTCGCGACGAGAATCCTGCACCGGCAATTCTTCCGCGTTCTCTATGACCGCCGGCCGGAGGATCTTCAAAAGAATGTCGACGCGGTGGGAGTCGTGTATCGTGCCGCGGTCGCGAAGTACGGTGAGCAGTCCGTCGCGCGCGATACGAACATCGACCCGGACAAGCCGAGCACGAGCACATTGACGTTCGCGGTCGAGCGCGAGGACGGTAAGGTCACATCGTCGGTTCAGGTTTCGCAGATTCTCGGCCGGGTGCCGAAAGCGCTGTACGACTATGTTTTCGTGGCGCCCGAAATCCTCGAAGACGCGCGTCTGTGGCTAAGCGAAAATCGGGAAGCCATTCTCGCAACGAAGGAGCCAGCATGAGCACGGAGTATTTCAAGCAGGCCGCGATTCTCGGCGCGTTCGTAGAGAAGGTGCGCAACATGGGGCAGCCATGCGGCGAGACGCTCATGCAGAAAGCAGCGTTCGTGATGAAGGAACTGCTGGGCGTTCCTCTCTCGGACGAGTTCCGCATTCACTATTACGGCCCATTCTCATTTCAGCTCCGTGAGCGCCTCGCGTTGCTGGAAGCCGAAGACTTCGTGCGTGTTTCTCCGCGGGAGATGGGCGTGACGTATGACCTGGGGACGAGGTTCGAGCAGCTCCGTGAGCAGTATCCGAAGACGATCGCAAGCCACGAGCGTGCGATCGAGTTCGCCGCCACGCGGCTCGCGCCACTGAGCGTGAAGCAACTGGAGCCGCTCACGACCGCGCTTTACGTGACACGACAGCAACCGGATGGAACGCATGAGCAACGTGCGGCACAGCTGATCGAGATCAAGCCCCACGTGAAGCTCGGCGAAGCCAGGGAAGCGATCGCAAAGGTGGACGGCTGGCTGGCAGAAGTCCGCGAGCTGAGCTGAAGCCGCCGGACGAAGCCGGCGGACTTCAGCGACATCGTCATGCGACTTCCTGCTCCGCCACGTTCGTCTCCGCGCCGCGCGTGAGGTACTCCTCCTGCGAGAAGTCATCCACCTGGATGGCTTCGTCGCGGAGTTGTTCGGCGCGGGCGAGTAACGCGTGTTCGTCCGCGGTGATGACGTTCGCGGCAAGGGCGGAGTCGTAGAGTGCGCGGCCTTTGGCCTTCGCGATGGTTCTGGCTTTGACGGCCGCGCGGACTTTGCGGTCGATGACTTCGGCCTGTTTCACCACGCGGAACGTTTCTTCGAGCAGCGCGAGCTGGCCATCCTCGGGCATGTAGATGCCTTCGGTGAGGCGCGTGCGCTGTTCGGTGTCGCTCATGATCAGCGAGGCGATCTTGTGGGTCTGGTAATCGTTTGCGTCGCGCGCAAGCGAGTTGAAATGCGACCACGCGTAGAGCGGGCCGCGGAAGAGCCACGTCAGGCCCGGCACCGGCAGGTTGGCGAAGATGCCGTCGAAGGCTTTCTGGATTTCGTGCAGCGCGTGGTTCATCGCAAAGTGCACGAACGGGAGGTCTTCCCTGCGACGCCCTTCCGCTTCGTAGCGGCGCAGCACCGAGGTCCCGATGTACATCCACGACAACGCGTCGGCGAAGCGGCCGGTGAGCTTCTCCTTCAGCTTCAGCGAGCCGCCGAGCGCGCCCATGGCGACGTCGGAGAGGATCGCGAACGTGGCCGAGGCCCACGAGAGCTTGCGGTAGTAGCGCGCGGTGGGACCGGACACCGGGCTCGAGGCGAACAGTCCGCGGGTGAGGGAGAGGACGACCGAGCGCGTGAAGTTGCGGAGGATGTGCGCGATGTGTCCCCAGAACGCGCGATCGAAGGCGACGAGGTCGCGCGCCGCGATCGCGGCCACTTCCTTCAGCGCGTACGGATGCGCGCGCAGCGCGCCCTGTCCGAAGATGATGAGCGTGCGCGTGAGGATGTTCGCGCCTTCGACGGTGATGCCGATCGGCGTGGCGATGTAAAAGTGCGCGAGCAGATTGCGCGGACCGCGCGAGATGCCCGAGCCGCCGGCGACGTCCATCGCGTCGTTGATGACCTTGCGGCCGATCTCGGTGGCGTTGTACTTCGCCATGGCGGTGACGACCGCGGGCTTGCTGCCGCGATCGATCGCGCCGAGGGTGAACTTGCGCATCGCTTCGAGGAGATAGTTGTAGCCCGCGATGCGTGCGACCGGCTCTTCGATCCCTTCGAACTTGCCGATCGGCAGTCCGAACTGCTTGCGGATCGACGCGTAGGCGGAGATCACGCGCGCGCCGAGCTTCGTGCCGCCCGCGCTCTGCGCCGGCAGCGACACGCCGCGTCCCGCCGCGAGCGACTCGGTCAGCATGCGCCACCCTTTGCCCGCCCACTCCGGCCCGCCGATGATCGCGTCGATCGGCACGACCACGTCGTGGCCCTGCGTCGGACAGTTGTAGAACGGCGTGCCGAGCGGATCGTGACGGCGGCCGATGACGACGCCCGGCGTGTCGGTGGGCACGAGCGCGCACGTGATGCCGAGGTCTTCGCCGCGGCCGAGGAGGTTCTCCGGATCGCGCAGCTTGAAGGCGAGCCCGAGGATCGTCGAGATCGCGGCCAGCGTGATGTAGCGCTTGTTCCAGTCGAGGCGGAGATACAGCTTGCCGTCGTCGCCGCGGAACACGGTGCCGCTCGACGTGATCGAGCCGGCGTCGGAGCCCGCGGTCGGCTCGGTGAGCGCAAAGCACGGGATCTCTTCGCCGGTGGCGAGCTTCGGCAGGAGGCGGCGTTTCTGTTCGTCGGTGCCGTAATGCGCGAGCAGTTCGGCGGGGCCGAGCGAGTTCGGCACCATCACGGTGATGCAGAGCGGAATGGAGCGCGTGGCGAGTTTCTGAATCACTTCGCTGTGCGCGAAGGCCGAGAAGCCGAGGCCCCCGAACTCCTTCGGGATGATCATGCCGAGGAACTTCTCGCGGCGGATGACGTCCCACGCGGCCTGCGGCAGCTCGCGCGACTCCCACACTTCCCAGTCGTCGACGACGCGGCAGAGCTCTTCGACGGGACCGTCGAGGAAGGCCTGCTCTTCCGCGGTCAGCGTGGGCCACGGCTCGTTCATGAGCTTCTTGAAATCGGGCTTGCCGGAGAAGAGCTCCGCTTCGGCCCACACCGAGCCGGCTTCGATCGCGGTGCGCTCGGTCTCGGAGATCGCCGGCATGACGGGGCCGAGGATCTTCATGACGAGGCGCGACAGGAGCGCGCGGCGCAGCGGCCGGATGGCGAAGAGTGCCACCACGGCCACGAGAATGATGATCAGGATCTGCATGGACGTCTCCTCATGCGGTTGCGAGCTCTTCGCGGCGGAAGCGTGCGAGCACGCGCGCCGAGAAGCCTTCGAGATAGCTGTAGATCACGGGTACGACGATGAGCGTGAGCGCGGTCGAGGTGATGAGCCCGCCGATGACGGCGCGCGCCATCGGTGCACGGAACTCACCACCTTCGCCGAGTCCGAGCGCGATGGGAAGCATGCCGAAGATCATCGCCAGGGTGGTCATCATGATCGGACGCAGGCGCGCCTTGCCGGCTTCGGCGAGCGCCTCGAACATCGCAACACCTTCTTCGCGGCGCTGATTCGCGTTGTCGACGAGCAGGATCGCGTTCTTGGTGACGAGCCCCATCAGCAGGATGACGCCGATCATCGACATCATGTTCAGCGTGTCGCCGGTGAGGAGGAGCGCCGCCATGACGCCGACCAGCGAGAGCGGCAGCGACATCATGATGGCGATCGGCTGCGTGAACGAGCCGAACTGCGACGCGAGGATGAGGTAGATGAGCACGATGGCGAGGAAGAGTGATTCGAGCACGAAGCCGGTCGTCTCCGCGAGCTGCTCGGTCTCACCGCCGAGCGAGATCGTGTAGCCGGCGGGCACGCGCAGTTTCGCGAGCTCCACGGTGATGGCGTTCGAGACGTCGCCGATGTTTGCACCGGGTGCAAGGTTCGCAGAAACGGTAGCGACGCGCTCGAGGTTTTCGCGGTTGATCTCCGCCGCGCTCGCGCTGCGCGTCAGCGACGCTACCTCGCCGAGGGAGATGGTCGCGCCCTGCGGCGTGGTGATGGGGATGTTGGCGAGGCTCGTCATCGACGCGCGGTCGGTGCGCGGCAGTCGCACGACGACGTCGCGCTCTTCGCCCTGCGGATCTTCCCAGCGCGTGGCCGTGGAGCCGGCGACGAGCGGCTGCACCGCGGACGCGATCTGGGCGACGTCGAGGCCGAGGTCGTGCGCCTTGTCGATGTCGACGCGGAGCTGCACTTCGGGCTTCGGCTCGCCGAGGGAGGACTCGACTTCGATCGCACCCTGCGCGCGCGCCACGGACTTCATCACTTCGCCGGAGAGGCGCTGCAGCTCGTCGATGTCTTCCCCGCGCAGGACCACCTGCAGCGGCTTCTGCGCACCGCCCATGCCGCCGCCGGTGAGCACCGACGCTTCGACGTTGTAAATCGACGTGAGCGCGGTACGCGCATTCTGCATGAAGTCTTTCAGCGCGACGCTGCGCTCGCCGCGCGGCACGAGGTCGACGAAGATCTCGCCGCGCGTGACGGTGCCGGTGAGGCCCGCGCCGACGGTAGTGTAGGTCTTCTGCACGCCCGGCATCGCGCGGAGTTTCGCATCAAGCTCGCGCGCTTTGTCGACGGTGTATTCAAACGACGAATCGGTGGGCGTCTCGAAGACGACGGTGAACTCGCCGTTGTCCTGGTCGGGCATGAAGCCGCCGCCGATGAACGGCAGCAGCAGGAACGCGCCGACGAGGCTGGCGAAGGCGACGATGACCGTGGTCTTGCGATGGCGCAGCACCCAGTGGATCGCGCGTTCGTAGAGACTCGCGAAACGGTCGAAGCCGTTGTCGAAGAGACGGCGGAAGCTCGTCTTCTTCGCGTGCGCGTGCGACTTTCCTTTCCACACGGCGGCCAGCATCGGCGTCAGCGTGAACGAGACGAGCAGCGACACGAGCACGGCCCACGCGATCGTCAGGCCGAACTCGTAGAAGAAGCGGCCGATGATGCCGCCCATGAACGCGACCGGGACGAAGACGGCGACGACGGTGAAGGTCGTGGCCATGACGGCGAGGAAGATTTCCTTCGTGCCCTTGAAGGCGGCATCGACGAACGATTCGCCGAGCTCGCGGTGACGGACGATGTTCTCGATGACGACGATGGCGTCGTCGACGAGGATGCCGATCGCGAGCGAGAGGGCCATGAGCGTGAGCACGTTCAGCGTGAAGCCGAGCGCGCCGAGGAGAATGAACGTGGAGATGACGGACACCGGCAGCGCGAGCGCGGTGATGGTCGTCGCTTTCGCGTCGCCGAGGAAGAGGAACACGATCAGCACCGTGAGGATGGCGCCGAGGATCAGCTCGTGCTCGACGGAGGCGACGGAGTTGCGGATGTCGGTGGAGTTGTCGCGCACGACTTCCAGCGACACGCCCGCGGGGAGCGTCGCCTTCAGTCTGGCGACGGTGGCGGTGATGCCGTCCGCGACTTCGACGGTGTTGCCGCCGGAGACTTTGACGATGTCGACGCCGACCGCGCGCTGGCCGTTGATGAGCGCGAGACTGCGCGCCTCCTCGGTGGAATCTTCGATCGTCGCGACGTCGGACACGCGCACGCCGTCGCGCACGATGACGTCCGCGAACTGCCGCGGGTCTTTGATGCGGCCGAAGACGCGCACGAGCTGCTCGTTGTTGCGCGACTCGATGCGGCCGGCGGGGATCTCGAGGTTCTGCTGCGCGAGCGCGCCCATCACCTGCTGCGGTGAGACCTGCAGCGCGTTCATCGCCTCGGGATTGAGGACGACGTGGATCTCGCGCGTGAGACCGCCGGTGATCTGCACGCGGCCGACGCCGTCGACGGCTTCGAGCGCGCGGCGCAGATCGGTGTCGGCGTACGTCGTGAGCTCGCCGATGGGTGTGGTCTTCGACGACAGCGCGAGCGAGAGGATGGCCTGCTCGCTCGGGTCGAACTGCTGGACGACCGGCGATTCGACGTCTTCCGGCAGATCGCGGCGGATCTGGTCGATCTTCGAGCGCACGTCGGCGGTCGCGGAGTCGATGTCCGTGCCGAGGTCGAACTCGACGGTGATGATGCTCGCGGATTCGAGCGACGTCGAGGTGATCTTGTCGACGCCGCTGATCGGGTTCACGACCTGTTCGATGCGCTTCGTGACTTCGCGCTCGACGACTTCCGGCGACGCGCCGGGATAGACGGTCTGGATGGCCACGATGGGGATCGTGACGTCGGGATACTGGTCGATCGGCAGTCGCCGGAAAGCGAAGAGGCCGAGCACGACCAGACCGAGCATGATCATGGTCGTGAAGACCGGCTGGCGAATCGCGGTGGCGACGAATCCTTTGCGTTCTTCGTTCATCGGGAGACCTCCACGCGCTGTCCTTCCTTCAGTTCGGGTGCGGGCGTGACGATCACTTTTTCGCCGGCGCGCACGTCGCCGATCGCGACTTTGCGCACGCTGCCGCCGGAAACTTCGTACACGCTGCCTTCGACGACCGCGGACTCGGGCACGCGCGGCGACGTGATGGTCTGGCCGGTTTCGATGAGGCCCGTGGCAAAGAGGCCGCCGACGAGCTCGCGGTTGCCGTTGTCGACGGTGACGTAGACGGTGACCTGTCGCGTCTCCGCGTCGGCGACCGGATCGAAGCGGTCGACGCGGCCGTGGAGGACGCGCCCCGGGTAGGCTTCGAGCGTGAGGGTCACCTTCTGCCCGACGCGCACCTGGCCGATGTCGCTCGCGGGGATGTTGCCTTTGAGCTCGAGGCGGCGCGTGTCGGCGATGGAGAAGAGCTCCGTTCCGGGAGTGATGACTTCACCGTCGGAGACGTGCTTCGCCGTGACGACGCCGCCCTGCGGCGCTTCGATGGTGGTGTGGGCGATGGACTGGCCGATCTGCGTGACCTGGGCGCGTGCGGCGTCGCGCGCGGCGCGTGCGTTGACGTAGTCGCGCTCCGCGACCGCGCCCGCTTTGAAGAGCATTTCGGCGGCGCCGAAATCGCGCTCCGCCGCGGCGAGCTGCGCGCGTGCGCCCGCGGACTGGGCCTGCTGCGTCGCGGCGTCGATGGTGGCGAGGAGCTGTCCCGCGCGCACGGCATCCCCGCGCTCGACGTTGACGCGCGTGAGCTGGCCGCCCACCTGCGCCTTCACGTCGACGACGTCCGCCGGATCGAGCGAGCCGGTGATGCGGATGCCCGCGGCCGACTCCTGCATCGTCACGACCGCGACGTCGTTCGCGCTGAGCTGCAGTGCCTGCGGCGCTTTCGCCTGCGCGGGAGTTTCCTGCGCGTCGCTGCCGCTGCAGGCCGCGGCCGCGAGCGCGGCAAGGAGGGAGATCGCTTTGACGGTGTTTTTCATTGTTTATCCTTCGATCGGCATGCCCGCGGCGCGTTCGAGGCGTGCGAGGGCGAGGTGGTAGTCGTGAACGGCGACGGCCTGATTACCGGTCGCCTGACGGAGCTGGGCACGTGCGTTCGTGAGGTCGAGCTGCGTGGCGTTGCCGACGCGGTAGGAGAGCTCGGTGAGCTCGTACGCGTGCTGCGCCTGTTTGACCGCTTCGGTGCGCGCACCGACCTGTTCGGCGGCGCGTGCGAGCTCGCGACGCTGCTGCTCGAGCTCGAGCGTCACCGCTTCGCGCAACTGCGCGAGCTGCAACTCGGCCTGTTTCTGCACTTCCTGCGCGGCCCGCACTTCGGCCTTGCGGCGGCCGCCGTCGAAGAGGGGGATGCGCACGCCGACGCCGACGCTCCAGTCGGAGTTGAAGTCGTCGCCGGCGGGAAAAAGGTTGGCGGGCAGGGCCTGCTCGCCGATGGTGGCGGAGGCGCCGACGGTCGGCAGCGAGTCGGCGCGCTCGATCTTCACCTGCTGTTTGCGGATGTTGACGAGGTGCTGCGCCGCGGCCACTGCCGGACGCCGCTCGACCGCACCCTGGATGATGTTCGTGACGTCGACCGGCTGCACGGTGGCGGTAGTCAACACGTTGTCCAGTTCGACTTCGCTGTCGGCCGGGAGGTTGACGAGGCGCAGAAGGTTGAGCGTGGCCACGTCGCGGGCGTTCTGCGCGGCCGTGATCTCCGGCTGCAGGTTCTCGCGCTCGACCTGCACGCGCAGGACGTCGAGCTCGGAGGCGTTGCCGGCCTGCTTCAGCAGGCGCACGTGGGCGAGCTGCTCGTTCATCAGGCGGCCGGAGCTTTCGGCGATCTGCGCCATCTCCTTCGCCAGCGCGGCGTCGTAGTACGCCTCTTCGATCGCGAGGGCGATGGTCTGCTGCTCTTCGCGCGCGTTCGCTTCGGTGGAGCCCTGGAACTCCTTCGCGATCTGAATGCCCGCGCCGATCTTGCCGGCGGCGTAGAGGGTCTGGTTGATCGTGACCTGCGCGATCCAGGTGTTGGCCTGGCCGAACGGGAGCGCCATGCCCTCGGGGAGGTCGAAGCTGTACGGGCTGCGGATGGTGCGGTTGTAGTTCACGGCCGCGTCGATCTGCGGGTAGACCGCGGCACGCGCGGCGCGCACCTGTTGTTCCGCCTCGGCCACGGCGGACGCGGAGAGCTGGATCTCCTCGCCGACCGTGAGTCCGCGGCGCACGGCCTCGTCGAGGCTGAGCTGCAGCGGGGCCGCGTTCGCGACGGCGCCACTCGCGAAGAGTGCGACCGCCGCCCATGTCGTTTTCCGTTTCATGAGGGTCTCCGTGGATCGAGCGACGCCGAGGCGCGCTCGAAGGTCAACATCATTTCGTGCAGCCGCGGGGCTTCGCACGTCGTTTCGCGCGCGGCGTCCGCGAGCTCGCGCAGGCGCTGCGACACACGGGCGACGAGGCGCGGGAAGGCGTCTTCGCGCAGGTCGTACAGGTCGCGTCGCTCGCCGGGACGGGAGATGCGCGCGATGACGTCGTGGGAGTCGAGGATGCGGATGCTGGAGGCGACGCCGGCGCGGCTGTGCCGCAGGGCCGTGGCGATCTCGTCGATCGCAAGCGGCTCCGGCGTCACCACCAGCAGCGCGAAAACCTCCGCCGCCGCGCGGGGGACGTACGCCTGCAGGGCGATGCCGGTACGCTGGATGAAGTCGGTAGCTGCTGGATTGATCGTCATAGTCTGTTCAGTCATTACTAAACGTAATGCGCCTCGGCGAATTTCAGTTTGAACTGAACGTTCTGGTAGGATCGCTACTGCATGAGTCACCTGCATCCGGCCCTGACCGAGTTCATCGAGCGCTTTGCGTTGCTTGCCGAGGAGGACGGGCACCCGCGCATTGCCGGGCGCATCCTCGGCCTGCTGATCGTGCGCGGCGAGCCGCTCTCGTTCGACGAGATCGTGGAGTCGCTGCACGTCAGCCGCGGCAGCGTGTCGACGAACACGCGCCTTCTCGAACAGCGCGGCGTGATCCGCCGCGTCAGCCGCCTGGGGGAGCGCAGGGATCTGTTCGAGCTCGGCCGTGACGCACACCAGCGCATGCTCGAGACCTCGCTGCGCCGCCAGCAGCGCATGCGCGACCTCGCGGCGGAGAGCCGCAAAGCGTTCCCTCAGTCCGAGGGGCGGGCGCGCACTTCGCTCAAGGAGATGGAGGAGTTCTTCTCCGTCATCATCGAGACGACGGAGAAGGCGATCGAGAGGCTGCGGAAGAGGTAGGCGAACGCGAGGCGGCCCGGCTGACGGCTCGCTTCGCCAGTGCCGCGATGGCGGCGTCGCGGAATCGCCCTTCGAGCTCATGCGCCTCCGGCACGAGAACGCTCTCGACCGCTCCGCGTGCGCCGAGGCGCGCGCCGAACACGAGCGTGGCCAGCGAGGCGAGCTCCCGGGCCGCGGCTTCGCCGACGGGCATCGAGACGTCCCAGGCGAACTCGCGCGTCGTGCTGGCCTCGGGGTCGGGGAACGTGATGCGCCGTCCCGCAATCGACGGCGTGCCGAGGTGCATCAGGTAGTCGTCGTCCCACGCCGGCCCGCCGCTCGAGCCCGGCGGCGCGGGATCGAACACGAGCGGCTCCGAGAGCGGGTATCCCGAGGCCACGTCCCACACGCGCACGGTGCCGTCGCGTGACGCGGTGCAGTACGAACGCCCGTCCGCGGAGAAGCGCGCGGCGCGGATCGGACCCTCGTGATACGCCGGCTCGCCGATCACCTGCCCGTCGAACGCGTCGCGCACGGTGGCCGTGTTCCCGTGCGATACGACCACGCGATCGAACGCCGATGACACAGCCTTCAACTCCTGCCTGCCCGCAGGAACTCGCCGCCGATCCTGCGACCGTCAGGCAGCGAGTAGAGTCCGTACGCCTGCTCGTAGCGGATCAGCGCGCGGTCGCCCGCCGGCGTCACGTGTACGTCGCGCGCCTCACCCATGCCGTCGAGCTTCCCGATGGGTGCCGGCGATGCGGGCGACCAGATTTGCGGATCGTCTCCTCCCGCGATGGTGACGACGACCGACTCGTCCTCGCTCATCTTCGCGATCGCGCTGCCGTGAAATCTGTCCAGGTCGTAGAGCCTGATCTCGTACTCGAGTTTCCGGACGAGCTTCTTCGTGCGTGCGTCGAGCAGCTCGAAAATCGCGGTCTCGTGCTCGTCGGTGTTCCCCGCCGCGCGTCGCAGAATGAAGCGGTTGCCGTGCTGCACCTCGTCGCCGGGCTGGCGCGCCATGCGCAGCGGCTTGCTGCTCTCCGGCGCGTGCGGCGACAGATCCCACAGGCTGACGTCGCCGCTGTGCGTGACGACGGCGAGCGTGTTTCCCGCGGCAGCGAACTTTGCGCTGTCGACGGAGCCCGCGTGCCACAGCGGAGCCGCGATCGCCTTGCCGGTGCGGGCGCTCCACACGATCACGGAACCGTCGTCCGCCGACGTGTAGACGAGGTCCCGCTTCGGATGCGGTGCGGAGTTACTGGCCTGCACGTGGCGCAGCGTCACGCTGCCGCCGGACGCGTCGAACAGATGGACCTCGTCGTTGTCGAGCGTGACGGTGAGGGTCGTGCCGTCGGCATTGAACTGCGCGGTGTCCGCGGAGGCATCGTCGGCGTCGAGGCCGGCCCATTGCGCACGGCTGCCCTCCGGCGCGCGGATCTTCGCCATGACCGACGACCCCTCTTCGAGACCGCCCGGATCGTGGCACGTCGACAGCCACGTGCCGTCCGGCGCGATCGCGGAGACCTGCTCGCTGTCGTGGAAGTTGTCGTCGAGCCTGGTCGTCTCGACGGCGCCGGATCCGAGTGCGAGCTGGTACGCGTGGTCGGTTGCAATCACCATCAGCGCAGTGCCGCCGCGCACGAAACCGATCGTCCCGACTTGGCCCTCAATCGCGAAAGGGAGCTTCGTCGCCGTTGCGCCCTCGCGCAGCGGCAGCATCGCGATGACGCGCGCTGCGCACGCGGCAGCGATCCGGTCGCCGGTGGGACTCAACGCGTACGTCGTCGCGGCCGAGGGAAGGCGTCCGAGGAGCGTGGCTTTGCCGCCGGTGCGTCGCGCGCGCAACACGGAACCGTCGTCGGCGAGGATGAGAATCGCGTCGTCGTCGAGGAACTGCACGTGAGTGGCGTGGCCCGCGGGAAGGACGATTTCCGCGGATGCACCGCCGGCGGTGCGGACGAGGGGACGCTGCTCGCCGGCGACGGCGACGATTGCATCCCCCGCGGGATTGACGTCGTACGAGGTGACGGGCGCACCGAGGCGGAAACGGCGGCGAAGGACCGGCTGGTCGCGCATGGCGATGAGCGTGTAGAGGCGATCCGCGGCGAATGCATTCGCGGGATTCATCTCCAGCGCGTTGGCGAGGTGGGCGACGCCGGCAGCGGTCTCGCCGCGCTCGAGCAGCCGCTGCCCGACGCGGAACGCGGTGTCGGAGTAGTTCTGCTGCAACTGCACCTGCCGCTCTTCGGCGGTCTGACGCTGCTCGTTCGCGATGCGCGTCTGCTCGTTTGCGACGCCGGTCTGCCATTCCGCGCGGATGCGTTCCCGGTTGGCGACGACCGCCTGCTTCTCGGCGCGCGCCGTCTCCTTCTCCGCGCGCGCCGTCTCCGCCTCGGCGCGTTTTCTCTGCACCGTTTCCGCCGCGCGCGCCGTGTTCGCGCGCCACGCCGCAATGCCCGTGGCGATGGAGAGCGCGAGGAGGGACACGATCGCCGCGCTGGAGAGCATCCGCACGAGACGGTGCTGCCGGATGTCTTCCCCCGTGAGCTCGTCGAGCGGCCGGCCGTGCAGCGCCGCCGCGAGTTTGCTCACGCTTTCGAGAAAGCGCGGATTGCGCGTCGAGAGCTTCCCGGACTCGCGCGCCCAGCAAAAGTCGAGGTGGAACGGCTCCGCGGCGAAGACGCCTTTCATCTCCGGCGGCAGCGCGGTGGTCCGCGTCCAGTCGAAGTCGTTCGCCGCGCGATCCCACACGATCGTTCCCTCGGTGAGCACGACGAAGAGTCGCTCGCGAGGATTGCCCTCGTGCCCGAGCCATTCGCGGATCTCCATGCGCACCCATTCCGACGCCGCGGCGGCCGGCGAGGCCATGAGAATGAAATGCTCCGAGTCGCGCAGCGCATCGCGGATGGCCGGCCAGAGCGCGGGGGTGAGATGGAGGCTCGTCGCGTCGCGGAACACACGCATCGCGCGCAGACGCAGGAACGGCTTCGCGAACCGGTGCAGCGCCGACTGCAGCAACGGCGCGAGTTGTCCGTCAGCCGCATGGCTGTAGGAGATGAACGCTTTGTACGTCATGATCGAAGAGAGGTCCGCGCGAGCCGAATTCCTACCCTCCCGTTCGGGGACGGGCTCTCGGTCGGGCGCGCGCTTCGCTAAGGGAGACGCAGTCATGGAGCTCGGCATCACGACGTTCGGGGAGCTCACCCCCGACCTGCACACGCGGCAAACCATCAGCGCCGGTGAGCGCATCTGCAATCTGATCGAAGAGATCGAGCTGGCCGATCAGGCCGGCCTGGAAGTGTTCGGCGTCGGCGAGCATCACCGCCCCGACTTTGCCGTGTCCGCCCCGGCGGTCGTGCTTGCCGCTGCCGCCGCGCGCACGAAGAACATTCGCCTGGCCAGCGCGGTGACGGTGCTCAGCTCGGACGATCCGGTGCGCGTGTATCAGGATTTCGCGACGCTCGATCTTCTGTCGCGCGGACGCGCGGAGATCTGGGCGGGGCGCGGTTCGTTCATCGAGTCGTTTCCGCTGTTCGGACAGGACCTCGAGAGCTACGACGAGCTCTTCGCGGAGAAGCTCGGGCTGCTGCTGGACGTGCGCGAGCAGGAGCGCGTGACGTGGTCCGGCAAGTTCCGCGCGGCGATCGACGGCCGCGGCGTGTACCCGCGCGCGCAGCAGTCGCCGCTGCCGGTGTGGCTCGCCGTCGGCGGCACGCCGCAGTCCGCCGTGCGCGCGGGAACGCTCGGCCTGCCGATGGTCATCGCCATCATCGGCGGGACGCCGGAGCGCTTCAAACCGTTCGCCGATCTCTATCGCGACGCGGCGAAGCGCGCCGGACACGCAACGAAGCTGGCCATCAACTCTCACGGCTACATCGGCTCGCCGGACGAGTACTTTGCCCCCTACGCGACGATGATGAACCGCATCGGCCGCGAGCGCGGCTGGGGCAGCATGACGCGCGAGCAATACGACGCCCTGCGCTCCCCGCGCGGCGCGCTGCACGTCGGCAGCCCGCAGGAGCTCGTCGACAAGATCCTCTTCGAGCACGAGCTCTTCGGACTCGACCGGTTCCTGTTGCACGTGAGCGTGGGGACGCTGCCGCACGACAAGGTGCTCAAGGCGATCGAGCTGTTCGGGACGGAAGTGGCGCCCGCCGTGCGGAAGGGCACTCGCTGACGCTCGCTCACGGCTACATCGCGCGGTGCTGGCAGGACCGCCCCTTGTCCGGAGAACGTGCTCCCCGGCGTGCAGCAACATCGCACGTTCCTCGAGCGCGCGCACCGCGCTCCAGAGCGTCTCCTCGATCGTCTCGTCCATCTCCCGACAGCAGACCCGTGGTGTTTCCTGGTCGGGATCAGGAACGAGCCCGGCGTCGCGCCGAAAAGTATGCCTTGACGGATCAGGCCGTCAGGCTCACATTGAGTGCGGTCCAGCAAATCCATTAGCCCAACCATCCCGAAGAGGGATGTGTGTCTGTCCAGCCGGCTCGGCACCAGGAGCTCGTGTGCGCGCCCGCGCCTGACCATCGCGTGGAGTCCAGGAAACCGCAAACGCATCACGGAAAGGAAGCAACCATGGCAAACCGATATCTCAGAGCAGGTGCGGGAATGGGATACCTCGTCCTCGGTACTACCTCCGAATACACGTACTCAGGGAATGACAAGGGCTCCAGCGCCAAGCAGGACTGCACGCTGTTCCGGCCCATACCCGCCGACGTCCCCGCCACAGACGAGGACCCAGCCCTGAAATTCGGCCTCCTGGGCGACTACCTCCAGCAGGGTTACACAAAGGTCGCTACCGGCTCGTCGAACACGGTATGTCCTCAGAGAGAAAATCCGACGGACATTGCGGCCGCGATGGCGCCCAAGAGATGGCAACAGGTGTGGACAAAAGAACTGAAGAGTAAGAGCGAGACGCTCACGTTGTGGCAGCCCATCCCCTATCCCAACTACAGAGCCCTCGGCTGGGTGGCCACGTTCACTGTGGGTGTGCCCGCACAACCCGACGTCCCTGACTATCTCTGCGTCCACTGGACCTTCACCGTCGAAACCGAAATTGGCCCGGCCCTCTGGAATGACCGCGGCGCAGGCAAGCATGACGGAACCCCCGATTACACGTTCTACGCCGTTCAGGGCCTGCCGAATGCGTTCGTCGGGCAGCCCGGTCACGACAAGCCGTTCGTCGGCACGGTCTACAAGCTGAAGTAGCACTCACCTTGCGGCGCCAACCTGTTGGCGCTGAGCAGCCGCGGCCTGTTTTCCACTCCGCGGATGAAGGAGTCACACGCGATGTCTTCGAAGGCCTTCCTTCCCTCCGCCACGCCGGCCGCCGGTCTGGAGCCCGGCACCTTCGAAGTCGACGCGGCGGGCCAGGCCACCTACCGGCTCCCGATCGACGTCGCGCCCGGCCTCGGCGGCGCACAGCCCAGTCTCTCCTTCACCTATGGCAGCCGGCAGCGCAACGGGATGCTCGGCATCGGCTGGGCGCTTTCGGGCCTCTCCGCGATCACGCGGACCAAAGCGACGTATGCCATCGACGGATTCAACGGCGCGATCGACTACGGAACGGGCGACCGCCTGATGCTCGACGGCCAGCGACTGATCAACGTGCGCGGCGGCTACTGGGAGCCGAAGACGCTGTACTCCACGGAGCTCCAGAGCTGGAATCACGTCCTCGCCGGCGAGACGCCGAAAGAGGGCTTCACCGTCCGCACCCGGTCCGGCGACATCCACGAATTCGGCAGGACCGGCGACAGCCTCATCCTCGCGGCAGGCAGCACGAGCGTCCGCGTCTGGGCGCTGAACGCCACAATCGATCGCCACGGAAACAAGGTGGAGTACAGCTACACGCTCGGCCCCGATCCGTCCGACGGCGCGTACTATCCCGACGAAATCCGCTACACGGTGAATGACGGCGTGCAGCCGGCGCGTAAGGTGAAGTTCTCCTACGAGGAGCGTCCCGATCCGATCTCCGGCTTCGCCGGCGGCCATTCGATCCGCCTCACGCAGCGCCTGTCGGCCGTGACGGTCACCTGCAACGGCCAGAACGTGCGCACCTACACGCTCCACTACCGCACGAGCAAATGCACGCAGCTCAGTTGCCTCGAGTCGATCACCGAGACGGGGGCGGACGGCACCTCGGTGCTGACGGCGGCATCGATGGGATGGTCCGACGTCGATCACCCCGGGTTTCAGACTTCGGTCCACTCGAACCTTCGCCCCGAAGGCCACCCGGTGAAGGCGCTGCCGATGAGCGTCAGTGGCAGCGGACGCACCGATTTCGTGCAGATCTGGAAGAACGACAGCGACGGGCAGCTTCACGCCACGACCTATCTGGCGACGCCGGCGAACGACGGCAACGGCGTCGAGTACAAGAAGGACTCCGACACGGCTCTCGGCCATTTCGCCGGCGACTACGAGATCCTGCCGTGTGATCTGACCGGTCGCGGGCGGAGCGACTTGCTCGTGGTCTACGCCGGCAACGACCGATCGCTAATGCTGGCGCCATTTCTCAACAACGGCAGAGGCTTCGTCCGCGGAAAAACGTTCGAGACCGGGAATCGCTGGAGCGCGACGGCGCACCTGCGCTTCTTCGCCATGGACGTCAACGGCGACGGACGGACCGACCTCGTCGAGGCGTACACCGTCGACAGCCGGCTGGCGTTCCGCAGCTATCTCTCCTTGTTCGGCAGCGACTCACCCGAGCGGTTCACGAAGGGCATCGTCACGGAGACCAGGGATCACGTCCTCACGGACACGGAGCTCGCCTTCTGGTCGATGGACGTCAACGGCGACGGGGCGATGGACCTCGTGCGCGTCTGGCGTGACGAACATAACCACGCGATCGCGGACGTCTACATCTCCCGCTCCACGGCGATCGATCGCTGCTCGTTCGCGTCACCGGTCAGGAGCGACCTCGGCGGAATCGCGGGCGGAACGATCGGCTTTCTTCCCATCGACGTGAACGGCGACGGCGTTCCCGACCTCCTGCATCTATGGCAGAGCGAGGCGACGCTTCACCTGACGACGTTTTTCGGCAACGCCGCGGGAGCGTTCCTGCCGCACGGGGTGGATTCCGAATTCGCTCATAAGACGCTCCATGAATTCCACGTCATGGACCTCGACGGCGGAGGCTCGCCTGCGGTCGTCAGCAGAGGGAGCAGCGGCGAGCGCAGCCTCATGTTCACCGTCTTCCGCAGCTCGCCGTCGGGCCGCTTCCGGGCATCCGAGCCGTTCGATGCCGGCGTCGATGTGACGTCTGCCAAATTCTTCTCCGGCGACGCGAACGGCGATGGCAAGGGCGATCTGTTCCGCGTGCGCGTCGACCAACAGGTGGAGATCGTGCCCTACCTCTCCTCCGGCCCGATACCCGACCTGGTCACGAGCATCACGAACGCCCTCGGCGGCGTGGTGAACATTCGCTACGCACCGCTGACGGATCCGTCGGTCTATCGGGAAACGAGCGATGACGTTCCGAGCTCCACATCCGTGCGGCAGGCCGCTCCGATCGCGCCGACGCAGTTCCCGGCCGAGGCGGTCGTGGGGCAGGCGCTGTACGTCGTCGCGTGGTACGAGGAAACCAGCAACCTCGCACTCAACCGCTTTCCCTACACATTCGAGACGTCGCTGTCGTACGCCGGCGCGCAGATCGACCTCCTCGGCCGCGGATGGCAGGGCTTCGCTACCGTCACCCGGACGAATCCCGACGACGGACGCTGTACGAGGCGCAGATACAAACAGAATTTTCCCGAGACGGGAAACCTGGCAAAGACCGAGATCTCGCTCGGCGGCCGCCTGGTCAGCTCGAGCTCCTCCGAGTTCGCGACGTACGAGCGCGGCAAAGGCGCCGCCGGTACGCCGATCTACGAAGTATTGAAAGCATCCTCACGCTACGAGCGGTACGACACGACGACGGGCGCCTTCGACTTCGCGCTCGGCGAGACGTTCGCCTACGACGACTACGGCTGCGTGACCGTGCATGCCATGCTCGGTTACGTCGGCCCCGACGGCCGGCCGCTCGATCCCGCCGAGGCGGTGTATCGGTACGCGACGTACCTCAATGACGATCGTCCCGATGGCTGGGCCCTCGGCTACGTGCAGTACGCCAAAGAGTCCGCCAACGCCACCGACGCCGACATCACGAAGTTCGCTCCGGGCGACTATCACCTCGATCTCCACACGTACACCGCCGCCTGGGACGTCGAGAAGGAACAGAAGTGGGACGACGTACACGGCGTGTGGCTGACGACGTCGTACACCTACGACAAATACGGCAACCAGATCACCGAAACGAGCCCGGGTGGCGCGACGACGGTTACCGACTACGATCCCGACTTCCATACGTTCCGGATGCGCACCACCGCGCCTCCGAACGAGCAGGGACAGACGCTCGTCACCTCGTACGGCTTCGACCCCCGCTTCGGCACCGAAGCGGCGCGGCAGGACGCCAACGGCTTCGTCACCGTCACCACCTGCGACGCGTTCGGCCGCGCGGTGCTCGTCCAGGGACCGGTACCGGCCGGCGCGCAGGCCGATCGCAATGAAGCGACGCCGCTGGTCACCGGCTCGGCCAGCCTGCGCGCGATCTTCCTGAACGCCGTCTGCGTGACGCTCGAATCGAACCGCTACGCCGACGACGGCGCGGGCGGGATCTACTCGGAGCAGTCGCTGCTGCAGTCGTTCCCGTCGGACGCACGCCGCGACTTCGTCTGGAACCGGACCTATGCCGACGGCCGGGCGAAGGAGCGCCAGACGGTCCGCGAAACGGGCCAAAGCGGCGCCAACGCCAACGCCGTCGTCCGCACCGATTACAGCCGCAACGGGAAAGTCACTCTACAGACGGCGCCGTTCTTCTCGCCGACGCCGGTCGTCACCGGCACGCCCTACGCCACGCGCACGACTTACGACGTCCTCGATCGTCCGCTCACGAGCACGACCCCGATCGGGGAAGACGGTCATGGCACGTCGCTCACCACCTGGGCATATGCGCCGGGCGGCAAGGTGACGATGACCTCCGCCGCGGGCTCGGCGACGCCGTACGTGCAGCTTCTGGAGCAGCACTTCTACGACGGGAAGGAGAAGGTGCGGTCGGTCACGCTCGATCCCGCCGGCGCGAACGCGACGACAGCCTACCGCTACGACGCGATCGCGCGGCTGGTCGGTACGACCGATCCACGGACCGCGACGAGCCCAAACGGCGTCTCCAACACGATCCTGTGGGACTCGCTCGACCGGCGCCTCAGCATCGACAACCCCGACCAGAACACGATCGGCAGCGCGAGCACGAAGGCGCTGACCTTTACGTATGACCCGTCGACCGGCTTTCCGGCCTCCCAGGTCGATGCCGCCGGTGCGACCACGTCCTTCACGTACGACGCCCTCGGGCGCATGACCGGCAAGGAGCTCCCCGACAGCCGGAGAATCGCCTTCACCTGGGACAACCCGGTTGCGAACGGCGGCGGCCTGTTGACGCGAGCCACGGTCACGGCCGGCGGCGCGATCCAATCGCAATACGACTATGTCTATGACTCCTACGGCAACGCGTCGACCGTTTCACTGACCGTGGAAGGGGAACCGTCGCCGTTCGTGACGGCCACCACCTGCGATCCGCAAAAGCGAATGGTGGCCCGGACGCTGCCGGACGGCGGTTCGCTCTCGCGCACGTACGCGTACGGGCAGCTCGTCTCCGTCGGGAACGGCGACGCACGCGTCGACTATCCGCTCGAACAGATGATCCCGTCGGAGAAACCGTCGCGCATCCTCTTCGGGCCAGCTGCCGCCGTCACGACACAGTACACCTTCAACCCGGTCGGCCGGCTCTACCACGAGACGGTCGGCCAGGCGGTCGACGCGCAGTACACATACGACGCACTCGATCAGCTCCTGTCGGACGGCGGGCAGACGTTCGCGTACGCCAACCGGCGCCTGGTCGCTGCGAACGTCCCGTCGTTTGAGCCGGCGTCCTACAACTACGACGCCTCCGGCAATCTCGTGTCGAAGGACGGCGTGAGCTACACCTACGCGGCGCACTATCCCGTCCGCGGCACGTCCGGCGACGGCGTCGTGTTCGACGCCGCGTACGATGCGTGCGGCCGGATGCTGACTCGGACCTCGGGCGGACGCACGCTGCAGTTCGCCTATGACGGCCTCGGATGTCTCGAGCGCGTCTCCGGCGAGAGCGGCACGGTGAAGGAGATGCTGTCGGACGCCTTCGGCATCCGCATCCGCGAGAAAGACTCGCGGCACACGACGCTTTACGTCAACGCCTCGTACACCGTCGAACGGCCGGTGGGCGGTCAGGAGACGGTCACCCGCATCGCTTTTGACGAGCGCGGCGCGGTCGCCGAGGTTCTGGTGAGCGGCGGGGTGTCGACGATTCGCTACCTGCGGCGCGATCAGAAGGGGAGCAACACCCACGCGTTCGATGCGAGCGGTGTGCTCCTCACGCAGATCGTGTATTCCGGATACGGACTGCCGCACGTGATCCACGGAAGCGAGGCCGGCGGACTGGCGTACGAGCAGCGCTACTGGGATGGCAATCTCGGGATCTACTACTTCGGCGCACGCTATTACGACCCGGTCACCGGCCGATTCCTCACGCCCGATACGGAAGCGGGAACGATCGATCCGCTGCAGCCGGATGCGTTGAACCGCTTCGTCTTCGAGCTGAACAACCCGGTCAACCATGTCGATGCCGACGGCCACATGGCCGCGTGGGTGGGTGGTCTGATTGCCGGACTCGCGATTGCCGCCACGGGTGCCGCATTGATCGCGTCAGGTGGCGCGGCGGCAGTGGGGATCTGGGGGGTCGTCGGCGCGAACGCTCTGGTGGGCGGCGGACTCTACGGCGCGAGATATGCGACGAAGCACAAGGACGTGAGCGGCGGACGTTTCTGGGAGGGCTGGATCGCCGACGTGGGAGTCGGCGGGCTCCTCGCCGGGGCATCGGCGGGATTCGCCGAAAGCGGCATGGTGGCGAGTGCCGCCGAACGCGCGACGACGGCCTATCTCGGTACGATCGCCGAAGGGCAGGTCGCCTCGAAGTTGACCCTGTACGCCGTCCGCGCGGCCGTCTATGCCGGCTTCGGCGCGCTGGGCGAAGCCCTCTCCAGCTCGACCGATCAGTTCCTTCAAAACGCCATCGAAATCGGCATCAATCACGACTCCGACATCAAGCTCGGCACCGGCGTCGGTAAGGCTGCCAGGACCGGGGCAAAGAAGGGCGCGGTCTCGGGCGTGAACGCGTCCAGAAAAAAACCGCGTGCAGCCAAAAAACAAACGAGCCCGAAGGCGCAATCGGGCAACGCCGCGGAGCCCGAAGGGATCGAGATGCAGGACATGCGGGCGGTCCGCAAGGCGGTCGGGGGAGGCGCCGACGCGCCGAAGCCGGCGATGGCCGAGATGGGGAACGTCTAGTGTGGGTCGAGGACTCCCTTCTTCAGTTCACCGGGGAGTTTCGAAATGAGTACCATCATCGCCGGGCCGCCCGCGGACTGACGATTGGACCGGCAATGCACGAGCCGGACATGGCAAACGCGCCCTCTCGAAAGCTGATGCCAACCAGCTTCGCAAAAAGGGGAAATGACGGGGTAGGGTTTCCCGCTCGGAAGACACTCCTAGAGAGGGTCCACCCCGAAAACATGCGAGTTGGAACGAGGCATCGCACGCGATTCCCGGAGAAGCTGCGTCCCTCCGATCCGGGAAAGGACCCCTCGCGAGATCAGCGTGTGCGCGGTCCGGCCCGGGCACTGCTGGTGATCGACCAGCGTGTACTGTCCGACGTCGTCAGTCTCGCGCTCAACAACGGCCGCTATGTCGTTCGCGTGACGCCCACGGGCCAGGAGGCAAGGGCGGCGGTGACTGACTGGAGCCCGCATCTCGTCTTACTGGACATGGACATCGAGGGAAACGAGATGCTGCAACGTTTCGCCACCGCCACGCTGAAAAGCGGACGCCTTCCCGTCATCGCCCTGACGCGGCGCGGCGACCTCAAATCCAAGCTGGCGGCTTTCGAACAGGGAGTGGACGATATCCTGACCGTACCGTTCTCTCCGGAAGAGTTGGTGGCGCGCGCGATGGCGGTCATGCGGCGCACGTATCGTGATGCCGCGATATTCAGTCCGGTGCTCCGGCTCGGCGACCTGGAGATCGATATCCTGAACCGCCGTGTCCGTGCCGGCGACAGGGAGATTCACCTCACCTCTCTCGAACAGAGCCTGCTCTACCTTCTGGCAGCGAACGCGGAACGCGTACTGACCCGCGATGAGATTCTGGACTATCTCTGGGGCGCCGATTACGTGGCGGAGAGCAACGTGGTGGACCGGCATATCCGGAACCTCCGCCTGAAGCTGCAGAACCATTCGCGGCAACCGCAATACATCGCCACGGTCCCAGGCCGGGGATATCGGTTCCTGGTCCCAATCGTCGCCTGACCCGGCTTGACGCGCGACTCGGCGCCACACGCCCTCCGAAATGACGGAACTTCATAACCTCCGCCCGGCGGTAGTTCATAGTGACCCGGGCTCACCCGACAATCGAGGATAGAAAGAGGGATAGGGGCTTCCTTCTCTCCATCACTCCTCCGTTAGCGCGAGCTGGAGAAGAGGGACACGATGCGGCCTTTGGACAAAGGATCCGGCGACGGATACAAGCCCGCGACGGAGTTGTCTTGGAACAAATACTATGACAAAAAAGTCACCGCCAACTGGACCGCGCTCAACGCACTCACCGGGAAGGGCGACGACAGCACTCTCAAGTTGGAAACCAAGGAGGCCCTGCAGTTGGTTCTCAACCTCAATACCGGGCAACCGATAGAAACCCTTACGACCCCGAAAACAGTCGTAGATAAGAAAGTCGTAGAAGACCAAAAGTCGAAAGCCACCACAGCCATCACGGAAAAGACGGCCGAGATCTACAAAGAGGCCGCCGGCCCACTCTGCAAAGCCCTTGGAACGTTCTGCGCGTATTGCGAGACCAACATCACCGGCCTGGTCGAAGTGGACCACGTCGCGAACAAATCCGAATATCCGACCTACACCACGACGTGGGAAAACTTTCTGCCGGCGTGCGGAGCGTGCAACAGCAAGAAAAGCAACAAGCCAACGCGCGAGGAGGAGGCGAAGGAGCCGCCTCGCCCAAAGATCGAGGGAGACAAACTAAAGGAGGACCTGCCGTTCTACAACAAAATCCGGGCCCAGGACGGGGCCCTGAACCCGGACTACTATCGATGGCCGGACACGAGCTCCGGCACCTTCGAGTTCTTCAAGATTCGGTTTGAGGCGCAGCTCCAAGGAAAAACCTTTCTACCGATTACCCACGCCGAAGCCGCGGCCCCATCCAACCAGATTACCGAAGAAAACATCAGCAAGCGCGAGGTCTGCGCCAACGTGTGGTACCAAGGCGTTAACCGTAAGAACAAACTCGTCCAAGTGGTGGTCGAACCGGATGGCGGGAACCTCACCGTCATGTGCGGCCTCAACGAGAATACGGTCCAGAAGGGCAGTAACGTCACCTATGACCGGCGTGTTTACAACCGCACCCGTGCGTGGTTCGAGGTGCTCGATACCATAGAGCCACTCCGAACCACAAAGACTACGAAGGATGTGGATGCTCACTGGCCTGCAATCCTGCGGACTTCAAAACACGTTGGTTTCTGGTCGGTCTGGGTAACCCTGTTGAACCAGATGGAGGATCCCGAGACGAAGGAATCACTCGCCAAGCGATTCTGCAGCGATAAAAACATCTCCTATCCGGGCACGAACCGAAAGGACCTCAAGTTCTAGAGGGGGAGGCAATGATGCGTCCACTCATCAAAAGCGACATGCCGCGGATCGCAATGTTCGAAGCCGATCGGGTGATGAGCGTGATCGGCCCTTACTGCTCGCTGTGCGAGCGCCCGCTGAGGGACGGTCCGGAGATCTGGGACACGGCCCGCGACGCGATCATCGAGCGCATCGGCAACGCCCGCGTCGATTCCCTGCTGATGCTCTGCGTCAATTGCGCCGGCTGGCAGCGCCGCACGGCGGGCTCGCAGGCCGGGTTGCTGCTCCCCGATTGGGGCCTGACCTTCCGAGCCCGCGGCGACTCGCCCTACCGCTACTCCCTGGAGCGGGTGACGGTCCGTATCGTCGACGACAATGAGACCGTCGAGGAACGGGAAGACGACGCGGTCATCGTCTCCGGCAGCACTCCGGAGGCCATCGCGACGATCGAGCGCTTCCGCCTGAACACGCCGTATTACGACGCCGCGACGAAGCGGATGACGATCCCACGCCACGACGCGCTGACGCTGGCCGACCGGCGGGTCGTGATGCGTACCGAGGTCTGGCACGACGCCGCGGACCTGCTGTCGTTCGCCGGCGGCCCGGCCCTCCACTCGCTGCGTTCGATCATCGAAGCCGGCGGGTTCTGGTCGGTGTGGCTGACCCTCTTCGCCGCCGTGATCCCGGCTGACGACATGCTGGGACGACTCTTCGGACTCTACCCGCTCTCCCAGCTCCGCGGAACGTCCACCCGATTCCTCGAGAGGTGAAGTCTTGCCGGACAACCACGATCCGCGGCGGATCACCCTCCCTGCGCCGCTGGTCGCCGCCGAGATCACGAGCGACCTGGCCGCCATCTACTGGACGCGTGTCGAGAGTGCCTCGGGATACGAGGTCGAGCTTCGCTCTCCCGCCGACGTGCACGCGAGTTGGATGGCGGGCGGGGACGACGTGCAACTGCCGTTCGCCTCTTCCGTCCTGCCCGCCAGGGAGCATGCCTGGCACCTGCGTGTTCGCGCGCTCACCGGCGACGATCGCGGGGCGTGGAGCGTGCCCCAGCGCATCGCTTCCGAGTTCAGCACCGTCGAGAGTGAAGCGGAGGCTCCGGCTGGCCCCACAGCCGGCGCCCTCATGCCGCCACCCCTGCTGCAGGCCCACTACCAGGCGGGAAACGCCGTCCTCGACTTCAGCCCCGTCAGCGGTGCCACCGGGTATTCCGCTCAACTCCTGACACAGAATGGCAAGGTGGCCGCCGCCGGCACGGCGGACGCCGGCACCACCACCATCTCCTTCTCCGCAACGGAGCACGACCTGCAGGCCGGATCGACCTATCTGTCCCGCGTTGCCGGAACCGCCGATGGCTCCAGCGGTCGCTGGAGCACCTCGCAGCCGGTGCTGATCGAGGACCTCGACAGGCCGGTGGCCGTGACCACGTTCGCGGGCGGCACCCTCTACGGCGACGTTCAGCAGCCCGTGACGGGCGCGGCGTTCTACGCCTTCCAGGCCTCCCTGAACGGAGAGGTCGTGGACGAAGCCTTTGCCGCGGCGGCGGCCCTGCCGGCCGCTTTCGACACGCTGTTCGGTGACGGCCAGACCGTCGACATCACGGCGCAGGCCGTCGATGGGAACGTGCTGAGCGCCTGGAGCTCGCCGGCCCCCATCACCGTGGCCGTACTCACCCCTCCCGTCCTGAACCTGAGCTTCACCTCGTCGAACATCACCGCAACGTGGAGCCAGGCCGGCTCGCTCACGCGGTACGAATTCCAGCTCTGGACAGTCGCCGAGCCGCCGCAGCTCGTCGCCCAACAGACGATCGCTGCGGCGCCGTATCAGGTTGTGGTCAGCACGGGCCTGGTCGAGGATCAGGTCTACCGCGGGATGCTTCGCTCGCAGGAGGGTCTCAACTCGAGCGCATGGTCGACCGCCCAGGTGCAGGTCAGCATGCTCGATCCCCTCCTGGTGGCGCTCTACGATCGCTTCGACACAGCGTGGCACAGCGGCGGCGGCGACCGGCTGCCGATCGATGCCGCGACGCTGGGCACCCCCGGGGCGGCCGTCGTCACGCTGATGCAGAACGGCATCGGCGCGGCCGAGATCGTCGTCAGCAGCGACATCACGCTCAGCTCCAACCCCACCGCCGATACCGTCACCGTCACCGGCAACTCGCAGGCGGCGATCCTCGGCATTGTCGCGCCTCCCATCAGAGCCGTTTTCAGCGTCTCGAACGGCGCCATTGTCGCCGACATCACCATCGGCACCACCAGCGGCTGGACGCTGGCAACGTCGTTCCCCGCGCTGGAGAGAAGCGTCGTGGGAACACTCAACTGGAGCGGCACGCCCGCATACATCCTCTCCAGTCTCGGCGGCGTGGCCACGTCGAGCCATGGCGCGCTGGTCCCTGGTCTCAATCTCTACGGTTCAGTGAACCTCAGCGGCCCCGCCGCAGGGGTGGCGAGGCTCATCCCCACCGCCGCCAATCCGTTGCTCATCACCGGGCCGGTGACCACGAACGACGCGACATTCACGCTGCAGCTTTCCGCGACCGTGCCCGACTTCGCGTTTTCCTCGTTGCCCGGACTCGCGCCACTGGCCTTCACCTCGCCGCAGTTCAGCGTCAATGCCCAGTCGCTCGAGAGGAGTGCGGAGACAGGAGCGGTCTACGCCCTCTGGATCGGCGCGAACGTCCCCGTCGGGGGGGTCACCCTCCCGCTCGTCGTGCAACTCGCGATGGGCGTCAGCGGGTGGGTGATCATGACCCGGCCCGGCACCTCCGTTCCCGTTCCGAACCTCGCCACATTCTTCGGTGTTGTCAGCGGAGCGAGCATTATCATCGATGCGCTTCCCGAAGACGTGGCCTCGCAGAAAGGCCTGCAGGTACAGGTTTTCCGCGTCGCCATCACCTCGGACTTCGCCAACTTCAAGTCGGTGACGATGGCTCTCGGCAGTACCGCGGGCTCTTCCTCTTCGAATCCGCTCTGGTCTCCACTGCCTGGAATCCTCGAGCTGACCACGCTGAACCTCTGCATCCAGTGCGCGCGGCAAGGCAGCGACCTTGCCGTGTCGGGATGGATCAACGGGAGCGCCCTCTTCGGCGAAACGCTCCAGCTCTCCGCCTCCATCTCGCTGCCGGTGGGCAAGGGGAACTGGACCTTCTCGGCCACGGCTGCGTCGTCTCTGGCCGGCCTCGACGCCTTCAATAGTCTCGTCGGCGGCGACTCGACCACCTTCGCCGACACGCTGCCGGGAGGGCTGGGCGACCTGCCGGAGTACACCCTCGGCTGCCTGACGCTCGTCGTCAATCCGATGCGGCCGGCCCTCACGCTCATCTCCTTCCAGCTTTATTCGAGCGCCCAGTGGCACATCATCGAGAACCAGATTGTGGTCGATTCGATCAGCACGGCGCTGCGCATGACGAACCCGACGCTCTCCACGCGCGAGCTCACGGGCCTCATCAGCGGCTCGCTTCTTCTCGGCGAGGTCTCGATCGTCTGCTCAATTGAGCGCGTCGATTCCTCGAGCGACTGGACGATGAATGTGTCCAGCGACCTGATTCCCCTGCCGAGCCTGGGCGACCTCGCCAACTTCGTCGGCGGAGACGGCGCCGCGGCCCTCCTGCCAGACTCGCTGGCGACCAACCACTTCGCCCTCCGCAACGTCCTCGTCACCCTCAACCTCACCGAACAGAAGCTGCAACTGATCGGCTTCACACTCGACAGCGAAGACACCTGGGTCATCTTCCCGCCCGACATTCTCACGGCGAGCGAGGTCAGCACCTCGCTGAATCTCGACTGGAGCAGCGGTGACCTCGTCACCAGCGGGAACATGCTGGGGACGATCGGCGTCACCAGCGCCTCGTTCGCCATCAGCGCCACCTACATCGGCGGCATCTGGACCATCGACGCGGACATGGTCGCGCCGGACGGCGACGCGGAGAGCCTCGACTTCGCCGGCTCCCTCACCCAGTTCGGCATCTCCTCGGAGCTCCTCATCCCATCGAACGTCGGCTTGCCCACCCTCATCCTCACGTCCGGCTCGCTACATCTCGTGCCGTCGACCGGCGAGATGTCGGTCTCCGCGACCTCGGCGCTGGTGTGGTCCGTACCCTTCGGCACCGGCGCCAAACCGATGTCGATGGCCACGCTCGGCGGAACGGTGAACAAACTGGCCGACGGCGCGGGCTGGAACGCGAAGATTACCGGGGCACTCAGTTACGACGGCATCAACGGCGCGATCACCGTGGAGCTCGGCGGCGCCGGCATCGACACCATCATCCGCGCTTCGGTCGATAACATCCCGGCGGAAAACATTCCCACCATCGCCGACGACCTCGCCGAGGCGCCGGATCGCAGCAACGCGTGGAACACGATCGCCTTCCCCGAGAAGTTTCCGCCTCTCGGCCTCGATAGCATCGGCCAGGCCAAGGTGCAGCTCTATCTGAACCTCACCCAGAACACCTTCGTCTTGTTCGGCTCCTCGAGCGCCTTCGGCACCGCCGCGTTCGTCGTGCAGGAGACGGAAAAGGGTTGGCAGTCCGCGTTCGGTGTCAACCTCTCGACGGATGGCAGCAAGTGGGAGTTCAAAACAATCTCGCCGGGCCTGGCGCCTGCTGATTCGTTCTTCAACATCGACCAGGCCTCGGGAGCGCCTTCCAGCATTGACCAAGCCGCGGCGGCGCTGGCCATCTCCAGCATCGACGAGCAGCAGCTCGAGACCATCGCGGCAGAGGTGCCGGAACTGAAGGAAGCGTTTCCGTCCTGGGTGAAGCGGGGAGCGAACTTCTACGGCGTCCTTCATTTCAGCGGCCCCAAGATCTCCAATGTTCCGCGGATTCTCGGCGACGAACTCGGCACGACGGTCACGCTGTACGCGCTGATCTCCCAGACCTCCGCCGAATCGCTCTTCCAGGTCGAGCTCGATCACTACACGCTGGCCGGCGTCGTTACCTTCTCGGACGTCTATCTCCGCTACCAGCCGGTGCCCTCGCGTCTCAAACTTCACGGTGAGATAACCATTCCGGTCGACGAGAAGAAATACGGCTTCACCGGCGACATGGACATCGACGACAAATCGGCACAGTTCGAGCTCGAGCAGTCGTCGCAGGCCATCGTCAATCCCCTCGGCATGAGAGGGATCAAGATCTCCGGCCTCGGCGTCCGGATCGACTACACCTTCCCCGACGACGCCACGAAGACACTGGCCATCCGGATGAAGGGCACCACCATCATCGGCGAGGTCGCGAACCTCACCGGCATCCTCTACGTCGTCAACGGCAACCCGGTGCTCACCGCCATCACCGTCGAGGACTTCGACATCGTGAACCTCTTCATGCAGTGCATCGGTGTCGGCTGGCCGTCGACGATCGTGCCGCTGCGCATCACTTCGGGCTCGGTCTACGACTACCGCCCGGCCGATCTGAACGACAAGAAACCGTTGACGCTCGACGGCGCCGTCTACGACATCGGGTTCAACGTCGCCGCGCATCTCGAGATCCTCGGCGTCGCCGCTACGCGCACCATCGCCGTGGTCCCCGACGCAGGCGTCACGGCCACGGGCTCGCTCGACAAACCCATCGCCTGGGGCTTCATCATCTTCAGCGGCGGTACGCAGACCGTCGGACCGTCGGCATCGCTGGCGACCTTTCCCACCACCACCTACACCCTCGTGGCGGGCTTCACCATCTTCGACGCCTACATCGGCGTCGTGACCTTCTCCATCTCCAGGCAGGACGACGAAGACGTGGCCACGATGACGTTCAGGAAGGACGTCGGCCCGCCGTTCGGCGAGATCACCCTCACCGTGAGCTGGAGCAAGTCGCGCGGTTACTATTTCGACCACTTCCCGCTCGACTTCCCGGCCGACTTCAAGATCAAAGACATCCGAATCCCCAAGCTCAACGAGAAGTGCCCCGGCAAGCAGATCCTGGACTTGCTGCCAATCAAAACGAAATACGACTTCGACAGCGACTTCACCATCACCGACGGTTCTCTTGTCATCACTTTCGAGGGCTACTTCGAGCTGACATCGATGCTGAAGAAGGACCCGGTGCTGACCATTAAGCTGCAGACGCTCACCGTCAGAGTCCCATCCCCAACGGGAGGCAAGGACCCGTTCCGGTGGAGCGACATCCCGCTTTGGATTGCCAATACGATCATCGATAACGCCGACTCGATCTTCGAGCAGGTGCTGGACGACCCCAAGAGCCTGGCCAAGCTGCTGGCCATCAAAGGCGTCCAATACGTCGCCTCCGAGCTCGTCAAAACCCTCGAGTGCAGAAACCCGAAACGATGGGGCAAAAAAAAGGTGGACGGTTCCGGCGGCGGCGAAACCGTAGCCGCGGCGTTCGTGGCGGGCGCAGCATCGGCGTTCGAAGTGACGATCATGGTGGAGTTCGGCGAGGCCGAAATCGCCGTCATTTTGGGAGGCATCGCCGTCGTGATCCTCGCGAACGGCCTGACCCGTGTCGGCCACAGCGGCGACGAAGCGCCACCCACGCCCGACAAACCCGGAAGTCTCTCCCTGGAATACACGAACGACACACTGTCGATGAGCTGGGGTAAGACCTCGAATGCCGGGAGCTACGCGTGGCAGTTAAAGAGCGCAAATGACAAAGCTGTCGCCCAGCAGTCGAACGTCGGTGGAACGTCCGCCAGTGTCGGCAAGTCCAAGCTCACCTGGGGGGAACCCTACACGCTGAACGTTCTCGGCATGAACGATGGCGTCCTGGGGCCGGACGCGTCGAAGAGCTACACCATCCCGACACCGGCCACGGTGGCGGGGGCGCAACAGTCTTCCGGCAAGCCGATCGAAGAAGCCGGCACCGCCATCCGCCAGGTCTTCCCCAGCGTCGACGCCGTCGCGATGGGCGACGCAATCGTCGCCGCCTACGACGCCGGCGACCCGGCCACTCACGCCACGGCCTTGGCAATCTCGCTCCGCAACGGCAGCTACGACCAGAGCACTACCGACGCTGCCCTGCCGAAGATCTTCCCCACGATCACGCAGGCGCAACTGGCGGCGGCCATCCAGTCCGCCTATTCACTCGACTCCTCGCAGCTCGCGCAGTACCTCGTGCAGCACGGCGCCACGCCGCAGGAATCGGCGCAGATCCTCAACGGCGTCTTCGCGCTCGAGGCCACCACGATGATCGACCTCCTGGCCGCGAGCTACAGCGGCATCGACGCCGCCACGCTCGTCAGTTCCCTCGCTGCCGCTCCCTACACCATGCAGGTCAACGCCGCCGCCGTGCAGAGGGCGATGGCAACGGATGCCGGCGACATGGCCACGTACCTCGTGGCGTCCTACAACGCCACGGACGCCACGCCGTCCGCAGTCGCCCTCGTGCTGCAGGGCATCTACGCCGAGACGATGACTCCGGCGACGATGCTGGCCGCGCTCCTGGGCGCGTTCACCTCGCCGGCGCTCACGCCGGCGCAGGCGGCAGAGGCACTCGTCGCCGCCTTCGCTACGCCCACGCCAATCACGGCGGCAACCGTGGCCACGACCCTGGGCGTCGGCTTCGGCTACCCCGCGACCATCGGTGTCACCGGAATCGCCGTTGCCCTCGCGGCGGCCTTCGTGTCGATCACGCAGACGGAGGTGGCGCAGGCGCTGGTGGGACTCTCGCCGCAGCCGTCGAGCGGCGACGTCGCCAGGGCACTCGTCGCCTCCTTCCTCGAACCCGGCGCGACGCCGTCGAGCGTGGCCGGCGCCCTAGTGGCTGCCTTCACCACACCCGCGCCGATCACGCAGGTCAAGGTGGGACGGGCGCTCGTCACGGCCTTCACGGATCCGCCGATCGACGCGTCCGGCGCCGGCGTTGCCCTCGTCGCAACGTTCCCGCAGATCACCGCGGACGAGCTGGCGGCGGATCTCGTGCAGATCTTCATCGACATTTCGCAGAACGCGGTCGCCGTCGCGCTCGTGGCGTCGCTGACCGCTGTGCCGGCGGTGACGATGACGCAGGTTGCCACGGCGCTGATTTCGTCTTTCGGCAGCGCGGCCACCGTCGACAGCGTGGCCATCGCCCTGGCCACCGCCTTCCCGGCCGGCTTACCGCCGGAGGCCGCGCAGGCTCTCGTCGCGGCGTTCACGGCAACGCCGCCCACACCGCAACAGATCGCCGTCGCGCTCGTCGCCGCGTATACACAGCCGGCGCCGATCGATGCGAACGGCGTGCTCGTCGCGCTGCTCGCAGTATTCCCCGCCCTCACCGCGACGGAGGCCGCGCAGTCGCTGGTGGCGGCGTTCACGACGCCGGGACCCATCACCGCCACCGTCGTCGTCCAGCAACTCCTCGGTGTTGCGTTCGCGGTGGCGCCCACACCGTCGGACATCGCCATCGCGCTCGTCGCGGCGTTCACATCGACCACACCGATCACGCCGGCCGAAGTCGCGGCGGCGATGATCGCCGGCTACGGCGTGACCCGGCCGGCGCCGTCGCAACTCGCCATCGCGCTCGTCGCGGCCTTCACGTCGCCCGCGCCGATCACCGCCTCGACCGTCGCGCAGACCCTGCAGGCCGCGCCGTTCGCGACCCCTCTCACCATCCCGGAGAACGCCGTCGCCGTCGCCGCCGCCTTTCCGGCCATCAACGCGAGCGAGCTCACGACCGCACTCTTCTCCGCCTACACCGATCCGGCACCCCGGCCGTCCGACATCGCCGGCGCTCTCGTCGCGGCGATGCCGGCCGTCACCGCCAACACCATCGCCGAGGTGCTCGTAGCGAGCTTCACCACGCCCGAGCCGATCGCGCCTGCGAGCGTTGCGAGCGTCATCGTCGCGGCGATGACCAATCCGCCGGTGGCGGCCGCCGACGTTGTCGCCGCGCTGCAGGCCGCCTTCACCGCCGAACCCGCCATCACCCTGTCCCAGGCGGCGCAGGCTATCCAGCAGGCCTACGCGTCTTCGAATCCGATCACCGCCGCAGCGCTGGCCACCGTTCTTCTGACCGGATGGACTCCGGCGCCGTCGACCAACGACGTCGCCATCGCCCTCGTCGCGGCGTTCCCCGCGACGACGGCCACGGAGCTCGCGCAGACGCTGCTGACGGCGATTCCGACGGCCACCCCCAACGACATCGCCGCGGCGCTCGCCGCGGGTCTCACTTCACCCGCCGTCACTGCGGCGGACATCGCCACGGCGCTGGTCGCCGTCTTCCTCGTCCCGGAGCCGACTACGCAACGGCAGGTGGCGCAGGCGCTCGTCTTCGCCCTGCCGCAGAGCGACGCCACGACGGCCGGGCAGGCCCTGGTCACCGCTTTCGGCCAGGCCGCCACGTTCGCGAGCACCGCGATCGCCCTAGCGGCGGCCGCGTTCGACATGGCCGCCGTCAGCGGCGCCATCAACACGATCTTCGCCGTCACGCCGGAGGACAATGCCATCGGCCTCGCCGTCGCTTTCCCCGCCAGGCCGGTGGAAGTCCTGCAGACGTTGATCGCCGTCTACACCGAGGCCGTCGTCACACCGGAAGTCGGCGCCACGGCGCTCTACGGCGCCTTCGTCGTGCCGGCGCGGATCACGCCGGCCGAGACGGCCGTGGCACTCGTGACCAGCTACACGACACCGGCCATCACCGCCGTCGAGGTCACGAACGCGCTCATCGCCGGCTTCGCACCGAAGCCGCTGCTTCCGTCCGACGCCGCGATCGCGCTCGTGGCGTCCTTCACCACGCCTGCGGCCATCACCGCGCCCGAGGTCGCGCAGACGCTCGTGGCGACCTTCAGCGGCATCACCGAATCGGACGTTGCCATCGCCCTCGTCGCGGCGTTCGTCACGCCGTCGCCGATCACTGCGGCGGAGACCCTCGCCGCGCTGCAGACGGCGTTCCCCGCTCTCACTGCCAGCCAGGCGGCGCAGTCGCTCGTGGCCGCCTTCACCACGCCGGTGGCGATCACTTACTCCGAAGTGGCCATCGTCCTCGTCGCGCAGTTCACCGCGCTGACCTGGCTCGAGTGTGTCGACGCACTACAGGACGCTTACGGCATGGTCCTCGGGCCTTCGGAAGCGGCCATCGCGCTCGTCGCCGCCTTCACCAGCCCCGCGGTCATGTCCGACCAGGTGGTGACGACGCTGCGACAGGCGTACCCCTCGCTCCGGTCGACCGAGGCGACGCAGGCACTCGTCGCGGCATTCGTCAGCCCCGCCATCACCGCGAACGAAGCGGCCATCACGCTCGTGGCGACCTTCAGCGATATCACCGATTCGGACGTCGCCATCGCTCTCGTGAACACATTCGTGTCGCCGGCAATCTCCCCGAACGAGGTGTCGCTGGCGCTGCAGGCGGCCAAGCCGTCGATCTCCATCGACGGCACCGCCAGGGCGCTCCGGGCCGGTTTCACGTCCCCTGCACCGATCGGCGCATCGGCCGTTGCCATCGCGTTGCAGCAGACCTTCAGCGCCAGCGTGGCCACCATGCCCGCAGTCGCCGCGGCCCTGGTCGCCGCCTTCACGGGCATCGATGCCGGCAACGTCGCCGCCGCCCTCTATGCCGCCTTCACCGGCGCTACTCCGACGGAGGTCGCCGCGGCGCTCGTCGCCTCGATGTCCGCCGGCGCGCTGGTCGTGGCGCAGGCCCTCGTCACCGCGCAGCCGTCGATCACGCCGGCCGAGGTGATGACCGCGCTCATGGCCTCGGTCACTACCGCTCTCGATACAGTCGCCGGTGCGCTGGCCGGCGCCTTCCCTTCGGACACCTCGGCGCAGATCGCCCCGGTGCTGGTGGCGGGTGCCCCGACAGCAACCGTGAATGACATCGCCGCCGCTCTGGTGAGCGCGTACGCCTACACCGTCACCGAGATCACGACGCTGCTGTCGGCGCTCGTCGCCGGCTACGCGTCGTCGAAGGTTGCCTTCGATGCCGGCATCGCCTCAGTGGCACTGCAAACATCTTTGAACCTGTCGAACGACGACGCCCCGGAACTCACGTCCGCCGTCGGCAATCAGTTCCAGCTCACCCGCTCCCCCAACGACGTCGCGGCGCTCGGCGTCTGCCTCAACGAAACGAAGATCGATCTCTCTTTCGCAGTATCGGCCATGAAGACCTTCTACGGTTCCGGCTGGAGCGGCGAGGACTTCACACGACTCTTCTCCGTCTACAGCGCTCCCGAATGGCAATTGGCCATCCTCGGCAAAGAGGATGGCAAGACCACCGCCCAGGTCTCGCAACAGATCATCACCCAGAACCCGAAGCTCGCCGCCGGCCAGATGACGCTCGTCCTGGCGTCCACCTACTTCATGACCTACGCGACGGACCTCAACATCACCCAGGTCAGCCTCGGCATGAAGGCGGCCATCTACTCATTGCCCGACGCCACCCCCGCCATGGCCCTCTTCTATGCCCCCGATTGGGGAACGCAGCAGGACGAGATCCTCAGGACTGTGTACTCGAGCCCGTAATAACTTCCTCACTTCCCCGCCAGCGAGTTGAAGAGTTGCGTCATGGCGTCCGCCTGGCTCCGGTCATAGACCACCGTCATCACGCACCCGAGGCCGTAGTTGCCTGGGAGCACGCTCGCGGCGGACTGGAAGAGCGCCGTCAGCACGGCATCGGGATTCGCCCCCGCGCGGCCGGTCGAGACCAGCGGCTGGGCGATGGTGGCAAAGGGATAGTTGCTGCCGGCATGGGGATTCGGCCAGTACGCCTGGAGGGTGGAAAGGATGCCGGGAATGTTCGCCGGCGCCTCCGCTCCCGTCGACTCGAAGACGATGAGCTGGTTGAAGTTCTGGCCGGCGATCGGCGACGACACCCAGCAGTGGAACTGCGGGTAGTTCGCCGCCGGATTCTCTGAGAGCTGCTGCACCGATACCCCCCTGGCCGCCAGTGCGCCGATGAGTGAGCCAGGCGTGGGGGTGTAGTCGCCGGGCAGGGCGGAGACGACGAGGAAGTCGACCATCTCGCCCGCGGAGAGGTTGGCGAGGTCACCCTGGTACAGCGCATGAACCTTCGACACGTTCGGCAGACGGGAGTTCGGGTACGTGGCATTGGTCCGCCAGTCGAGATGGAGTGTCTCCTTGACGGCGGAGGCGACGTCGTTCGGCGAATACTCACCTTCGAGGAGCGAGTCCTCCAGGAGCCTGTTGTTCATGATGCCGGCCCAGGCGAGACTGAGGACGGTGGCCATCTGCAACGCGGTCGTCCCGGGATACGCACCGAGCAGAAACTTTGCACACATGTCCGAATCGAATCCGCCGGCCCGGCAAGCAATTGCGGCATCGAACATCGGCATGAGCGGCTGGGGGACGACATTGACGTTCGCCGGCCTCGAATCCTGGCAGCCGGCGGACGTCGTGACGGTGCACCGCAGCGTCAGCGTTCCCACGGTTCCGGACGTGAAGGTAATGTTCGTCGGATCGGTTCCAGCGGTGATCGTTCCGTTGGTGATCATCCACTCGTAGTTCGCGCCCTCGCCAGCATTCGCGACGGACGCAGGAAAGCCAGTCGCGTTGGCAGTCACGGTCGGCGGCGCGGTGATCGTTGCGTTCGGATTCGGATTGACGGTGACGGCGACGGCGTTCGAAGCTGCGCTTGTGAAGCCGTTGCCTTCCGTTACCTTGACGGTGTAGCTGCCCGAGGCGGAAACGACATACCTCTGATTCGTCGCGCCGTCGATCCGGTTGCCGGACTCGAACCACTCATTGCCGGTCGCTCTGCTCGAGCTGAGCGTGACCGTGCCGCCCTGGCAGAACGTCGTCGCGCCGTCCGCCGTGGCGGCCGGGGCGGCGGGCAGCGGACTGACGGTGACGGGTACGGCGGGGGAAGCCGCGCTCGGGCACCCGTTGACCGTAACCTTGACGGTGTAGCTGCCCGAGGCGGAAACGACATACCTCTGATTCGTCGCGCC
>DASPHZ010000016.1:0-6090 GCA_035629395.1 Thermoanaerobaculia bacterium
CCAACTCTTCAGGCGTTCGTCCCTCTCGAACGAGCGCGATCAGCTTCTTCTTGAACTCTTCCGGATACGGTTTGCGGTGTCTTGGCATCGTGGTCCTCCCTCATGTTCAGGTGTCCACGAAACCGGGTCAACTCCACTCAACAGCTCAACAGCTCAACAGCTCAACAGCTCAACAGCTCCCCCCACCCCCAGTTGCACAACCCCATAGGCCACTCGCCGCCACGCACCTCTACAATGCGTAGCGGCATGTCCTACTCCCTCCGCGAGGTTTCCGCGATGCTCGGCCTCTCGCCGGCGCAGATTCGCGGTTACGCGTCGAAGGGATTTCTCGAGCCGGAGCGCGGGCCGCGCGGCGAGCTGCGCTTCGGGTTTCACGACCTGATCATCCTCCGCACCGCGGGCGAGCTCACGGCCGCGCGGATTCCGCAGCGCAAAGTGCGTCGCGTGCTCGAGAAGCTGCGCGAGCAACTCCCCGAAGGCTCGTCGCTGACCGGCGTCCGCATCACCGCGGACGGCGAGCGCGTGATCGTCCGCGACGGCGAGGCGATGTGGAACCCCGAGTCGGGCCAGTCCCTCTTCGACTTTGCCGTCTCCGAGATCGCGCAGAAGACGAAGCCGTTCCTCATGGCCGCCGCCCGCGAAGCGCGCGAGCGCTCCGACGAGATGTCCGGCGACGACTGGTACGAGCTGGCGTGCGAGCTGGAGATCTCGTCCCACGAGCAGGCCAGGGACGCGTACGAGCGCGCCCTCCGCGCCGATCCGGAGCACGCCGACGCGCACGTGAACCTCGGCCGCCTGTTCCACGAGGAAGGTGCGCCCGCGGCCGCCGAGCCGCACTACCGCGCCGCCCTCGAAGCCGATCCCGAGCACGAAACCGCCGCCTTCAACCTCGGCGTCGCCCTCGAAGACCTGGGCCGCATCGAGGAAGCGATCCGCGCCTACAAAGACGCGCTCGCGCTCGACGACCAGAACGCGGACGCGCATTACAACCTCGCCGGGATCTACGAGAGGCGAGGGGAGAAGCAGGCGGCCCTGCGGCATTTGAAGGTGTATCGAAGCCTCACTTCGTGAGGGTTGTCAGTTGCCGGTGGTCTGTGCAGGATCGTGCGACCGACATGACATCGCAGATCACCGGGCAACGACGACCGGCAACCCGTATCGAGGCACTCGACGCCTTCCGCGGGTTCACCGTCGCCGCGATGCTCCTCGTCAACAATCCCGGCACGTGGGCCGCGATCTACTGGCCGCTCGCGCATGCGGAGTGGCACGGATGGACGCCCACGGATCTCATCTTCCCGTTTTTTCTCTTCATCGTCGGCATTACGACCGAGCTGTCGCGCAAGGAGCCGCGCGGGATTCTCCAACGCGGCGCGCTGATCGTCCTCTGCGGGCTGCTCCTCCATCTCTTTCCCTACTTTCGCTTCGAGACGTTGCGTTTCATGGGCGTGCTGCAGCGCATTGGAATCGTCTACGTCATCGCGGCGCTCATCGCCTGGAAAGCGTCACGGCGCACGGTCGTCATCCTCGCCGGCGTGATCCTTCTCGGCTACTGGGCGATCCTCGAACAGGGTCCGCTGGCACCGCCGGAAGCCACCATCGCCGCGCAGGTCGATCGCGCGCTGATTCCCACGGCGCATCTGTGGAAGCAGAGCAAGACCTGGGACCCCGAGGGACCGCTTTCGACAGTTCCGGCAATCGCTACGGCGCTGCTCGGGATCGCCGTCGCGCCGTGGGTGAAGGCCAAGAACGTCAGGATGTTGACGATCGCGGGTACGATCGGCGTCCTTGCGGGACTCGCGTGGGGCGAGCTCTTCCCGATCAACAAAAATCTCTGGACCAGCTCCTACGTCGTCTTCACCGCCGGCGCCGCGTCGGTCGTGCTCGCGCTGTGGATGCGATTCCTGCCGGCGCAGCCGTTCGTCGTCTTCGGCGCCAACCCGCTCCTCGCCTTCGTCGGTTCCGGCATGATGGCCCGCCTCCTCGGCATCACGAAACTGCAGCCGTGGAGCTACCGCACGTTCTTCAAACCGTACTTCGAGCCGCACTTCGCCTCACTGCTGTGGGCACTGACATTCGTCCTTTTCTGGTACGCGGTGCTGCTCATTTTTTACAGAAGGCGGCTGTTCCTGCGTGTATAAACGCCGCGATGCGCCGTCTTCTCCTCATTCTCGCGTTCGCCACGTCTGCTTTTGCCGGCTCGAAAACGTTCGACGCCACGTATGTCGCCACGCTGTCCGACATCCCCACGGTCGAGAAACTCGACGTCTGGATTCCGCTGCCGAAGAGCAGCGAGCATCAGACCGTCCGCGACGTGGCCATCGACTCGCCGTACCGCTTCACGCGCCACACCGATCCGGTCTGGGGCAATGAATACGCGCACGCCACGATCGCAAAGCCGCCGTCCTCGCTGACGGTGAACGTGAAGTTCAACGTCACGCGCCACGAGGCACGACTCGACCCGGTCAAAGGCAACATGGACGTCGCCCTGCGCGCTGACCGCCTGGTCACGCTCTCTCCACGCGTGCGTCAGCTCGCCGACGAAGTCACGGCCGGCAAAACCACGCCGCGCGCACAGGCGCGGGCGATCTACGATCACCTCCTCGCCACGATGACGTACGACAAAGTCGCTCCCGGCTGGGGACAGGGCGATACCGAACGCGCGTGCGACATCCGCAAGGGGAACTGCACCGACTTTCATTCGCTGTTCATGTCGCTCGCGCGTGCGAAGGGGATCCCCTCGCGCTTCGTCATCGGCTTTCCGATGACGGCGAAGGAAGGCGTCGTGAAGGGCTATCACTGCTGGGCCGAGTTCTGGGACGGCAAGGGCTGGGTGCCCGTCGACGCGTCGGATGCCGCGAAGAACGCGACCCTGCGTGATTACCTCTTCGGGAACCTCGACCCGGATCGCGTGCAGTTCACGATCGGCCGCGATCTGACGCTCACGCCCGCCACGGCGGAGCCGCTGAACTACTTCATTTATCCGAGAGGTGAGGCGGGTGGCTCTCCGGCGGGAGTGCCGGGCATCACACTCGAATTCGCACCGCGCTGAGACAGCCGGCGCCCGACGCCGTACGGAAGCCTGACGCCGGACGCGTTGTTCTTCGCCGCGTGATCCGATACGCATTCCTCGCGGCGATCCTCGCGCTCCCTGCGCTCGCCGGCACCTTCACCACGCACGAAGCGCTCGAATACGCGAGCCCGGGCGGGACGCGTCTGCTCATGGACCTGCGTGTGCCCGATACCGCCGGGCCGCATCCGGTCATCCTCTATCTGCACAGCGGCGCGTGGATCACCGGCAATCGCTTCGGCGGACCGGCCATTCGTCAGGCCTCGCGCGGCTACGCCGTCGCGAGTATCGAATACCGGCTCGCGCCGCAGCACATCTGGCCGGCGCAGGTCGAGGACGCGAAGGCCGCCGTTCGCTGGCTGCGCGCGAATGCCGCACGCTACCAGCTCGACCCGAACCGCATCGCCGTCTTCGGCGCCTCCGCCGGCGGCCACATCGGCGCGGTCCTCGGAACTTCCGGCGGCGTCGCCTCGCTCGAAGGGTTGGAGCTCGGCAATCCGCAGTTCTCGAGCCGCGTCATCGCCGTGGTCGACCTCTTCGGACCGACCGATCTCCTGCGCATCGAAGCGGACAAGCTGCCGTGCATCCCGCTGAACGGCAACGACCCGTTCATGCCGCCGTCGCTGCTGATGGGCTGTCCGATCCAGGAGTGCAAGGAGTGGACGCGCACCGCCAGCCCGATGACGTACGCGACGCCCGACGATCCGCCGTTCCTCATCATGCACGGGATGCTGGACTGTCTCGTGCCGTACACGCAGAGCGTGCAACTGCACGAAATGCTCGAAGTGAGCGGTGTCGACTCGCGCCTGATCCTGATCCCGAAAGGCGATCACGGCGGCCGCGCGTTCGACGAGGAGAAGTACGAGAAAGCCGTCGACGATTTCCTCGACCGCTTCGTGCGCGGGCCGGTGGTGGTGCGGCGTCGGGCGGTGCGGCACTGACGTTGGGACGATGACCAGGGGCCTCAGGACATCTGAGCCTTCCGTCCATCACGTGCGGTCGCGGGGACCTCACAGGCTCGCGTCAGGCGTGCGTTCCGGCCAGGGCAGCCAGCGCCGCCGACCGCGTCAGCGTCGCAACACACGCCCCGGCAGCTCGTCCGTCATCTTCCCGTCGCGCAGCGTCGCCTTGCCGTTGACGAGCACGTGCGCCACGCCCTTCGAGAAGCGGTGCGGGTCTTCGTACGTCGACAGATCCTGCACCGTGCGCGGGTTGAACACGACCACGTCCGCCTTCATCCCTTCGCGCAGCATCCCGCGATCCTTCAGCCCCGCGCGTGATGCCGCGAGCGACGTCATCTTCCGCACCGCTTCTTCGAGCGTGAGCAGCTTCTCGTCGCGCACGTAACGCGCGAGCACGCGCGAGAACGTCGCATACGCGCGAGGATGGGCACCACGTTCGCGCATCTCGCCGACGACCGCGCCCGAGTCCGACCCGAATGCGACCCACGGCTGCACGAGCGCCTTCTTCATGTCCTCTTCACTCAGCGAGAAGAAGATCGCCAGCGGCGATTTCTCCGCCACCTCGAACAGGCGCAGCACCGCCTCCGCGGGCTCGACGTTCATCTCCTTCGCCAGCGCATCGAGTCGCTGGCTCGGATTGCCGCGGATCGTGATCGACGCCGCGCCGTTGCCTTTCAGCCGTCCTTCGCGCAACGCCGCGGCGACGCGCGCGCGTGTCGCCGGATCGCGCAATCGCTGGCGGAAGGGGAGATACCCACCCTCGAGCGCCCACGCCGGCACGATCGACGTCAGCTCGGTTGACGTGGCGGTGAAGGGATAGATGTTCGCGGCGACGTCGACGCCACTCTTCTGCGCCTCTTCGATCCTGCGCAGGATCGCGGGCATGCGTCCCCAGTTGGTTTGCCCGCCGATCTTGAGATGAAAGATGTTGACCGGCACCTTCGCCTCGCGTCCGATGCGGATCGCTTCGTCGATCGCGGATTCGATGTCGTTCGCTTCGTTGCGCAGATGCGTCCAGTACCCACCCGCCACCCGCGCCATCGCAATCAGCTCCTCGGTGCGCGCGAAGCGTCCCGGCGGGTAAATGAGCGCGCTCGACAGCCCGATCGCGCCCTCGTCGACCGCCTGCTTCACGATCGCCTCCATCTGCTTCAACTCCTCGGCGGAAGGCGCACGGTCGGCGTGGCCGAGGACCATCTCTCGCGGATTCGCGGCACCGACGTAGAACGCAAAATTCACGGCCGACCCGCGCTGCTCGACGACGCGCATGAACTCACCGAGCGTGTGCCACGTGACGACAGGCCACCCTTTTGGCTTCGTGCGCTCCATCTCCGCGACCATCACGTCGTTCTGCGGCCCCGGCGAATGTCCTTCCCCCGTCACTTCGGTCGTGACGCCCTGCCGCACTTTTCCTTCGAGCTTGGGATCGATCAGCACCGCCGCCTGCGAGTTGCCGAGGAGATCGATGAAGCCGGGAGCGACGACGTGACCTCGCGCGTCGAGCGTGGTTTTCGCGGACTTGCCGGCGAGATCGCCGATTGCCGCAATCGCGTCGCCGCGAATTCCGACGTCCGCTTTCCGCCGCGGCGCACCGGTGCCGTCGATGATTTCGCCGCCGCGGATGAGGACGTCGAAATCGGCGGGCCCCTGCGCCGTGGCCGCCGCGCGTTGCACGGGTGAGGGCGGCGGTCCGGAGCAGGCGGCGAGCAGGAGCGCGAGCAGGGCGAGACGCATTGCAAAGTGTTAACCTGCGGCACGGCGATGCACGAGATCGACAAGGTCATCGAAGCCGTGAACACGACACCGCGCGGCGTGGTCGTCACGATCGTGCGCACGCACGGTTCGACGTACCGCCGCGCCGGTGCGCGTGCAGTCATCGCCGAGGATGGACGCGCGTTCGGTGCGATCAGCGGCGGGTGTCTGGAGCGCGATCTCGCGGAGCGCATCAAGCCGTGGCTCGTCGACATGCAGCCGCGCCTCATGACGTACGACTCGACGCGGGAGGACGATCTCGTGTTCGGGATGGGACTCGGTTGCCGCGGCGTGCTCGAGTTGCTGGTC
>DASPHZ010000017.1:0-13644 GCA_035629395.1 Thermoanaerobaculia bacterium
GGCGCGTCGCGTGAGGAACCGTGGGCAGGGATGAGGGATGAAGGATGAGGGATGACGCGGCACGCGAGTGCGGTGTTGGTGGCGACGAGACTGGGGGCAAGGCGGAAGGCGGAAGGATGAAGGAGGAGGCGCGTCGCGTGAGGAACCGTGGGCAGGGATGAGGGATGAAGGATGAGGGATGACGCGGCACGCGAGTGCGGTGTTGGTGGCGACGAGACTGGGGGCAAGGCGGAGCCGCGTCGCGAGAGGAATGCGCACGGACAAAGATGAGCGCCACCGCCGCGGCGCGCGATCATCACGTCGCGACACATGCCCCCGCCCTCCGCCTTCATCCTTCCGCCTTCCTCCTTGCCCCCACCCGTCCCACCCGCGGCCACCGCTCATCCCTCATCCCTCATCGCTGCTTCGCGGCTCCGCCCCTCGCCCGCCCCCGCCCCTCGCTCTTGCTTTTCCCTCCCGACTTCCCGATACTACGTCCGCACCTCGCGCGACGAATCTTGCGTAAGGCATCCCGCCGGGCGTTTTCGAGAGTGACTCTCCGCCCCGTTTCGTCGGATCCAGGGACTCGCAGGTGAAAGCTCATTTAGGCAGTTGATTGAGTTCGAATGACACCAGAAGATCGCACTCCGCGTAAGCGCCGTCGCCGCAGACGTCGCACGGGCGGCACCGGCGCCGAGGGGCAACCCGTCGGCAACGGACACCGTCCCGAACCAGGAAACGAAGCACAACCCCGCCAGTTCGACGGCGGTGGAGGTGGCGCCGGCCGTCGCAGACGCCGTTCGCGCCGTACCCGTGGCCGCGAAGGCGGCGGCGGTGGCGGCACCGGACGTCCGATGCAGGAGAACGGCGGCAACGCTCCGCCGATCGACATCCCGCCGGGCGAGCTGGTCGCCGTCTCCGGCGTCCTGTACGTCAAGCCCAACGGCACCGGCATCCTCGTCGATCCCGTCAACAACTACTACGTCCAGCCGGGCGACACGATCGTGCCGCGCTCGATGGTCGAGCGGCTGCATCTCCAGGCCGGTCTCCTCCTCGGCGGCTCGGCGCGCCGGACGGGCAACGGTCTCGAGCTCGTCGGCCTCGAGAGCGTCGAAGGGATGCCGCTCGAGGAGTATCGCGACTCGCGCCGCCCCTTCTCCGAGCTGATCTCGATCGATCCGAACGAGATGTTCAAGCTCGAGACGGAGTCCGAGCGTCTCACGACGCGCGTCCTCGACCTGCTCGCGCCGGTCGGCAAAGGGCAGCGCTGCCTCATCGTCGCACCGCCGAAAGCCGGCAAGACGACGCTCCTCAAGGACATCGCCCACGGCATCAACAAGAACCATCCCGACGTCATCCTCTTCGTGCTCCTCGTCGACGAGCGCCCCGAGGAAGTGACCGACTTCCGCCGCTCCGTCGAGAACGGTGAAGTCGTCGCGTCGAGCTCCGACGAAAACGCCGAGAGCCACATCCATCTCGCCGAGATCATCCTCGAGCGCGCGCGCCGTCTGGTCGAGACGAACAAAGACGTCGTCATCCTCTGCGACTCGATCACCCGCATGTCGCGCGCGTACAACAACGAGCAGCGCGGCTCGGGCAAGATCCTCTCCGGCGGCATCGACGCGCGCACGATGGAGAAGCCCCGCCGCTTCTTCGGCGCGGCACGCAACGCCGAGGACTGGGGGTCGCTGACCATCATCGCGACGGCGCTCATCGACACCGGCTCGCGCATGGACGAGGTCATCTTTCAGGAGTTCAAGGGCACCGGCAACACCGAGATCGTCCTCGACCGCGGTCTCTTCGAGCGCCGCATCTTCCCCGCCATGAACATCGGACAGACCGGCACCCGCAAGGAAGAGAAGCTCCTGCCGCCGACCGTCCTGCCGAAGATCCACACGCTGCGGCGTGCGCTGGCCGGCACCGACCCGATGACCGCGATGAAGATGCTCCTCGAACGGCTCCAGAAGTTCCCGACCAACGACGCCTTTCTGAAGAGTTTTTAGTCGGGCCTTTACACGTTTTTCAATCCTTTGCGGGCCGGTTGTTTTAAACTACCGGCCCGTAAAATCACGCTCATCATTCGCGCTCCGCGAGTCGTTCCAAACGTCCATTCGCTGTTGATCACGTCAGGAGGATTCATGTCCGCTCTCCGCCGTCTGTTGTATCTGACCGCGGTCGTACTGCTTGCGATCGCACCTTTAACGAACGCGCAAACCACCACCGGCAACATCGCCGGGTCGGTCACCGCGGGAGAAGATCTGCTCCCCGGCGTCACCGTCGAGGCCGTTCACACCCCGACCGGCACGCGCTACCAGGCCGTGTCCGGCTCGAACGGCCGCTTCCTGCTGCCGAACGTCCGCGTCGGCGGCCCGTACACGGTGACGGCCAACCTCGAAGGATTCCGTCCTTCCGAGACCCGCAACCTGACGGTCACGCTCGGCACCACGACCGAAGTCGACGTCCGCCTGGCGCTGGCCACGGTGACGGAGGCCATCACCGTCACGGCCACGGCCGACGACATCATCAACCCGAACCGCACCGGTTCCACCTCGGCCGTCACGGAAGAGCAGCTCGAGACGCTGCCGACCGTCAACCGCCAGCTCCAGGACTTCGCCCGCACGAACCCGTACGTCACGACGAGCCTCACCGGTGACGGCACGTTCATGATGATCGCGGGCCGCAACAACCGCTACAACAACATCCAGATCGACGGCGCGGTCAACAACGACCTCTTCGGCCTCTCCTCGTCCGGTACGCCGGGCGGCGGTTCGGGCACGCAGCCGGTCTCGCTCGACGCCATCGAGCAGCTCCAGGTCCTCGTCTCGCCGTACGACGTCCGCCAGAGCGGCTTCACCGGCGGCGGCCTGAACGCCGTCACGCGCTCCGGAACGAACGCGTTCGAAGGCTCGTTCTTCGGCACGCAGCGCAACCTCGACTACATCGGTGAGAGCGACGTCCTCTCCGAGCTCCCGGAATTCGAACAGACCCAGTACGGCGGACGCCTCGGCGGCCGCATCATCCGCGACAAGCTGTTCTTCTTCGTCAGCGGTGAAGAGAACGACCGCGAGCAGCCGGACGGCACGCGCGCCTGCACGGACGCCGCCGATTGCGCCGCCGCCGCCTCCAACAACACCCCGGGCGTCTACCGCGGAAACCCGGCGGCGTACGAGGTCGCGAACTTCCTCCGCGACCGCTACGGCTACGAGTCGGGCGACCTCGGCGACATCATCTTCAACACCAAGAGCACGCTCCTGTTCGGCCGCCTCGACGCGAACATCGGCAACTCGAACAACTTCACGCTGCGTCACAACTACGTCGACGCCAACAACGTGAACACCCCCTCGAGCTTCACCCGCACCACCACCCGCTTCTACTTCCCGAACAACCTCTACCTCTTCCCCAGCGAGACCAACTCCACGGTCGGTCAGCTCAACAGCGTCTTCTCGGCCAACGCGTTCAACGAAGCGCGTGTGAACTTCACGACCGTGCGCGAGCATCGTGAGACGCCGGGCGACATCTTCCCGACCATCGAGATCGGCGCCTCGCAGCGCAACGGCGCGCTCCAGACCGGTATCGAGCGCTTCTCCGGCGCGAACGCTCTCGATCAGGACATCCTCGAGATCACCGACGACTTCACGTGGGTGTACGGCAACCACAACTTCGTCTTCGGGACCTCGAACCAGATCTTCGAGTTCAGCAACCTCTTCATCTCGGACTTCTACGGTTACTACCTCTTCCCCGACCTCGCCGCGCTGCAGGCCGGCACGCCGAGCCAGTACTCGATCGGCTTCGCCACCGGCGACGACCCGCGCCGCGCGACGGCGTTCGAGGCGGCGCAGTACAGCCTCTACGTGAGCGACCAGTGGCGCGTCTCGAACAACGTGACGCTCACGCTCGGCCTCCGCGCCGACCGCCCGCAGTTCAACACCACCCCGTCGCACAACCCGGCCGTGCAGACCGCGCTCGGCTTCGACACCTCGGACGTTCCGGCCGAGCGCATCACCTGGGAGCCGCGCGTCGGCTTCAACTGGGACATCGGCGGCAGCGGCAAGCAGCAGCTCCGCGGCGGCGTCGGCGTCTTCCAGGGCCGCGCGCCGTTCGTCTGGATCTCCAACGCTTACGGCGGCACGGGCATCGAGCAGGTCCTGCTCACCTGCGCCAACAACTGCACGCGCCCGACGTTCAACCCCGATCCGGAAAACCAGCCGCGTAACCTCGGCTCGGCCGCCGCGCAGGACATCGCGCTCGCCGATCCGGACTTCCAGTTCCCGCGCGTCCTCCGCGCCACCCTCGGTTACGACCGCGAGCTCTTCTGGGGCATCCGCGGCAGCGCCGAGCTGCTCTGGTCGCAGACGCAGCAGGACGTTTTCTACCATAACGTCGCCAAGCAGGAGAGCGGCGTGAGCGCGCTCGACGGCCGCAAGACCTACTCGAACCGCGTCGCCGGCTTCGGCAACGCGTACTTCCTCACCAACACCGACGAGGGCGAAGAGTTCACGCAGACCGTGACCTTCGACAAGCGCATCGGCAACCTCGTGCTCAACGCCAACTACGCGCACCAGGAAGCGAAGTCGGTCGGTGACTTCACCTCCAGCACCGCCTCCTCGCAGTGGCAGTTCGGCTACATCTCCCGCACGGGTGACCTCTTCAACCCCGAGCTGACGACGTCGGTCTTCGAGATCGAGCACCGCTTCAACATCTCGGCGACCTACGCGTTCAACACCGGCGCGTTCGGTCACAACTTCGGTCTGTTCTACGTTGCGCAGGCCGGTCAGCCGTACTCGCTGCTCATGGGCGGCGACATCAACCGCGACGGCTCGGGCAACAACGACCTGCTCTACATCCCGAACGACCTGATCCTCTGCCCGGCCACCTCGAACGGTACGCCGAACGCGACCTCGCCCTGCCGCACCTCGCAGGGCGTCACGCAGGCACCGATCGACAAGAACTACTTCAACAACTTCCTCACCTCGGTCGGTCTCGAGCCGGGCAGCGGCGAAGCGCCCGCGCGCAACTCGCTGCGCGCGCCGTGGACGCGCCGTCTCGACTTCCACTACGAGATCGGTCTGCCGCAGTTCCTCGGCACCCGCGTCTCGCTGCAGGCCGACATCCTGAACGTCCTCAACATGTTCGACCAGGAGTCGGGCGTCCAGCGCTTCGTTCTCAACAACACCTTCAACCCGGTCACGTACGTCGGTCAGGATCCCACCAGCGGCCTGCCCGTCTATCGTGAAACGACTGCCGGCCGCCAGGACGCAAGCCGTCCGAACGAGTTCGTCCTCGGCAGCCTCAACCCGGGAGCCCAGTACAGCACCGGCAACCTCGCCTCCCGCTGGCAGGGACGCCTGGGCATCCGCGTCAGCTTCTGATTCGAGTCCACCTCGTGGTAAACAAACGGCCGCCCCGCAAGGGCGGCCGTTTTGTTTGAAGATGAATGCAGAATGCAGAATGCAGAACGAAGAATGAAGAAAGGGGCCACCGCCCCCCTCCCCTCGTTTTCTGCATTCTGCATTCTGCATTCTGCATTCTGGATTTCACGGGTCTCTCTCCCGGATCTCTCTCATGAACCGCACACTCCTCCTCCTCCCCCTCCTCACCCTCACCCTCCTCTCCTGCGCCACAACTCCTCCCGCGACCGCCCCCCTCCCTCCCGCTCCCTGCCACCCCGGCCATTCGATCCTCAACGCCACGCTCTGGGTGCAGCACGCGGCCGAATATCGCGCCGCTGCGACGCAGACGTATGCGAACGCACGGCGCGCGCTCGATCTCGCGCTCGCGGATCGCGACTGGGTCGGGGCCTCGGAAGAGACGGCGAACGATCCGTCGCAGCCGCCGGCGGTCGTGCTCGATCTCGATGAGACCGCGCTCGACAACACACCGTTCGAAGCGCGCGTGATTCGCGCGGGGAAGACGTACGACCCGGCCACGTGGAAAGAGTGGACCGCCGAAGGCGCGGCACCCGCGATTCCCGGCGCGGCGGAGTTCCTCGCCTACGCGAAGAGCCGGGGGGTGACGCCGTTCTACGTCACCAATCGCGACGAAGACGAGCGCACCGGCACATACGCGAATCTGCAGCGCCTGGGCTTTCCCGTCACGCCCGAGACGCTCCTCCTCCGCCAGAACAACGTCAGCGACAAGTCTCCGCGCCGCGCCCAGGTCGCGGGCACCCATCGCCTGCTGCTCCTCATCGGCGATGACCTCAACGACTTCGTGAACGCGCGCGAAAAGTCGCAGGCCGAGCGCGCGCAGCTCATCGCCGGCACCGCGAGCTGGTGGGGCACGCGCTGGTTCATCCTCCCCAACCCCATGTACGGTTCGTGGGAGCGCGCGCTCATCGGCAGCGGCGGCACGCCCTGCGAACAGCTTCAGCGAAAGGTCGACGCACTCCGCGACAAATGATCCGCCTCCTCCTCGTCGCGCTGCTCGTCGCGTTTCCGCTCTTCGCGGAACCGCCCGACCTCGTCGTCGTCATCTCCGTCGATCAGCTTCGCTTCGATTACGTCGACCGCTTCGCGCCGTGGTTCACCGAACGCGGCTTCAAGCGCTTCACGCGCGAAGGCGCGACGTTCCCGAACGCGCGCTATCGCTACAGCACGACGTTCACCGGTCCCGGTCACGCCTCGATCGGCACCGGGCTCCTTCCCGCCGAAAGCGGCATCCTCGGCAACAGTTGGTTCGAGCGCGACGCGCCGGTCGATCTCGCGCGGTGGGACTGGTACTTCGACGACATCGCCCCGTATCGCCCGAAGCACATCACGCTGACGCCGTTCACGGCCGAAGGCGACTGGTGGTGGAAGGACGGCGGCTCGCCGATGTACTGCACGTACGACGCGCGCGTGAGCGTCACCGCCGGCAAGACCATCGGCATGTCGCCCGCGAATCTCGCCGGCGACGGTCTCGCCGACCGCATCAAGGAAAAGTATCCCGAGGGACGCGTGATCGCGCTCGCCCTCAAGGATCGTGCGTCGATCCTGATGGGCGGTCGCCGCGCCGACGCCGCGTACTGGTTCGACTACCGCGTGCCGGGATTCATCTCCTCGACGTACTACCGCTTCAACCCCGAGGCGTTTTCGTTCAACGCACTCATCCCCGGCTACCTCCCCGCGTCCGCGCGCTGGACTCCGTCGCCGTACATCCCGCCCGAGGAAATGCAGCGGGCGACGTTCGATCCGCCCGAGGCGTGGCCGCTGAAGAACAACACCTACGGAGGGACGTTTCCGCATCCCGTCCCGCACGTGCGCGCGATGACGTACACACCGTTCGCGCACCGCATGCTGCTCGACTTCGCACAGCACGTGATCGCGACCGAGCAGCTCGGCACGCGCAAAGGCGACGCGCTCTTCGTCGGCATCTCGTCCACCGATTACCTCGGCCACTACTACGGTCCCGACTCGATGGAAGTCGCCGACAGCATGGTCCGCCTCGACCGCATGCTCGGCGATTTCCTCGATGCCATCGAGCGGCGCTTCGGCAAGCGCGTCGTCGTCGCGCTCACGTCCGATCACGGCGTGCAGCCCAATCCCGAGATCGTGAAACTGCGCGATCCGCATGCGGACGCGGGACGGCTCGACGTGCGTACGCCGGATGCGAAAGCGCGCTTCATCTCCGACCTCCCCCCCGCGCGCGTCGAAATCGAGCGCGCGCTGGCGAAGAAGCTCGCCCTTCGCTTCGACGAGCGCGCGCCGCTGCAGCACGCCCTCGTCTACTTTTTCGAAGAGCCGGGACTGTGGCTGAACTGGAAGCGCATCGACGCCCTCGGACTCGACGGCGAACGCGTACGCATCGCACTGCGCGACGTCCTCCGGGCGATGAAGCACCACGGCATCGACGACGTGTGGACGAGCACGGAGATGCTCACACCGAATCCGCACGCCTCGCGCGTCGAAGAGCTGATGCGTGCGTCGTTCCGCAGCGACCGCTCCGGCGACGTCCTCATCGCGTTGCGTCCCGGCTGGATGTGGCACTGGGGCTCGAACAGCACCACGCACGGCCAGCCCGTGGAGAACGACATGCGCGTGCCACTGATGTTGTGGGGCTCGGGCATCGAGCCCGGCGTGTACGACGTCGAGTCCTCACCGCTCGATCTGGCCCGCACGCTCGGCGCGCTGATGGACGTGGACGCCGGCGGACGCACCTCGCGCGTGTTGCCCTGTGTGGAAGGCCGGCGGCATCATTGACGCATTGGCCGAGACCGGATGATCAAGGTCGGACTCTGCGGCTTCACCATCGGCGCGGCCGCGTATTTCGAAACCTTCCCCGTCGTCGAAGTGCAGCAGACGTTCTACGACCCGCCGCCCGCGCGCACGCTCGAACGCTGGCGCATGCAGGCCCCGCCCGGTTTCGAGTTCACCATGAAAGCGTGGCAGGTCATCACCCACCTCGGCACGAGCCGCACGTACAAACGCTGCAAGACCGCGGTGAATCTCGAAGAAGCGGGGGCGTTTCGCGTCAATGAAACGGTGATGCACGCGTGGCAGACGACGCTCCTCGCGCAACGCATCCTCCGCGCGACGGCGATCCTCTTTCAATGCCCCGCGAGCTTCCGCCCGACCGAAGAGAACATCGAGAACATGCGCCGCTTCTTCACCACGATCGAGCGCCCGCGCAACGTGCGCTTTCTATGGGAGCCCCGCGGCGCGTGGCCCGATGACGTCATCGTTTCTCTCTGCCGCGACCTCACCCTCACCCACGCCGTCGATCCGTTTCTCCGCCCGTCGCTCACTCCCGAGCTCACCTACTGGCGCCTGCACGGCAACGGCAGCCATTACGCAAAGTACACGGACGACGAACTGCGGCAATTGCGCGCATGGATCACGCCCGGCGCGGAGACGTACGTGATGTTCAACAACATCCCGCGCGTGGAAGACTCGAAACGCTTTCTGCGGAACTGAAGCAGATCCTCCGCAACGGCACGGTCAGCGCGGAGTTTCCGCCGCGCCGCCGGCAGGCCCCCGCCGCTCGCCAACGCCGCTCATGCCTGTGTCGGTGCGGTGACCGGCGCTTTGCGCGCGATCCACTCGAACATCAGCGGACTCGAGACCCATTGCACGTCGTCGCGCAGTTTCGCGGCTTCCAGCTCACGGTCGAGCTGCGCGACCTCGTCTTCGCTCGCGAGGCCATGCTGCGCGATCACCGGCCGCAGCGACTGCAGCGCGACGCGCGGGATGTCGATGCCGATGGCGGAGGGGTAATGCACCGCGTACGCGCAATGGCTCTCGATCGTCAGACCGGCGCGCGTGATGAAGTCGCGCCCCTTTCTCGCAAAGTCGGTCCGCGCGCCGCGCGCGCGGGCGGCGGCGATGACGAGCTCCCACACACGCGTCATCGCCGGCACGTGCGGCTCGGCCGCCGGTGCATGCATCGGAAGATCGGACGCTTCGTGCGCGATGAACGCGCCGCCCGGGCGCAACAGCCGCGCGACGTGCGTCAGCGTCGTCGCGGGATCGGGTTGATGCAACAGCATGAGGCGCGAGTACACGAGGTCCGCACCGTCGATCCCGAGGTCGGAGGTGGTGACGCGATGGACGTCCGCTTCGAGGAAGCGAATCTGCGGGAACGCGTCCGCGAGCAGCGAACGCGCGCGCGTCAACGCCGCCGCATTCGCATCGACACCCACCACCGTCCCTTCTGCGCCTACGACGTTCGCCAGTGCGCCCAACGCGCCGAGCGGACCGCAGCCGAGATCGAGGGCGATCGCGCCGGTGCCGACGCGGGCGCGGCGGCAGGCGTCGACGACTCGCTCTTCCTCATGCGACGCGAGCGCGATGAGACGGCGATGCTCGGCATCGGTCGACCCGAGCGAATAGTGCGGCAGCGTCACCGCTACAGAATCTCCCGCACCGTCTCCGGCGGCCGCCCCACGACCGCCTTCCCGCCGCGCACGACGATCGGCCGCTCGATGAGGATCGGATGCTCCGCCATCGCGCGCAGCACTTCGTCGTCGGGCGTTGCGTCGCGCAGTCCGAGAGCGGCGTACTGCGGCTCGCCGCGGCGAACGATGTCGATGGGACGCACGCCGAGGAGCTGCACGATGCGGCGCAATTCGTCGACGGACAACGGCTCGCTGAGATACTCGCGCACCGGCAGCTCGACGCCCGCATCGCGCACGAGCTCCAGAGCAGCGCGGCTCTTGCTGCAGCGTGGGTTGTGGAGGAAAACGTCGCTCATGCGCGAAGGATATACGGCGTCATGACGCGCGCAGCGTCGAAGGCGTCGTGCCGAGCTCGCGTTTGATGATCTTCCGCAGCGCGGTCGCGTCCTGGTAGCCGACCTTCTCCGCGACGGCTTCGACCGTCATCGTCGTCGTCTCGATGAGATGCACGGCCTCCATCACGCGGCGTCGTTGCAGGAAGCGCACGGGCGACAGGCCGGTCGCGGCGACGATGCGGCGGGAGAGCGTTTTCGGTGAGACGGCGACCGCGGAGGCGAGGCCGGTGATCGTGATCGGATCCGACAGGTTCGCGTCGATCCAGCGCTCGGCCGCGATCACGGTCTCGTCGACGTGCCGCACGTGCGACGGGATCATGTAGCGCGCCTGCGACGCGCGGCGGTCGATGAGCATGTAGCGCGAACAGAGGTGCGCGATCTCCGGCCCCATCGTGGCCGTGACGACGGCCAGGGCGAGGTCGAGCTGCGCGAACGCGGAGCCGGCGGTGAGGCACGCGCCGTCCCGTACGAGCATCCTGCTCTCGTCGAGCCGCACATCGGAATAGCGTTCGCGGAACGTCTGCGCCAGCCACCACGTCGTCGTCGCCGCCCTGCCCGCCAGCACTCCCGCCTCGGCCAGGAGAAACACGGCCGAGCACGACGCGGCGATCCGTTTCGTCATCCGGCGCTCGCGCAGCAACTCCATCGCCGCGAGCGCATCCTTCTGCCGGAGCCGCGTTGCGATCGCCGCTTCATTCGTGAGACCGAGTCCCGGCACGATCACCCATTCCGCGCGTACGGCACCGTCGAGCACTTCACGGAACGTAAAGCCGGCCTCGAGGCGCAGACCGCCGCCCGTACGCACGGTCTTGCGATGACCGGCCACGTGCCACTGCACGTCACGACGCGTGCGCGCACGTTCGCGAAACGCACGTGCGGCGCGGAACGTGTCGAGCGTGATGGCGAGACTCGAGTCCATGACGCCGTCGAGGGCGAGAATCAGCACCTGTTCCATTTGTCCAATCCGGCCTGAATATTGTCAAAAACGACAGTTCCGTGCAACGGCGTAAAAACGCACACTCGCGGCATGACGGAATGGAAAGACGATCCTCTCGAAGACTTCGCTCACCGCCAGATCACGCTGCAGGGCGTGACGAAAGTCGTGCACGTCGCGGGAAGCGGACCCGCGGTCATCGTGATGAGCGAGATGCCGGGCATCAGCCCGCACGTGGCGCGCTTCAGCCGCTGGGTGCGCGACGCCGGCTTCACGGTCTACATGCCCTCGCTGTTCGGCCGCGACGGCGCGGTGCCGACGGTCGAGGAAGGCGCCGCCGTCCTCCAGCGTGCGTGCGTGAGCGCGGAGTTCCGCGCCATGGCCGCGAACCAGACCAGCCCCGTCACGACGTGGCTGCGCGCGCTGGCGAGACTCGCGCACGAAGAGTGCGGCGGGCCGGGCGTCGGCGCGATCGGCATGTGCTTCACCGGCAACTTCGCGCTGACGATGATGCTCGAGCCGTCGATGCTCGCTCCCGTGCTCGCACAACCGTCGCTGCCATTGAACGACCGCGGGGCGCTCGAGATCTCCCCCGAAGATCTGGCCGCGGTGCGCGAGCGCCTCGAGCGCGACGACCTGACCGTGCTCGCCTGCCGCTTCGAAGGCGATCGCTTCTGCACCGCCGAGCGGTTCCGCGCCTATGCCGCCGCCCTCGGCGACCGCTTCATGCCGCGCGTCCTGCCGGACAGCGCCGCCAATCCGGTGACCACCCCCTTCTTCGAGAAAGTGGTGGCCTCACCGCACAGCGTCGTCACCGCGCATCTCATCGACGAAGCAGGGCAGCCGACGATTGCCGCGCGCGACGAGATCCTGGCGTTCTTCGTGCGGCGACTGCAGGGACGGAGCGCTCACAACTGATTCTCGATCAGCGGCAACAGCAACCGCGCCGCCCAGACGCGGAAGCGTTGCGAGCGCCGTTCACGCGGCCCGCGTGACGCACTCCCCACCGTCCACGCATTGGCCAGGTGCGCGTCGATCGACGCAAGCACTTCGCGGGCGATCTCCTCATCCTCCGCCACGCAGATCGCCTCGGTGTTGAGGTTCTGCGAGCGCGGGTCGAGGTTGTACGAGCCGACCATCACCACGCGCCCGTCGACGACCGCCGTCTTCGCGTGCAGCATGTCCGGGCCGCGGTACTCGCGCAGGTCGATGCCCGAGCGCAGCAGGCGCCGCCGGTACTTGAGATAGCCCGCCTGCGGCAGCACGCCGTCGCACGAGCGCAGCGAATTCGTGAGCACCGTGACGGTCACCCCTTCCTTCAGCTTGCGCTCGAACAACTGCAGCAGCGACTTCGAAGGGACGAGATACGGCGACTCGATGACGATCGACGTCCGCGCGTTTTCGAGAATGGCCATGAAACTCTGCGCAACGCGCGGACCGTCATCCGCATGCACCGGATCGTGCAGAAAACGCACGGTGCCCGCGTCCTTCTGATCCGCGGACCAATCCTCGCCCGTGTCGAGCGCGATCACGTTTTCGCGCGCGAGCGTGGCCAGCGCCGCGGTGAGCCGCAACGCCGCCTGCTCCTTGTCCCGGTCCGACACGCTGACGCGCAGATCGGCGACGTGCCCGCTGTTCCAGAGGTTTTCAAAGTGGCGATCCGCATCCGCGGCCGACGCGCCGTCGACATACACATCGCGGTCGACATAGTTTTTCTTCGCCAGTCCGAAGTACGCCTCGGCCAGATTGCGTCCGCCCGCGATGTAGCGCTCGCCGTCGACGATGACCACCTTCTCGTGCATGCGCCGCAACAGCCAGCTCGGATGCCGCAGTGTGATCGGGTGATACACGCGAATGTGTACGCCCTCGTCGCGGAGGTGTGCGAGGACTGCTTTCGGGATGTGGGAGAAATTCGCGTCGACGATCAGCTTCACGCTGCCGACGCCGCGTCCGCGGGCCTCGCGCAGCAATGCCAGTGCGCCGAGGGTGATGCGGTCGTCGCGGGCGAGAAAGTAGAGCGCGTGCACTTCGCTCTCCGCCTGCTGGATGATGTCGACGCGGGCCTGCAGCGCATCCGCGGGATCATCGAGGATGCGAAAGACGTCGGCGCCTGCCGAGGCGGTCGAGACCACCACGATGAGCACGACTGCGACCCGCAACGAACGCCGCAAAACACACCCCCCGCGGCGCTCCAGTGCATCAGCCGATCCAATTCCGCACCGGCATGTGATCCGCAGCACATTCGCGAGCGATGCCCGTACGAATGCGCACCTCCGGCTGCCTCTTCAGCATCATCGCCTCGATCGCGCTCACGATCGTGCTCAACCTCATGCTGCGCGGCTGCAGCTAAGCGGGATGCTTTGGATTCGCCAACGGATCGGGCAACGACGAGAGGATCGAGTAGGGGGCGGGGCGCACAGGCCCCGCCTCCCCCTCACACCACCGGACGTACGGGTCCGTATCCGGCGGTTCAGGAAGTGCTGTTAAGTTGCAGCCATCGATCTGAGAGCGATTGCAGCCCTTGC
>DASPHZ010000018.1:0-92846 GCA_035629395.1 Thermoanaerobaculia bacterium
CAGACTGGCCCAGCCGGGATTCTTCTCCGGCGCGAGCAGCGGGTGGGGCTGGCCGGGGACGATGTAGGCTTTCAGGATCACGTGGTGCTCCCGAAATGAAAAATTGAAAATTGAAAATTGAAAAATCGGAGCACTACCGGGCCTCCCTGCTCTTGCGGACGATGGTGGTCAGGATTGCGATCAGTTCCGTCGCCTCGGCGATCAGCTCACTGAGACGCTCTGATGTGATGAATCGCGACAGGATACGCAGCCAATATCTCGACTCGCGTGCTTCTTTCAGCGAGATGTTGCACTTGGAGATGAAATCGGCACGGCTCTGTGCGGCGTCTGCCTCTTCGAGATTTGCGCCGATCGAACCTGCAGCGGACGCCGCCTGCGCACTCGTGCCCCGCAATGACGGCTCGTGCGTGTACACGAACCGGTGCAACTCGATCACAGAGCACGCAAACTCGAACGCCCGCTCGCGCAGATTCGACCCCGGACCGCTCTCGCCAGCGCCACTCATATCTTTCAATTTTCAATTTTCAATTTTCAATTCCACTCCCTACCGCACCTGCGACACCGCCCCTTCCCGCAACAGCGGATCCCACCCCACCACCGCATTTCCCGTCCCGATCACGGTCCAGTAGCCATAGACCTCCGCCGGATAGGACGGAAAATCGAGGGCGGACAGCATCCATGCCAGACTGCCTGCTTTCACTTCACTGACCGCGTGGTCCATGAATTCGGGGAGGATGGCGATGAGCTCTTTGGTGCGGCCGGTGCGCATGAGGTCGATGACCTGCATGTCCCAGAGGTAGCCGGAATGTTCGTAGACGTGCTCGCGCGACATGTCTTCGGGGATTTCGGGCTCGGTGGTGAAGTGGCGGTGGGAGAGGGTGTTGGAGGCGAGGAGGACGGCACGGCGGCCGCTCTTCTCGATGGCGCGTTTCGTGGCCTGCCCCAGCTTGACCATCTGGGCCTGCCCCATCTCGTTGGAAAAGTAATAGGGGGAATTGTTCGAGGAGATGCCGACGATGGGGATGTCCCAGTCGGGGTTCATCATATGGCAGGAGACGATGGTCCCGTAATCGACGCGGAAATGCGGGTTGCGCATCATTTTCGTGATGAGCCCCATTTCTTTTCCTTCCGCGGCAATCAGTTCCGCGAGCTCGACGTCGACTTTGACGTCGTATTGAAACCGAAAGAGATTGGGAAAGATCGGATCGACGGAGAGGCCGTGGAATTCGGGCAATCCGAGGAAATGGTGGCCGATGACGGTCTGCCAGTGTGGCGAGTGGACGAGGATGACGTCCGGCTTCTTGGCGAGGAAATGCTTGCGGGCGCGCTCGTACCCCCAGCGCAGCACTTCCCAGCCGCACTCCGATTTCGGCTCGTTGCGCCAGTGATTTTCGCCGTAGACGATGTGCGGGGGATGCGGAGCGAGAACGCCGCCGACGATTTCACCTTTAGAGCTTGACGCAGACATTCTTGGCCTCCGTGAAAAAGTGCAAAGACTCGAATCCGCCTTCGCGGCCGACGCCGCTGTCCTTCATCCCGCCGAACGGGACGCGCAGATCGCGCAGCAGCCAGCAGTTGATCCAGACCGTTCCGGCATGCAATTGCGCGGCGACGCGATGCGCGCGCTGCAGGTCGCGCGTCCAGACCGTCGCGGACAAGCCATAACGCGTCGAGTTGGCGAATTGCACCGCCTCTTCGTCGGAGTCGAACGGTGTAATGGTCACGACCGGTCCGAAGATCTCTTCCTGCAGGACCCGGCGGTCGCATCCGAGTCCTGTAATGACGGCCGGCTCGAGAAAGAAGCCCGCACGTTCCAAGCGATTCCCGCCCGTGACGATCGTGCCGCCCTCTTCCTCGGCGAGGCGCAGATAGCCGGTCACTTTCTGCAGGTGCGCTTCGCTGATCAGCGCGCCGACGTCCGTCTGCGCGTCGCGCGGATCGCCGATGCGCAGTTTCCGCGTTGCGGCGACGAAGCGCTCCACGAACTCGTCGTAGATCGCGCGCGCGACGAACATGCGCGAGCCACAGAGACAGATCTCGCCCTGATTGGCGAAACTCGATTGGATGGACGTGGCGACGGCCTGCTCGAGATCCGCATCCGCAAAAATCAGATTGGGATTTTTGCCGCCGAGCTCCAATGACAATTTCTTGAACATTGGCGCAGCCGCGGCCGCGACGCGCGCGCCGGTCACAGTACCGCCCGTGAACGAGATCAGCGGCACGTCCGGATGCTCGCAGATCGCCGCACCCGCTTTGGCGCCATAGCCATGGACGATGTTCATCACGCCCGGCGGCACACCCGCGTCCAATGACAACTCCGCAAGGCGCTGCGCCGTCATCGGCGTGAGCTCGGACGGCTTCGCGACGCACGTATTTCCCGCCGCAATGGCCGGCGCGATTTTCCACGACAGCAGATACAGCGGGAGGTTCCATGGCGAGATCAGTCCCGCCACGCCCAATGGCTGGCGCAAGGTGTAATTGAGCGCCGCACCATCCGTGACATGCGCCTCGGACGACTGATGCAGGATCGCGGTCGCGAAGAAGCGGAAATTCGCCACCGCGCGAGGAATGTCCATGCGCTTCGCGAGCGAAACGGGCTTGCCATTGTCATCGCTCTCGCACAATGCCAGCTCGTCGAGATTCTGCTCGATGAGCTCGGCGAGGCGCAGCAGGATGCGGCTGCGTTCTTCCGTGCGCATTGCGGACCAGGCGGGGAACGCGCGCTTTGCGGCCTGCACGGCAGCGTCTACGTCGCGCGCATCACTATCCGGAACCTCGGAGAGAACCTCGCCGGTCGCGGGACGCAGGTTCTCAAAGTAAGAACCCGCGACAGGAGGCACGAGCGCGCCGTCGATGAAATTAGCGAGGCGCAACGAACTCCTCCGGATCGAATTCCCACCGGTCGATGTCCGGATCCCACGAATCCCACGGCACAATGCCGGCCATGCGGTCGCGGAGATTCGGCGGAATCACCTCCGGCACGATGAACGCTTTCTGACGCCGCAATTTATAGGGATTGCGGAACTCAAATCCGAGGACGCCGAGGATGTAGCGGGCGATATACCAGGTGGCTTGCGGGTTCCAGCCGTGGGCGATCTTGACGACCACGCCGAGGCCTTCGGGATATTCGGAATGCTCAATGGCAAGGCCGAGGAGACCGTCCGCACCTTCCTTGGCGAGGACGCGTCCGCCGCAGGCCTTGAGGATCGTCGAGTCGAGCCGATTGAAACCGCCGATGAGATCGGGATGCGCGGTCATCGAGCGCCAGATCCAGTCCTCGTCTTTTTCGGTGACGAGGTTCGCGAACAGCTTCGCGAGATCCGTGACCGTCATGGAGACGGTCGGCAGACCGCAGCCGTCTTTGGCGATCGTGCCGGTCTTCCATTCCGGGCCGAGCACGCCCTGGATATAGCGGAGGTAATCCTGGAAGAACGGATGATGCGGCCACACATAACCGACGCGCCGCCAACCCTTCAGTCGGCAGCCGCGGAGAATCGCGGCGTGCTCGCCGGAACAGCAGTGATACCAGCGGCGCGGGCGGCGCACCTGACGTCCGAACTGCACGAGCGGCACGTCGTGCGGGGCCTGCATCATGCCCCACTCCGCCTCGCGCAGGATCGAGCGCGCGACGGCCACGTGCTCCGTGTCGCCATTGTGTGAGGCGACCGAGATGGCCTGCTGTTCCGAGGTGAGCTCGCGGGCGAACTCCTTCGTGAAGACCTTCATCATGATCGGCTTCACCATCGAGCGCCCGTAGACCTCGACGTTGCCGCCGAACGAATAGATGAGGTTCCTGCCCGACACCCACGACACCGCTCCGTGGATCGTGTTCTCGGCGACACCGTTGCGGCGGTACTCGACCAGCGGCTGCCAGTTCGGCATGGCGCGGGCGAAGTTGACCGGCAGGTTTTCGTCGAAACTTTCGTGCGCCGTGTGTTGCTCGTTCTCGGTGACGGTCATACGTTAAGTGAACCAGGATTGTAGGCGAGGAGGCGGTCGATGGCGCTTCGGAGGAAGAAACCGGCGAAGGAGCGGAAGGAAGAGGGTCCGCGCGGCTGGATGACGGCGCAGCGGAAAGCTACCTACGCCGGTGTCACGTCGAAAAAATCGAAGAACGAATCATCGCTGGAGAGCGCCCTCGAATCGGCCGCGACCGTGGCGGTGCCGCAGGATGTATGGGTCGATCGCCTGCGCGCGTACAAGGAGCGCAAGGTCGCGGTGAGTCCGCCGGCGGCGAAACTCGGACTCGAAGCCGCCTTCGTCCCCGGCGCGCAGAACTGGCTTCCCCTGGGACCGAACGTCCTGATGAACGGCCAGGCCATGGGCTTCCCGCCGGTCGGCGGACGCGTCTCCGGGCTGGCCATCGCGCGCGACGGACTGCGCATTTACGCCGCGAGCGCGAACGGCGGCGTGTTCCGCAGCGACAACGGCGGCATCGCCTGGCGCTCGCTCATGGACGCGTTCGACGTCGATCCGACGAACTTTGCGTCGACGAGTCTCGCCTGCGGCGCGATCGCCATCGATCCGAACGATCCCGATCGCATCTACGTCGGCACCGGCGAGGGCGACACGCACGGCATGTTCGAACGGCGCATCGTGCACGCGCTGCCGGCGTATCGCGGCATCGGCGCGATCCGCAGCGACGATGGCGGCGCGACGTGGCTGCACGAGCGCACGGCCGCGGGATCGCCCGATCTGGCGGGAAAGGCGTTTTACGCACTGGCCGTCGATCCGGCGAATCGCGAGCACGTCATCGCCGCGACGACCGAGGGCATCTACGAGCGCGTGCTGGCCGCGGGTGGCGCGGAATGGGTGCAGCGGCGTCCCGGCATTCACGCGAGCGCGATCGCCATCACCATCGCCAACGCCACGCGTTACTACGCCGCGGAAACAGGCGGCGGCGTCTTCCGCTCGGACGACGCGAAGACGTGGACACCCGCGGGAACGGGACTGCCGAAGACGGACATCGGACGCATCGCCCTCGCCGCGCTTCCGGACGATCCGCGCTTCCTCTACGCATTCGTGACCACCGCCGGCGGTGGACAGAAAGGTCTCTACCGCCTCGAGCTCACCACCGACAGATGGAAAAAGCTCTCCGGGGAGATGCTCGTGCTGACGGCGGATCAGGGCGATTACGATCTCGCGCTGGCCGTCGATCCCGCCGACGAAACGACGGTCTACATCGGCGGCAGCAGCACGGGCACTTCGCCGTATCCCGCGGCCATCGCGCGTTGCACCGTGAGCGCGGACGGTGCCGTCACATCGACAGGCATCGGCGAGCACGCGCATGCGGACGTGCACGTGCTCGTGCATTCGCCGGGCGACGCGAACACGCTCTGGGCGGCGACCGACGGCGGCGTGTTCGTCCATCGCAGTCCGCGCGGCACCGGCATCTTCGACAGCCGCAACGCGGGGCTGTCGTGCCTCTGCCCGAATTTCGTCGGCCAGCATCCGACCGATCCGAACCAGCTCTGGTGCGGCCTGCAGGACAACGGCACCGCCCACACCCTCGGCGGCGGCATCTGGACGCGCGTCACCGGCGGCGACGGCGGCTACTGCCTCGTCAACTGGGACGACGGCAATCAGGTGCTCGTGTCGATGAACGGCGAAGTCGTGCGGCTCGTGAACGGCGGCTTCGAGATGAGCAAAGAATTCGGCTTCTTCCTCATGACCTATCCGCTCGCCGCGCCGCCGCGCAATCCCGCCAGGAAGGCAGACGCGAAGCTCGCCGCGGTGGGCGTCGTCGACACCATTTACTGGTCGAAAGACTTCGGGCGCAACTGGTCGAAGATCGCGACCATCGGCGGCGAGATCTACTCGATGGCCCTGTCCAGCCCGAAGCGCATCTACGCGGGGCTCACGAACGGGCAGGTGTTCCGCGTCGATCAGACCTCTTCGTGGAAAGCAACGCGCATCGACAACGTCGCCGCCGGCCCCCTGCCGGACAACGGACTGCCGATCAGCGACGTCGCCGTCGACACGTCCGATCCGACCGGCAAGTCGATCTACGCCGCCATCGGCGGGATGGGCGACGTACGGCACGTGTGGCGCTTCAACGGCACGCGCTGGGAATCGCGCAGCGGGATGACCGCGGAGACGAGCCTGCTCGACGTCGAGCACAACGCCATCGCCGTCGATCCGCAGAACGCGGGACACGTCTACGTCGGCGCGGACATCGGCGTATGGAAGTCGGTCGATGGGGGCGCGTCGTGGGAGCCGCTGCCGAACGGGCTGCCTGACGCGCCGGTGTTCGACCTGCAGGTCCATCCGACGCGCCGGCTGCTGCGCGCGGCGCTGCACGGACGAGGGATTTACGAGTGGGCGCTGTAGCGGGTAGCGACGCGCTCCATGAAATCGTACATGTTTTTCATGACTCTTTTTGAGTCGTGATTATTGAAGTCGAACCAGAGCATGAGGCGATCTTCCGGATGGAAGCGTCCGCGCATCTGTTCGACGATCTGCTCGGCGTTGCCGACCAGCGCGTTGTTCGTGGCGCGGCGGACTTTTTCCTCGTCCAGGGTGCCTTCGAGCGCGCGCCAGTAATTCGACAGCGCCTCGCGCGCTTCGTCGTGCGCTTTCGCCGGCTCGTCTTCGTTGACGAACACGAGCACGGTCCGCGGCATGAGCCGCCGGTGCCATCCCCCACCCTCGGGGTGATACGCCGTGACCATGCGCTCGTTCGTCTTCTCGATCTCGTCCCCGGGGGTGATCGAAAGATTGAACACGCCCACGGGGAGGATGGTGTTGGCGAAGATCTGTGTGGCCGGATCGTGGGAGCCGATGGAGAGGCGCAGCAGGTCGAGACGCGATTCCTGCGGCACGATCTTCAGGTTCGGGAAGCGCCAGCGCGGCGCGAGCGGGATCTCGTCAACGTATTGACCATACGCTTCCTGCACGCGCGTCCAGTCCTCGTCTTTGCGGAAATCGGCGCGGCGCAGCGAGCGCTTCGCGACCGCTTCGGAACTGAGCGTCTCCCCTTTGAGGAGGCGCAGGAAGATCTCCGTCGCCTCTTCGAAGATCTTGTTCTTCACCACCGGCCACGCGGCGGCTTCGACGGGATCGCGCGGCACGATGCCGTACGGGATGTTGATGAACGGAAAGCGTCCCGACGCGAAACCGACGGTGAGGAGGCGCTGCTCGCTTTCGTCGAGCCCGTGCAGCGCGAGGAACGTGCGCACGCGCTCCGCCGCGGCGATGGGGCCGCCGTTGGCGAGGATGTTCATGATCGCCGACCCCATGCTGATGCGTTTCGTGCGCGCGAAGACGCGGTGCGCGAGCTGGAGGATGTCGGTGTTGAGGCCGATCTCGCCGACGAAGTGCGGGATGACGGCGCCGGGATTCGTCTTCTGGACTTCGGTGGAGAGATGGCTTTCGGCGATCCACGCGGTGCCGAATCCGAGCGTGTCGGCGAGCTCGATCTGCTCGAAGAAGTTCTCGAACATGACGCGTTCGCTCGGCATGTAGCCGTTCACTTCCGTCTGGGAGATGGAAAAGAAAATGTCGAACTCCATGGCGGGCGCCTAACTTACCATGCGTCGATTGCACGCGAAGAAGGACGGCCACATCGGTGCACTCGATGGTCTCCGCGCCATCGCCATCCTCCTCGTCCTCCTCTACCACCTCACACCGGGACGCGACGCCAATCACGGACTGCGCTCGCTGCACTACAAGCTCGCGGAGATCGGCTGGTCGGGCGTCGATCTCTTCTTCGTGTTGTCGGGATTCCTGATCACGACGAAGCTGCTCGAGGCGCGTGACGGCCGCCATCGCTTCCGCGATTTTTACAAGCGCCGCGCGCTGCGCATCTTTCCGCTGTACTACCTCGCGCTGACGATTGCGTTCGTGGCCACGCCGGTCGCGCTCGGCAGGCAGCTTCCGTTCTGGCTCTACTACTCGAACTTCGTGAACGACGCCGGCGTGCCGCACCTCGACCACTTCTGGTCGCTGGCGATCGAGGAGCAGTTCTACCTCCTCTGGCCGGCGGTGGTGTTTCTGACCAGCGGACGCGCAGCACGAAGGATCTGCATCGCCATCATCATCGGTGCGCCGCTGTTGCGTTTCGCGCTGGCCGCGAACGGAGCGGCGTACGCTGCGACGTACATGTGGACGCCGTCCCGCGCGGACGCGCTGGCGATGGGGTCGTTCATCGCGTTCGCGTACGTGCACGAGCGCTTGCGGCCGTGGCTTCTGCGCGCGAGTGTGCTCGCGTTCGCGGTCGCGTTGCCGCTGCCGTTGTGGGCGATGTGGCGTGGTGGCGCGGTGTTCGTGCTGCAGAACGGCACCGATCCGCGGTCGCTGTTCGTGCGCACGCTGCTCCCCTCGTCGCTCGCGCTGCTGTTCGCGTCATTGCTCGTGCTCGCACTCGAAGCGCGGCCCCTCGGACGCGTGCTCACCGGGCGCGTGCAGACGCTCCTCGCGCGCTACAGCTACGGCACGTACGTCTGGCACTTCATGCTCGTCGAGCCGCTGGCGCGCATGCTCGGGCCTGTGCCGGCGATGCGCTTCTTCGCCATCGGCAGCATCGTCTCGATCGCCGCGGCGGTCGTGTCCTACCATGCGTTCGAGGTGTTCTTTCTGCGATGGAAATCACGCGTCTGAAACTGCTCCCGCTGCTCTTCGTTCTCGCCTGCGCCACGACCGGTCTCGTCGTGCAGGATCGCGCGGATTACGAGCGCGCCGTCCGCGCCGATGCGGACAACCAGCTCGTCGACCTCGAGACGCTCGACATTCCGCTCGACGTCCGCTACGCCACGCCGAACAACTTCATGAAAACCACGCTGTATCCCGTGGCGAAGGCGTATCTGCGCGCCCCGGCCGCACGGGCGCTGGTCGACGTGCAACGCGAGCTCGCGGCGCAGGGGCTCGGCATCAAGGTGTTCGACGCGTATCGGCCGTATCGCGTGACGGTGGCGATGTGGGAGCCGATCAAGAATCCCGATTACGTCGCCGATCCCGCGAAGGGGTCACGCCACAATCGCGGCGCGGCGGTCGATCTCACGCTTATCGATCTGAAGACCGGCGCGGAGCTGGCGATGCCGACGCCGTACGACGACTTCACGTCACGCGCGGCGCACGCGTTCAACGAGCTACCCGAGGATGTGCTGAAGAATCGCGCGCTGCTGCGCGATGTGATGACGAAGCATGGCTTCGAGCCGCTGCCGTCGGAATGGTGGCATTACGACTTCGGAGGGTGGGAGCGGTTCGCGTTGATGGACGTCGATCTCGCCGCGGTTCCCTCTCCCCGCTAACACGGGGAGAGGGCGATCAGACGAACGATCAGAACCGGGTGACCATGGAGATCGAGCCGACCTTGTAGTGCTTCGACGAATCGTAGGCGACGTCGATCTGGAAGCGCTGCCAGGCGAGCCCCGCGCCGATCGAGTAGTGGTCCTGATCCTGACCTTCCGGATAGAGGACCGCTTCGGCGACGTACGTCGGGTGGTTGAGCGGACCGTTCCATTCGACCGAGTGCGCGGGATCGCGCCAGTAGCCCGCGCGCAGCGCGAACGGGATCTTCGTCGAGAAGAGGTACTCGGCGCCGAGGCGGAGCTCGGTGACGTCGTTGGCGACGAAAGGCGTTGCGATGTCGCGCACGTCCGCATTCGCGGCCACGAAATCGTCGACGAGATTCGAGTACGTCACGTGCACCGCGTCGAAGTTGACGGTCAGCGCGGGGATCGGACGGAAAGAGACGCCGAGCCCGGCGATGTCGGGGATGTGGAACTTCGTTTCCGCGGCGACGACGAATTCGTTGCCCGTGATCGGGCCGGCGTAGAAGAGCGGCGTCGTGAATTCGGGGCCCTGCTTGTAGACGCCGCCGAAGCTGAGGCGATCGCTCGGCGCCCACTTGAAGCCGACGCCGAACGTCGTGTCGGTCTCTTCGACCAGCTTCACCTCACCATTGTCGACGTCCGCCGTGGCCTGGATCAGCACCTCGGTCGGGTCGAGCAGCGGCGAGAAGCGGAACGTGGCCGCGGTCTCGAGGAAACGCTGGTGACGCACGTTCACGCCGATCGAGAACTTCGGATGCACCTGCCACGCGCCGGCGATGCCGAACGTGCGCTGGCGCACGGAAAGCGCGGAGATGAACGGGTCGAGACGGTACTCGACGCAGGTGAACGGGTTGTTCAGTTCCAGACGTCGTCTCTCGCACTGCTCCTGCGTGATCGGATCGCCGACCGGAACGGCAACGCCCTCGGAGTTCGGCAGCGTCGGGAGATAGAAGTTCGGCGTCAGCGTCTCGATGTCGCCGGTGAAGTCGTCGCGCGTCGGGGCGACGATGCCGCCACCTTCGTTGTTCAGCGGCTCGTGAAAGTACGCGCCGAACGTGAAGTTCTTGACAGGGAAGACGACGCTCGCGAACGAAAGCACGACGCGATCGCTGTGGTGCGTGAACGGCGTGCGGTTGACGTCGGGAAACGTACCGCTGGTCGAGAAGACCTGCTGCTCGAGGTAGTTGCGCGCCTCGATGGAAACCTCGGGCTTGCGCAGGATCGTCAGGCCGGCGGGATTCGCCTCGGCCGCGGAAGCGTCGTCGGCAAGACCGAGGAACGCGCCGCCCATGCCGAGCGACCGGGCGCCGGGATTGCCGAAATTGAACTGCAGTCCCGAGAGAGCCTCGATGTCGACGTTCTGCGCGGCGACCGGGAGCGCGATCGTCGCGGCGAGCGCGACCAGGAGTTTACGCATGTGGATTCCTCCGAATCTGAACGGAGGAAGCATAACAAACGCGCGTGTCACTCTACACGCGCGCCGTCTTCACCGCCTCGATCACCATCCGCAACGCCTCTTCCGGTGCCGCGAGCTGTTTCGCGCGGTCCTTGCGGAAGCTCCACTCCACGTGTCCGTTCGCAAGACTCTTCGCACCCACCGCAATGCGCAGCGGGAAGCCGATGAGGTCCGCGTCCTTGAACTTCACCCCCGGCCGTTCGTCGCGGTCGTCGAACAGCACGTCGATGCCCGCGGCGACGAGCTTCTCGTAAATCTCCGTCGCCGTCCTGATCACCGCCTCGTCCTTGCCGACCGAGGTCACGACCACTTCGAACGGCGCGATCGGAATCGGCCAGATGACGCCGTCGTCGTCGTGACTCTGCTCGATCGCCGCGGCGACGGTGCGCGTCACGCCGAGGCCGTAGCAGCCCATGATCATCGGCACGCGCGTCCCACCTTCGTCGAGATACTCGCAATGCATCGCCTCGGAGTACTTCGTGCCGAGCTTGAAGATGTGGCCCACTTCGATGCCGCGATAGATCTCGAGCTTCGTTCCGCAGCGCACGCACGCGTCGCCCGCGAGCACGGTCGTGAAATCGCCGTACTCCGGCTCCGGAAAATCGCGGCCGGGAACGGCGTAGTCGAGATGATGATCGCGCTTGTTCGCGCCGACGATCCAGCGTTTGCGGCCCTTCAACGAGTAATCCGCGAGCACGCGCGCGCACTTCGTGCCGACGGGACCGCAGTAGCCGATCGGACCGCCGGTCGCCTCTTCGAAGCGGTTTTCGGCGATCAGCTCCATCCACTGCGCGCCGACGTGGTTCTTGATCTTGATCTCGTTGCCTCCGCGGTCGCCGCGCACGAGCACCATCACCGGGCCGAGATCGGTGTCGAAGACGAGCGTCTTCACGAGCTCCGAGGTCGGCTTGCCGAGGAACCTGCCGACGTCGTCGATGGTCTGCGTCTTCGGCGTGTGCAGTTCGGCAATCGCCTCCGTGGGCGCGGGCTCCACTTCGTCGTCGAAAAACTTCGAAGTGGCCTTCTCCACGTTCGCGCCGTAGCGGCAGTTCGGGCAGCTCACGACCGCGTCTTCGCCCGACTGCGCGAGCACCATGAACTCGTGCGATGCGGACCCGCCGATGTTGCCGGTATCGGCTTCGACGGGTACGTGGTCCAACGCACAACGATGAAAGACGCGCGTGTACGCCTCGCGCATGGCCTCGTACGTTTCATCGAGCGACTCGCGGCTCGCATGGAACGAGTACGCGTCCTTCATGATGAATTCGCGGCCGCGCATGAGGCCGAAGCGCGGACGCACTTCATCGCGGAACTTGGTCTGGATCTGATAGAGCGAAACCGGGAGCTGGCGGTACGAACTGACCGCGTCGCGCACCGTGTCGGTGATGACTTCCTCGTGCGTGGGGCCGAAGACGAAATCGCGGTCGTGCCGGTCCTTGATGCGGAGCAGCTCTTTTCCGTACTTTTGCCAGCGGCCCGATTCCATCCAGAGCTCGGCGGGCTGGATGGCCGGCATCAGGAGCTCGGTCGAGCCCGCGCGGGTCATCTCCTCGCGGACGATGTTCTCGAGTTTCTGGATCGAGCGGAGGCCGAGCGGCAGGTACGTGTAGATGCCGGCCGCGACCTTGCGGATCATGCCGGCGCGCATCATCAGCTTCTGCGAGATGACGTCGGCGTCCGAGGGAACTTCACGAAGCGTGGTGATGAAATAACGGCTCCAGCGCATGGGGGCGGGATTCTAACAGTTGTGACATGGACCCCGTCCTGCGCTGTGTTACTACTGGCGGATCGATGAAAGAACAGCCTGTTCTCGTATTCGAGCGGCCCCCGGTGCAGCGCATCTTCTCCTGCGCCGCGGCATTCGGATCGGCGGCGATCTTCTTCATGTACCTGGCCGAACATCCGAATGATTACGAGCTGCTTCCGATGCTCGGCCTCGTGCTCCTTTTCCTCGGCACGGTCGCAGCCGCCGTCGTGCAATACGGCGACTACATCTATTTCAGCGAGATCGGCGTGAAGTACGAGAACCGCCTGCTGAAGCTGTTCGGCAAGCGATGGGACTGGATGCGCTGGGAAGACATCGTCGAAGTGCGTGAGGTGAGGGAGAAGATCCTGATCCTGCTGTCGCGCGACGGACGGCGCATGCTCGTCGACGCCATTCTTGGCTATGCGATTGCACGCGCCGAGATCCTCAGGCGAGCTCCGCAGGCCATCAAGTCCGGGACGCTCGCCCGAGACGATTCTTGAACCGCAACAAACGTGTCATTGCCGCCGTCGCGGCGGTCCTCCTCCTCGGCCTGGCCATCGTCGTCACGCTCGTGCTGCGCGAGCGCGTCCGGCGTCATCGCGTGTTCCGTCCGGCCGCGGGCGAGCAGAAACCGGAAGCGCCGCGGAACGTTCCGCCGGTCGAGCAGTGGTCGGAGACGTTCGCCTCGCTCGAAGGAGAGGAGCTCGCGGAACTGCTCGAGCAGATCGAGCAGCGCCACCCCGACCTCTACACGAAATGGTCGCTCGCGTATCTGCACGCGCGTGCGCTCGTGGAAGACGAGGAAGAGGACGAGGCAGCGCAGAAGCTTGCGCCGTTTCTGGAGAAGGGACATCCGTTCCGCGACCGCGCGCTGTATCACCGTGCGGCGATCAGTGAGGGCGCGGAGGCCAGCAAGTGGCGCAATGCGCTGATCTTCGAGCACACCGACTCGCTCTATCGCGACGAGGCCATCGACGACGAGCTGGAGTACCTCGCTTCCCTCGGCCAGCCGCAGCCGTTGATCGCGTTCGCGGAGAAGATCGCGCCTTCGGCGTCGACGGAGCGGCGGCGCGAGATCAGCGCCCGCATCGTCGAAGCCACGGGCTCGTTCGAGCGCGGCATGGCGCTGCTGCGCGGAGGAATCGGCGACGACGCGGCCGATCGCGCGGTGCGTGCGCTCGATAAGCCGGCAGTGCTCGCGAAACTGAACGCGGAACAGCTCGCGCTGTTCGGCGAGACGATGCAGAGACATCGTCATTACGACCGCGCGACGGCATTGCTGCAGCTCGCGATCGACAAGACGGCGCCGAAACCCGCGCCCGCGAAAGCGGCGATGCTGCAGAAGAGCGCCAAAAAGAAAAAGACCGCGCCGGCGAAAAAGAAAGCGGCACCGGCGAAGAAGGCTCCCGCCAAACCCGCGCCGCCGCCTCCCCCACCCAATCCGCGCGAGCGTCTCGACGACCTCGAATTCGCCCTCGGCCGCAGTTACTTCGGCGCGGAGAAATACGCCGAGGCGCAGGCCGTCTATCTGCGCGGCGCGGCGGCCACGCCGAACCTGTCGCAAAAGTGCATGTTCCTCTGGCACGCCGCTCGGTCCGCGCAACTGCGCGGCGACGACAAGACCGCGGAACGACTGATGACGCAGGCCATCGCGGTGAAAGGGAAGTTTCCGTCGACGACGGCCGCGCTCACGCAGCGACTGCGCACGCGCCTCAAGCAAAGGCGTTTTCCCGAAGCCGCCGGTGACCTCGTCCAGTTGCGCAAGATGGCGGGCAACGAGCGCGCGGTGCTCGAAGGCTCGCTCGCGTACGCGGTGGGCATGCTCGCCGCGGGGAACACGACGGCGGCGGTCTCCGCGCTGAACTCCGTCCCCGCACATCTGCTCGACGATTACGACCGCGCCGAATTCGCGTACTGGCGCGCGCGCGCCCTCGAATCGCGCGATGCACCCGCATCCTTCCGCGCCTATCTCGACGTGTTGCGCGCGGACGTGCCGACACACTTTGCGTATTTCGCGCGCACGCGTCTCGATGCGCCGGCCATGGCGCCGAAGCTCGCGCGCGAGCTGGCGGTGCGCGAAACGGAAGTCGCGAAACACGTCGCCGCGAAGAACTTCGACCTCGCCAAACGCGTGCAGACGGATCGCATTCTGTTGTCGTCGAAGGATCGCGTCGCGCAACTGCAGAAACTGAAGTCGATCTACCAGCAGCTCCCCGCGTACGCCGCCGTCCTCGAGCTTGCGCCGCTCGCCTTGCCGCGCTTTCCGGACGTCGACGCGGAGGATGCGAGCGCCCTCCTGATGGCCATGGGTCTCTACGACGAGGCGGCGCCCGCGATCGTCAAACGCTTCGGACTGCGGCCGGCGCGCGAAGCGCTCACGCGCTCGTACGCGCTGCATCGCGGGGCGGCGTCGCGCGATTCGATCTACGCCATCGAAATCCTCATGAAATCCGTCCCGTCGGACTTTCATCCCGACCTGCTGCCGGGTGTCGTGCGCCAGTTGCTCTACCCGCGCTACTTCTACACGTTCATCGCCGAGGATGCGAAACGCTACGAGGCCGACCCGGCGCTCGTGCTGTCGATCATGCGTGAGGAATCGCGCTTCAATCCGCGCGCGAAGTCGCAGGCCGCCGCGCGCGGGCTGCTGCAGTTCATCATCACGACCGCGCGCGACATCGGCCGCGACGTCGGCCTCGTCGACGTCGACCCGGAAGATCTCTACGATCCGCGCGTGATCATCCGCCTCGGCGCGAAGTACATCAGCGAGCTCTCCGAACAGTTCGAGGGGAACCGCTATCGCGTCGCCGCCGCGTACAACGCGGGCCCGAAACAGGTCGCGCTCTGGAATCGCATCCAGGCCGACGCGGGCAACGACTACTTCCTCACCGCCGTGAACTTCGACGAGACGAAACACTACGTCCGCAAGGTGATGAACTCGTACGAGCGCTACGGCGAGATTTACGGGAAGAGCGCGCCGGTGGGTGGGTTGCGGGTGCAGCCGTAGCGCTGCAAAGCAAGAATGCGCCATATCGTTTGACCGGCACACTCGGTTTCTCCCTCCCCGCCTGCGCTCCGCTGCCGGCCCTCGTCATCGGCATTGTGGCGATGCGCCAGCTCGGCGCGGCATGGGGCACGTTCCCGGTCCCTGTGATGGTTCCGGGGCGTCGCCGATCCTCGGTTACTTCATCACGCTGGCAGCGGGCGTCGGTCGCCTGTCAGGAGCCGAGGAGACTCATCGCTCGTAGAACTCGCGATAGCGCGGCACGATCTTCCGTTCGTCGAAATGATCCACCGCGATCTCGCGCGCACGTTTCCCCATCTTCTTGTGCAGCACGTCGTCGCGCAGGATCTCGATGCCGCGCTCGGCCATCCCCGCGACGTCACCGACCGGGAGGAGATACCCCGTCTCACCGTCGATGACCACTTCCGGCAAACCGCCCGTGGCCGTGGCAATGACGGGCGTCTCCGACGTCATCGCTTCGAGCGCGGCCATGCCGAACGATTCCGTCTCGGAGGGGAGCAGGAAGAGATCGCAAGCACCGAGGACCTCTTCGAGATTGGGGACGTTGCCGAGGAAGAAGACGCGATCGCTGAGGCCGTGGGCGCGGGCGTAGGCTTCGGCGCGGGAGCGATCGGGGCCGTCGCCGAGCATCAGGAGGCGGCTCGGCACCGCTTTGTTGATGCGCTCGAAGACCTGCACCACGTCCATGATCCGTTTCACCGGACGGAAGTTCGAGACGTGGCAGACCAGCTTGTCGCCCCGCGCGCCGAACATGTTGCAGAAGCGGCTGCTGTCGCGCTGGAAACGATCGGGATCGACGAAGTTCGGGATTACCTCGATCTCTTTGCTCGTCGAGAAATTGCGCGCCGTCTCCTGCTTCAGCCACTCCGACACCGCGGTCACGCCATCCGACACTTCGATGCCGAATTTCGTGATCGGCAGATAGCTTTCGTCGCGGCCGACGAGGGTGATGTCGGTGCCGTGCAGCGTGGTGATGACTTTGAGGTTCGCGCGCAGGATCTGTTTCGCGAGATGCGCGCTGATGGCGTGCGGAATCGCGTAATGCACGTGGAGGATGTCGAGCTTCTGGTACGACGCCACCTCGGCCATCTTCGTCGCCAGTGCCAGCGTGTACGGCGGATACGGATCGAACAGTGGATACGGCGTCACCGTGACTTCGTGAAAGTGCACGCGCTCGTGGAGGATGTTGAGGCGCGACGGCATCGCGTAGCTGATGAAGTGCACGTCGTCGCCACGCTTGGCGAGCGCGAGACCGAGCTCGGTCGCGACGACTCCGGAGCCGCCGAATGTGGGATAGCAGGTGATGCCGATCTTCATACGTTCCTGCACGCCGATCGCAAGCGGCCGGCTCAGACCTCGCGCCCAGAGTACGCCGCGATCACGTCGTCGAGGCGCGGCGGCTGTTTGGTGACGAACGCTTCGCCGTACTCGGCGTTGATCAGCGCGCCGAAATGACGCCCTCGCGCGTCGATCATGCTCAGAAACTTCGGGTCGGAGATGAAGGTCCGCGGCTCCTTCGAATCGGGATCGTAGAACTGCGACTTGAACGCCGCCACCGCCTTCATCTTCGTCTTCCAGTGCTTCGTCACGTCGACGACGAACGACGGCGTGACCATGTAGTTCTGCATGTAATAGAGGACCGTCTGCGGACGATGGGCGGGGAGGCCGGTCTCCAGCGATTGCAGTCCCGCGTAGAACGAAGCCTCGGTGACGAGGCGTCCGGTGCGCGTGTGATCGGGGTGGCGGTCGTCGGGCCACGGCGCGAAGACGATGCGCGGGCGGCGCTGCCGCAAAACACGAATGACCTCAAGCTCCTGTTCGCGTCCCGTCTGCAGATTGCCGTCCTGGAAATCGAGCTGTTCACGGAACGCGGCGCCGAGGGCTTTCGCGGCGTTGGTCGCTTCGCGCTTGCGCGTCTGCGGCGTGCCGCGCGTGCCCATCTCGCCGCGGGTGAGATCGACCATGCCGACGCGCAGGCCGTCCTTCACGAACTTGGCGATCGTACCGCCCGAGGAGAGCTCGATGTCGTCCGGGTGCGCGCCGAAGAAGAGGACGTCTACGGTGTCTGTCATAGCTCCACGATCCTGAAAAACGCCGAGTCGGGCTCGAGCTCGTCGACGAGACGATCGACCAGGTGCTGCCCATGTTCGCACCACATGGCGAACCAGCTCGCGATGCGGTCCTGCACGTTGCCGTCGGGATAGAGCGTGGCCACGAGGTCGCGCGTCGCCGCGAGGCGCTCTTTGTCCTTGCGCACGAGCCCTTTGATCGCGCGCTCGCTCAGTTTGTTGAAGTGCCATTCGAGATGGCCGATCGATTTCTGGATCGAGCCGGCCAGCGAGTGGTCGGCGGGCAAGGCGAGCTCGCCGATCTCGGTGACGCGCGCGAGCAGTTCGCGTTTGCCCTGTTCGGCGATTTCCCGAATGCGCGCAACGCCTTCCGGTTCGCGCTCGGTGAGGATGGCATCCGCGGACGCGAAGACCTGCGCGGGATCGATCTCGTAGCGCTCGAATGCGCGCAATACGCGGCGCGGTGCAACGAGCGCGTGCGCGCGCAATGCGACGCGGGGCGTGCGCACGCCGAGGAGTTGATGCAGCGGTGCGAGCTGCGCGTAGTACGCAACCTCGGCCGGGCCGCCGACGAAGATGTCGGGCTGGAGGACCGAGTCCTGCAGCAGCGGACGCGTGAGCGCGGAAGTGGAGATGCGCTCCGCGGGCGTGTCGCCGGTGATCGGTTGGCGGTGGTCGTGGTCATCCAGCGAGTAGAGGAGCGTGTATTCGCCCGCCTCGTTGGGTGTGACCTGTTCGTTGTAGCCGGCGGATTTGAGCGCGGCGGAACGTTCACGGAGCGCGGCCTGGATTTCCGATTCGCGCGTGCGGATCTGGTCGAAGAGCGGTGCGCCGGCGCGACGCAGCTCCGGCAGCAGCGCGTCGACGAGGATCACTTCGCTGCCGAAGATGCTGGCGATCAGTTCGGCGAAGGAATCGCGGAACGTGATGCCTTCGCGGAGCCACGTGGGCCGTGGGAGATGGGCGAGGGAGAGGAGTTGCGTGATGAGCGTTTCAGGGATCGGCTGCGTTCCGACGATGGCGCGGTTCGGCGTGGTGCGAACCGCGCGCATACACAGCAGATCGCGTTGCGCGTTCTTCACCGGCACGCAGAGCGTGGCCGCTTCGTCGAAGTCGTGGTCTTCCGTCGCCAGCCAGAAGAACGGCGTGACGGGGATGCCCTGCTTCTCCATGTCGCGCTTGAAGCGCACGAGCGTGGCGATCTTCGCCAGCGTGTAGAGTGGACCGCCGGCGAAGCCGACCTGCTGGCCGGCGACGATGGTCAGCGTCTCGCCGGAAGCCCAGCGGCGCAGCGCGTCGGACGCGAAGATGCCCCAGTGGCGATTGGACTGGTCGATGGCGGTCGCGAGCTCGGGAGAGAGCGACACGCGTCGTGGCGGATTCGGCGTGGCGCGGCGGAGGAAGCGCTCGTCGCCGCCCAGCCAGTCGAGCACGAACCGGTTCATGCCCGGGTAATGCGCGAGCGGCACTCTCATGCCTGTCTGCTCCCCACCACGATCAGGCGTGGCGAAGTCCGGTCGAATGGCGAGCTGTCGAAATCCCCGAACGCGGAATGGATCTGTAAGTTGCACGCCGCAAACATGTCTGAAATCTCTTGCAGGTCATAGCCGCGGACGCGCTCGAGGTAACGCTTTTCACCGATCGTCATCCGTTTGTTGAACGAACGGTCTGATCGGTCGAACCAGCGCTCGATGCGCACGGACCCCGTCGGCGTCTCGCGCACTTCGCGCTGCACGAGGTTTTCGAGCTCGCGATCGACGTTGAGATAGTCGAAGAGGAACCGCGCGCCGTCTTTGAGCACACGCGCCATCTCGCGCACGACCTGTATGTTTTCGTGTTCGTCGGCAAAGTACCCGAAGCTCGTGAAGAAGCTGACGAGGCCCGCGAACGAGTCGTCGCAGAACGGGAGGTGGCGCATGTCCGCGCGCGTGACCGGCATCGCGCCATACTCGCGCATCCCCGTGCGCAGCAGCGTGTAGGAGAGATCGCAGCCGACGGGGTGATAGCGGCTCGCCTGCAGCTCCTGCATGTGCCGCCCCATGCCGCACGCGAGATCGAGCACGGGTCCGTGCAGATCACCGACGTGCTGACGGAAGAACGCGACCTGCTGCTTCGCCTCGTTCTCGTCGCGATGGGAGTACAGCTCGAGGTACTCCGCGCCGAACCACTCCTGGTACCAGGCCATGCGGCGCGGAGTCTATAGCGAGAGCGGGCAGGACGCGTGAGGAGGAGAGAGGAGAGAGGAGAGAGGAAGGATGAGAGATGAAGGATGAGAGATGAGAGATGAACGATGAGAGATGAACGATGAGAGATGAACGATGAGAGATGAACGATGAGAGATGAACGATGAGAGATGAGAGATGAGAGATGAGAGATGAGAGATGAGAGATGAGAGATGAGAGATGAACGATGAGAGATGAGAGATGAGATGCGCGCGTCAGCCCTCATCCTTCCGCCCTCATCCCTGCTCGTCCGGGTCGGAGCGTAACGACAACCCATGCGAGTGCCGTGGTTGTGGCGTGCGGGCGTCAGCGTCGGGCGCGCTCGCGCAGCAGGCGCTCGTTCTCACGCGCGCGCTCGAGCGCGGACTCGAGCGAGGCCACGAGTGCGGTCGCGTTCGCGAGCAGCATCTCGAGATCGTTTTGCAACTGCGGTTCGGCGATCGGTTCGACGCTGGCCATGTCGAGCACCGGCTCGGACTCGGAGACCGGCGTCGCGAATGGATCCTCGAACTCGACATGCGCGAATGGATCTTCGTCCTCGACCTGCACCGCGACTTCGCCCGTATCGAACGGCGCGGCTTCGACGGTCGAAGCGGGTGGCGGTGCGGGTGGCGGCGGTGGGGGCGTCACGGGCCCATCACTTTTCATCGACAGCTTCGGCGTCCCCGCGGAGTGAGGGGCGACACCCGACTTTTGCGTCATGTCCGGCGCGGACAGCGCCGGCTCGTCGTACAGCGTCGTGTCGACGTTGTTCTTGAGGTTGTCGAGGATTCTGGCGATCGCCGCGCGCAGCGTCGCCGTCACCCCCACGCCGGTGATGGCCGAGGCTTCGACGACGGGGGCGTTGCCAGGCTTGAGATACGCGGTCATCGTTTCGACCGTGTCCGCGTTCGGCAGATCGCGCTTGTTCAACTGGTAGACGATCGCCACTTTGTCGGGATCGATGCGGTTGATGCGCAGGTTCGTGCGCAGATTGTTCAGGCTGTCGAGGTTCGACTCGCGCATCGTCGACTGCGAATCCGCGACGAATACCACCCCGTCCGCTCCGCGCAGCACGAGCTTGCGCGTGGCGTCGTAGAACACCTGGCCCGGCACCGTGTAGAGCTGCACGCGGACCTTCTGCCCCGCGATCGTGCCGAGCTCCATCGGCATGAAGTCGAAGAAGAGGGTACGGTCCGTCTCGGTCGACATCGAGATCATCTTGCCCTTGTTGTCGAGCTTCGGATTCCCGTAGATCTTCTCGAGGTTCGTGGTCTTTCCGCACAGACCGGGCCCGTAATACACGAGCTTCACCGTGACTTCGTTGATCGCCTTGTTGATGAGAACCATGGGCGACAGAGATGGTACCAGCAACTAGAATGGCGGCCCATGCTCGCGGCAGGCTCGATGGTCGGCCCGTACGAGGTCCTCGCTCTCCTCGGCGAGGGCGGCATGGGGGAGGTCTATCGCGGGCGCGACCCGCGTCTCGGGCGCGAGATCGCGATCAAGGTCCTCGCCAAGGACTCCGTGCACGACGAAGAGGCCGTTGCACGGCTCGAGCGTGAAGCACGCGCCATCGCGGCGCTGTCGCATCCGAACATCCTCGCCATCCACGACGTCGGCCGCGAGAACTCCGCGTTCTACGTCGTCACGGAACTGCTCGAAGGAAAAACGCTGCGGGCGGCGATCGAGGAGGGGCGGATCGCGTGGCGGCGCGCCGCGGAGATCGGGTACGAAGTCGCGGAAGGTCTCGCCGCCGCGCACGCGAAGTCGATCGTGCATCGCGACCTCAAACCGGAGAACATCTTCCTCACCGCCGATGGGCGCGTGAAGATCCTCGACTTCGGGCTCGCACAGACGGATCCCGTGCTGGCGCAGCGCGACGAGACGAACATCCCGACGACGAAATGGTTCCAGACCCATCCCGGAACCGTCATCGGCACGCTCGACTACATGTCGCCCGAACAGCTCCGCGGCGAAGCCGTCGACCCGAGCGCCGACCTCTTCTCCCTCGGCTGCATCCTCTTCGAGATGGTCACGGCGAAGAAGCCGTTCCATCGCGATTCCGGTGCGGCGACGATCGCGGCGATCCTCAAGGACGATCTGCCACGCGCGGCGCTCAGCGACGCCGTACCGCCCGACTTTCAACGCATCATCGAAGGATGCGTGGAGAAGAGTCCGACGACGCGGTTTCAATCCGCGCGCGATCTCGCGCTCACGCTGCGCGCGATCGGCAGCAGCGCTTCGATTCCGCAGAACGACCTCATTCGCCGCATCACCAGGCGGCACACGTCGAAGACGATCGATTCGATCGCGGTGCTGCCGCTGACGAACGCGTCGAATGATCCGGGCACCGAGTACCTCAGCGACGGCATCACCGAGGGCATCATCAACAAGCTCTCGCAACTGCCGAAGCTGAAGGTGATGGCCCGGAGCACGGTATTCCGCTACAAGAATCGCAACGTCGACGCGCAGAGCGTCGGCCGCGAACTGCGCGTGCGCGCGGTGCTCAGTGGCGTCGTCAAACAGCTCGGCGACCGGTTGCAGATCGGCGTGGAGCTCGTCGATTCCGTCGACGGGTCGCAGCTCTGGGGTGAGACGTACGTGCGCGAGCTCGCCGATCTCGTGAAGCTGCAGGAGGAGATGTCGCGCGAGATCGCGGACAAGCTGCGCCTCAAGCTCACAGGCGCGGAGAAGAAGAAGCTGCGCAAACGCACCACCGACAGCGGCGAGGCGTATCAGCTCTATCTCAAAGGGCGCTATCACTGGAACAAACGGACCGAGGAGAGTCTGCGTCGCGGGATTCAGTTCTTTCGTGAGGCAATCGAGTCCGATCCGTCGTTCGCGAGTGCGTACGCGGGACTCGCGGATTCGTTCGTCACCCTGGCGACGAACATTCCTCTCCCGCCGCACGATGCGATGCCGAAGGCGAAAGCCGCCGCCATGCGCGCGATCGAGATCGACGACAGCCACGCCGAGGCGTGGGCTTCGCTGGGTGCGGTGCGATGGTGGTTCGAGTGGGACTGGGAAGGAGCGGAGGAAGCCTATCGCCGCGCGATCGAGCTGAACCCGAACTACGCGACGGCGCACGACGGTTACGCGATGCTGCTCGCCGCCCGCGGCCGCGCGGCGGAGTCGGTCGAACAGAACGTGAAGGCCGCGGACCTCGACCCGCTGTCGCTCATCATCGCCGTGCACGCGGGCTGGCCGTTCTACTTTTCGCGCGATTTCGAATCGGCCATTCGCCGGTTTCGCAAAGCGCTCGACCTGGACGAGAAATTCATCCCGGCGCACGGCTGGCTGGGGATGGCGTTAGGGCAGCAGCATCGCTACGCCGAGGCGGTCGACGCTTTCGCCCGTGCGCTGGAAGTCGACCGCATCCCGATCCTCACGGCGATGCTCGCGCACACGCACGCCATCGCCGGACATCGCGATCAGGCTCGCGCGCTCCTCGCGGACCTCGTCGCCGAATCGCGCAACCGCTACATTTCGCCTTACGACATCGCCGTCATTCACGCCGGCCTGGGCGATACGGCCGCGGCCATCGCGCACCTCGAGCTGGCGCTCGAAGACCACTCCGCGTGGATGGTCTTCCTGCACGTGGATCCGCGGCTCGACGCGCTACGGGCGGAGCCGGCATTCGCGCGGATCGCAAACGCGCTGCATTGACGCTAATTAAAGTTTACGCCCAAAGACTTTAATCACGCGCACGCCTATTCAACTAAACTTGCATAGCCATGCAGGTTGAGGACTTCGTCAGCCAGCGCACCGGCAGCGTCACCCGGACGATCCACGGCTACGACGCATTCGTCCCCGCACCTCTCCCGCCGACGCTGCAGCTCGACTGGGAGCTTGCGCAGGCGCTCAGCGATGCCGATCGCGCGCTCGGAACGCTCTCAGGAATCGGAAGCACTCTTCGAAACCCGCACCTGCTCATCCGGCCGTTCATGCGCAAGGAGGCAGTGCTCTCCAGCCGCATCGAAGGAACCGAGGCCTCGCTGTCGGATCTCTTCGTTTTCGAGGCAGCTGGAAGTCCGCGATTGAACGTCTCGTTTCCTGCTGCACAGCAGATCGTCGCGAACTCGTGAATGCAGAGATTCTGCAGGAAGCCACAGGCCGCCAGCGCAATCGCATTTACCTCGCCCCGCGCATCCTCGCGGTCATCGAGGGCTGACCGCCGTCTGCTAACCTGATTGCCGTCATGTCACGGAAAGAGCTCCTCGCCCGGGTTTATACGGAACAGATCATCGGTGTCGTGCGCGAAGACACGGCGGAAGCGGCGGAAGCGGTTGCGGAGGCCTACGCCCGTCACGGAATCCACATCATCGAAATTACGATGACGACGCCGGACGCGATCGAGCTGATGGCCTCGATGGAAAAGCGCTACGGCTCGCACATCGCCATCGCCGCGGGAACCGTGCGCAGCACGAACGACGCGGCGCTCGCGCGGCGCGCGGGCGCGAGCATCATCGTCTCGCCGCACACCGATCCGCACGTCATCGAGTACGCGAACGAAAACGATCTGCTTTCGATCGCGGGTGCGGCCACGCCGACCGAGATCATCAAGGCGTGGGAAACCGGCTGCGACGTCGTCAAGGTCTACCCCGCCCACCACCTCGGCGGTCCCGACTACATTCGCACGATCCGCGGTCCCATCCGCGACGTGCCGATGCTCGCCGGCGGACCCGTGCCGCTCGACATGATCGATCACTACCTCGACGCCGGCTGCATCGCCGTCAACCTCGGAGCGTCGCTCGCCGTGCCGGACCTCGTCCGCAACAGCGACTGGGACGAGATCGGCCGGCGCGTGGTGCTCGCCACGTCCATCATCCAGTCACGCCGCAACGTCGAGACACCCGACGACGCACACTACGTTCACTGATGCCCTCATTTCTCATTGCACTTCTGCTCACCGCGTTTCCGTCCGGCAGCCAGACCTCGTGGATGCGGCCGGAGTCGTTCCGTCTCGCCGTCGGCATGTCGAAGCTCGAAGTCATGAAAGCCCTCGACAAATGGCAGCCGAAGCCGGGCAAAGACGCGAACCAGCTCGTCGTCGACTACAGCGACGACAAAGCGCTCACCCTCGACTTCACGAGAGACCGTCTGACGTCCATCCGCTTTGAGCTCTTCGTCTTCCTCCCGGAGATCAGGAAAGCGTTCGAGGAGGAAAAGCAGCGTCTCGCGTCGACGCGCGGCAAGCCGCCCAAAGCGACGAAATCGATCCTCATCTACGACAACGCCCTGCCCAACGTCATGGTCGTCGTCACCGACGACCCGAAGTCGGAGCAGGGGAGGAAAGGCGTGGGTGTGCTGGCGGTGCGGTACTACGACCCGCGCTAACCGGCCTCGGGAGGCCGGCTGCCCTGCGGTTTACTTGCTGCCGGGGCTTCCCGGCGCCACCGCCTGCGCGCGCACTTCCGGCTCGCGCGGCACGTAGCGGCGCATCTTCCCCTCGTAGACGAAGATGCCGTCGCCGAGGGTTGCGACGTAGTAGCGCTCGCGCGTGAACGGATCCGGCACCACCGAAGTCACCTCGGTGTTCTGTCCGGGCAGCGTCAGCTCGCTCCACTGCGCGTCCGTCGGCTCACCGACGAGGATCTCGCGCTGCTGGCGTGACGTCAGGAAGAGCATCTGTCCGGACGTGCGGCTGCCGCCGTGCACGACCGCGTACTGTGTGTCCGGCGCCTCCATCGGCTCCCACGCACGCTCCGCGCTCACCGCGCCCGCCTTCACGCCGTGCATGCCGGCGACGAACACGCGCTCCTGTCCTTCGACGTGGCGGATGGCGAGCGTGCGTCCCTTCGAAGGCGCGCCGGCGATCGCGTTCCACTTCGCACCGTCGAACACTTCGAGGCCCGCGGCCGTGAGCGCGTACAGCGCCTTGTTGCCATCGAGACTGCCGACCGCGATGTCGACCGCGCGATTCGTGGCGCCGCCGAGGCGGTACCAGCTCCTGCCGCCGTCGCGGGTCGTGAAAACGCCTTCATTCGTCGCCGCGAACGAGCGCAGGCGATTGAAGCGCACGACCTTCTCGACGCGGATCGGGAACGACGACGGCTCCGCCTGCGTCCACTCCTCGCCGTCGTTGCTGAAGAAGAAGCCCTTCTCCGTGCCGGCGATGAACTTCACTTCCGCGTCCGCCTCGGACGCCATCGTCAGCGTGAGCACTTCCGGCAGCACGCCGCGGCTCGCCTTCTCCCAGCTCTTGCCGGCGTCATTCGAGCGATAGATGCCCGACGCCGCGCCGCCGTGGACGACGGTCGCGTAAATGCGATTCTTCTCGAACGGATCCGGCGCAACGGTCGTGATGCGCAGGTTGTGCAGACCTTCGCTGCTGCGCTGGTACGTCTTGCCGCGGTCGTTGGAGACGTACACGCCGTCGCCTTCGATACCGAGGATGATGCGCTGCGGGCGCTGCGGATGGAGGACGATCGAGTTGATGACCATTCCTTCGTCCGACATCACGTACCACGACTTGCCCTTGTCCTCCGAGCGGTAGAGTCCCGCGACGGAGCCCGCGTAGACCACGTCCTCATCGCACGGATCGATCTCCACATCGTGGATGCGGCGGTTGTTGAAGCCGTCGCGATAGCGCGTCCACTTGTCGCCGCCGTTGAGCGAGTTGTAGACCCAGCCGCACGTCGCGACCCAGACGTTGTCCGGCTGTTTCGGGTCGATGGTGATCGAGAACATGTCCGTGTCGAGGACCATCCCGTCGGCGATGTGCTTCCAGTTCTTCCCGCCGTCGTCGGTGCGCCAGCCCTGGCGCCACGTGCCGACGAAGATGCGGTCGCGCGAGCGCGGGTCGATGGCCAGCGACTCGACGTTGATCTGCTCGGAGATCTTTTCCCACTTCCGGCCCGCGTTGGTGCTGCGGTAGACACCCGTCAGGCCGCCGACGACGACGAAATTCGAATCATTCGGATCGACGGCGATGGCGCGAACGGAGAAATCTTCGAGGCCGGCGTCGCGGCGTTCCCACGTCTTGCCGCTGTCTTTCGAGACGGCGATGACGCCGCCGCCCCACAATCCCCACGATGCGGCCCAGAGCTGGCCGTCGCGGTCGAGGAGGAGGTTGTCGACGATGTAGTTGGGAAACGGCGTGCCGTTGCGTGGATTCGTCCAGCTCTTCGCAGCGTCGCGGGAGACGTAGACCTCACCGCTGCTCGTGCCGAGGTAGAGCGTGTCCGGGTTGGCGGGATCGGCGATGAGGGCGCGCACATCGGCGCCGAACAGCCCGGCGCGCCGCCACTGCGCGGCAAGAGGAGTGGTCGTGAGAACGATCGCGAAAAGAATCAGGAGTTTACGCATGTCTGGCCGTTGGTCGTCAGTTGTACCACAGGCGGCCTTAAGCAAACGGGCCGCCATGCGGCGCTCCGACTCGTATATCCTCCGGCGCGATGAACACCCTCCGCACGTGCGTCTTCCCCTGCGCCGGCTTCGGCACGCGCTTTTTTCCGGCGACGAAGGTGATCCCGAAGGAAATGCTGCCGCTGGTCGACAAGCCGATCCTGCAGTACGGAATCGAAGAAGCGCGCAACTCGGGGATGGACAAGCTGGTGATCGTCACGTCGAAGGGGAAGGAGACGATCCTCGACCACTTCGACCGTACGTCCGAGCTCGAACGCTCTCTCCGCGAGCGCGGCAAGGACGAGCTCCTCGCCGAGGTCGACAACGTCAGCCGCATGGTCGACCTCATCTCCGTGCGCCAGAAGGAAGCCCTCGGCCTCGGACACGCCGTCCTCACCGCGAAAGACGCCGTCGGCGATCAGCCGTTCGCGGTGGTTCTGCCGGATGACGTCATCCTGGCCGAGGAGCCCTGCCTCAACCAGATGCGCAAAGTGTTCGAGGAAACGGGACGTCCCGTGATCGCGCTGATGGAAGTCTCGCCCGAAGAGACCTCGCGCTACGGCATCGTCGCGGGAGACATGGTCGCCGAGCGCCGGTTCCACGTGAAGGACATGGTCGAAAAGCCGAAGGTGAATCCGCCTTCGCGTTACGCGATCATCGGCCGCTACATCCTCCCGCCGGAGATCTTCCCGCTACTCGAGAAGACCGAGCGCGGCGCGGGCGGCGAGATCCAGCTGACGGATGCATTGCGCGAGCTCGTGCGCACCGGCGACTTTTACGGTTACGTGTTCCAGGGCACGCGTTACGACGCCGGCGAGAAGCTCGGCTACCTCAAGGCCACCGTCGACTACGCGTTGCGCCATCCGAAGCTCGGCAGCGATTTCCGCGAATATCTCAAATCCGCCGTCTCGTGAAACAGATCGACCTCCTCGACCTTCCGGAAGACGTGCGCGATCTCGTGCGCGAATCGGAGGTGCAGGGAAAGAGGACGCTCTTCGCCCGCAACGGGCGTCCCGTCGCGGTGCTGCTCTCGCACGACGAGTACATCGCGATGCGCGAGACGCTCGACATCGCCAATGATTCGCTCCTCTTCGCGAGGCTCGCCGAAGCGGACAACGAAGAAGTCGAACAGCGCGGACGCTACGAGCGGCTGCGCTTCGCGAAATCCGCCGCGCCGATCTACGACGCCGCGCTGCGGCGCATCGAGCTCGACCCGATCGTCGGCGCACCCCTGTTCGAGCCGCTCAAAGGGTTGTGGAGCTATCGCACGGAGGAACTGCGCGTCGTCTACAAGATCGTGGCGGAGGCGCGAATGGTGGTGATCCTCCACGTCGCGCGCGTGTCATAAGATCCGCGTCGTGAAATTCATCCTCGCCTCCGCGTCGCCGCGACGGCGCGAGCTGCTCGCCTCGATCGGTCTCGCCTTCGACGTCCTCCCGAGTCATGTGCCCGAAGTCCATCAGGACGGTGAGGCCCCCGAGGAGTACGTGGCGCGGCTGTCGCGCGACAAGGCGCATGCGCTGGCGTCCGAGCACCCCTCGCGCTGGGTCATCGCCGCGGACACGACGGTGCTGCTCGACGAGGAACTGCTCGAGAAGCCGGCCGACACCGCGGACGCGATGCGCATGCTCGGCATGATCTCGGGACGCACGCACATCGTCTACACGGGCGTGACGATCGAGAACGTCGAGCGCGGCTATCGCGACACGCGCGTCGCGGAATCCGAGGTGCGCATGCTGGCGCTTTCGGACCAGGACATCGAGTGGTACATCGCCACCGGCGAGCCGCTCGACAAAGCGGGTGCATACGCGGTCCAGGGCATCGGCGCGATGTTCATCGACTCCATCCACGGCAGCTACACGAACGTAGTCGGACTGCCGCTTGCTACGCTGTTCCAGATGCTCAGGCGGGCGGGCCTCGACCCGCTCAAGCCCCACGGAGTGAACCAACCATGACGTCTGCTGCAAAAGTCGGAATCGTGATGCTCGTCGCCCTGGCAGTGCTGGGGTATTTCGTGCTTCGCATCGAGGACATCAGTCTCAGCCGTTCGAGGACCACGCGCGAGGTGAAAGCCGTGTTCGACGACGTGGCCGGACTCGACGACGAATCGGCGGTCCGCATCGCCGGCGTGCGCAAAGGCCACGTGACCGACATCAAGGTCCTGCCGAACGGCCAGGCGGTCGTGACGATGGAAGTCGACGACGACGTGCCGCTGCACACCGACGCCAACGCCAAAGTCGCGAACCTCGGGCTGCTCGGCGAAAAGTACATCGAGCTCGATCCCGGCACGCAGCAGGCGCCGGTGATCGCGCAGACGGAAGGACCGGTGCAGGTGCGCGGCAGCGCACCCGCGTCCTTCGACGAGATCACCGACCAGGTGTCGGCCATCGCTGAAGACGTGAAGGCGATCACGACTTCGCTGCGGGCGGTGATGTCGGGACCGCGCGGCGAGCAGCGTCTCGAAGAGATCGTCGAGAACGTCCGCGGCATCACCGCCGACGTGCGCCTGCTCATCGAAGCGAATCGCGCGAACGTCGACGCGACGCTCGTCAACACGCGTGAGATCACCGCGCAGCTTCGTACCGAGATTCCGCGCCTCGCCGCGACGCTCGATCGCGTGGCCAATCAGATCGGCGGCACGGTCGGCGAGAACCGCCCCGACGTGCGCGAGGTCGTGCAGAACCTCAAGAACCTCTCGGCCGATCTGCGCGTGACCGCGGACAACCTCAACGACGTCACGGGGCAGGTACGTTCGGGCCAGGGCACGGTCGGCAAGTTGTTCTACAGCGACGAAGCGCACGACCGTCTCACGGGCGCGCTTTCGTCGGTCGAGAGCGGCGTGAAATCGCTGCAGGAAACGCTCGGCCGCGCCACGCGCATCCAGATGGACCTCGGCATCCGCGCCGATTACTACGCCGGCCTCTCGCAGGACCGCGCCATCGAAGGCGTCGACACCGAGTACGGCAAAGGCAACTCGCGCAGCGAGGTCGGCCTGCGGCTCGTGCCGAATCCCGAGATCAACCGCTTCTACAACATCGCACTGGCGGACGATCCGCGCGGCAAGCGTCGCGAGAAGGTCAACGTGGAGACGCGCACGAATCCGGCGACCGGCCAGAGTGAAACGATCGTCACGGAGACGCAGCGTTACGAGCGCGACTTCCTGATCTCGGGACAGGTCGGCTGGCAGCTCGATCCGGCACTCGCCGTGCGCGTCGGTCTGTTCGACAACACCGGCGGCGTCGGCGCGGACTACCGTCTCAACGACCGCATCCTCGTCACCGGCGAAGCATTCGATTTCGGCCAGAGCCGCGACGACAACCCGCACCTCCGCCTGTACGGCGAGTACACGGTCCGCAAAGAGCAGCAGCGCACGCCACGCATCTTCGTCACGACCGGCGTCGACAACGCCCTCAACGACACAGCGTTCACGTTCGGCGGCGGCATTCGCTGGCGGGATGAGGATTTGAAGTATTTGCTGGGAAGTGTGCCGATTGGACGATGACGCCGAGTTGCTGGTTGCTGGTTGATGGTTGCTCGAACGTTGCGGCCGAAACCATGACCCGCAAGCAACCAGGAACCAGCAACGAGCAACAACAGACCCGATGACGACCCCAATCAAAACCATCCTGCTCTTCGGCGGCCGTTCGGCCGAGCACGAAGTCTCCATTCTTTCCGCGCGTTCGGTGGCGAATGCGGCGCCGAAGGAGCGCATTGCCATCACGCCGATGTGCATCGCGCGCGACGGGCGGTTCGTGACGCCGGAGCGCAGCGCGCGCATCCTGGCCGGGGAAGACAAAAACAGCGCGACCGGTGACGCGGACTTTTCCTTCGAGGTCTGGTCGCGCACAGCGGAGCTGGACATCGTCTTTCCGCTGATCCACGGCACCGGCGGCGAAGACGGCTCGCTGCAGGGCTACCTCGAGATGCTGGGTCTGCCCTACGTCGGCAGCAGCGTGACGGCGTCCGCGGTGGGCATGGACAAGGTGCACATGAAACAGGCTTTCGCCGCGGCGAAACTGCCGATGGTCGACTACGTGGCCGTGCACGAGCACGAGTGGAAGACGGAGCGCGAGCGCGTCGTGCGCGCCGTGTCCAACGCGCTGCGCCTGCCGTATTTCGTGAAGCCCGCGAACGCCGGCTCCTCGGTCGGCGTGACGAAAGTGAAGAACGACGCGGACCTCGCCAAGGCTGTCGATCACGCGTTGCGTTTCGACGAGAAGCTGCTCGTCGAGCGCGGCATCGACGCGCGCGAGATCGAAGTGGCCGTCCTCGGCAACGAAAAGCCGGAGGCGTCGGTGCCGGGCGAGATCGTCGTGGGACGCGACTTCTACGACTACACGGACAAATACGTCGAGAACAAATCGTCGCTCGTGATTCCGGCCAAGCTCACCGCCGACAAGTCGGAAGAGTTCCGCCGCCTGGCCATCGCCGCGTTCAAAGCCGTCGGGGCGATGGGCTTCTCGCGCGTCGACTTTTTCCTCGAGCGCGGCACGAACCGGCTGTACCTCAACGAGATCAACACCATCCCCGGCTTCACCAGCATCTCGATGTATCCGAAGCTGTGGGAGGCGACGGAGCTGAAGTACCCGCGGCTCATCGAAAAGCTGATCGCGTCAGGCGTCGAGCGCTCGAAGGCGCGTGCCGCGCGCGGGGTGACGATGATGCAGTGGTTCGACGACGTGACGTCGATCAGTTGATGTGGCCGTTCCGCATCGCAGTCGCGAAGTTCCGCCCGCTCAATGCCTCCGCCATCGTGCGGACGGGCATCGTCCTCTCCATCGTCTTCCTCTTCCTCCTCGGTGATTACGCGCTTTTCCGCCGCCTCTTCGGCGCGGTCGCGCGCATGGAGACGGAGACGCCCGCCTTCGCCATCGCGCTGCTGCGCAATCTCCTCGGCCTCGTCTTCCTCACCGCGACGGTGATCCTCTTCTCCTCGTCGCTCACCGCGGCCATCGGTTCGTTCTTCACCGATCTCGATCTCGACATCTACCACTCCGCGCCGCGCTCGCGCCTGCGCATCGCCCTCGCGCGCTGGCTCAAGACGCTCCTGCAGGCGTCGGCAGTCGTGTTCCTGTTTCTCATTCCGCTCGTGATCGCGTTCGAGCACCAGTATCCGAAGCCGTGGACGTTCTACCCCGTCGTCCTCGGCAATCTCGTGCTGCTGCTGTCGATCCCCGTCTCTCTCGCTTCGCTCGTGATCCTGCTGCTCGTGCGCTGGTTTCCGGTGCGGCGTGTTCATCAGATCGTGGCCACGCTCGCGGTGCTCGTGCTCACGCTGGCGGTGATCGGCTTCCGCATGAGCAGGCCGGAGCGCTTCTTCGGCGTGGGCGACTTCCAGGACGTCGCGGCCGTGCTGCGCAGCTTCGAGCTGCCGTCGATGGAGCTCTATCCCGGCACCGAGCTCGCGCGCCTCATGACCGCGAGCACGCCCGCGTTCGTCGCGCCGCGCATCACGATCCTCGCGACGTCTTTCTTCGTGCTCTTCGCGTTCATTGCACGCGCGTCCTACTTTCGCGCGTTCGTGCGCGCGAGGGAGAGCATGGCCCCGATGGCGATCGGCGCGACGTCGACCACGCGCGTGCTCGATCGCCTCCTCGCGCGCGCCGATCCGCCGCTGCGGGCGATGCTGGCGAAGGAAGTGCGCACCGTCACGCGCGACGTCGCGCAGTGGTCGCAGGTCTTCCTCATGGCCGCGCTGGTGTTCATCTACCTCTACAACATCCGCATGATGCCGCTCGGCGGCGACGCCCGCGCCACGCTCGTCGCGTACGCGAACCTCGGCATGACCGGCTTCATGATCGCGGCGATCTGTCTCCGCTTCGCGTATCCCTCCGTCTCCGCGGAAGGAAAAGCGTTCTGGCTCCTGCAGACCGCACCCGTTTCGTATCGGCAGTTCCTGCGCGTGAAGGTGTTCGTCTACGCCGCGCCGCTCACGTTTCTGGCCGTGATCCTCACCGCGTTCGCGAACATGCTGCTCGACGCGAACGCCGTCGTCTGGACGTACACGCTCATCGGGGCGTCGTTGCTCGCGTTCACGCTGGTGAGCCTCGGCGTGGCGCTCGGCGCGTGGAATCCGAAGTTCAACATCGAGAACCCGCTGCAGGTGGGACTCTCGCTCGGCGGCTTCGCGTACATGGCCGTGTCGATGGCGTACGTCGCGGCGATGATGCTGCTGATGGCGCGCCCGGTGATGCGGTACGTGCTCGCGCGCGTGCTGCGCGTCACCGAGGAGAGCGGAATGATCGGATATGCGCTGCCGGTCGTGATTGCGCTCACGCTTTCGCTCGCACTTTCAGTGATACCTATTCGCGCGGCAGAACACCGCCTCAACAGCTTCAGCGAAAGCGATTAAAATCGCCGGGTCCCTACGTCAGACAAGGAGAAGAAATGAGCGAGATTCCTCCGCCCACCGTGCCCCCTGCGACTCCGCCGCCGCCGGGAGGCGGATCGTATGCCCCGCCGCCGCCACCGCCTCCGGGAGGAAGCATGGGGGGTGGACCGGTCAGCTCGGACCGCACGATCATGATCGTGCTCTCGTACCTCGGCATCCTCGCCCTCATCCCGTACTTCATGAAGAAGGACGATCCGGACCAGGAAGTCCGGTGGCACGCGAAGAACGGCATGGGCCTGTTCGTCGCGGAGCTGATCGTGTGGGCCGTCGTGTTCGTGCTCAGCCTCGTGCTGCGCAACTCGTTCCTCGGCTGTGGCCTGGCGGCGCTCAACTGCGTGATGTGGATCGCGTTCCTCGCCATCAGCATCATCGCGATCGTGAAAGGCATCAACGGGCAGCGTTTCCGCATCCCGATGATCACCGACTTCGCGGAAAAGAGCCTCTAAGGAGAACCGATGTCCGAGATGAACATACCACCGCCTCCACCGCCTCCGCCGGGAACCCCGCCCGTGGGTGGCGGCGATCTCGTCTACCCGACCACCCCGCCGAAAGACCCGATCCTCATCCTCGTCCTGAACCTGCTCGTGGCCGGCGGCGTCGGCTATCTGGTCCTCGGACAGAAGATGAAGGGCATCGTCGCCATCGTGGCATGGGTGATCCTGCTGTTCGTCACCTGCGGTACGGGCAGCGGCGTCGTGGCCATCCTCGCTGCGATCGACGGATACCTCCAGGCGCAGCAGCTCCAGGCGGGACATCCGGTCGCGCAGTGGACGTTCTTCAACGACCACCGGTAAATGGATTCGAGGGCCGGCTGGCAACGGCCGGCCCTACGTCATCAGATTCCTGCCGATCCACCACCCCGTCACCACGACGAGGCTTCCCCACCCGAACCACGGCTTCATCACGAATCGCGGCGTTTCTCCGCGCATCAGACTCGGTGCCGCGCACGCGAAGCCGATCAGGATCGCGAACAGAAACGGGTTGAGCGTGAACGCCTCGAAGACGTGGCCGTGCAGCAGCGCATGCAGCGCGCGCGTGGTTCCGCAGCCGGGGCAGTCGAGCCCCGTCGCTGTCTTGAACACGCATTGCGGATAGAAGCCGCTCGTCACCGGCGGGTAGGTGTAGAGCACCCACGCGCCGATGACGACGAGGATCGCGGCACTACCGATTCGCAGCGCTGTCGCGGAGGGCTTCAAGGAAGACAGCACCATTCATCAGGAGTCCGATCACGAAGAGCACGGCCCAGATACCGACGCCGATGAGCAGGAACTGCTTCGCTTTCTTCGACGCCTCGCGCGCGCCGGCGACGTCGCCCTGCGCGAGCTTCGAGTTCACCTGCGAACCGAAGATGAGGCCGACGATGCCGAGCGGCAGGCAGCAGCAGAGCGTGACGATGATCGACTGGATGAGGTAGTTCGGGATCTTCTCGCCCGGCGTCATCGGGGCACCGCCGCCCATCGGGGCACGCGGCGGCGGCGTGGGCGTGTACGACGCCGACTGCGGCGGGGGGATGGGAGGTGGCGGAGGGGGTGCGGCGCTGAGCGGCCTTCCGCAGTTCGCACAAATGCTGGCAGTGTCGAGATTGCTGGTTCCGCAGTTCGGACAATTCACGGCGTCTCCTTCATAACAGCGACAGCGCCGCGGCTCCGGCGCCCGTCACGATTCCGGCGATGAGTGTGACGATGATCCACGTGCGCGCGCTTCGCGATGCAGCCTCCGCGCCCGCAACGTCTCCCGCGGCCAGTTTCGAGTTCACCTGCGCCGAGAACACGAGCGCCACGATCCCGAAAGGAAGGCAGCAGCAGAGCGTCACGAGGATCGACTGGGCGAGATAATTCTTGATCGTGCCGGGGGTGGGGAACTGCTGCACCGGATGTCCGCACGACGCACACTCGGTCGCGTAGGAAGGACGCTCGTCGCCACAGTTCGTGCAGTACACGTTATTTCGTCACTCCGGCCGGATACTGCAGAAACGACCCATCGGTGAAGATGATGTCGCAGTCGAACTCCTCGGTGACGCCACGCTGGTATTCAGCCAGCGCCTTGTCGAACGTCTTGTCCGCACCCGCGCTGCCGATGAAGTACTCGGTTTCCGTGACGATGAAGCTGTATGGAGTCGTCCACGCATCTCGCTCCGGCAGCGACCCCGCCAGTTCCGGCTTCGTGGGATAGACACCCTTCTCCGTGCGATACGCCTCGAGCGCGGTAGCGATCGCGCGGATGTCCGCCATCGTGCGCTTCTGCCGCGAGCGCTGCATCGAGGTGAGGAGATTCGGGATCGCGACCGCGGCGAGGATGCTGATGATCGCGAGCACAGCGAAGCCGCCGGCGATCACACCGATGACGATCGCCGCGGTGTTCGAATGCCGAACGGTACGCGGAGGCGCACCGTTCGTCGGATTCCCGCACGACGCGCAAGGCGCAAACGACACCTGCGCGGCGTGACTCCCGCAATGCGCACAAAACGCCATGGAATGCGCGCATTGTACGGCGAGGCGCCGTCAGCGCCTCACCACATCATGCCGAGCTGCAGGCGCGCCGCCTCGGACATCATGCTCCGATCCCACACCGGGTCGAACACGACCTCCACCTCGGCGGTGCGGACGCCGGGCAGCGCCTCGATCTTCATCTTCACGTCGCTCGCGAGCACCGGGCCCATGCCGCAGCCGGGCGCCGTGAGCGTCATCTTGATGTGCACGTTCTTGCCACCGCCGTCCGCTTCGTTCAGCTCGCAGAGGTAGACCAGCCCGAGGTCGACGATGTTGACGGGAATCTCCGGGTCGAAGCAGGTCTTGAGGGCCTCCCACACCATCTCTTCGAGCTTTTCGGGCGTCAGCTCGTCCGGCGTGATTTCCTTCGCCTCCTGCGGCGTCTTGCCGATGGCTTCCACTTCCTGACCGGATACACGGACCATCAGCCCGCGGTCGGTGATCAGCGTGAACGTACCGCCGAGCGACTGCGTGATCGTCGCCTGCGCACCCTTCGGCACGAGGACTCGCTCCCCGCTGGGGATCATGATCGCTTCGGCGCTGCGGCTGAACGTGACTTCTTCTCTCATTCGTCCCTCACTCCGTCGTCACCTTCTCGTCTCTCCCCTCGAGTCCATTCCGAAGCGTATGCCACGCCAATGTCGCGCACTTGACGCGCGCGGGGAACTCGCTCACACCCGAGAACGCGGCCATACGGCCGAGTTCTGCCGTGCTGAGACCGCTCTCGTCACCGGTGACGAGGCGATGAAACGTTTCGAACAGGCGTTCTGCTTCCTCTCGCGATTTTCCCTTCACCGTCGAGCTCATCACCGACGCGGACGCCTTCGAGATCGCACAGCCGTTGCCGGTGAAGCTGACCTCGCGGACCGTCTCGCCGTCGACTTTGAGAAAGACGGTGTAGTGATCGCCGCAGAGCGGGTTATAGCCTTCGACGCGTGACGTCGCGTCGGACATTTCGTGAAAGTTGCGAGGATTCTTGTTGTGGTCGAGGATGACCTGCTGGTACAGCTCGCGTAAATCAGACATATCTGCTCCCGTCATGCCGAGCCGCGCAGACGGCGAAGCATCTCGAACGACGCGAGAGGTGCGCTTCGCTCAGGGTGACGGACATCAGCGGAACACCTCGATGACTTTGTGCAGTGCGGCAACCAGCGCATCGGCTTCTTCGCGCGTGTTGTAGAGACCGAACGACGCGCGTCCCGTCGCGGGGACGTTGAAGCGCATCATCAGCGGCTGCGCGCAATGATGTCCGGTGCGGATGGCGACGCCTTCCTGATCGAGGATCGTACCGATGTCGTGCGGATGCACGCCTTCGAGCACGAACGACACGACGGCGGCTTTCTCGCGCGCGGTGCCGATGAGGCGCAGCCCGTCGATCTCCTGCAAACGCTCGGTCGCGTAGACGCGCAGATCGTGCTCGTACGCGGCGATCGCATCGAGGCCGATGCCCGACACGTAGTCGAGCGCCGACTGCAATGCGATCACGCCCGCGATGTTCGGCGTGCCCGCCTCGAACTTGTAGGGCAACGCGTTGTACGTCGTCTTCTCGTACGAGACCGAGAGGATCATGTCGCCGCCGCCCTGCCAGGGCGGCATCGCTTCGAGCAGTGCCTGGCGGCCGTACAGCACGCCGATGCCGGTCGGGCCGTAGACCTTGTGTCCGGAGAACGCGTAGAAATCGGCGTCGAGATCGCGAACGTCGACGTGCAGGTGCGGAACGCCCTGCGCGCCGTCGACGAGCACGAGCGAGCCGTTCGCATGCGCCAGCTCGACGATGCGCTTCACGGGGTTGATCGTGCCGAGGGCGTTGGAGGCGTGGCCGACGGCGACGAGCTTCACGCGCGGATTGAGCATCCGCTCGTATTCGTCCATCAGCAGCTCGCCCGCGTCGTTGACTGGAACCACGCGCACGCTCGCGCTCTTTTCCTGCGCGAGCATCTGCCACGGGACGATGTTCGAGTGATGCTCGATCGCGGAGATGAGGATCTCGTCGCCTTCGCGCACGTTGGTCCGTCCCCACGTCTGCGCCACGAGGTTGATCGCCTCGGTCGTCCCGCGCGTGAAGATGATCTCTTTCTCGTCCGCCGCGTTGACGAAGCGCTGGACCGCGCCGCGCGCGTTCTCGTACTCCATCGTGGCCAGCTCGGAGAGATAGTGCACACCGCGGTGCACGTTCGAGTTCTCTTCCGTGTAGTAGCGGACGATCCGGTCGATCACCTGCCGCGGCTTCTGCGTCGTGGCCGCGTTGTCGAGGTAGACGAGCCGCTTGCCGCGCGCGCTCCGCGCGAGGATGGGAAAGTCGGCGCGGATGCGCTCGATCGGATAGGGCTGAGTGCCGAGGGCGGAGGGCCGAGGGTCCTCGGCCAGCACTGCGTTCTTCGTCATGGCTTCTCTCCCTCGGCTCTCGGCCCTCGGCCCTCGGCCCTTCTCTCCGGCAACCGCCCCGGCATCGTCTGGAACAGCGTCCTGCGGATCTGTTCGCGCACCGGCTCGATCGTCATGCGGTCGACGATCTCCGACGCGAACGCGTAGATCAGCAGATTGCGCGCGGTTTCCTCGCCGATGCCGCGCGAGCGGAGATAGAACAGTTGCTCGGCGTCGATCTGGCCGATCGTCGAGCCGTGATTGCACTTCACGTCGTTGTTGTGGATCTCGAGGTTCGGCTTCGAATCGACGACGGCCGTCCCGGAGAGCAACAGATTGCGATTCGTCTGGCGCGACACCGTCTTCACCGCACCGGGACGGACGATGATCAGGCCGTCGAACACGCCGCGCGCGTTCTCATCGAGCACACCTTTGTAGAGCTCGAGGCTCTCGCAGTGCGGCGAGACGTGATCGATCACCGTGCGGTTGTCGAGGTGCTGCGTGCCGGTGCCGGCGAAGAGTCCGTCGAGCGTGACGTTCGCGCCTTCGCCGGCGAGCGTCACGTGCGTCTCATTGCGCGCGAGCGCGCCGCCCATCGCAATCGTGCGCTGCGTGACGGCGGCCGAGCGTTCCTGCCGGATGTACACGTTGCCGACGTGATACGCCGCGAGGCTCTCGCACTCGAGTTTCGTGTGATCGACGACCGCGCCTTCACCGGCCACGATCTCCGTGACGGTGTTCGTGAAGTAGCTGCCCGAGCCCGCGTACGTCTCGACGATCGACACCTGCGCGTGCGCACCGACGACGATCGTGTTGCGCGGATGCGACCACACGTTGTCGCCCTTGCCGAGGAAGAGCAGATGGATGAAGCCGGGGAAGACAGTGCCTGCCGGGATCTCGATGCGCGCGCCGTCCTGCACGTTCGCGGCGTTGAGCGCGACCATCGCGTTGCGCTCCCAGTCCGCGACGCTCACGTCTCCGGCCGTGGAGAGGGGCGCTTCGCCCGTCGTCTGCACGAGCTTCCCGTTCACGAACACCAGCTCGAGCGTTGCACGTCCGGCGAGCGTGGCCGGCGATTCGACGAACTGCGGTGCGTCGTCCGTGCGCCAGGCGATCTTCTGCAGCGGCGCGAGATTCGTGTAGCGCCACTCCTCGAGCCGCGTCGTCGGCCAGCCGAGCTTCGCGAAGCTCTCGGCGGCGCGCTCGCGCAGGTCGGGCATCACAGCGCTCACGCGACCTCCGTTTCTTCGATCCAGTCGTAGCCCTTCTGCTCGAGCTCTTCGGCGAGCTCCTTGCCGCCCGATTTCACGATGCGGCCGTTCGCGAGCACGTGCACGAAGTCGGGCACGAGATAGCGGAGGAGGCGCTGGTAGTGCGTGATGACGAGCACCGCGTGATGCTCGCTGCGCAGCGCGTTCACGCCTTCGGCGACGATGCGCAGCGCGTCGATGTCGAGGCCGGAATCGGTCTCGTCGAGGATGGCCAGCTTCGGATCGAGCACGGCCATCTGGAAGATCTCGTTGCGCTTCTTCTCCCCGCCCGAGAAGCCTTCGTTCACGCCGCGGTTCATGAAGGCTTCGTCGAGCTCGACGACCTTCATCTTCTCGCGTGCGAGCTGGAGGAACTCCATCGCGTCGAGCTCCTCTTCGCCGCGATGTTTGCGCATCGCATTGAGAGCGCTCTTCAGGAAGTAGATGTTGTTGACGCCGGGGATCTCGACCGGGTACTGCATCGCCAGGAACACGCCCTCGCGAGCCCGCTCCTCGGTCGGCAGCTCGAGCAGCTCTTTCCCCTCGAAGAGGACGCTGCCGGAGATCACTTCATATTTTGGACGTCCCGCGAGCACGTTCGCGAGCGTCGACTTCCCCGACCCGTTCGGCCCCATGATCGCGTGCACTTCGCCGGGATGGATCGTGAGGCTGAGCCCCTTGAGGATTTCCTTGCCTTCGATGCCGGCGTGGAGGTTTTTGATTTCTAACATTTGTGTTCCTGGTTGATGGTTGCTGGTTGCTTGCGACTCGACCCCTTGCGTCCGGGCGCTGCTTCCCAAGGAACCAGGAACCAGACACCAGCAACGAATCCGTTATCCAACACTCCCCTCCAACGACACCCCCAACAGCTTCTGCGCCTCTACCGCAAACTCCATCGGGAGCTCGCGGAACACTTCCCGGCAGAAGCCGTTGACGATCATCGACACGGCGTCTTCGGCGCTGATGCCTCTCTGCTGCGCGTAGAAGAGCTGGTCCTCGCCGATCTTGGACGTCGAGGCCTCGTGCTCCATGACCGCGGTCGAGTTGCGCACCTCGATGTACGGGAACGTGTGCGCTCCGCATTTGTCGCCGAGGAGGAGAGAGTCGCACTGCGAGTAATTGCGGGCGTTCTCCGCGTTCTTCATGATCTTCACTTCGCCGCGGTACGTCTGCTGGCCGTGACCCGCGGAGATGCCCTTCGACACGATCGTCGAACGGGTGTTCTTCCCGATGTGGATCATCTTCGTGCCGGTGTCGGCCTGCTGATAGTTGTTCGTCAGCGCGACCGAGTAGAACTCGCCGACCGAATCGTCGCCCTGCAGGATGCAGCTCGGGTACTTCCACGTGATCGCGGAGCCGGTCTCGACCTGCGTCCACGAGAGCTTCGCGCCCTTGAACGCCTTGCCGCGCTTGGTGACGAAGTTGTAGATGCCGCCGACGCCGTTCCTGTCGCCGGGATACCAGTTCTGCACCGTCGAGTATTTGATCGACGCGCGGTCGAGCGCGACCAGCTCGACGACCGCCGCGTGCAATTGATTCTCGTCGCGCATCGGCGCGGTGCAGCCTTCGAGATAGCTCACGCTCGCGCCTTCGTCGGCGACGATGAGCGTGCGCTCGAACTGGCCCGTGCCGGCGCTGTTGATGCGGAAGTAGGTCGAGAGCTCCATCGGGCATTTCACGCCCTTCGGGATGTAGCAGAACGAGCCGTCGGTGAAGACGGCGCTGTTCAGCGTGGCGAAGAAGTTGTCGGTGTACGGGACGACGGTGCCGAGGTACTTGCGGACGAGGTCCGGATGCTCGCGCACGGCCTCGGAGAACGAACAGAAGATGACCCCCTTCTTCGCCAGCTCACCGCGGAACGTGGTGGCGACGGAGACGGAGTCGAAGACCGCGTCGACGGCCACGCCGGAGAGGCGCTTCTGTTCGTCGAGCGAGATGCCGAGCTTGTCGAACGTCGCGCGCAGCTCGGGATCGACTTCGTCGAGCGAGTTGAGCGTCTTTTTCTGCTTCGGCGCGGAGTAGTAGCGGATGGCCTGGTAGTCGATGGGCGGGTAATGCACGTTCGCCCACTCCGGCTCCTTCATCGTCAGCCAGTGGCGGAACGACTTGAGGCGGAACTCGAGCAGCCACTCCGGCTCCTCTTTCTTCGCGGAGATGAAACGGATGATCTCCTCGGTCAGCCCCGGCGGCGCCTGATCGGCTTCGATGTCCGTGACGAAGCCGTACTTGTATTCCTGTCTTGCGATTTCTTCGATGGTTGCGTTGCTCATGATGCTGCCTCTCTGGCCGCCAGCTTCTGCTTGTCGATGACCGGGATGGCCATCCCACCCCGCGTGAGATCGCCGAGCGTGACCTGTTCGAATGCTCCTTTGACTGCGCGGTTGATGCCGAACATGAAGCGGCGCGAAGGGCACGCCACGCGGATCGCGCAGGTCGCGTTCCCGTCGTGGTCGTACGTCTCGCACTCGGTCAGATCCCACGGCCCCTCGAGCACTTCGATGAGGTGCCCGAGCGTGACTCCCTCGGCGTCACCGTCGAACGAATAGCCGCCGCCGACGCCGCGATGCGAGTGGATGAGACCGCTCGTATTGAGGATCTTGAGGACCTTCGTCACTGCCGGCACCGGCAGGTGGTAGAACTCGGCGATCTCCCGTGCAGCAACGACTTCGCCGTGACGCTGGGCGAGGTAGACGCTGGCCAGGAGGCCGTAGTCGGTGAGTCTGGAAATCTTGAGCATTCGGTCGTTTCCTGCGAAGGCGGCGAAACCGTACCACATAGGTACGGTATCCACAACCGGCTCCGGCTCCGGGATGTTTCACGCGTGCAAAGGAACGGCGTGGGTGCGTACGGCACGCGTGTGCAAGGCGCGGCAGCGGTGGCTCCGCACCGGCGGAACGACGTCCCTCCGGAACGGGGAAGTGGAGCGCACGGTCGATGACAGCGTCGCGGAATCCGTTCCAGGGCGCGGCGAACGCGGCCCTGGAACGGGGTTGCATCAGAAGTCGCGTCAGCGGTTCTTGTCGGAGCCGTTGCGGCGGCCGCTGCCGCCGTGCACGTGCGCGTGGGAACGCTCGGTGCGCTCGTCGGCGCTCTGGATCTTTTTGACGTTGCGCGGGCCGGTCGGCTCGTCTTTCGGATTGTGGGTCGGACCGCCCTGATTGTTACGGTCTTTGGCCATTCGTAATGCCCTCCTGCGCTCTCTCGTTCGCAAAAAGGAGGCCGCGTTGCATGGCACCTCGCTTGCGATAGAGAAGGGCAAGCAGGTGTCTACTATGAACAGAAAATTGAGTTCCGTGTTGATTGCAGGGATGTTCCTTGCGGCGTGTGGGGGCGGTGGTGAGGGAAGCGCGAGGTCCGGCCAGCAGTCTTCGTACGAGACGGTTCAGGAAGGCTCGGCCGCCGGAGTGACTTCGACCATTCACGGCCCGGGCGAGACGCTGCCGCCGATCACCGGCACGAACGCCGATACGACGACCGCTTTCACGCTCGATCCGAACGTCGCCAGCGCCGGTGCGCCCGCGGCACAGCAGTCCGGCGTCGTGGCCGGCACGCTGCCGCCGCAGACGCCCGTCTATTCGCCGTCCGCCACTCCGGCGCCTTCGTCTTCGCCGCAGCAACCGCGACAGGCGTACGTCCCGCAGCAGCAACAGCCGCGCGCCGTGCCGCGCCAGCCCGAGCGCTCGCAGCCGCAGCCGCAGCCCGCGCAGCCGCCGATGTACTCGTCGCAGCCATTGCAACCGCAGCAGCAACCGCAGCAGCAGCCTCAGCAAACCGAGCCGGCGCAGCCGTCGGAACCGCAGCAGGGCCCGACTGACACGACGGCCACCCAGCCCCAGCCGCCGCAGACGAACACGGCACCCCCGCCGGCGGCGGAGAAGCCGAAACAGGAGAAGCCGCAGCAGGACAAGCCGCAGCAGGAAGAGCAGCAGCCCGCGGAGGAGGAGGGGGCGGAGGAAGAGCCGCCGCCTCCGCCGCCCGGGATGTAGAAGCGGGCGGGAGTTAGAAGCGAACGCAGAACGCAGAACTTAGAACGAAGAAAGGGACCGGCCGGGTTTCTTCGTTCTTCGTTCTACGTTGTGCATTCTGCATTCTGCATTCTGCATTCACGGTTCCCTCCTCCCCCAACTCTCCTGCAATTTCTCGCTTAGAATGCGCCCCCATGTCACGGGTGACCTTCCAGTCACTGATTCTCAAACTGCAGAACTTCTGGGCCGAGCGCGGGTGTGTCGTCGAGACGCCGCTCGATCTAGAAGTGGGTGCGGGGACGATGCATCCGGCCACGTTTCTACGCGTTCTCGGCCCCGAGCCGTGGAACGTGGCGTACGTGCAGCCTTCCCGCCGTCCCGCAGACGGCAGGTACGGCGATAACCCCTTCCGGCTCGGCAAGCATTACCAGTTTCAGGTCATCCTGAAACCGTCGCCGCTCGAGGTGCAGGACCTTTATCTCGATTCGCTCCGCGCCATCGGCCTCGACCTCTCCAAACACGACATCCGCTTCGAGGAAGACAACTGGGAATCTCCCACCCTCGGCGCCTGGGGCGTCGGCTGGCAGATCCTCCTCGACGGCATGGAGATCACGCAGTTCACCTATTTTCAGCAGGCCGGCGGCATCGACCTCGCGCCGGTCTCCGCGGAGATCACGTACGGCCTCGAACGCCTGACGATGTTCCTCGCCAAAGAGTCGTCGGTGTACGACATCGACTGGACTTCCGGCGTCGGCTACGGCGCGGCGCGCAAACAGGACGAGTACGAGTTCTCGAAGTACTACTTCGAAACCGCCGACGTCGACCTGCACTGGAAACTCTTCGACGCGTACGAAGGGGAAGCGCGCCGCTGCCTCGAGGCAAAGCTCGTCCTCCCCGCATACGACTGGACCCTCAAGTGCTCGCACGTGTTCAACACCCTCGACGCCCGCGGCGCCGTTTCGGTGACCGAGCGCGTGGGCGTCATCAAGCGCGTACGCGACCTCGCCGTACGTTGCGCCGAGGGGTACCTCGCCGCGCGCGAAGAGCTCGGCTTCCCGCTTCTACAAGAGGGCCAAGGGCCAAGGGCCGAGGGCTGAGGGCGGCCCTCTGCCTCGGCCCTCTAAACCGCCATGAGTGAATATTTTTTCGAGCTCCTGACCGAAGAGATCCCCGCGTCGATGCACTGGGCGGCGGTCGACAAGTTGCGCACGCAACTCGAGGAGCTGGCACACACGCTTGGAGCCGAAGACCCGGCTCGTTCCGTCGACGTGGACACCACGTCGCGCCGCATTCACTTCGTGATGAAACGCCTGCCGCTCCGCAAGCCGGACAGCGAGCAGGAAGTGAAGGGACCGCCGAAGAAATCGGCGTACGGCACCGACGGCGCGCCCACACCGGCGCTGCACGGCTTCCTCAAAAAGCAGAACGCCACCATCGACGACGTCATCGATTCGTCCGACGAATACATCCGCATCCGCCGGATGGTGAAAGGACGCGACATCAGCGAACTGCTGCAGGAGCGCGTCCCCGCGATCATCGAGGGCATTCGCTGGCCGAAGATGATGCGCGTTGGCAAAGGGGAGTACGCATACATCCGTCCCGTGCATTCGGTGATCTCGCTCTTCGACGAGCAGCACCTGCCCATTCGCATCTTCGGCATCGATTCCGGAACGGCGACGGTCGGCCATCGCACGCTCGGGCCGAAGAAAGTCGCAGTCACGTCGTATCTCGACTACCGGCAGCAGCTCGAGCTCGCGCACGTCATCATCGAGAGCGAACGCCGCGCGCACGTGATGGCGCAGCGCGCCCTCGTCCTCTCCAAAGAAGTCGGCGGCGTACCGACCGAAGACGCTTCCATCGTGGCGCAGTGGAAGTACCTCACCGAATATCCCGGACTCGTGCGCGCGGAGTTCCGCCGCGAGTACCTCGCGCTGCCGGAAGAAGTCCTCGTCACGGTGATGCGCGTGCATCAGAAACAGCTCCCGATCCGCAGCAGCGACGGGCGTCTGACGAACTTCTTCCTGGCCGTCCTCGACAACGCCGGCGACCCGGAAGGACACGCCGCGTACGGCAACTCGTTCGTCACGAACGCGCGTTTCGCCGACGCGCAGTTCTTCTACGAGACCGATCGCCGCAGGAAGCTCGAAGAACGGCTCGAACAGCTCTCGCACCTGCAATTCCAGGAAAAGCTCGGCCACTACCTCGACAAGACGCAGCGCATCGAGCGCATCGCGGCGGAGATCTGCCGCGCAGCCGGCGTCGACGCCACGGACGTAGCCGTCGCGGCGCGGCTCTGCAAGACCGATCTCGTCACCGAGATGGTCAAGGAGTTCACCGACCTGCAGGGCCGCGTCGGCGGCATCTACGCGCGCGAGGAAGGCCTGCCCGACAACGTATGGCAGGCCGTCTACGACCACTACCAGCCGGTCAGCCTCGACGACGCGCTGCCGCGCAACGTCACCGGCGCGGTCGTTTCCCTGGCGGATCGCATCGACACGCTCACCGGCTTCTTCGCCATCGGCGCGAAGCCCACCGGCTCGAAGGATCCGTTCGGACTGCGCCGTGCCGCGCAGGGCGTCGTGCAGATCCTGCTCAATCGCGACCGGCGCGAGATCAGGATTGGCATCGACAAGCTGATCGACATCGCCACGACGGACGCGAACGTGAAGGCGGACCTCCTCGCCTTCTTCGCCGAGCGCGTGCGCACGATCCTCGAAGCGTCGGCGTGGCAGTTCGCGTACGACGAGATCGCCGCGGCGATGGAAGCGGGATGGGCGTCGTCGCTGACCGATCTCGTCGATCGCATTCACGCCGTCAAAGCGATTCGCGACGAATCGAACTTCCTCTCCGTGCTCGACTCCGCGAAGCGCATCGCCAACATCACCGCCGGCCACACGTCGACGCGCGTCGACGCAGCGAAGCTCGAGCACGCGACGGAAAAACGTCTCGCCGCGCTCACCGACGTCGTCACCGCGCAGATCGACGAGATGATCAGCGAGCGCCAGTACCGTCAGGCGCTCGAGTCGTTCGCGGGGATGGCGCCGGAGCTCGAGACGTTCTTCAAGGACGTCATGGTCATGGTGGACGACGAAGCGGTGCGCACGAACCGCATGTCGCTGCTGCGCAGAGTGGGCGGCGCGGTGATGAAGATCGCCGACGTCACGAAGATCGTCGTCGACCGGCGCGATTACCGGCCGTGAGAATCCGGGCAGCGGCGTTGGTGTGCCTCGCGCTCGCGTGCAATCGCGCGCCGGAGCCGCCCGCAACCGCGACGGTCGCGGACCCGCCGCTGCATGCCGCGCCCGCGCCGCCGAGCGCAAACGTCGACGACGACAATCTCCTCAACATCGCGTACGGCGCCGCGCTCGTCTCACGCACCGCGGAGAACACGCTCGAAGGTTCGGCCGTGCACGGCATCGACGGCATCGGGCCCACGAACTGGGCCTCGCCTCCGGGCGATCCGAATCAGACGCTCGTCTACTCGTTCGCCGCACCATCGCGCGTCGAACAGCTCGGCATCTGGACCGGCACTCCCGAGGCGAACGTGCCGGACGCAGTGCGTTTCGAAGCGTCGATGGATGCGAAGAGCTGGCGCGAAGTGCACGTGCTCGTTCCCACCGGAAGCACCACCGCGAACGTGACGCCGTTCGAAGCGCGTTACCTCCGCATCACCACGCGCGACGCGAAGGACTACCAGGCCACGGTCGGCTCGTTCCAGGCCATCGGCCGCGAGCTCGCACCGCCGTCGTTCCCATCGCTGGAAGGCTGCTGGACGATCAATTTCGAGCAGGCGCGGTTCACGCAGCGCGGCGCGCGCATCACCGGCACGATCGGCGACACGCTCGTCGACGGCGGCACCGACGGACGCGTCGCACGACTGATGTGGAAGCGCGGGGCGACGTGGGGGTACGCGGTGGCCACCGTCACGCCGGACGGGAGAAACCTCAGCGCAACCACATTTCATGAAGAGCCGCGGGTGCAATACGTAGGGGCGGCGTGGATCGGATCGCGATGCGAGCCGTCAGGCGCCGGGCGTCCGGAAGTGGACGCCCAGGCGGAACGTCCCGAAAGCCCGACACTCGACGCCCTGAAACGACACGCTCTCTTCGGCCTGGCGTTCGACCCGAACGACCAACTCCTCATCGAGCCGAGCGCCGCCACCCTCGACGAGCTCGCCGCGCTGAAAACCCGCTTCCGTCTCGTCGCCCATGAATTCGCGTACGCCACTCCCGAGGAGAACAAACGCCGCGCGGACGCGCGCCTCGCATCGCTCCGCGCGGCCCTTCTCGCGCGAGGCGTGGACCTGGCACGAATCGAGTTTGTAGCGAGCGGGAGCCAGCGGCCGGACACGGAGGCGGCGTATGCCGTCGAGCGTCTGCTGTGGAGCCGAATCGACCTCGAGTTTTCTGGGACATAATCGCGCCGCCATGACGAGTGCACAGGAAAAGTACGTTTACTACTTCGGCGATGGACACGCCGAGGGCAACGCGAAGATGAAAGAAGTCCTCGGCGGCAAAGGCGCAGGCCTCGCCGAGATGACCAACATCGGCGTGCCCGTGCCCCCCGGCTTCACCATCTCCACCGCCGTCTGCACGTACTTTTACGATCACGGCAAAACGTATCCGCCCGAGCTGCAGGACACCGTCGCCGCGAACCTCGCGAAAGTCGAGGAATCCGTCGGACGCAAGTTCGGCGATCGCGAGAAACCGCTCCTCGTCTCCGTGCGCTCCGGCGCGCGCGCGTCGATGCCCGGGATGATGGACACGATCCTCAATCTCGGCCTCAACGACGAGACCGTGCAGGGGCTCGCGAAGTCGTCGGGCGACGAACGCTTCGCGCTCGACTCCTATCGCCGATTCATCCAGATGTACTCCGACGTCGTGCTCGAGATCGATCGCGAGCACTTTGAGCACGAGCTCTTCGCGCTGCGCGATCGCGCCGGCGTGAAGACCGACGCGGAGATCCCCGCGGACGCGTTGCGCGAGCTCGTCGCCACGTACAAGAAAATCGTCAGCGAGAAGCTCGGCCAGGAGTTCCCGCAGGACGTCCAGGCGCAGTTGTGGGGCGCCATCGGTGCGGTATTCAACTCGTGGAACAACCAGCGCGCGATCACCTACCGCAAGCTCAACCAGATCCCCGACGACTGGGGCACCGCGGTCAACGTGCAGTCGATGGTCTTCGGCAACATGGGCGACGACTGCGCGACCGGCGTCGCGTTCACGCGCAATCCGTCGACGGGCGAGAAGAAGTTCTTCGGCGAGTACCTGCCGAACGCGCAGGGTGAGGACGTCGTCGCGGGCATCCGCACGCCGCTGCCGATCTCGAAAGCGCAGGTCGTCGGCGATGAAAGATCGCTCGAAGAGACGCTGCCCGACGTCTACGAACAACTCGTCGACGTCTACAGGAAACTCGAAGCGCATTACCGCGACATGCAGGACATCGAGTTCACGATCCAGTCGCGGAAGCTGTACCTGCTGCAGACGCGCACTGGCAAGCGCACCGGCTTCGCGGCGGTGAAGATCGCCTGCGACATGGTCGACGAGAACCTCATCTCGCACACCGAGGCGGTGGAGCGCGTCGAGGCGAACCAGATCGTGCAGATGCTCGCGCCGGTTTTCGACGCGAACGAAAAAGCGAAAGTCCTCAAAGGCGGCCGTCTCCTCGGAAAGGGACTGCCTGCCGGTCCCGGCGCGGCGACAGGACGCGTGGCGTTCAGCGCCGAGCGCGCGGTGCAGATGGCTGCCGAAGGTCCTGTGATTCTCGTGCGTGTCGAGACGTCGCCTGAAGACATCGCCGGCATGCACAGCGCGGCCGGCATTCTGACGACACGCGGCGGACTCACGTCGCACGCGGCCGTCGTCGCGCGCGGCATGGGACGTCCGTGCATCGTCGGCGCGGGCGCGCTCAAAGTCGATTACGCGAAGGGCGAGCTGCGCAGCGAAGGACACGAGCCGATCGAGGAAGGAGACTGGCTCTCCATCGACGGCACCACCGGCGAAGTCCTCGGCGGGAAGCTCGCCACGCGGCCGTCGGAAGTCGTGCAGGTGCTCATCGAAAACTCGATGAAACCGGAGGATTCGGAGACGTATCGCAACTTCGATCGCCTGCTGCAGTGGGCGGACGAGATCCGCACGCTCGGCATCCGGACGAATGCGGACACGCCGAATGACGCGCGCGTCGCGCGCCTGTTCGGCGCGCAGGGCATCGGCCTGTGCCGCACCGAGCACATGTTCTTCGCCGAGGAGCGCATCCTGCGCGTGCGCGAGATGATCCTCGCGCGCAACGAGAAGGGACGCCGCAAGGCGCTCGACGAGCTGCTGCCGTTCCAGAAAGGCGACTTCGAAGGGATCTTCCGCGAGCTCGCCGGGATGCCCGTCACCGTGCGCCTGCTCGACCCGCCGCTGCACGAGTTCCTGCCGCAGACCGAGACGCAGATTTCTTCGGTTGCGCGTGAGATGAACTGGGGCTTCGTCGAGTTGCGCAACAAAGTCGCGCAACTGCACGAGCAGAATCCGATGCTCGGCCATCGCGGCTGCCGCCTCGGTATCACCTATCCCGAGATCTACGAGATGCAGGTGCGCGCGATCTTCCAGGCCGCGTGTGACGTGAAGAAGGAAGGACTGGACGTCCATCCCGAGATCATGATTCCGCTCGTCGGCACGGTGAAGGAACTGCAGATCACCACCGAAATGACGCATCGCATCGCGAAAGAGACGATGGAAGAGCGCGGCGTGACGATCGACTACCTCGTCGGCACGATGATCGAGATCCCGCGTGCGGCGCTCATCGCGGACAAGCTCGGCGACGTCGCGCAGTTCTTCTCGTTCGGCACGAACGACCTCACGCAGATGACGTTCGGCTACTCGCGCGACGACGCGGGCACGTTCCTCCCCGAATACGTCGACAAGAAGATCCTGCCGAAGGATCCGTTCGAGTCGATCGATCAGGAAGGCGTGGGACAGCTCGTGCGCCTCGGCACGGAGCGCGGACGCAGCGCGAACGAGAAGCTGAAAGTCGGCGTGTGCGGCGAGCACGGTGGCGACCCTGATTCGATCCGCTTCTTCCGCTCGTGCGGGCTCAACTACGTTTCGTGTTCGCCGTATCGCGTACCGGTCGCGCGACTGGCGGCGGCGCAGGCGGAGCTCGAGCACAAAGCGTACGAAGGGTAGTGTCAGAAACGTAACCGCGTTTCGTGCAACCTGCGAAGGCAACCTTCGTAATCGGCTGACCATGAAACGCTCTCTTACCGTTCTCACTGTCTTCCTGCTTCTGCTCTCGGTCGCCTGCGCCACGGCGCCGACCGGCACGCCCACCACGACCGGCACGATCACGGCCGTCGAAGGTTCGACGCTCACGATCAAAACGTCGACCGGCGAAACGTCGACGGTCACCATCGGCAGCGCGACCAAACTCGTCGGCTTCAACGGCGTCGACGCGTATCCGAACGACTTCACCGTCGGCCGCCGCGTCAACGTCTGGCTCAGCGAAGGTTCGACGACCGCCGCGCGTCTCGACCTCACGCAGTAGCACGCGAGTGGGGACGGTTGTACGGCCGTCCCTGTTCACCATCCTGTCACCGAACGGACCCAACCTCCGCCCACCTCAATCGTTCTACAGAACAGCGCCGCGAAAGCGGCAAACCAACACGTAAACGGAGAATGGAAAAATGAAGCGCAGCCTTGTCGTTCTCACCACGCTCGTCGTCATGCTCGCTCTTGCCGCCTGCTCCACGGTCACCGCGCCGGGAACGGCCGGTGTCGTCACGAAGGTCGAAGGAAACGCCGTCACCATCGCCAGCTCGGGCACGGAGACGACCTACACCGTCGGCAGCTCTACCAACGTCTACGCGCCGGATGGCGTCAGCACGCAGCGCTCGTATCTGACTGCAGGCCAGCGCGTGCTCGTGTGGGCCAACGGCACGAACGCGGTGCGGATCAACGTCCAGCCGTAAGATCGCCCCGTACCCGCGCCCTCTCCCCGCCAGCGCGCGGGGGGAGGGAGAGCCCTATTGGGCCTCTTCTTTCTTTTCTTTCCAGCGGTGGTAGAGCCAGAAGCCGACCGCGATGGCGACGATGATGAAGAGGCCGTACTTTTCGATGTGCTCCACGCGGCCGAGGAGCGTTTCGATCGCGCGGCCGAAGTAGTAGCCGAGCGCCGTGATGGCCGCGGCCCAGATCGCGCAGCTCAGTGCCTCGTAGAAGAGGAACTTCACGAGCCCGATCTTCGACATCCCGATGATCACCGCGCAGGTGATGCGCAGTCCGTAGATCCACTGCGTGAGAATGATCGCGGCGACGCCGTAGCGCTCGAACACGCGCATCCCTTTGCCGAAGTGCCGCTTCATGCTCGGGAACTTGTCGAGCAGCCGCACACCGTGCGCACGTCCCAGCCAGAACCAGAAGAGATGGCCGACGTACGCGCCGAGAAACGCGACGAGCGTCACGAGCCAGATGTCGAGATAGCCGCGGGACGCAAAGAATCCTGCCGCGACCAGGATCGCCTCTCCCTCGAGGAACGTGCCGAGAAACACGGCAAAATATCCGAACTGCTCGAGAAGCGATTCGGCTGACATCAGTTGAGTCCGTGTGCAAGATTCGGGGCGCACGGGAAATTGGCGCGCACCGGATGCACATTAGAGGTTGACGGAGGCGACGGATGAAACGCTGGATGATGACCGCGGCGGCCGCGATGCTCGCTCTTCCCCTGATCGCGGAAGAGCCGAAGAAGACCGAGACGACGCCCGCTCCGACCACGACTACGGCCGCTCCCGACTCCGCGCTCGTCGCCGCCGCGAAGCGCGCGAACCGCAAAGGAAAAAAGTCCGCCACGCCCGTCATCACGAACGAGACCCTGAAGAGCAGCAAGGGTCACGTCACGACGACCACGAACCAGCGCTCGCTGAACATGCCGCCGCCCGCGGGCCCGAGCTGGGAAGAGCAGCAGAACGCGAAGCGCGCGGAGGAGAAGCGGATCGAGGCGGCCAGGGCCGCGCAGGCGAAGGCGGAAGCCGCGGAGAAGCAGCGCAAGCTCGCCGCCGCGGCGGCGCAGGCGGAGGAAGGGTTGTACGAAAACCCCGAGGACGACCCTGCCACGGCCGAAGCGGCGGCGGATGACGCGGCCGGCCAGAAGCCTCCGCAACGGTAGCAGCGCGGCACCGCTAATTGCGGTGCACTCCTTCCCGTTCCAGCGTTCGCAGAATTTTCTCGAGCAGCACCCACACCTGGTCGAGGCGCTGCTCGAGCCGCGTCAGGCGGCCGTCGAGATCGCCTGTCTCCATCTCCGCGACGATGTCCCAGAAGATCGGATCGTTCGGACTGTTGCGTTTCTCGCGCTGCCGTCCGACCATCGTGCTGTCGCCGTCGAGCTCTTCCGGATAGCAGCGCACGACCATCGTCGCGATCGAGCTCTCCGGCGCGATGAGCGGCGTGACGGTCATCCCGGCCGCTTTCTCGAGTCTGTCGAGAACTTCGAGATCAGTCGGATCGACCATGGCCACTTCGAGGCGGTCCTCTTCGATGCGCACGGGCACGGCTTTACATTCGACGGCTACCGCGCGAGGCAGTTTGCGGAGCACTTTCCTCGGGATGTCGATGTGGAGCAGGCTGATGCAGGGGACGTCGATCTGTTTGGAGAGGAAGGCGGCCAAGACGTTCTCGTCGATGAACTTGAGATCGACGAGCGTGGAGCCGAAGCGTTTGCCGGACTGCGCCTGCTCGGCCAGCGCAATCTGCATCTGAACCTCGTCGATGAGGTTCGCCGCGATCAGCATCTCGCCGAGGTTCTGCCGGTGCATGCCCGCGACATCTTACAGCGGACCCTCACGCTACCCTCTCCCCGCGCACGGGGAGAGGGTGAGTTGTTGGTCAGGCGTGACGTTGATGGTTGCGCCAGGCGCGATAGCCGGCGATGAGACCGAGGATCGTCGCGACACGGCCGAGGCCGATCATTCGTGCCGTGCCGCGCGCGGAGCGCTGGCCGACACGGAAGACGAGAAGCTGTTTCAACAGGTTCCACATAAGTCCTCCAATGAGGGTGGATAGTGCAACCGGGTTGCCAGAGTTAAGTCGTTGACGTGCGGAAACTTAGCGCGGCAAAAAAGCCGTATCCGCTGACGAAGAGGGAGAGAAACGGGAGCGCGCCGTAGTGGCCTTCGAAAGCGAACGCGATCATCGCGCCGAGGAAAAACATCGCGAGCAGCGATTCGAGCAGGGCTTCGGTTCTCACGCGTCCGGAGCTCTTCGCTCGAGCCCCCGGACGCCTCACGCCCGACGATCCGGTCTTCGGCGTCCTCTTGAACTCCCCGCCCCGTTCGAACGCCCCCTCCACCACCGCCACGGCATTCCGCACCGACATCCCTACACCCACGGGGAGAACCGCCAGTAACTCCCTCCATCGAGGTGCAGGTCTGCCTGCCCATCTCTGCCCCTCGCGATAGAAAAGGAGCACCGAGCCGCTCGACGCGGCGAAGAGCGCAAAATCGATGGCGAACGTCCACAGAATGCCGTGCCGGTAACGCACGAGGAGCGCGGGGACGATCAGCATGGCAAGGATCACGCTGAGGAGATACGCGCTGTTGTTCGTCAGGTGGAACACGGCCTCGCGTTTCACTTCGCGCGTGTGTCCGCTGCGGACGATCTCGCCGAGGAGCTTGCGCGCGGTCTGGATCGAGCCTTTGGCCCAGCGATGCTGCTGGTCCTGAAAGCCGCTCAGCGCCGCGGGCAACTCCGCGGGCACTTCGACGTCGTTGACGAAGACGAACTCCCATCCCGCGAGCTGCGCGCGATACGACAGGTCGAGATCCTCGGTCAGCGTCGACGACGACCACCCGCCCGCTTCCTCGATCGCGCGCCGCCGCCACACGCCCGCGGTGCCGTTGAAGTTGAAGAAACGGCCGCCGAGGTTGCGCGCCGCCGATTCGACGGCGAAGTGCGCGTCGAGGAAAAGCGCCTGCACGCGCGTGAGCAGCGATTCGTCGCGATTGAGATGCGTCCAGCGCGCCTGCACCATCCCCACGCGCGCGTCCGCTAAATACGGAACCATCTTCGCGAGCACATCGCTCGCGGGGACGAAGTCGGCGTCGAAGACGGCGAAGAGCTCCGCGTCGGACAGGCGCATGCCGTGCGCGAGCGCGCCCGCTTTGTAGCCTTCGCGCGAGCCTCTGCGGATGTGCGTGATGCGCACGCCTGACGCCGCGTGATGTGCGATGCGCTCCGCCACGATGGACGTCGTCGCATCCGTCGAGTCGTCGAGCACCTGGATGTCGTATGCGCCGCGATAGTCGATCGCGGCAACGGCGTCGATCAATCGCGCCGCGACGTTCGCTTCGTTGTACAGCGGCAACTGCACCGTGAGCGGTGGAGCGACGTCGGCCGTCACGCGCATGGGCCGCGTCGCGCGCCGCCGCAATCTGACAAGATGGAGCCGATGCAGGCTGTACACGGCGAGCATGCCGAGGACGAGGTAGTACAGCGCGAGGATGCACGCTTCGGCGGCATTCATGGAGCCGCGCTGATTCTACTCGCGGCGATGGTGCTGCTCGCGCCGGCGTCCGGGCATTTCGTGCTCGTGTATGCCGTGGCCGCGGTGGCGTGGTTGCCGCTCGTGCGGCGCAACGTGTCGCTGCCGGTGACGATCGTCGTCGCCGTCGCTCTTCGCATCGTTTTGCTCTTTCCGGAGCCGCGTCTCTCCGGCGATGTGTATCGCTACCTCTCCGACGGACGCGTCGTCGCGAGCGGCGAGAACCCTTACACGTACACACCGACCGATCCACGCATCAATCATCCGGAGATCCGCTCGATCTATCCGCCGCACGCGCAGTTGCTGTTCGGGCTCGTGCACGAGCTGATTCCTTGGCGCGTGCTCATCCTCTGCATCGACCTGCTCGCCATCGCCATGCTGCGCGAGCGCGCGTTCGCGTACGCAACCTGTCCGCTCGTGCTGTTCGAGGGTGTGTGGAGCGGCCACGTCGACGCCATCGCCGGCGTGCTCCTCGGCTTCGCGTTGCTGCGTCGCTCGCCGATCGCGCTCGGCATCGCTTCCGGCCTGAAGATCATTCCGCTCGCGGCGCTGCCCGCGCTCCGCCGGCGCGGCATGAAGCTCCTCCCTTTCACACTCGCATTGCTGCTGCCGGTGGTCTTCTTCGCCGGCGAGCCGATCATGCCGGGCTTCCGCGACTACGCCACGCGCTGGATCTTCAACTCGCCCGCGTATGACGCGGTCCGCTGGATCGTCGAGCGCATCCCCACGAAAACGATGTGGACGCACCATCCGCTGCGCTTCGAGCTCATCTCCGACTTTGTCTATCGCCACGTCTACGCCGACTTTCTGACGCGCGCGATCCTCGCCACGATCGCCATCGCCGCGATCGTCAGCGCGCGCCGTGTCAGCGGCGCCATCGCCGCGCTGCTCCTCTGCTCGCCCGCCATTCATCCGTGGTACTGGCTCACGCTCGTGCCGGCGGCGCTCGTCGAGCGCAGCGCGTGGCTCTGGGTCGCGCTCGCCGCACCCGCGTCGTACCTGCTCTACGACGGATCGCCTCAGGGCCTGCCGCCCCTCACCGTGCAGGCGATCTGCTATGGTTTGCCCGCTTTCGCATGCGCCGCATTGCGCTTCTCTTCCTCGCCGTCGCGCTCCTCTACGCGGGTCCCGGATTCCTCCCGGGCCGCACGTTCGCGCCGCTAGACCTGCCGCTCGATTCGGGCGCGTGGAAGTCCGACCCCACGCAGCGCATCCGCGTTTCGAACTCTCTCCTCGGCGACGTCATCGTGCAGTTCGTCCCGTGGGACCGCGAGATCCTGCGCATGCTCGGCAACGGCGAGATGCCGTGGGTGAACCGCTTCGCGGGCGACGGCGGTCCGCTGTTCGCGAATCCGCAGACGGTGCTCTTCTCCCCATTCACGTGGCCGCGCCTGCTCCTCGGACTCGACGGCTGGGCGTGGATGGCGTTGATGAAACTGCTCGCCGCGGCGCTGTGCGCGTACTGGTTCGCGCGCGAGCTCGACGTCGCACCCCACGCCGCGATCCTTTCCGCGATCGTCTACGCCACCGCCGGCTACACGGTCGTGTGGCTGCTCTATCCGATCACGCACGTGTTCGTGCTGCTGCCCGCGCTCGCCGCGGCGGCCTTGCGCCTGATGAAGTTCCCCTCGATCCGCAACGCGGCGTACGTGATCCTCTTCGCCGCGCTCTGCAGCGCGGGCGGTCATCCGGAAACGCTCTTCATCGGCGTCGTCGGCATCTGGATTTTTCTGGCGTGGGAAGCGGAGAAACGCGCCGACTGGAAAATCGGCGCCCTCGTTCCGTCGAGTGTCGGCGCTCTGCTCGGATTCCTGCTCCTCGCCTTTCACCTCGTCCCCTTCCTGACGATCCTCGGCGACAGCTACGCGAGCGTGCTGCGTCCGCAGACGGCGCATCCGTTCCGCATCTGGGGCATCGCCTCGCAGATCCTCCCCGGCATCCTCGGCACGCCTTTACGCGGCGAGCTCGATCTCACCGCGCTGCCGATGGCGGAGAACTTCAACCTGCGCGCGGGCGGCTACGTCGGCGCGATCGTGCTGCTCGCGCTGATCCTCGCGTTCCGCGAGCTCCCCGGCAACCTCAAACGGGCGGTGTTCCTCGGCACCGTCGCACTGGTGATCTCGTGGGTGCCGCCGGGGCTGTGGGACGTCGCGAAACACATCCCCATCGTGCGCGTGCTCACGCTCGAGTACTTTGCCGCGCTGTTCGTGCTGTTCGGCGCGATGGCTGCCGGACCGGCGATCGTGATCGTCGCCACGCGCAAGCGTCGCAAAATCGGAACGGCATTGCTGCTCGCCGGTGCACTCGCGTTGATCGCGGGAGTGCTGCCGCTCGTTCCGGCAGCGCGTCCGCTGCTGACGAGCGTCGCACGTTCCGGCATCGACCAACTGCGCGCACGCGGACATCTGCAGCAGGCGCCGGAAGTCTACGAACAGCGTCTCGCGTACTACCTCGACGCCGCGGGGCTGACGACCCTGCGCCGGCTCGCGATTCCCGGCGCGTGCTGGTTGCTCGCCGGACTCGCACTCGTGCTTTCGCTGCAGCGTCGCGCATTGCTGTTGTCGATCGCCGCGGCAGCGGAGTTGTTCGCATTCGGCATCGGCTTCAATCCCGCGGTGAACATGACCGGCGTCCCGCCTGCACCCGAGGCGGTGCGCGTCATTCGCGAACGCGACCCGCGCAACGAGTTCCTCATCGCCGAGCACTTCGAAGTCTTCCCCGCCAACCTCGGCACGCTCTACGGCATCCGCGACGCGATCTCGTACGACGCGATGAACACCCGCCGCACCGTCGAACATTTACTTCCCGGCGGCTACGATCCCGCGCTGCACACGTTCAATCCGATCCTCTCGCCGGAACAGGAGCAGTACCTCGCCGCGAACGGCGTGCGCTTCGTGATCGGTCCGAAAGGCTTGCGCGAATTGCCGAACGCGGTGCCGGTGCCGATGCCGCCGAACCATCGCCCCGCGGGCCTCATCGCCGGCATCGTCATCTCGCTCCTCGCGCTCGTCGCGAGCGCGACGTGGCTGCGGCTCTACCTGCTCGAGCCGGCGCGCGACGCTAATCCACTTCGGACTTGAGCGCGCGCGTCATGAGGCGCTGGATGCCACCGCGCGGCGACTCTCCTTCGTAGAGCACGCGGTACATCTCCGACGCGATCGGCATCTCGATCTGATGCTTCTCCGAAAGCTGCCGCGCCGACTTCGAAGTCTTCACGCCCTCGGCCACGAACTTCGCGTCGCGCAGGATGTCGTCGAGTGTCTGTCCCTTGCCGAGCAGCACGCCGACGGTGCGATTGCGCGAGAGCGCGCCGGTGCAGGTGAGGACGAGATCGCCCATGCCCGCGAGTCCCGCGAACGTCTCGAGCTTCCCGCCGAGGGCCATGCCCAGGCGCGTCATCTCGCGGAGACCGCGGGTGATGAGCGCGGCGTTCGTGTTCGAGCCGAGGCCGAGGCCTTCGAGCACGCCGGCGGCGATGGCGATGACGTTCTTGAGCGAGCCCGCGAGCTCGACGCCGACAACGTCGTTCGTGTGATACAGACGGAACATCGGCGACGACAGCACCTGCTGCACTTCCTGCGCAAAGTCGATGTCTTTCGACGCGATGACGGCGGCCGTGGGATCGGCGCGCGCGGTCTCGATGGCGAACGTCGGCCCCGACAGCACCGCGAACGCCGCGAGCTGATCGCCGAGGACGTCGGCGGAGACCTGCGACATCCGTTCGAGCGATTCGTTCTCGATCCCCTTCGTGCCGGAGATGACTTTCACGCGATCGCGGAAATGCGGCCGGAGGTTCTTGAGCACCTCGCGGTAGTGATGGCTCGGCACGACCATGAACACCGTGTCGGCGAAGCTCGCCGCTTCTTCGAGATCGTTCGTCGCGCGCACGCGTTCGCTGAGGGCGACGCCTTTGAGGTAATCGGGATTCGCGCCCGTCTCGCGGATCGTCGCGGCGACTTCCGGATCATGCGCCCACAGCACGACGTCGTTGCCCGCGCGCGCGGCCGTCGCCGCCATCGCGGTTCCGAACGCACCCGCGCCGATGATCGAGATCTTCATCTATCCCTCTCTCTATTTCCGCTGGCCGAGCTTCCGCTCGGTCCCCTGCACGAGACGCGAGATGTTCGAGTGATGTTTGAGGATGACCAGGATGGCGATGCCGATGCTCATCACGATGTGCCAGAACGGCGCGTTGTTCACGAGGAAGCGGAAGAAGAGCGGGATCGCCGCGGCGGTCACGATCGACGCGAGCGAGACGTAGCGCGAGACGATCACCACGATCGCGAAGACGAGAATGCCGCCGGCGATGGTGATCGGCGCGAGGCCGAGAAACACACCCGCGGCCGTGGCCACACCCTTGCCGCCGTGGAAGCGCAGCCATACGGGAAACATGTGCCCGAGGACGGCGATCAGGCCGGCCAGTGCAATCCAGAATTCGCGCGACTCCCACGCCAGCACGCCCGCGTCGAACGGCCACTCCGGCCGCGCGACGATCAGGCGCGCGATCATCACCGCACCCCAGCCCTTGGCGATGTCGAACAGCAGGGCAACGACGCCGGCCGCCTTCCCCGCGGTGCGCGCCACGTTCGTCGCGCCGACGTTCCCGCTCCCCAGCTCGCGCACGTCCTTTCCCGACGCGACCTTCGCCACGAGGAAGCTGAAGGGAATCGAGCCGATGACATACGCGAGCGCGATGAGGAGGATGGGCAACATCGGCGGCTATTGTAGGCGGAGGGTCGCCTCGACCGCGTTCCGGAAACGCGCGGCGTCGATGGCCGGATACCGATAGAGCACCGCGGTCGCGCCGCCGGTGACGTAGACGCGCCCTTCGACCCGTGCGCGCCTTCCCAGCATGCGCATGAACATGCGAAGCCGGTCCTCCGTCAGTCGCTCACGCATTCCGCTGCACCCTCGAAGCTCACCAGTCTGCGAATCAGTGCGTTGTAGCGCGAGTGCGCGCCGGCACCGACTCGACGCGATTGGCGAGATCGCGCAGTCCTTCGCGAATGAGATCGGCGCCCGGAAGCGCATCCGAGATCTCGCGCATCACGCGCGAGTTTACCCGTCGAACGCGTTTTCGAGATCGGCGATCAGGTCCTCGATGTCCTCGATCCCCACGGAGATGCGCACGAGACCCGGCGTGATGCCGAGGCGTTTGCGCGTCTCGATCGGCACGGAGGCGTGCGTCATCGTCTCGGGATGCGAGATCAGGGTCTCGACGCCGCCGAGCGATTCGCCGAGAGAGCAGAGACGCACGCGATCGAGAAACGCTTTCGCGTTTTCGTACGAGCCGAGCTCGAACGAGATCAGCGCGCCGAAGCCGTGCATCTGCCGCTTCGCCAGCTCGTGCTGCGGGTGATCGGGCAGGCCGGGGTAATAGACCTTCTTCACCTTGGTCTGGTTGGCGAGGTAATTCGCCATCGCCAGACCATTCTCTTCGTGACGCTTCATGCGCACCGCAAGCGTCTTCACGCCGCGCAGCACGAGGAACGAATCGAACGGCGAGAGGATCGCGCCGACCGCGTTCTGCAGGAAGCCGATCTGCTCCGCGATCTCGTCGCTGTTCGACACGACCACGCCGCCGACCGAATCGGAATGTCCGTTGATGAACTTCGTCGTCGAGTGCACGACGATGTCCGCGCCGAGCTCGATCGGACGCTGCAGGTACGGCGAGCAGAACGTGTTGTCGACGACGACCAGCGCGCCCTTCTCGTGCGCGACTTCCGAACACGCGGCGATGTCCGTGACGGTCATCATCGGATTGGTCGGCGTCTCGAGGAACACGATGCGCGTGTTCGGCTGCATGGCCGCGCGCACCGCGTCGACGTTCGACGTGTCGACGTACGTGAACTGCAGCCCGTACTTTTCGAGCACGCGGCTGAAGAGGCGATACGAGCCGCCGTACATGTTCTCGCCCGCGATCACGTGATCGCCCGACTTGAGCATGCGGAAGATCGTGTCCGTCGCCGACATGCCGGACGCGAAACAGTGCGCGTACTTGCCGCGTTCGAGCGCGGCGAGATTCGCCTCGAGCGCCGACCGCGTCGGATTCTTCGTGCGCGCGTACTCGTAGCCCTTGTGGCGCCCGAGCTCCGGCTGCACGTAAGTGGAGGTCTGAAAGATCGGCACCGAGACGGCGCCAGTCTGCGGCTCCGGCTCCTGGCCGGCGTGGATGCAGTCGGTAGAAAAGGCCATAGTCGTTCGTTCCTCACGGATTGAGGATTGAGGATGAAGGATTGAGGATGGCTCTCGCCGTATCCTCAATCCTCAATCCTCAATTCTCAATCCCTCTACACGGCCGGATCCGCCGGCGTTTCCTTCCGCCACTTCGAGTAAATCCCCTTCGTCATGTAACGCTCGGCGGCGTCGGGGATGATGGTGACGATGCGCTTGCCGCGGCCGAGGCGTTGCGCGACCTGGACGGCGGCAGCGACGTTCGCACCGGCGGACGAGCCGCCGAGGATGCCTTCTTCCTGGGCGAGGCGCGCGACGAATTCGTACGCGGGCGGATCGAAGATGGTAATGACTTCGTTCGCGAGCGACATGTCGAGCACCGGCGGGATGAACGACGCGCCGATGCCTTCGACGTCGTGCGGACCGGCCTGGCCGCCGCCGAGAACGGAGCCTTCCGGCTCGACGATCGCGCAGAACAGATCCGGAAGGCGCTCGCGCAGATAGCGCGCGACGCCGGTGAACGTGCCGCCGCTGCCCGCGCCCGCGACGAACGCGTCGATGCGGCCTTCCATCTGTTCCCAGATCTCGGGGCCGGTGGTCTCGTAGTGCGACTCGCTGTTGAACGCGTTGCGGAACTGCTGCGGGATGTACGAGCCTTCGATGGTCGCGGCCAGCTCTTCGGCTTTCGCGATCGCGCCGCGGATGCCGTCCTTGCCCGGCGTGTCGATGACCTGCCCGCCGAGGGCTCGCATGACTTCGCGCTTTTCAGCGGAGAAGTTGTCGGGGACGCAGAGGATGACGCGGTACCCCTTCTGCACGCCGGCGAGCGCGAGGCCGACGCCGGTGTTGCCCGCGGTCGGCTCGATGATCGTACCGCCGGGCCGGAGGAGTCCTTCGCGCTCGGCGCGCTCGATCATCCCGACGCCGATGCGGTCCTTCACCGAGAACCCCGGATTGAAGAACTCGAGCTTTGCGAAGACCTCGGCGTCGTCCGGCCCGGTGAGCCGGCGCAGACGCACCATGGGCGTGTTACCGACGAGATCGAGGATGCTGTCGACGGGAGGAGGAACGGGGCGAGTCAAGCGGCGCGGATTCTAGCCCAAGTTCATCCTCAGCGCAGACGGAGGATGTCCGAACAAACGCAAAACGGCCGGCACTTTCGCGCCGGCCGTCAGTTCGTAGGGTTCGATGCAGGGTGCTGCTTACGCCCAGCTCGAGCTGCGGCTGTTCGAGCGGCGCTGGTTGTAGCAATCGCGGCAGTAGACCGGCTTGCCGCTCACCGGGGTGAACGGAACTTCGGTCGGGATACCGCAGCTGTCGCAGGTAACGCTGACCATCTGGCGGCTGCGGCCGTCGCCACCACCGTTACCATCGCGGGAGACTTTTCGCTTGTCGCGGCAGTTCTTGCAGCGCTTCGGCTCATTCGTGAATCCGCGCTCGGCGTAAAACGCCTGTTCGTTGCGGCTGAAAATGAACTCCTGGCCGCAGTCCGCGCAGTTGAGGGATTTGTCGTTGAAAGTGTCCATGAAACCTTGATCTCCTGTTGGTTGTTGCTTTGAAAAGCTGAGTGCCGCAGCGCTGGTCATGTTGCGGGGGGCCGCGACCCTGCCCCCGCGGTCGGGAAACTGACTACGAGTAGCGAATCGACCCCCTTCCGAACACCGGGAAACAAAAAGCCCCCGAACGAACGCCGCTGTCCGATGTGGAGGTGTTCATATTGATCCCGATGGCTGGCCTTTTAGCATAGTTTTCTCAGGGAAGGCAACGCGCTGCTATGGAACTCAAAATAAGAACGTCAAGGTGTTGACCATTGAAAACACACCACAAAATCCGCGTCGGACCGGCCGGCTGGAGCTACAAGGATTGGGAGCAGATCGTCTATCCGCCGCACGGCTCGAAGTTCGATCACCTCGGCTATCTCGCCGCGTTTTTCGACACCATCGAGATCAACTCGCCGTTCTACCGCATCCCTCCTCCGACGCACGCGAAGAGCTGGGTGCGGCGCGTGACGGGCAACGCCGATTTCAAGTTCACGACGAAAGTGTTCCGCGGCTTCACGCACGAGAAAGCGGAGCTCGCGGCCGATGACGTCAAAGCGTTCCGCAACTATCTCGACCCGCTGATGGAAGCCGATCGCCTCGGCGCGATCCTGCTGCAGTTCCCGTGGAGCTTCAAGAATTCGCCGGAGTCGTGCGCGAAGCTCGAGGCGCTGTTCGCCGCGTTCGCGGAGTATCCGAAAGCGCTCGAGGTGCGGCACTCGACGTTTCAGGACAAGGCCTTCTACGCGTTCCTCGACGAGCACGACGTGTCGTGGGTGAACGTCGACCAGCCGCTCTTCGACAACTCGGTCAAGCCCGCCGACACCGTGACGGGCCCCATCGCGTACGCGCGCTTTCACGGCCGCAACTACGAGAAGTGGTTCGCGCACGAGGAAGCGTACGAACGCTACAACTATCTCTACACGCAGGAAGAGCTCGAGCCGTGGTCGAAGCGCATCGCGGCGATGGCGAAGAACAAGGACACGTACGTCGTCACGAACAACCACTTCCGCGGCCAGGCCATCGTCAACGCGGGAGATCTGAAAGAGTCGCTGGGACTGGGAGGCGAACTGCCGCCGCAGTTGAAAGAGGTGTACGGCGAACGCGTTCCGGGTGTCACCCGTTGAAATGACGCACCGCGTCCTCCCAGTGCACCTCGCCGAGGCCGCGCCGGAAGTAGCCGAAGTGTCCGAGACCCGGCTTGTCGACGTGCACGTGCTGCAGCGGCGCGCCGCTGTATTTGGACAGGAACCAGTCGACGGCGGGACGGGGGCCGTAATGGTCGTCGCAGAAGCTGTAGGCGAGGATGGGGGCGGTGATGCGCGCGTACGGCGCGGGGTCGTGGTCGCGGAAGAGGTAGTCGCGATGGCGGCCGAAGCGCGCCCATTCGGAGGCCACGTTGCGCGGGAGGTCTTCGCTGCCGAGGCCGAGGGGCCTGGAGGGGAAGAAGCCGACGAGATGGGAGATGACGGGCATCGCCATCCAGAGTGCGGCCAGACCGTAGCGCCGTACCCCCGGCCAATGCCGCCAGTGGCCGGATTGCGCGCAGACGAGCAGCAGACGATCGACGCGTGACGCATTCGGCGCGAGCCCCACGAGCTGCCCGCCCGCACTGTGACCGGTGTACGCAAGCGACGCGGGACGAAGCTCGCGCGCGATCCAGTCGATCGCCGCGGGGATGTCGAGCGTGCCCCAATCCGACATCGACCCACGGAACTGACGCAGCGATGCGGGACGCGAGTCGCCGATGCCGCGGTAGTCGATCGTGACGACGCTGCGGCCGCGCTCCGCGACGTGCCGCGCGAACGCGTCGTAGAAGCGGCGGCGCACACCCATCGCCGGCGCGACGAGCAGCGCGTCGCTCGCGTTCGCATCGTAGAGCGTGCCCGTGAGCGTGTAGCCGTCCGCGGCCTTGATCTCGATGCTGCGCACTTCCATACCTTGCGAATGTACGATGCGCGCGCATGGCTCGCAAGAAACGCGTGATCGGCACGGCCGGTCACATCGATCACGGCAAAACCTCGCTGGTCCGCGCGCTCACCGGCATCGACACCGATCGCCTCCCCGAAGAGAAGCGCCGCGGCATCACGATCGACCTGGGATTCGCGAGCTGGTTCACCGACGATTACCAGATCGGCTTCGTCGACGTGCCGGGCCACGAGCGCTTCGTGAAGAACATGCTGGCCGGCATCGGCGGCATCGACAGCGCGCTGTTAGTCGTCGCCGCGGACGAATCCATCAAGCCGCAGACCCGCGAGCATTTCGCGATCTGCAAGCTCCTCGGCATCCCCACCGGCGTCGTGGCCATCACGAAGAGCGACCTCGTCGACCGCGACATCATCGAGCTCGTGCGCCTCGAGATCGAAGACCTCGTCGCCGGCTCGTTCCTCGAAGGCAAACCGATCGTGCCGGTGAGCAGCAGCACGTATGCGGGACTCGATGAATTGCGCGCCGCGATCGTGCAGTCGGTCGCCGAAGTGCACGATCGCGATGCCACCACGCGCGTCTTCCGTCTGCCGATCGACCGCGCGTTCACGATGAAAGGTTTCGGCTCCGTCATCACCGGCACGACGTACGCCGGCAAAGTGAAAGTCGAAGACGAAGTGGAAGTCCTCCCCGGCGGCAAACGCAGCCGCGCGCGCGGCGTGCAGGTGCACAGCGAGGCGCGCGACGAAGCGTCGGCGGGCGAGCGCACGTCGATGAACCTCGCCGACATCGCACTCGACGAATTGCATCGCGGGCAGCAGGTGCTGCATCCGTCGACGCTGCGCGAGTCGCACGTCATCACCGTCCGGCTGGACCTGCTCGCCGACGCGAAGCCGCTGAAGGAACAGACCCGCATCCGCTTCCATCACCTCTCCGCGGAGCTCCTCGGCACGATCCGCTTCGTCGACGACACCGGCGCGGAGCTGCAGCCGGGCATGAGCGCGTTCGCACAGGTGCGGCTCGAAGCGCCCGTGGTCGCGGCCGCGGGCGATCGCTTCGTCATTCGCCGCTACTCGCCCGCGTTCACGATCGGCGGCGGAACGGTCATCGACGCACACCTGCCGAAGCTCAGCCGCCGCACGCGCGCGGAGATCCTCGAAACACTCGCCGGCGGCACATTGCCCGAGCGCGCGGAGCTGATGGCGAAACTGCAGGGTGTGCGCGGTGTGTCGCTCGAAGAATTGCAGGCGCGCACGGGCATTCGCGTGGAGACGCTGACCAGGGAATTGAAGAACGTTCCGAACGTGTCCAGGACCGGATCGACGTTCCTCCACAACGACGTCCTCGCCGACTTTCGCAGACGCGCCATGGAGTTCGTCGAGCACTACTTCGCGAACAACAAAATGGCCGTGAACGTGCCGAAGGGGGAGTTCGTGCAGAAGCTCATCCCCTCCGCGGCGCCGGTGAACTTTCTCCTGCACGACCTGGTGAAGGAACAGATCATCGCCATCAACGGGGACGCGCTCGAGATCCCCGGCCGCTCCAAAACCCTCGGCGGTGCCGAAGGAGAGCTCGCACGCGCGATCGAGCTGAAGTACCTCGAAGCGGGACTGCAGACGCCTGCCACGTCGCAGATCATCAAAGCGATTCCGCAGCGGCCGAAGGTGATCGAAGGCGTGATCGGCTTTCTCGTGAAGCAGGGCACGCTGGTGCGCCTCGCGGACGGCGTGTATCTGCACAAAGACGTCATCGCCGCCGCACGCGAAAAGCTGCGCGAGAAGAAAGGGCAGACCATCGACGTCGCCGAGTTCAAAGATCTCTTCGGCATCTCGCGCAAGGTCGCCATTCCGCTGCTGGAGTTTTTCGACAGGGAAGGCGCGACGAAACGGGTGGGCGATTCGCGAATCGTGCTTTGACGTGACGTCACGCTGTGGCTGCGAAGCGCCTCGCTCGACGCACACGCTGCGAAGTTCGAGACCCTTCGCCGTCTTCGCGGCTCATGGTGACGGGGGTGTGGCAGGCTTCGGCGTGAGGTCCTTGTACCCTTTCGGAATCTGCAGCATCGTCTCCGGCACTTCGCGCTGGGCGACGCTGACCACCGTGCGATCGACCACGAGCTTGCCGTTGTCATACGGCACCTCGGAGCGGTCGACGAGCGGGAAACCGCGCGCGGTCATGAGCGCTTCATCGAGCGCGCGCCCCATCGGCGCGAGCGGTGACGACGGCACTTCGCTCGCGTGCATCATCGCGAAGAGACCGCGCGGGATCGCGGGATGCTCCGCCATCCACAGCTCGCGGCGATACGCGCCCGACTCGACCACGTGCCGCGTCGCATTCGCGCCGGCGACCGCTTTTGATTCATCTGTACGGCGGAGTGTGAGTCTCGGGTAATACGCCGGCAGCGCGCCCGCGTTCGCCTTGCGGCGATTGGCGAGCAGCTTCGCCAGCGGTTCCGTCCGGATGGTCTTTTCGATGTCGTCGACGAACGTGACGGTGTTCGCGTTCGTGTCGAAGAGACGCCACATGTCGAGCTCGTTCGTGGCGCGCGCGCGGCCGCCGGCGATCACGAGCATGTGGTCGCGCGTGGTCTTGTCGCGCTCGATCGTGGTGCGGATGGTCACGACCGTCGCCCGCATCCCCGGAGCGGCCGCCGCCGGCCGGGCGGCCTGCTTTGCGGGCTCTTTACACGAGACGCAAACGAGGAAAACGAGGATTCCGAGACGTCTGTAGCTCACTCTTTCGCATCGAACCAGCTCTTCCCCCAGTGCGCGTCGACCGCGAGCGGCACCGCGAGAGGGAAGACGTTCTCCATCGTCTCTTTCACGATCCCCGCCACCTCGGCCGCGCTCGGCTCCGGCGCCTCGATCACGATTTCGTCGTGCACCGTGAGCAGCATCCGCGCACCCGAACCGTGCTTCGTCAGATTCCGCTCCAGGGCGATCATGGCCATCTTGAGGATGTCCGCCGCGGTGCCCTGGATCGGCGCGTTCGTGGCCATGCGCTCGGCATTGCCGCGCACGGTGAACGAGCGATTGTGGATCTCGGGGATGTAGCGCACGCGCCCGAACAGCGTCGTGACCTTGCCCGTGGCGCGCGCCTCGTCGAGCGTGCGGTCGAGGTACTCCTGGATCTTCGGATAGCGCGCAAAGTACGCGTCGATCCAGTCCTTCGCCTGCCCCGTGGAGATGTTCAGCTCATTCGCGAGACGGAACGACGACATGCCGTACAGCACGCCGAAGTTGATGACCTTCGCGCCGCGCCGCTGCTCCGCCGTCAGCTCCTCGGGCGGGATGTTGAACATCTTCGACGCCGTCGCGCGATGAATGTCGTCGCCGCGGCGGAACGTCTCGATCAGCGACTCGTCGCCGGAGATGTGCGCGAGGATGCGCAGCTCGACCTGCGAGTAGTCCGCGGACACGAGCACCCATCCCTCATCCGCGACGAAGGCCTTGCGGATCTCGCGTCCCGTCTGCGTGCGGATGGGGATGTTCTGCAGGTTCGGATCGGACGACGACAGACGTCCCGTCGCCGCGACCGCCTGGTTGAACGTCGTGTGCACGCGGCCGTCGCTGCCGACGATCTGCGGGAGCGCGTCGACGTACGTGCCTTTGAGCTTGTGCAGCTCGCGATGCTGGAGGATGAGCTGCGGCACCGCGAAGCCGTGCGTGGCCAGCTCTTCGAGCACCTCGACGCTGGTCGAGTAGCTCTTCGTCGTCTTCGTCTTCTTGATGACGGGGTAGTTCAGCTTCTCGAAGAGGATGTGCCCGAGCTGCGCCGGCGAGTTGATGTTGAACTCTTCGCCGGCCTCTTTATAGATGCGCGTTTCGAGATCCGCGAGCGTCGCGCCCATCGTGTTCGACATCTGCCGCAGCAGGCCGACGTCGATGCGGATGCCGCGCTCCTCCATCGCCCCGAGCACGGGAAAGAGCGGCATCTCGATGCGCGAGTAGATGTCCGCGAGTGCCTCGTCGCGGCGCAGCTCCGGTTCGAGGATGCCGCGCAGCGCGATCGTCACGTCGGACTTTTCGCCGAGGTATTGCTGGTAGGGGGCGAGACGCGAGGAGCCGAGCTCGTGATCGAGCGCGAAGAGCGGCGCCGTCTTCTGCACATCCTTGCGCGCGACCACGTCCTGCTTCAGTCGATCGCGCGCGATGTTCGCGAGGGCGTGACTCGGCAGGCCGGGATTGATGACGTACGACATCAACATGACGTCGGCCCACTTCGCCGGCACCGGCAGGCCCGCGGCGCGCAGACGGCGCGACTGCGCTTTTGCGTCGTACGTAACGAGCTCGCGATCCGACGCGAGCAGCTCGCGCACGGCACTCGTCATCTCCTCGGTGCTGCCGAGGTCTTTCGCGAGAGGGACGAGGAGCGACTCGGACGGCTGCACGGAGAGCGCGGCGGCGATCGGCGCGTCGAAGCCTTCGATGGTCGCGGGCTCGAACCAGATCGCCAGCGTGTCGCGATCCTGAATGAAGGATCGGATCTCTTCCGCCGAAGTGGCGATACGGAAGTCCTTCGCCACGGGAGGAGCCTCGGGGAGGAACTCCTGCATCAGCGACGCGAACTCGAGACGCGAGAACACGTCGTGCAGCTTCGGGCGATCGGGGTCGGTGCGCTGCAGCGTGGCAAAGTCGATGGCGAGATCGAGATCGCACTTGATGCGGGCGAGGTCGCGCGAGAGATAAGCCTTGTCGCGATTCTCCTCGAGCTTCTTGCGCATCGCCGGCTTGGCGACCTTGTCGAGGTTCTCGTAGATGGCGTCGAGCGAACCGAACTCCTGGATGAGCGACTTCGCGCCCTTCTCGCCGATGCCGGGGACGCCGGGGATGTTGTCGATGGCGTCGCCCCAGATGGCCATGACGTCGACCACTTTCTCCGGCGGGAGGCCGAATGCTTCCTCGACCCCTTTCTCGTCGTACATGACCTCGCGGCCAGTGTGGTAGAGGCGGATGCCTCCGCCGACGAGCTGGAAAAAGTCCTTGTCACTCGTGCAGATCGTGACTTCGTAGCCGCGGTCTTTTGCGGAGCAGGCGAGCGAGCCGATGAAGTCGTCCGCCTCCCATTCGATCGAGCGGATGACGGGGATGCGGAAGCCTTCGAGGACCTCGTAGACGAACGGGATCTGGACGACCAGATCGTCCGGCATCGGCTTGCGGTCTTTTTTGTAGTCGGCGAAGGTCGACGTGCGTGCGGTCTCGCGTCCCTCGTCGAAGGCGACGGCGATACAGTCCGGCTCGTGGTCCTTGAGCAGCTTCTTGAGCATCTGCACGAAGCCGTAGACCGCATTCGTCGCAAACCCGTCCGAGTTCGTCAGGTTCCGGATGGCGTAGTACGAGCGGTAGATGTTGTTGGAGCCGTCGATGATGAAGAGGGAGGGGCGCTGCTTTGCGGGCACGGCGCGGATTATATGGGCGGGAGTTGGTGCCGGGCGTCAGGCTTGCGGGTGGGTGGCCGGGACGAAAAGTTCCGAAGGCCCGCCGGCCTGGAACCCGAGTGCTTCATGGGGGCACGAAACGTACCCCCATAAAGCACTAACGGAGCCCTTGGGGCTCCGTTGTGGTACATCGTTGGACCGCTGCGGCCAGTTGGTAGGGTTCAAGGAAGCTAAGTGAGTAATCGTCCAAAATCGGTCCAATAGTCAAGGAGGGAGCCCGCAGCGGCCACTTGGCGCAGGCAGGGTAGATGGGACCCGCGCAAGTTGGTTTCGGTACATCTGTTCGAAACCTGAATCATCGTGCCCTCGCTTACTGCCAGATCGTTGCCAACTTCTCGACGGAAATCGCAATAACCGGCCAAAACGAACGCTTCCTCCGTCACCAACCTCCGAAGTGTCAGCAATCAAGAGGGATACGCCTACACCTTGTGAAAAAAAGCGCATGGTGGCCAGCGCCATTTTCCGTGGAAACTTTTTCCACGTCTGGCTTCCCCGTTGCAATTCTGACCACCCGCCATGAAGAAATTTTTGACCATCGCCGCCTTTCTCCTCTCCGCCACCCTCCCGCTGGCCGCCCAGGAGTGGAGCCTAGGCGTCCATTCCGGCGCCTTCGTCTTCGGCGATTTCGTCGAACGGCGCATGCGCGTCGGTACACCCGGCGGGCCGACCAGCACGTCGAGCCTCATCCTCAGCGCGAGCACCCGGCCGGGTCTGACTATCGACCTCGAGCGCACGCTCACCCACCGCTTTTCCTTCCGCGTGGAAGGAACCTTCACCCGAGCTCCACTCGCGGTAGAACAGCGCTCCTCGGGAAACCCGGTCGAAATCGACGCCGGTGAGCTCGACGTCACCACGCTCTCCCTCCCCCTCGTCTTCCACATCAATCGCGGCGGTGCGTTCCGCTTCCATCTCCACGGCGGTCCCGCACTGGCGCTCTATCGCGCCGACCCTGTCGAAAACGTGGATGGCGCCGAGCCGGTCTTCTCAGGGATGCAGTCCGAGTACGGCGTGATCTTCGGCGGCGGCGTGGCCTGGTGGCTCAGCGACCGCTTCGCGATCGAGGGCAACGTCAGCGACATCATCACGACCTCCCCGTTCGACCGCGAAGACTTCCCGGACGCTCCGGGCATCCAGATCGAGCGGCCGCAGAACGGGCACGCCACTGTAGGGGTTCGCTGGCGGTTTTGATGAGGCCGCGTGCTACCATTTCCGGCGCGTCCAAATCCCCATAGCCCGAGGTGTCCCATGCGTGTGAAGCTGCTCGTCCTTGCTGCGCTCCTTTCCGTTGCTGTCGTGGCGGAAGCCGGTCTCTCCAAACAGTTTCAGGAGTGGCGGCGCGGTCCCGAGAAGTTCCTCATGACGGACGACGAGGAGAGGGCGTGGAAAAAGCTCTCCTCGGACGACGCCGCCATCGCCTTCATCGACCTCTTCTGGGCGCGGCGCGATCCCACGCCGAACACCGCGCGCAATGAGTTCCGCGACGAGTTCACGAGCCGCGTCCGCTACGCCGACGCCGCGTTCGACGAGAAGCGCACGCGCGGCGCGCTCACCGAGCGCGGTCAGGTCTACATCCTCCTCGGCCCGCCGGAAAAAGGCTCGCGCGAGACGATGGGCATCGCCCAGTCCTCGGGGTTGTCCTCCGCATCGGCGCGCTCCGCGGAAAACGTCGTCTGGAACTATTCGCGCGAGCTCGCGGTCGAGCTGGGCGTCCCACGCATCGTCGTCACGTTCAATCAGGTGGTCGGCGCCGACGTGTACACCCGCGACACGAAGTTCGGCCAGTTCTCGAACGTCAGCGCGACGCGAATCCAGAAGAACATCGTCGATCCGGCGATGACCGTCGCTCCGCCGTGGGCGGCTTCGATCCGCGCGGAGCTCGCCTCCAGCGCGAAAACGGCCTCCGCCCCGCGCGGCGAAGCGAAGCTGCAGGGAAAGATCGGACGCCTCGTCCTCCTCTCCGACCTCGGCGCACTCAATCCCGACGCCGCGACCGATCCCGTCGCCGCACTGCCGCCCGCGTCCTCGTTCGCCACTGATGGCGATCTCGCGTTCGTCCTCGAGTACTGCGGCGTGACCGGACCGATGAAGATCGAGACGAAGGTGGGCGAGATGGCCGCCGCGTCCGAGCTCGAGCCGGCGCCGATGAAAGCCGTCGCGGGCTGCGGCCTGATCCCGGGAATGCTGTCGCTGTCAGGCCTGCGCCGCGGCTCGCACACGCTCGAGATCACCGCGATCGAGCCGAACGGCGCGCGCGTCACGACGCGGCAGAAGTTCGAGATCAAGTAGAGGGAGTTGTTGAGCTATCAAGCCGTTGAGCTGTTGAGCTTGGAGGGCAGCTCCTCGCTCAATCGCTCAATCGCTCAACAGCTTGATGGCTCAACAGCTCGACGGCTTGACGGCTCCACAGCCAACAACCCGTTCAAATCTCTCAACAGGTTCTCGAGCGAGATCCGGTACCCCTCCGCCACTTCCGCGAGCGTCTCGCTCGACGAGCGTGAACACGCGTTGCAGCCGCCGAGGTGGTAGGCGGCGAAGACCCAGCGGACTTTGGGGTGCATCTCGAGAGCGTCGGCCACGACGGTCTGCGGCTCGAACATGGTGAGCCTGCATTCTACCGATAGAATTGCGGCGATGAAGGTGCGCCTCCTCTTCTTTGCCGTGCTGCGCGACATCGCCGGCACCGACGCGCGCGAGCTCTCGCTCGCCGACGGCACGCGCGCGCAGGACGTGTGGCAGTCGCTGCGTCAGACCTACGCGAAGCTCGCCGACTACACCCAGCCCCCGATGATCGCCATCAACGAAAGCTACGCCAGCCCCGACTCCGTCCTCCGCGACGGCGACGAGCTCGCGTTCATCCCACCGGTCGCGGGCGGATGACCTACCTCACCGACTCCGTCATCGACCCGCAGGCGCTCGTGCGCCGCGTGATGCGCCCGTCCGACGGCGCGTACGTGCTCTTCGAAGGGGTGGTGCGCAATCACCACGACGGCAAAGCAGTCGAGTCGATCTTCTACGACGCCTACCGCCCGATGGCCGAGAAAGAGATGGACAGGATCGTGCGCGACATCGAAGCGCAGTTTCCCGACGTCGCCCTCGCCGTCGTCCATCGCCTCGGACAGCTCGTCGTCGGTGACTCCTCGATCGCCATCGTCGCGTGCTCGCCGCATCGCGCCGAAGCGTTCGCGGCGTGCCGCATGATGATCGATCGCATCAAAGAGACGGTTCCGATCTGGAAGAAAGAGCGCGGCCCGAACGGCGAAGAGTGGGTCGGCTGGCAGGGACATTGTTGATGGTCACACCGCTTCCTGCCGCCAGCGTCATCGTCCTCCGCGACGCGCCGTTCGAAGTGCTGCTGCTCCGGCGCAACGAGAAGAGCTCCTTCGTGCCGAACGCCTGGGTGTTTCCGGGCGGCATCGCCGAAGCGGGTGAAGAGATGATCGCCACCGCGGTGCGCGAGACCTTCGAGGAGACCGGCATCACGCTCGATCCTCGCTCGCTCGTTCCCACATCGCGGTGGATCACGCCCGTCGGCATTCCGAAGCGCTTCGACACCTGGTTCTATCTCGCGAAAGTCGCTCGCGATGTGCAGGTGCGCATCGACAACAACGAGATCACCGCGCATCAGTGGCTCACGCCGAAAGAAGCGCTCGCGAGCCGCGAGCTGAAGCTCGTGTTCCCGACGATCAGGAACCTCGAAGCGATCGCGCAGTTCGAGAGCGTCGATGCGCTACTCGCCTCGCGGCGCGGCGCGGTCATCGAGCCCATCGAGCCGGTCCTCGTCGACGGAAAGCCGACGCTGCGATGAACATCCGCGCGCTCACCGCACCGAATCCCGGCGCCTTCACGCTCGACGGCACCCGCACGTATCTCCTCGGCGAAACGACGGTCGTCGATCCCGGCCCGTCGATCGATACGCACGTCGACGCGATCCGCGCGGCGATGCCGAAACTCGACACGATCCTCATCACCCATCGCCACGGCGATCACGCACCGGCCGCGATTCCGCTCAAGCAACGGACCGGCGCGCGCATCCTCGCTCCGCGCAACGTGCTCGACGCCGTCGATCAGCGGCTGCACGGCGGCGAGGTGCTCGCCATCGAAGACGTGCAGGTCGAAGTGATCGCCACGCCCGGACACACGAACGAGCACGTCTGCTTTCTCACCTCGGAGGGGGACCTCTTCACCGGCGACACGATCCTCGGCACGGGCACGACCGCGATCTTCCCGCCGGACGGCCACATGGGCGATTACCTGCGCTCCCTGCACGTGCTCCGCGCCCGCAACCCGAAACGCATCCATCCCGCGCACGGCCCCATGCGCGAAGACGCGGTCGCACTGATCGACGAGTACATCGCCCATCGCCTCGAACGCGAGCGCCAGGTCCTCGGCGCCTACGAACGCGGCGCACGCACGCACGCGGAGCTGCGCGCGATCATCTATCCCGAGCTCGACGAACGCCTGCATCGCGCCGCGGAGATCCAGATCGAGGCGCACATGATCAAGCTGAGGGAGGACGGGAGCATCAAGCTCTGAACCTCGGCCCCCTCCCTACCTCGGGATCACCATCCGGATGAACGCCTTGTTCACGAAATACGTATCCGCCTCATCGTCGAGGCGCAGAAACAGCTCGCGCGTATCGTTCAGCACGTCCGAGATGCGCGACTCCTCGCGCGGGCGGTCGATCGGGATCACACCCTCGATGCGCGTGCCGTCGGAGAGCTCGAGGATCGTCAGCTTCTCGACGATCGTCATCTCCAGCTCCGCGATCTGCGGCAGCTTCTCGTAGCGCATCCACAGCACCTGATCGCGGTTGACCATCTTCGGCACGCCGCCCGTGACCATCGGAAAGAAACGGCGGCGTCCGTTGACGTAGTCGGCGACCGTTTCGGCACCGTCGCGTCTGTCGGAGAACGGCGCGAGGTAGAGAAAATACTCGGCAGGCTCCAGACCGTCGACGGCGATCGTCACCGCCACCTCGATCATCGGCACCTGATACGCCACGGCGCGATGATACGCGCACTAGAATGTGCGCCGATATGCGACAGAAAGACTTCATCGAGATTCACGACTACACCGCGGACGAGGTCATGGAGCTGTTCAAGCTCGCCCGCGACATCAAAGCCCGACCGAAAAAATTCAAGGACGCGCTGGCGGGGCAGACGCTGGCGATGATCTTCGAGAAATCGTCGACGCGCACGCGCGTCTCGTTCGAGGCCGGCATGTTCCAGCTCGGCGGCCATGCGCTCTTCCTCTCCTCGCGCGACATCCAGCTCGGCCGCGGCGAGCCGATCACCGACACAGCGAAAGTGCTCTCGCGCTACGTCGACGGCATCATGGCCCGCACGTTCGCGCACAAGACCGTGACCGACCTCGCCGAGCATGCGACGATTCCGGTCATCAACGGTCTCACCGACCTCTCGCACCCTTGCCAGTCGATGACCGACTACTTCACGGCGTGGGAAAAATTCGGCGGGGAGCTCAAAGGACGCAAGCTCGCGTACGTCGGCGACGGCAACAACATGGCTCATTCGCTGATGTTCGGCGCGCCGAAAGTCGGGATGGACGTCGCCATCGCCTGCCCTCCCGGCTACATGCCCGACGCCGAGGTGACGCGGCTCGCGGGTGAAGACGCGAAGGCGGCGGGCACACGCATCGTCATCACCTCCAACATCGACGAAGCGGTGCGCGACGCCGACGTCATCGAGACCGACGTGTGGGCCTCGATGGGACAGGAACAGGAAGCGGAGAAGCGCAACCAGGACTTCCAGGGCTGGATCGTCGACGCGGCGATGATGGCCAAGGGAAAGAGCGACGCGATCTTCATGCACTGCCTCCCTGCGCATCGCGGCGAAGAAGTCAGCGCCGAAGTGATCGACGGACCGCAGTCCGTCATCTACGACGAGGCGGAAAACCGTCTGCACATCCAGAAGGCGATCATGGTCGCGCTGATGAAGGACCGTGGCTGATTCGGAAACGCGGCACGGCCGCGGGCTGCTCGTCGTCGCCGGACTGGCCGTCCTCTTCTTCGGTCTCCTCGGCCTGATCGTGCTCCGCAAGGAGTCGCGGCCGGCCGAGGGCGGGATCACGAACGAGACGCTTTCGGTGCTGCCCGGGCGCATCCGCGTGCGCACCGAGCCGAACGCACGCGCGCCCGTGGTCACCACCGCGACGAACGGCGAACGGTTGACGATGGTCGAGGATCGCGGCGCCTGGGTGCGCGTGCAGACGGCGGAAGGCCTCAGCGGCTGGGCCGAGCGCGCGTACCTCGAGCGCACGACGGAACAGCAGCGGCGCCTGAAACGCTTCGCCGCCATCCGCAATCTGCCGCCGCTGCAGGGCAAGACGCGCGAGCGCACGCAGCTCTACGCCGGCCCCGGCATCTTCTATCCGCCCCTCGGCGAGCTCGGCGAAGGCATCGACGTGACGATCTTCACGCGCGATCACGACTTCTTCGCCATCGCCCGCGGCGACAAAGAGATCGCGTACGCGGACGTCGACGCGATCGACCTCAGCTCGACCGGCACGCGCATGCTCGAGGTGCAGACCGCGAGCACCGCCACCGACACCGCAGCCACGACGTCGACGATGCCGCCGGTCGCCGACAACACCATGACGGAACCGCCGCCGCTTCCCCTTCCGGAGCCGGCGCCGGAACCCGAGCCTCCCGCGCCGGTCGAGCGCACGACGGGCGTGTACAGCGCGGTGCCTCCGGGCGGCACGCAGCCGCAGGAGGTCGATCGCGTGATGCCGCGCTATCCGTCCTCCGCGCGTCGCGCGAACATTCAGGGTCCCGTCGTCGTGCGCGGCATCGTGCGCCGCGACGGCACCATCGACAACCTCGAGGTCATCAAAGACCTGCCGTACGGCCTCGGCGACGAAGCGCGCAGAGCGGTGAGCCGCTGGCGTTTCCGTCCGGCGACGTATCGCGGCGAGCCGATCGACGTGTATTACACCGTCACGGTGAATTTCCGGCTGCAGTGAAGAGTTCTACCGGGGCTCATGTCCCGATTCGCGTTCCCCGACGCTCCTGGCGATCTCATCGGCGCTCACCTCTCCACGAAAGGGGGGCTGTGCTCGATTTTTCAGCGCGCAGCGGACATCAACGCGTCTGCCGTGGCGCTGTTTGCGAAGAACGGAAACCAGTGGAAGGGCAAGCCGCTGACGGATGAAGAATGTGCGGAGTTCGCGCGGCTGCGCAACGTCAAGCCGCTCCTCACGCACGCGTCCTATCTCATCAACCTGGCCACGACGAACGAGGAGTTCCATCGCAAGTCCATCGCCGCGATGATCGACGAGCTCGACCGCGCCGAGCGTCTCGGCATCCACGCCGTCGTGCTTCATCCCGGCTCGCACCTCGGCGCCGGAGCGAACGCCGCCATCGACCAGATCGCGCGCTCGTTCGACCGGATCCACGCCGCGATCCCGAACCACAAAGTCGTGACCCTGCTCGAGACCGGCGCGGGCCAGGGCTCGTGCGTCGGCTGCACGTACGAAGAGCTGGGGCAGATGATCGCCCGCACCGACGACAAGCGCCGCCTCGGCATCTGCATCGACACCGCCCACGTCTTCGCGGCCGGCTACGACATCCGCACGCGCGACGGCTACGACCGGATGATGGACGAGATGGAGATGTACGTCGGCGCGCACAACGTCGGCGCGTTCCACCTCAACGATTCGAAAAAACCGCTCGGCTCGCGCGTCGATCGTCACGAGCACATCGGAAAAGGGGAGATCGGGCTGGAGGCGTTCCGCCTCGTCCTCAACGACCCTCGCTTCAAACGCATCCCCAAAGTGCTGGAGACGCCGAAGCCGGTCGAGACCGTTTCCGACCGGAAGAACATGCGGACCTTGCGGTCGCTGCTGGAGCGGCCTGTGGCGCGCCGCGTCGCGCGTCCGCGCGCGGCACGTATTGCGACGGCTTAGACGTTTCGTCTACAGTGCGCCGCGCTATGGCAGACCGCATCCCGCACCCCACTTCCGGCACGCGCATCGGCTACGAGAACAACAAACTCGTCGTTCCTGACGATCCGATCATTCCGTACATCGAAGGCGACGGCACGGGGCCGGACATCTGGCGCGCGACGCGTCTCTGCATCGACGGCGCGCTGGAGAAGGTCTACGGCGGCCAGAAGAAGATCCACTGGCACGAGGTCTTCGCCGGCGAGAAAGCGTTCGAGGCGTTCGGCGAATACCTGCCGCAGGAGACGCTCGATCATCTCGCCCATTACCGCGTCTCCATCAAGGGACCGCTCGCGACTCCGGTCGGCGGCGGCATCCGTTCGCTCAACGTCACGCTGCGCCAGGTCCTCGACCTCTACGCGTGCGTGCGTCCCGTGCGCTACTTCGACGGCGTGCCTTCGCCGGTGCGCGAGCCGCAGAAGGTGAACATGGTCATCTTCCGCGAGAACACCGAGGACGTGTACGCGGGCATCGAGTGGCCGGCGGGCTCCGAGCTGTCGAACCAGGTGATCGGCTTCCTCAACTCGATGGAGCGCCGCACCACCGGGAAGATCCGCGACAACTCCGCGATCGGCATCAAGCCGATCTCCGAGTTCGGCTCGAAGCGCCTCGTGCGCAAAGCGATCGAGTACGCGATCGCCACGAAGCGCGACTCCGTCACGCTCGTGCACAAGGGCAACATCATGAAGTTCACCGAAGGCGCGTTCAAGGACTGGGGCTACCAGATCGCCAAGGAAGAATTCGGCGACATCACGATCCCTGAGTCCGAGCTCACCGGCGCCGCGCCCGCGGGCAAGATCGTGATCAAGGACCGCATCGCCGACTCGATGTTCCAGCAGGTGCTGCTGCGTCCTTCCGAGTACTCCGTCATCGCCACGACGAACCTCAACGGCGACTACATCTCCGACGCGCTGGCCGCGCAGGTCGGCGGTCTCGGCATCGCGCCGGGGTCGAACGAATCGGACGAGGTGGCGATCTTCGAGGCCACGCACGGCACCGCGCCGAAATACGCGAATCAGGACGTCATCAATCCCGGCTCACTGATCCTCAGCGGCGTGATGATGCTGCGCCACCTGCGCTGGTTCGAAGCGGCCGACGCGATCGAGACCGGCATCGCGAAGACCATCCAGCAGAAGAAGGTCACGTACGACCTCGAGCGGCAGATGGAAGGCGCGACGAAGGTAAAGACGAGCGAGTTCGCGCAGCACATCGTGGATAATATCCAGCCGTAATGAAAAAACAGGCCGGCAGGTCCGCGGCCCCGTCCCTTCTGCACGCGAGCGTCCCCGACGTGTTGCGTGCGCCAGGGCGGCCGCTCGACCAGCCGGTGCGTTCACACTTCGAGACGCGCTTCCACCAGGACTTTTCCCGCGTGCGCGTCCACGCCGGCACCGACGCCGCGCGCTCCGCGGATGCGATCCACGCGGCCGCCTACACCGCGGGCAGCCACGTCGTCTTCGGCGCGAATCAATACGCTCCCGCGCGCCGCGCCGGGCACCGCCTCCTCGCGCACGAGCTCGGGCACGTCGTGCAGCAGGGCGATGCGCCGATCGTCAACGACTTGACCATCGAGAAAGACCCGGCCACGGTCGCGCCGCTGCATCGCGAACGCGCGAGCGTCATGCGTGCGGATCGCGACGCCGTGCGTCAGATCCACAAGCTCGAGAACGTCGCCGGCGCGGGCATTCACTTTTTTCCCGAGACGCTGGTCGACACGCAGATCGGTCCGGTCGAGACGCGGAGCGCGGGCTCCGGACGCCTCGGCGTCATCATCGGCGAAGGGCTCTCGCCGCGCATCCTGGCGCGCCAGATCCTGCCGCTGTGGACGACCGCCACGCCGTTCACCCCGCCCGGTGGCGGTCCGAAAGTCGAGCCGGGCGAATTGACCGAGGAGCAGCTCGCGCTCGCGCTGCTGCGCTTCAACGACACCTACCTCGGCTTGCCGAACATGACGAAGTGGCGCGTCGGCCTGCGTGTGCCTCTGCCGGTCGATCTCGACGCCGCCGGCATCGGCACGCTCAATCCCGATCAGATCCGCGCGATGGCGGCTTCGGTCGAGCCGGCGTGGATGGACCTGCTCGATCATCGCGCCACGACGAACGTCGCGCTGCCCGCGCCGTTGCTCGCGGAGGAAGCGCGGCTCTTCCTCGCCGATCATCCAAGCGCGTTCGCGCGCGGTCTCGCCGTCACCATCCGCGCCACCACCAACGCGCCGGCTTCGCACGCGCTCATCGCCGAGGTGTTCAAACAACTGACGCCCGTTGCGGGACTCGAAGTGGCCATCGAAGCGATCGAGAACATGGCCCCGCGGGAGATGGAACTGCTCGCCAACCAGACCGCGGGCGGCTTCATCCTCGACGCACTGGACGACGCGATCTCGAAACCGAAGCCGATTCCGGTGCAGTTTCACGATCGCCAGGCGGGCGCGCGCGCCCGTCTCGACGTGTTCCCGGGCCACATGCTCAACGACCCGCCGTCGAAAGTGCCGGACCGCACGGAGAAGACCGTCACGGTCGACACGCTCAAAGTCGGCTCGTCGAAGTGGAATCCGGCCACGCAGGTGCAGGTCGCCAATGCGCTCTACGCGCAATGCAACGTGCGCATCGTGCACGGCGTGAACAAAGACGCGCCGCCGGCCTATCTGGGCAACGACAACGCGCTCCAGACGAGCAGGAGCTGCGCGACTCCCAGTGCCGAGGAGCGAAAGCTGTACGACGAGGGGCGCAGCTTGTTCGGCCTCAGCGCGCGCATTCAGGCGTACCTGGTTCCCGATCTGAAGGGAACGGCCGCCGCCGCGTATTCGTATCCGAGCGACTGCTCGCCGGGCAAATACCTTGGGGTCGCCGTGATCAGCGACCACGCCGACCAGAGCACGCTCGCGCACGAGATCGGCCACATCCTCCTCGTCGGTCCGCACAAGACCGACACGCTCATGGCGGACCGCAGGAAGCAAAAGGGGCCGCGCCCGAACGAGCTCGACGAAGCGCAGTGCAGGCAGATCTACCGCAACGCGTGATCAGCCGGGAGGCCAGCCGAAGGCGCGGCCGCCGAGAATGTGCACGTGGATGTGGAAGACGGTCTGGCCGGCGCCTTCGCCGTTGTTGACGACGAGGCGATAGCCGTCGTCGTGCAGGTGCAGCGAGCGCGCGATCTCCGCGGCGCGGACGATGGTGGTGCCGATCGCGGCGGTGTCCGCGTCGGAGAGATCGTTGAGCATCGGGATGTGTTTGCGCGGAATGACGAGGACATGCGTCGGCGCCTGCGGGTTGATGTCGTGGAACGCGACGACGTCGGCGTCTTCGTGGACTTTCTTCGCCGGAATCTCGCCCGCGGCGATGCGGCAGAAGAGGCAGTTCGCGTTGTTACCCATGCCGCGATAATACGACGACGCGCGGAATGCCCGCGAGGTCGGGGAGGAACGCGTCGACGCGATAGCGCTGCGCGCGCGCGAGCTCGCGGATCGCCTTCTCCTGACCGTAGCCCACTTCCATGATCACGAACCCGCCGTCGCGCAGACGCGTGTGCGCCTGCTCGAGGATGCGCTCGATGATCTCCGTGCCGCGCGGCCCCGGCGTGAGCGCCATGCGCGGCTCGTGGATGCGCACCTCCACGGCGAGATGTTCGTATTCGCCGAGGGGGACGTAGGGCGGGTTCGAGACGATGACGTCGAACGCGCCGCGGATGCTGGTCATGAGATCCGACGCCGCGAGCGCCACATGCGATTGGAGTTTCGCGCGATTGATCGACGCCACGGCCAGTGCGTCCGCGGAACGATCGACGCTCACCACCTGCAGGTCCGGCCGTTCGCGCTCGACGGTGATGGCGATGCAGCCGCTGCCCGTGCCGATGTCGATCACGCGCCCGCCGCGCGGCGCGCGCTCGAGCACCGCGTCGACCGCGAGCTCCGTCTCCGGACGCGGGATGAGCACGCGGTTGTCCACGTAGAGCTCGCGCGAATAGAACTCCGTTTTCCTGCGGATGTACTGCAGCGGCTCGCCCGCGTAGCGCCGCGCCAGCAGCACGTGCAGCGGATGCGGGTCGATCTCCGCTTCGCCGTGCGCGATCAGCCAGGAGAGCGGCTTTTCGAGAAGGTCGCCGAGCAGCAGATCGACGTCGCGCGGATTGACGCCGCGACGCAACGCGTCGTCGCGCAATCGCGAGCGGAGAACGTCAAGGCGCTGCGTCGACATCGTAGGTGAGCTCGAGGAAGGCGTCCTCGAGCGCGCTGTCCTTCTTCAGCTCGGCCGGCGTGCCGCTGGCCACGATCTTCCCGCGATTGAGGATGGCGATGCGGTCGCACACCGCTTCCGCAACGGACAGCGTGTGCGTCGTCAGGAACACGGTCTTGCCCGCGTCGGCCATGCGCCGGAAGAGCTGCTTGACCTGCCGCTGCGCGAGCGCGTCGAGTCCGACCATCGGCTCGTCGATCACGAGCACCGCCGGATCGTGCACGAGCGCGGACACGATGACGAGCTTCTGCTTCATGCCGTGCGAGAGGTTCTCGATGCGGGCGTCGATCCAGTCGCCGAGCTCGAACCAGCGCAACAGCTCGACCGCGCGCGGCTCGCACTCACGCCAGTCTTTGCGATACAGGTCGACGACGAAGTGCAGGAGCTCGCGGCCGGTCAGTTTCTCGTACAGGTATGGGCGATCGGGAACGTAGCCGACGAATGCCTTCGCGCGCTCGGAGTCGTTCACCACATCGACCCCGTTGATGCGGACGCGGCCGGAAGTGGGGAGCGAGAGGCCGGCGATGATGCGGATCGTGGTCGTCTTTCCCGCACCGTTCGGGCCGAGGAATCCGAAGATCTCGCCGTCGGCGGCGCGGAGGGCCAGACGGTCGACCGCCGTGAAATCGCCGTATCTCTTCGTCAGATCGTCGATCTCGATCATTCGATCCCTCGCCCCCGGCGCTCGCCGCGCGACGCGGGAGAGGGGGCGGAGGCAGGGTATCATCCCGCCCGGGCAACCTTCGCCGGTCGCTCCCGTAAAACGATGGCAGAACGAGACCAGCTCGACGACCGCTCCCTCGTGGAACGGATCCTCGGCGGCGACAGAGATTTGTTCACTACGCTGGTGAAGCGTTACGAGAAACGCGTCATCAACTACGTTTACCGGATCACGCATCGCTACGAGGAAGCGCACGACCTGGCGCAGGAAATCTTCGTGAAGGTCTATCTCGCACTCGACCGCTACGATCCGAAGTACCAGTTCTCGACCTGGCTCTTCCGGATCGCGCAGAACAGCGCCATCGACGCGCTGCGCAAAAAGGCCATCGCCGAAGTGCCGCTGGCGCGGCCGAGCTCGGCGGAAGAGCCGGAGACGAAGGAACGCGAATTCGCGGACGGCGGCGTGTCGCCGTACCGCGCCCTCAAGAACAAGCAGCTCAGCGCCGCGATCGACACGGCCGTCGAGAAACTCCCGGCCGACTATCGCGAGCTCATCCAGCTCCGCCACTTCGCGGAGCTTTCCTACGAGGAGATCGCTTCGATGAAGAAGCTGCCCCTCGGCACCGTCAAAAACAAACTGTTCCGAGCGCGGAATTTGCTCAAGGATGCGCTCGGCGGGTTCGTGGAACCGTTATGACCTGTGAGGATTACTTCGAAGATCCGGAGAAGAACGCGGCGCACCTCGAGTCGTGCGAGCTCTGTCGTTCGATGAACGAGGAGCTGGACGCGGACCTCGAAGTGAGTCCGCGCCCGATCGACCTGAACGCGCTGCCGATGGCGACGTGGGAGGGCGCATCGCATCGCACGTGGCCGCTGGTCGCGGCAGGAGTGGCGGCGGTGCTGATTCTCGCCGTCGTGCTCTTCCTCGCGGCGGGCATGCCGCCGCTGCGCGGGCTCACGAGCGCCGTCACCACCAGTCTCACCTCCTACGAAGCGGCCTCGAAATTCTTCCCGCTCGTCGGCAACGGACTGCACAGCGCGCCGATGGTCGTGCACATCGCGATCGGCGTGCTGTTCGTTGCCATCAACACGATTCTCTTCCTGCTGCTGCGGCGGTCGCCGAGGGGGATCGATGTTTAAACGCATGATCATGCCGGCGGCGCTCGTGGTGGCGCTCGCCGCGCTCGTGATGGTGATGCGCCCGACCGACGCCACCGGTGCCGAGCGCCTCGGCTCCGACACGTACGTCTTCGGCGAAGACTTCACGGTCTCCTCGCCGCTTTCCGGCAGCCTGCAGGTCTACAGCGGCAACGTGACGGTGGCCAATGAGATCGCCGGCGACCTGCTCGTCGTCGGCGGCACGGTCACCTTCATCGGCGCGGGCCGCGTCCGCGGAAACCTCGTCTACTCAGCGAGCAACATCCGCAACGCCGGCGATCGCGTGCGCGGTCACATCTATCCGTTCCTCTCGCTCGAAGGCGCGGCCGTGTCGATGACCAAGCACGCCGTCGTCGCGTCGCTGCTGCTGGTGTGGCTGATCGCGGCGATCGTCGTGACGCTCATGAGCGGACGTGAAGTGCGCGCGTCGTCGCTCGAAGTGCGCATGAGCGCGCTGCATTGCTTCGTCGTGGGACTCGTGGCGCTGACGAGCTACGTGCTCACCGCGATCGCGTTCAGCTACCTGGTGCCGTACGTGATCGGCATTCCGCTGCTCGCCGCGCTGGGCGTGTTCGCGATCCTCGCCAAGGTCTACGGCATGATCGCCGTGTTCCACGCCATCGGCACGCTGGTCGCGGGGTCGCGCTCGCGCTCGCAGCTCGCCTCGCGCAAGTGGCTGCGCGGTGACCTGGCGATGGTGGTCGTGGGCCTGCTGCTCATCGGCGCGATTCGCTTCGTGCCGACGGTGGGACCGATCGTGTGGGGACTGGCGTCGGTGTTCGGAACCGGCGTGGCCCTGGCGACGCGGTTCGGTCGGCGTGAGCCGTGGTTCCTCGCCTTCAGGGCAGTCGAGGCCTGAGCTCGCGCCGCACTTCACTCAGCGCAACTGAGGAGTCTCGCGTTCGCGCTGCTCGTGCTCTTCGCGTTGAAAGTGACGGGCATGCCGCTGTCGCAGATGGGATCGCGCGGCGACGATGATGTCGCTCTCCTTCACCATCGCTACGCCGGAGGCGGCACGCGGAAACGAGTGCCCGTGAACGTCATGCGTCCGCTCTTCTTGCGCGCGCCGCGGCGCTGGGCGATGAAGTCTTCCTTCGCTTCCTTGAGCGTCGTCGGAAGATACGTCGCGCCCGCGGCGAGGGTGCGCGCACGATCGCGCGAGAACGCGGATCCACCAGCCACGATCGCGAGATCGGGAAAGTTCGCGGACAGAAGCTGCAGCAGCGCGTAACCCTGCTCGAGGTGATCGAGGTTCGCGCACGACACGAACACGGCCTCGGGCTTCACTTCGTTGATGAACGCGACGAGCTCCTGCTCCGGCAGGTCGGTGAAGTAGTCCGCCGTGTAGCCTTCGCTGCGCAGGAGCTGCGTGAGCATCAGCGAGCCGAGGGAGAGACGCTCGCCGGCGACGGACACGGCGACGATGTGGCGCGTCGGATCGGGCGTGCCCGCGTTGCGATCGCCGAAACGGATGATCAGCTCGCGCACGACGTCTTTGATGAAGTGATCGTGCGCCTGCGTGACGCGTTTGCGGTCGAGCTCTTCCTGCGCGAACGTGAGCGTCGGGATGAAGAGCTCCGTAAACATCTCCTCCATCGTCGCCGCCTCGGCGTACCGGTCCGCAATCGCGATCGCACCCGTGCGGTCGCGCAGCAGCAGGCGGTTGTAGAAGCTGAGGTACCCCTCGAGCGGATCCTCGCTGCCGAACATGATCGAGAAGATCCGCAGTGCGGGGATGAATTCGCCGCCGACGGTGAGGCACACGGTGATCGGCGTCGCGAGCAGCAGGCCGACGGGCCCCCACAGCCAGCCCCAGAAGATCGCGGCGAGCAGCAGCGCGATCGGTGACACGCCGACGCGATGGCCGACCAGGATCGGCTCGATGAACCCGCCGATCAGTTGATCGCTGAAGACGAACAACCCGAGGACCGCGAGGGCGGTGTACCAGTTCGGAAAGACGGCGAACGCGAGGAACGTCGGCGCGGCCGCGGAAAGGACGGCACCGATGTACGGGACGAAGCGCAGCAGCCCCGCGAGCACGCCCCACAGCGCGGCGTGCGGCACCTGCAGCAACGCCAGTCCGACTCCGATCAGGAGACCGAAGCCGACGTTCAGTAACGCGATGGTGAGGAGGTAGCGACTGATGCGCTGCGACGTCTCGCCGATGGCTTGTGTGGTGACGGTGAGATGCGCGCGTCCCGCGACGCGCAGCAGCTTGTCGCGTAGTTGCTCGCGGTCGCGCAGGAGGAAGAAGACGACGACCACGACGAGGAACGTCGCCGCGACCCCTTCGACGGTCGGCGCCACCTCCTCGTAACGCTCGCCGAGCGTCTTGCGCTCCGGGATCACGCGCACTTTGAGATCGGGACGCTCGACGCGATCGCGCACCTGCGCGACCTGCTGCAGCGTTTGCTCGAGCCGCTCGAACGCGCCGCCGCCGGTGCGCTTGAGGAAGTTGAGCTTGGCCTCGACGTTCTTGTTCGTCGCCGCGGACGACACTTCGAGCGCGACGGCATTGAGCTGCTGATAGATCCACCAGCCACCGAATCCGAGGAAGGTGGTGGTGAGGCCGAGGGAGAGGACGATGGCGCCGGTGCGCCGGATGAACGTGCGCTCGAGGCGGCCGACGATCGGCGTCAAAAGGAACGAGAAGAGGACCGCCAGCGCGACGGGCACCACCACCGGCCGCGCGAGATGCAGCACGGCGATGACGATGATCGTGCCGATGAGGATGCGCGCGTTCGACTGCCGCCGATCGATGGTGCGCTTGTCGGCGACAGGCTCCGGATTCGGACGCGGCGGCATCCGCCGCATGGACAGCGTCTTATCGAACCGGTCGGTATCTTCGTCGTCGTAAATCGGCACCGCGCGGAAAGTCTACTGCAACGGTGACGCCGAGGGACGTTGTCGGTCATCCGTTGCCGGTTCTCTGCGACGCGTCGCGAACCACGGAGAACCGGCAACCGGCAACGACTACTTTTTCCAGCGCAAAACCGGCTGTCGCGCCGCCCGCGCCTCGTCCAGCCGGCGCACCGGCGTCGTGTGCGGCGCGCTGCGGACCAGCTCCGGACGTTCCTGCGACTCGCGCGCAATGGCGATCATCGCTTCGCAGAAGGCGTCGAGCTCTTCCTTCGGCTCGCTCTCGGTCGGCTCGATCATGAGCGCGCCGGAGACGATCAGCGGGAAGTAGATCGTCGGCGGGTGGAAGCCGTAGTCCATCAAACGCTTGGCGATGTCGAGCGTGTGCACGTCCTTCGGCGTCTGGTTCTTGTCGCTGAAGACGACCTCGTGCAGCGTCGGCGCGTCGTACGGCAGGTGGTAGTGACCTTTCAGCCGCGCCCGGATGTAATTCGCGTTGAGCACCGCGAGCTGCGCGATGCGGCGCAGGCCCGACGGACCCATCGCGCGCATGTACGACAGCGCGCGCACGAGCACGTTGAAGTTGCCGTGGAACGCGCGCATGCGGCCGATCGAATCGGGATGCGAAAAGTCCGCGTAGAACGTGCCGTCTTCGCGGCGCTCGATGGTCGGCGTCGGCAGATACGGGATCAGCGATTCGCTCACGCCCACCGGACCCGCACCCGGACCGCCTCCGCCGTGCGGCGTCGAGAAGGTCTTGTGCAGGTTCGAGTGAATGACGTCGATGCCCATGTCGCCGGGCCGCGCCACGCCGACGAACGAATTGAGGTTCGCGCCGTCGCAGTAGAGGTACGCACCCTTCGCGTGAAGGATGTCCGCCATCGCGCGGATCTCGGATTCGAACACGCCGAGGGTATTCGGCACCGTGATCATGAGCGCGGCCACGTCCTCGGTCACCGCTTCCTGCAGCGCCGCGAGATCGACCGTGCCGCGGTTGTTCGACTTCAGCTCGCGGATCTCGTAACCCGCGAACGCGGCGGACGCGGGATTCGTCCCATGCGCCGAGTCGGGGATGAGGATGTATTTGCGCGGATTGCCGCCCTTGGCGAGCGCCTTGTGCACCATGAGGATGCCGGTCAGCTCGCCATGCGCCCCCGCGACGGGCTGCAGCGTCACGCGCGGCAGTCCGAAGATTTCCTTCAGCGTCTGCTCGAGCCACCACAGCAGCTCGAGGTTGCCCTGCACCTGATGCTCCGGCTGCAGCGGATGCGAATGCGCGAAGCCGGGCGTGCGCGCGATCTCCTCGTTGATGCGGGGGTTGTGCTTCATCGTGCACGAACCGAGTGGGTACAATCCTGCATCGATCGACACGTTCAGCTTCGAAAGGCGCGTGAAGTGCCGGATGACGTCCACCTCGGAGACCTCGACCTCGTCGGTGATCTCGTCGCGGCGCAGGTTCGCCGGCAGGATCTCGTCGAGTGAGACTTCGGGGACGTCGAGCGCCGGAAGCTGATAGCCGCGGCGGCCCTGCTTCGAGCGCTCGAAGATGAGCGGCTCCGTCGCGGATTTCTGCGCGACGTCTTTGTTCGTTTCGGTCGGATCCAGCGTGGCGGTCATAGGGTTCTCACGGAGCGCCGAGGCGCGTCCTACCGGCGCTCCCGGGAAATCGCGGCGCTCAGCACGGCCGCGTAGTGATCGAGCTGTTCGCGTGTGTGCAGCTCGGTGACGGCCACGAGAAAGTCGCGCTCGTGTCCGGCGAAAAAGTCTCCCAGCGGGATCCCGCCGAGGATCTTTTCGTGCTCGAGGTCTTTGAGGATGTCGGCCGCGGCGAACGGCGTACGCACGACGAACTCGTTGTAGATCGGACCGGCGAACGGCAGCTCGACCGACTGGATGTCTTTCAGCTTCGCGCGCAGATACGCGGCTTTGCGCGCCGACTGCTCGGCCACTTCGCGCAGGCCGTACTTGCCCATGAGCGAAAGGTACATGTTCGCGGCGAGCGCGATCAGCGCCTCGTTCGTGCAGATGTTCGAGGTGGCCTTGCCCCTGCGGATATGTTGCTCACGCGTGGCGAGCGTCAGCACGTACGCGCGCTTGCCGTCGACGTCGACGGTCTCGCCGACGAGGCGTCCCGGCATGTGGCGCTTGAGGGCGTCGCGCACGACCATGAAGCCGACGTACGGGCCGCCGAACTGCGTCGGGATGCCCCACGCCTGCCCTTCGCCGACGCAGATGTCGAAGCCGTGCTGGCCCGGCGTGGCCAGGAGTCCGAACGAAGTGGCCTCGGCCACGACCGAGATCTTCGTCGCACTGCCCGCGGCCTGCGCGACCGCGTCGTAGTCTTCGACGACGCCGAGAAAGTTCGGCGACTGAATGGCCACCGCGAACGCATCGGCGCTGACCGCGCGAAGCGCGTCGAGGTCGATGCCGCCGTCCGCGCCCCAGCCGACTTCCACGATTTCGAGACCGAGGTTCTGGATGTACGTCCGGACGGTCTGCAGGTAGTGCGGATGGACGGACTTCGCGATGACGACTTTTTTCTTGCCCTTGGCCACGCGCTCGGCGAGCAGGACCGCCTCACACAGCGCGGTGCTGCCGTCGTAGAGCGAGGCGTTGGCGACGTCGAGGCCGGTCAGCAGGCACTGGTGCGTCTGGTATTCGAAGATCGACTGCAGCGTGCCCTGCGAGACCTCGGGCTGGTACGGCGTGTACGCGGTGAGGAACTCCGCGCGCAGCAGGAGCTGGTCGATCATCGCCGGCTGGTAGTGGGCGTAGGCACCGGCGCCGAGGAAGGAGGCGTGATCGGCGCTGGTGACGTTGCGCGCGGCGAGGGCGCGGAACCAGCGACGCGACTCGACCTCGGACCAGGGGCCCGGGATGTCGAGCAGCTCATCGAGCTTGACGTCGTCCGGGATCGTGTCGAAGAGGCGATCGATCGAGTCGACGCCGATCGTGGCGAGCATCTCGCGGATGTCTTCGCCGGCGTTGGAGATGAAGCGGTGGGAGGAAGAAGCGGCCGTCGGGTCCGGGAGAGACATATGGATTGAGGATTGAGGATTGAGGATTGAGGATGGGGAGGACGGCACTCCTCAATCCTCAATTCTCAATCCTCAATCCGGGGCAACGTCAGTGCCCCGACTCCTTCTCGATGTATTCGTCGTATTCCTCTGCAGTCATCAGCTCGTCCACCTCGGACGGGTCGCTGACCTGCATGCGGATCATCCAGCCGTCGCCCCACGGGTCGGTGTTGACGAGGGCGGGGTTGTCGGCGAGTGCTTCGTTCACCTCGGTGACCGTGCCGGTCACGGGCGCGAACAGCTCGGAAACCGCTTTGACGGACTCGATGCTTCCCAGCTCGTCGCCGGCCTCGAGCTCGCTGCCGACCTGCGGGAGCTCGACGAAAACGACGTCGCCGAGCTCTTTCTGCGCGTACTCGGTGATGCCGATCGTCGCCACCGTGCCTTCGATGTGAACGTATTCGTGGCTCTTCGCGTACCGGTTGTCTTCGGGAGTGGCCATTGCTTGCCTCCAGGCGCGTGCAAGAGCGCCGCTTATTTGGTGCGTTTGTAAAACGGGGTAGGAACGACGCGGGCCCGGGTCTCCTTGCCGCGAATCAGGACCAGAAACTCGCTGCCCTGGGCCGATCTGTCGAGCGGAAGATAAGCGAGTCCGATCGCCTTTTTCAACGTCGGCGAATGGGTGCCCGAGGTGACGACGCCGATCTCGTCCTTACCGTCCACGATCGGATAGCCGTGGCGGGCGATGCCGCGGTCGACCATCTCGAATCCGACGAGCTTGCGGCGCGGCCCTTCGTTCTTCTCGCGCGAGAGAACGTCGCGTCCGGCGAAATCGCCCTTTTCGAGCTTCACGATCCAGCTCAGATCGGCTTCGATGGGGGTCGTCGTGTGATCGATGTCGTTGCCGTAGAGGGCCATCTTCGCTTCGAGGCGGAGCGTATCGCGCGCGCCGAGTCCGCACGGCTTCGCGCCGGCTTCGACGAGTTTACGCATGAGTGCCGGCGCGTGCTCGGGCGCGATGTAGACCTCGAACCCGTCTTCGCCCGTGTAGCCCGTGCGCGACACGATGGCGGGCGCCCCGTTCACGGTGCCGCGGTCGAAGCGGTAGTACTTGATGTTCGGGAGATGGACGTCCGTCAGCGGCTGGAGGAGCGATTCGGCGGTCGGACCCTGAATCGCGAGCTGCGCGTAGTCGGCGCTGACGTTCTTCACTTCGACGTCGAGACCGTTCGCGGCCTGCTGCAGCCACTCGAAGTCTTTGTCGGTGTTCGACGCGTTGACGACGACGAAGAAGTCGTCCGGCGCGATCTGGTAGATGAGGATGTCGTCGACGAACCCGCCGGTCGGATAGAGGAGGCCGTTGTAATGCGCGCGCCCGTCGGCGAGCTTCGCGACGTCGTTGCAGGTGGAGCGCTGGAGCAGCTCGAGCGCCTGCGGACCTTTGACGGTGACCTCGCCCATGTGCGAGACGTCGAACAGCCCGACGTTCGTGCGCACGGCGTCGTGCTCTTCGAGAATGCCGCTGAACTGCACGGGCAACTCCCACCCGCCGAAATCGACCATCTTCCCGCCGAGCTCTTTCTCGACGTCGTTGAGCGGAGTCTTCTTGAGCGCTTCGTCTGCCATGGCGGCGCGACGCTAGCACAAAACGGGGGCTACCGAGCGGCGGAAGCGCCGCAGCGGTCGAGCTCGCGCTGGAGGATCGGGAGCGGTGACTCGACCTCCCGTTTGCATTTCGGGCAGGTCTGATCCGCGACTTCCATCTCGCACCATCCGCACCACAGCGGGCGCGCCTGCCAGAAGCCAGCGGCCTCGCGAAGAATGGCGACGAATTCGGCCGTGCAGTCGTGCTCCAGTTTCGCCACGGTCTTCGCTGCAGCGCAGACAATCATCGAATTCGGCGCGCGGAGCGCCGTGAAGATTTCAGCTTTCAAACCGTTGCGCAGTTCCGCCGCAACGTAGGCGAGTCCTTCGAATACGCCACGCAGGCGCCAGGGACGCTGGCTGCCATTTCTCAGGCGTTCGCGGATCAGCGCTTCAGCGGCATCGATCCCGATGACCCGCGGAACGACCTGTACCAACACGCGCGCTGCGCCGTACGGCGCTTCCTCGAGTGCGCCTGCCAAAACGTCACGCTCCTCGCCGGCCGCAGCGCCCTCTGCAAGCAGTTCGAACGCTGCGTTCCTCACGACGGACGACGGGTGGATCAAGGCTCGCTGCAGTTGCCTGGCGTCGATGGGCTCCGCGGCCGCGGCGTGCCAGTTCACCGCTACCGCGACCTCGCGAACGTGTGCATAGATCCCGCGCGGCGTGAGCGCTCGGGCAACGTAATAGGCGCTGGCAAGCTCGCGACGAAGTGCGTCACGGTCGATCCGCATCCCGCGGAGCGCCCGGTCAACGACCAAGGCGAGCGTCTCCTGATCCTTGCGATCGCGCAGACCTTCGAGATCGAAGTGCCAGACTTCGAGTGCGCCGAATACGCGCGAGACGAGAGGAAGCGTGTACCTCGACGTATCCTCGTTCGCGTCCGGAGCCCCGACGGAGGCGGCGATCGCATCGAGCAACGCGAGAAACTCGTCGCGGCGCTCGGGGCTGTCGAAATGCGGCAGCATCGTCTCGTAGAGCTGTTTCCTCTTCCTCACGAAGGGCTCGATGATCGAGTACGCGTCATTCCGCGCGAGCGGCTCTTCCAATTCCAGCAACAGCGCGGACTGCGCCTGAGTCGAGACGAACTTCTTCGCTACAGCCAGCGCCTCTTCGCGCGGCGTCACTTCAAAGAGCGCGCTCATGGCCAGA
>DASPHZ010000019.1:0-12705 GCA_035629395.1 Thermoanaerobaculia bacterium
CGCGGACGAAGACGGATTCGTGATCGAGCATCCGGACGCCGTGAGCGCGGTTTGGTGTGGGTGAGCTCGCGTGCGCTCGCGTGCGCTCGCTGAGCTGTTGAGCTTTCAAGCCGTTGAGCCGTTGAGCTTGGGTCTCCCCTCAATCGCTCAATAGCTCAATAGCTCAACGGCTCAATACCCCCTCTACAGCTTTACAGCTCTACAGCTCTACAGTTCTACAGCTTCTTCCCGCCCCTTCCTGGCAGCCCCTTCGCACCTTCCCTCTCCCGTGAAACGCCCCCTCCTCGCGGTTTGCGCGCTCGTCGTGGCGGCGTGCAGTCAGCCGGTGGAGCCGCACCGCGCGGCGCCGGCGCGGGCCGTTCAACAGGAAACCACCACCATGCCTGAAATGCTTCACGTGGTCGCCATCGGCGACTCGCTTGCCTACGGCGCCGGCGATGAGTCCGGCGAAGGAATCGCGGGACGGCTCGACGACGAGCTCCGCGCCCGCGGCGTCGAAACGGTCGAGACCGTAAACCTCGGCCAGAACGGCGCCCAGACCAACGACGTCCTCACCCGCCTCAAACAGGATCGCGTGCGCAAGACGCTCGCAAAAGCGGACGCCATCGTGCTCTCCATCGGCGCGAACGATCTCTTCCGCTCGCCGCACTCGCGCGAGGAAATCCTCCGCGCCCCCTTCGCCGTCGCCGAGCGCATCCTCGTCCGCATCGAAACCATCGTGGCCGAGCTGCACGCCATCAACCCACGCGCCCGGGTCCTCCTCCTCGGCGGCTACAACCCCGTCCCGCGCCACGAGTGGGCGCCGCTGATCAACCAATACCTCGACCTCTGGGACAACGCCCTGGCGCAACGCTTCGCGCAGGACGAGCGCATCGCGGTCGTGAAGATGAACGACATCGTCACCCCGCAGCGCCTCAGCCGCTACGACTCCTTCCATCCCGGAGCCGCCGCGTACAAAGCCGCCGCGAAACGCATCGCCGGGATGCTGCTCGCGGAACTGAGCGCGGCCTAATCCTGCGTGCCGGAGAGCGCGAACTCCATCGCGTGATACGTGATGATGAGGTCCGCTCCGGCACGTTTGATCGACGTCAGGATCTCGTTCATCACACGCGTGCCGTCGATCCATCCCCGCTCGGCAGCGGCCTTCACCATCGAGTACTCGCCGCTGACGTTGTACGCGGCGATCGGCAGCGGGAAGTTGTCGCGCGCCTGGCGGATGATGTCGAGATACGCGAGCGCGGGTTTGACCATGATGATGTCCGCACCTTCCTCGACGTCGAGCTCGATCTCCCGGAACGCTTCGCGCGCGTTCGCCGGATCCATCTGATACGTGCGGCGATCGCCGAACTGCGGCGCGGACTCCGCCGCCTCGCGAAACGGGCCGTAAAAGCCGGACGCAAACTTTGCGGAGTACGCCATGATCCCGACTTCCGCGAGCGCCCGCTCGTCGAGCGCGCGGCGGATCGCGCCGATGCGGCCGTCCATCATGTCGGAGGGCGCGACAAAGTCCGCGCCCGCGGCAGCGAAGGAGATGGCCTGCTTCATCAGCAGCGGCAGTGTCTGATCGTTGTCCACGTCTTTGACGCCATTGCGATCGACGATGACGCCGCAGTGGCCGTGATCCGTGTACTCGCAGAGGCAGACATCGGCCATCACCGTCATGTCGGGGACGTTGCGCTTGATCCCTTCGATGGCCTGCTGCACGGGTCCGGACGGATCCCACGACGCCGAGCCGATGGCGTCCTTGCGCTCCGGCAGTCCGAAGAGGAGCACCGAGCGCACCCCCGCGTCGTACGCGCGGCGCGCTTCGTCGACGGCGTCGCGGACGCGCATCTGCAGGACGCCGGGCATCGAGCCGATGGGGGCCGTCGGGCGGCTCGCCGGTACGACGAACAGCGGGTAGATGAGGTCTTCCGCGCGTACGACGGTCTCGCGCACGAGCGAGCGGATGCCCGCGCTGCGGCGGAGACGGCGGGGACGGCGGGAGAGCGAGTTGGCGGAGGCGGTGCGGGTCGTGGTCGTCGTGGTCATGTCAGTCGCCGGCGTCAGGGTAGTCCTCATCGGGCTCGCCGGCAAAGTAGTACGCGCGTCCGCATTCGGGAGAACAGAACTTTCGCCCGAAGCCGGCGCGATGCGCGCAGTCGGCGCAGTAGAAGCGGCGGCAGATCGCGCAGCTCTCGAGGCGGGCCCTCTCTTCGGTATCGCCGCACCCGACACAGGTCCGCTCGTGCAACTCCGCCATTCGCACCCTTCCGCGCACCGGAATATCCTGCTCCGTGCGCCGCTTGAGTTTAATCCTCGCCACACGTTCGCGCGTGTGGCAGCTCCTTGACGCGAACGCGCGGTGCCCCTACAATCCCGCGCCTTGCCGATGTCGCACCTGGCGGTGTAGCTCAGATGGTTAGAGCGGGCGTCTCATAAGCGCTAGGTCACTGGTTCGACTCCAGTCACCGCCACCACATTTCCTTCCTCGGTGCTGTCCGGCGATCAGCCGCACGACGTGACGGCTGATCGCGAGCGACGTGGCTTACTCGAAGAACGGCATGCGCGCATTCTCCGGCGACGCCAGATCCGCGATGAGTACCGCCACGCCGAGCTCTCCCCGCCACAACGAGTAACGCCGCTGCGTAGTCGCGTTCGCCGCGGACACCGCGTGGTTCGCGAGCGAGCGCGCACGCGTGAGCCATTCGCGCGAGCCGGTGTGCTTGTACAGCGCGAGGAGCGCGTACGCGCGTCCCGAGCTGCCGCAGCAGAGGCTCGTGAGGTGGCGCGGTTCGTCCCAGTTGTTCCATCCCGCGAGCTCCGCGAGCGACAGCCATTGCGCGTCGCCGAACACGCGATGCGCGAGCGCGAAGAGGAAGACGTAGCCCGCGCTGCCGTTGCACCAGCCGGGAACCATCGCGTCCTTTTCCACGATGCGACGCCAGTACGCGCCGCGGCCTTTGCGCGTGCGGAGCTCCGCGAGCTCGTGCAGGCGCTCGACGAATCGCGACGGCAGCGGCTCGCCGGACGCGGAGCACCAGCGCAGCGTCGCGTAGAGATAGCCCGCCCACCCGTGGGCCATGCCGAGGAACGTGCGGGCGGGCGAAGCCGCGAGCGGCGGACGCGCGCCGAGCGCGGTCCAGAGATCGCGCAGAGTGGCGGAGCCGAACGAACGGAGCGAAGAATCCGAGGACAGAGGCAGAAGCAGAGACGCCGCGAGCAGAGAGCCCGAGCGGCCGAGCGTGAGATCGAGCTGCTCGCACGGACGCTGCGACGCATGGAGAAACGCCGCGATCGAACGCCGCAGCGACGAAGCGTCGCCCATCGCGAACGCGATCATCGCACCCGCCGCGTGCACGCCCGATTCAGTGTGGTATGGCGTGACCTCGCCGAGGACTTCGCGCGTGAGACCGAGTGCATCGTTCGTGAAGCCGGGATCGCGCGCCGCGCGCGAGCGCCACACGTCCGCCAGCGCGAGCAACTTCGCGTCGCCGCGCGTCTCCGCGATGCGCAGCAATCCCACCGCCGCACCTGCAGAGCCGTACGTGATGGACGCCGTCGGCGCGGTCGTGTAGCGACTCGCGAACATCTCCCCGCCGCGAGCGAATGCAGTGAGCGTCGCATCGAGAAACGCATGCGCCTCCGCCCGCAGCGGCTCCTCGGCGACGTGCCGCGTCGCCGCGCGCAGTGCGGCCGCGAGATCCGCCATCGACGCGTAACGTTCCGCAGGATTCTTCGCCAGCGCGCGAAACAGAATCGCCTCGACTTCCGGCCACGGCGGCACGCCGCGCCGCGCGAACGGCAGCGGCGCGTCCTCCCTCACCTGCCGCGCCATCTCCTCGCGCTCGAGACGGAACTCGAGCGAGTGCTCGCCGGTGATCAGAAAATAGAGCAGCGCCGCGAGCGCGTACTGCTCGCCGGCGGGTGACGAATGCGACGCACCGGCGAAATACTCCGGCTCGAAAAAGCGGTGCATCCCGCGGCGCGCGAGCCGCGGCGCACGATCGGTGAAGCGCGAGGAGCCGAAGTCGATGAGCGTCACGCGCTCGCCGGCGACGATGTTCTTCGCGTGCACGTCCACGTGCACGACGCCGCGCGCGTGCAGCTCCGCGTACGCCTCCGCGATCGACGCGCACAACTCCAGCAGTGCCGGACGATCGTGCCGCCGCTGTGTCGCCGCAACCGCGGCATCGACGCCATGCACCCACTCCATCGCCACGAACGGCCGCTCGTCGTGCGCGCCTTCGTCGAGCAGCCGCGGTGCGACGGATCCATCGAGATGCCGCAGGATCTCCGCTTCGTTGGCGATCGCTTTCCGAGTCTCGGCCGAACGCCCGATCTTCACCGCCGCATCGCCTGCCTGATAAACCTCGGTGTCCTCCATGAGGTTGACGCAGCGCACGATCGTCCACCGTCCGATCGCCGCACCACTCTCGTACCGCGGCCGCACGTCCTCCTCCTGCGCCTCTTCGGAGCCCGCGGGCACGAGCACGCGATTGCGCACGAACACGCCAAAGTGCGGGAGCAGTTCGTCGAGCCACACGCGTGGATCGCGGCCGAAAGTGCGGCTGCTTTCGACGACGGCCTCGACGAGCGTGCGCGGCTCGCGGAACAGCGACAGCACGGCCGCGGTCTCCCCGTCGATGACCTGCGCACGCGCGCGGCCGTGACGATGCGAGAGCGTGAAATCGCCCTCTTCGAAGGCGATGCGCGAGCGCAGGTCGTCGCTCAGCTCCGCGCACGGCGTGAGGAGCACGTCCCGCTTGAGGACGAACGGTCCGGAGAGATTCACGCGCGGCTCCAGAGCGCCGCGGACGGCGTCCACGTTTCCACGTCGACGCCGTGACGCCGCGCGCGTGCAAGCGCGAACTGCCACGGTTCGACGGGCGCGTCGTGCGACATTTTTGCGATCGCGAGCGCGGCGCCGAGGCGCTGGGCGAGCCAGGAACGCCAGCTCTCGCGGCCCAGCCACTGCAGCGCGCGCTCGTCGCCGGGAGGATCGACGCCCCACGACAAAAGGCCTTCGTCGTCGATGGCCGCGGTGAACGGCACGCCGTGCGCGTCGCAGCCGGCGAGCTCGCGACGCAGCACGCTCGCGGCTTCGTCCAACTGCTCCCGCGTCGCAAAGTACGCGACCATCTTGTCCGGCCGCAGCAGTCCCGCCGCGCTGTCACCGATCTTGAACGGCACGCCTTCGTATCGCGCGAGCACGCGCACGGCGATCGCGAATGCGTCCGCGAAACGCTCCGGCCGCGGACTGACGTAGAGCTTGTACGTGACGTCTTCTCCGGCGCGCGGCGACGGTGTGCGCGACGACCACTGCAGCCACCCTTTCCTGCGATGCGAAGCGGTCCAGTGACGCGCGAGCAGCTCGCGAGCACCGACGTGCGCGAGGATCGCCTCCTCGTCCGGAAAACGCGCAAGCCAGAACTGCGTCAGCGGGATGCGGTGGAAGAAGTAGATCGCACGCGTGAGCGAAGCGATGTCGGTGACTTCGAGGTCCTGCGCGTGGAGGAGCGCGTCGCGGGACAGCGACGGACGGTGATCGGGTGCGGCCGCCTCTGCACAGAAGTAGGCGCCGGCGCCGGACGCGAAGCCGTCGGCGGTTTCGACTTCGACGATGCCGTCGAGAATCAGGTCGATGACGTCGTCGGTGAGCGGCGCAAGCGCGGGCTCGCGCAAGGATGACAGCAACTCCGCGGTCGCGCGCGATACCGCTTTCAGATTGATCGGCAGCGGCGCGCGCGGGAGAAGCAACGCGTGAAAGTCGGGGTCGTTCTCGAGATCGCGAAAGGGCGCACGCTGTTCGGGCGAGAGCTCGTCGAGCTGGCGCAGCTCGACGAGCGGACTCGTTCGCAATCGCATGGGATGGGGCACAGGCTTCCGGTCCCGCGTCCCTTATTGCTGGTTGCCGAGATGCGCCTCGAGTTGCTGTCGGAGCTTCGCGATCGCCTCGGGGGCGAACGGTGTCGTCTGGCGCGGATGGTTATCGTCGTCGTCTTTGCCGTCGTGGTCCTTGCCGCCGTGGTCCTCGCAAGAGGAGTGACCGCACGTCGACACGTTGTCGTCGTGGTCGTGGTCGCGGTCTTCGCAGGACGACTGGCCGCACGCCGACGAGGCGTCGTCCTCCTCACAGCTCGAGTCGCCGCATGCGGAAGTGACTGCGCCGCCGGTGGCGAGCCAGACGTCTTCTGCCGGCTTCACATGGATGGGGATGGGGATGGAGTTGATTCCCAGGTCTCTGATCTTCGGCATCACTATTCCTCTCTCTCTCTTCTCTCTCGATGCAGGAAGGACCGGAAGCCAATTGCACGCGCGAGTTTAACCCTGCCGCGAATCGTCATTCGCTTTTGAATTGCGCGATCCACACGTCGCCCTGCTCGAGGGCCTGGCGGACGTAGAGCGTCGCGCCGTCGCGCGAGAGGCGCGGACCGACGACGCGGTTCTCGAGATCGACACCGGGCGGCGGCGTCACGGCGACGTTTGCGATCACGCGGCCGGTGAGATCCATGATGCCGATGCTGCTTCGATCGAAGAAGGCAATGCGTTTGCTGTCGGGCAGCCACTGCGGCGAGACGCCGCGATCGAGGATGTGCGCGAGCTTGCGCGTGCGCAGGTCGTACACCGCGATCCCGCGCCGCACGCCATTGGTCTTGGTGATGCCGAGGAGATGGGTGCCGTCGGGGGACCACTCGGGCGTGCCGAGGCGGTCGCTGATCGGCTCGAGGCGATTGGTGATCGGACGGCCGAGGTGAATCAGCACCGACGGCGCCTCGGTCTCGCCGGCGAGCGTGCGGCCGTCGGGCGAGGCCGAAGGCGAATAGATGTTGCGATCGTTGATGCGCTTGAGATCCGCGTCGTCGGTGACGCGCGCCAGGCCGCTGCCGTCGGCGTGGATCGTCCAGATGTGATACGCGCCATCGCGGTTCGAATAGAAGTAGAGCGATCGCCCGTCCGGCGACCAGACCACGGAGCGATCGCGCGCGGCGTCGTTCGTGAGCTGGCGCAGGCGCGTGCCGTCCGCGTTCGCGAGGAAGAGGTCTTCCTGGATACCGCCGACGGTGAACGCGACCGACGTGCCGTCCGGCGACGGCTCGAAGCTCATGATCTCCTGCGTGCCGCCGAAGAGCGTGCGCGGCTCGCCGAGCGTGCCGGTCGTCGCGTCGAACGGCATCGCCAGCAGCCGGTACGCGCGCGTGGCGGTGGTGAACGCGAGGTCGCCCTGCTGCGAAAACGTGAAGTTGCCCGTGATGGCCGCGGGCAGCGAAAGCGGCTCGGGCTCACCTTCCGCTTTGCCGGTTTCGGCGTCGACGGCAATGCGCCAGAGATTCAGCGTGCCGTCGCGATTGCTGCCGAAGTAAAGATATTGACCATCGGGCGACCAGACGGGATTCCAGTGGATCGACGCGTCGCTGGTCACGCGGACGAGCGTCTTCACCGGATCGGGTGCATCGGGATCGATCGTCCAGACGTGGCGTTGCGCGCCTTCGCGGGATACGCCCCAGAACGCGATGCGCTTCCCGTTCGGCGACCAGCTCGGCTGCACGGCGTCGGTGAGCGCACCGTCGCCGCTGTCGTGGATGCGGCGTTTCGCTCCGCTGCGCACGTCGACGATCCAGAGATCGCCGTTGATCGTGTGCACGTGCGGGCGGAGATCGGTGGCGGCGGTGGAGACGACGACGCGTGTGCCGTCCGGCGACCACGACGCGTTGTGGCCGAAGTCGGTGAGACGGCGGACGGACTCGCCGGTCACGCCCATGACGAAGATGCCGCCGCGGTTGCGCTCGGAGCGGAAGGCGATCTGTGAGCCGTCGGGGGAGAACGCGGGCTCGGAGTCGCCGTCGGGCGAATCGCTGGTGACGTTGATCGGCGTGCGGCCGTCGACGCGCTGGACGTAGATGTCTTCGTTGCCTGTCTCCGCGGAGACGAAGGCGAATGATTTTCCGTCCGGTGCAAGCACGGGGAACAGCTCGAGACCGTCGCCGAACGTGACCTGGCGGAACGTGCGCGGCGCCTGCTGCGTGGTGGTCGTGCGCGTGCGGAGGTACGTGTAGCCGGCGGCGCCGAGGGCAGTGGCGAGTGCGAGTGCGCCCAGAGCGCCGGCAGCGGCGCGGGGGATGCGGCGCGGCGCCGTGACCGCGGGCAGCAGTTTCGTTTCGGGAGCGGCAGTGTGTCCGGTGATGTGCGTGCTGCTCTGCACGTCCGGGATCATGCGCAACTGGAACGCGAGATCGCGCGCGGACTGGAACCGCTCGCGCGGGTTCTTTTCCATGCAGTGACGCACGATCGCTTCGAGCGCGGGGGGGATGCCCGGCACGAGAGAGAGCAGCGACGGCGGCTCGACGGTGAGGATGGCGTGCATCGTCTCGACCGCGGAAAACGTGTCGAAGGCCGGACGTCCCGAGAGCATCTCGTAGAGCACGGAGCCGAACGAGAAGATGTCGGTGCGGTGATCGAGGGCCTGCGCGCGCGCCTGTTCGGGCGACATGTAGCCGGGCGTCCCGACGGCGATGCCGGCCGAGGTGAGATGCGCGGCGGTGCGACGCGGACCGGCATCGGAGCCGAGGCCGCTGGCGCCGGCGGCGAGCTTGGCCAGACCAAAGTCGAGGATCTTCGCGCGCCCGTCGGAGGTGATGAAGACGTTCTCCGGCTTGAGATCGCGGTGGATGATTCCCTTCTCGTGCGCGACGGCGAGCGCCGAGGCGATCTGGATCGCGTAGTCGACGGCTTTGCGAACGGGCATCGGTCCGGGAGTGAGATCGCCGATGACGTCGCGAAGCGTCTCCCCTTCGAGCAGCTCCATGACGATGTACGGCGCGCTGTCCGCGGTGCCGACGTCGAAGATGGTGACGAGGTTCGGGTGATTGAGCGCGCCCGCGGCCCGCGCTTCCTGCTCGAAACGATGCACGGCCTCGTCGTTCGCGGTGTAGATCGCGGGGAGGATCTTGACGGCGACGTCGCGGCCGATGCGCTTGTCGCGCGCGCGCCAGACCTCCCCCATCCCACCCGCACCGATACGGGTCAGGATCTCGTAAGGCCCCAGCAGCACACCCTCAGCAATCGTCATGGAAACGTTGAACGAGGGGGATTATCGCAGGGGAACGCGCGAAGCGGACGCTTGTCGCGAAACATGTGCAGGTGGCGGCGCCGCCTGACCCGGCGCTCAGCCGCGCGCAGCGCCGGCTGCAGCGGCGCGAGCGGCCGCAGGTCCGCGCATCGCTATTGTTTCTGCGCCCCGCCCGGAATCGTCACGAACGCGCCGTTCGAGTAGATGATGTCGCAGTCGAGATCGCCGATCTCGCCGGGGATGATCTCGCCCGGATCGACGCGGCCGTCGCGGCCTTTGGAGCGGATGCCGTACTCCTTCGGCACGTCCACGCCGTAGTCGTACGTGTGATTCCAGGCGTCGTAGCGCGGGAGCTGCTGCGTGTAGGTCGGCGTGAGGGCGCGCTCGAGATCCTCGAAGGCGACGGCGGTGCCGGGGAACGTGAATGCCGCGCCGGCGACGGTGTACGCGTTCACGTCGCCCGCGCGCGCTTCCCACGCGGCGGCGATCTGGCGCATGTCGTTGACGGTCTTCTTCTGCCGTCCGCGGTCGATGGCGGCGAGGTAGCTCAGGGTGGCGATCGCGGCGATGATGGCGATGATCGCCACCACGATCATCAGTTCGATCAGCGTGAAGCCTCGGGAGCGACGCACGTACATGCCGGGAAGGTACTCTAATGCTCACCAATGGTCGATAGTGCGGTACGTCAGTTTCTCGTCAAATGCGGCATCCCGCCTTGCCGGATCGTGGCCGCCGTATCGGGAGGCGTCGACTCGACCGCGCTGCTCCTCGCGCTGCGGGAACTGGGCGATTACGAGATCGTCTGCGCGCACGTGAATCATCACCTGCGCGGCGCGGACTCGGATGCCGACGAAGCATTCGTGCGCGATCTCTGCACGCGCCTCGGCGTCGCACTGCACGTCGCGGACGGAACGCTCGACGCGGCCGCGGTCCGCGACCGCGGCATCGAGGCCGCCGCACGCGAAGTGCGTTACGCGCGGCTGCAGGCGATGCGCGAGACGGCCGGCGCGCGCTACGTCGCGACCGCACACCAGAAAAACGACCAGGCCGAAACAGTGCTGATGCGCGTCCTCACCGGCAGCGGCATCAGCGGCTTGCGCGGCATCCGCGCGATGCGCGAGGACGGCTTCCTCCGTCCGCTGCTCGACGTCACTCGCGATGAGATCGAGGCATTCCTGCGCGAGCGCGGCATCACGCCGCGCGTCGACCGCTCCAACGAAGACCCTCGCTTCCTGCGCAATCGCGTGCGCGCGTTGATCCACGAGCTGAATGCAACCGAGAACGTCGCGAACATCGCCACGCAGATGCGCGCCATCGAGCCGATCCTCGAACGCGCCGTCGACGCGCAGCCGGTCGAAGTCACGGGCGACGAAACGCGTCTCTGGCTGCACGGCGCAGCGCTGCAGCGTCACGTCGCCGGCGCGCGCGTCAGCATCACGAAGCATCTCGAGCTGCTGACCGAAAAGAACGCCATCGTCCTGCGCCGCAGGAGCGCGCCGTCACGCGCGTTCGAAGTGCCACTCACCCCCGAAGCACCCGCGCGCGTCGAAGCACTCGGCATCACCATGCATCTCGGACCACCGACCACCGGCCGGCGGCAACAGATCCAACTCCCATACGGCGCACTCCCGTCGTTCACCGTCCGCTCCCGCCGCAACGGCGACCGGTTCCACCCCCTCGGCCTCCCGCACTCCAAAAAGCTCAAAGATTTCCTGATTGACCGTAAAATCCCTTCCGCGGTCCGCGACCGGCTGCCGCTGCTCGTCTGGAACGGCGCGATCGTCTGGATCCCCGAGGTCGAGATTTCCGAGGAGTTCAAGGTGACTTCCCCGCCCCACGGAGACATCTACGAGGTGTGGATCGAGCGATGATGACCCCCGTCCATAGCGCCGAAGACATCGCGGCCCGCATGCAAGCCCTCGGCGCCGAGATCCGCGCCGACGCCGGCGACGGCGAAGTCTTCCTCCTGTGCATCCTCAAAGGAGCGTCGCTCTTCCTCGCCGATCTGCTGCGCTCGATTCCGGGCGAAGTCAGCTACGGCTTCATCGACGTCGTGCGCGACGGCTCGGACAACGGCGCGGATGCGCTGGAGATCGACTTCCTCTCTTTCACTGACATCCGAGGGCGGAACGTCTACGTCCTGAAGGACGTGGTCAACACCGGCGTGATCGAGAACTACCTGCTGAGCCAGTTGCGCATGCACGCGCCGGCGACGCTGCGTCTCGTGGCCCTGCTCGACCGCCCGGATGCACGCACGGTCGACATCGCCACCGACTTCCGCGCCTTCGCCATCGGCGAGGGGACGTTCGCCGGATACGGCCTCGAACACGAGCGACGTTTCGGAAACGTTCCGTACCTTGGCCGCGTGGACTGACCGCCCTGCAATAACGACTACTCGCCACCCGTTAGCAGACGCGATAGTGTACGTGGCACGCGCGAAGCATCCGCGGAGCCGCGTAGGAGGCAATTTCGTTGAATTCCACAGTCAAAACCGCCCTCCTGTGGGTCGTGATCATCGTCCTCGTGTTCCTCCTCTGGAGCCTGTTCAACACGGCGAAAGGTACGAGCGAGCAGATCGCCTACAGCAAGTTCCTCGAGCGAGTGAACCAGGGGCAAGTCGAGAAAATCACCGTCCGCGCGGATGAGATCCGCGGCGAGTTCAGAGCCACCGCTCCCCCGGGCGGCAAGCCCGAGTTCCACACGACCGGCCCCGTTCCGCTCCCCGACGACGTGCAGAAGCGCCTCGAGGACAAGGGCGTCATCGTCGAGTACGAACCGCAGCGCGACGCTCCGTTCATCACCGCCCTCATCACCTGGGCCCCGTTCCTGTTCCTGATCGGCCTCTGGATCTTCTTCATGCGGCAGATGCAGGCCGGCGGCAACAAGGCGCTCTCCTTCGGCAAGTCGAAGGCGAAGCTGCTCTCGGGCAGCGCGAAGAAGGTCACGTTCAAGGACGTGGCCGGCGTCGACGAGGCCAAAGTCGAGCTCCACGAGATCATCGAGTTCCTCAAGGAGCCGCAGAAGTTCACCAAGCTCGGCGGCAAGATCCCGAAGGGTGTCCTCCTGATGGGCCCCCCGGGCACGGGCAAGACTCTCCTCGCCCGCGCCATCGCCGGTGAGGCCAACGTGCCGTTCTTCTCGATCTCCGGCTCCGACTTCGTCGAGATGTTCGTCGGCGTCGGTGCGTCGCGCGTGCGCGATCTGTTCGAGCAGGGCAAAAAGAACGCGCCGTGCATCATCTTCATCGACGAGATCGACGCCGTCGGCCGTCACCGCGGCGCAGGCCTCGGCGGCGGACACGATGAGCGCGAGCAGACGCTCAACCAGCTCCTCGTCGAGATGGACGGCTTCGAGTCGAACGACGGCGTCATCCTCATCGCCGGCACGAACCGTCCCGACGTTCTCGATCCCGCGCTGCTCCGTCCGGGCCGCTTCGACCGCCGCGTCGTCGTCGACCTGCCGGACCTCAAGGGCCGCGAGGGCATCCTGCGCGTGCACACGCGCAACATCCCTCTCGCCGAAGACGTCGACGTCAGCGTGATCGCACGCGGTACGCCGGGCTTCTCGGGCGCCGACATCGCGAACCTCGTCAACGAGGCCGCGCTGAACGCCGCGCGCTACGACAAGAAGAAAGTCCAGATGGTCGACTTCGAGTA
>DASPHZ010000020.1:0-52944 GCA_035629395.1 Thermoanaerobaculia bacterium
GCAGACGATCCATCTGTCCGCCAAGCTGGCCCGACCGCGCTCGTCGTCAATCGGGCGGATCTGCAACGTGCGCTCGATGCCGCGGGATACGACATCATTTGGACCCTAATGGGTGAGCGAGAGGCGCCAGCTCCATATGGACGCGACGGCGCTCACATTTACCCCCTCATCGTGACAGGCTGTTATCGCCTGCGCGGGGGCGAGCTCGAAGGCGGCATACGCGGCGTCCGCTCGCCTGCGGACCGGGAAGATGCACCGCCGCGCGACACCACCGGAGCGACGGTCGGCGGAGAGCTGCCTTGACCGGCACATGACGGGCATGTCGAGATGGGGGTAATGCGAAAGAGACGGTACGAGTACGACATCGCGCTCTCCTACGCCAGCGAGAACGAGCGGCTGGTGCGGCAGGTCGCACGGCATCTCCAAGCAGAAAACCTGCGCGTCTTCTTCGCTCCCCGTCGCGCCGGCGAGCTATGGGGAAAAGACGAAGCGGAATTCCAACGCGTGTACGGACCAGCGTCCCAGTACGTCGTCCCATTCGTGTCGCAGCACTACGTCACGAAGGAGTGGCCGCTGCTCGAGTTCCGCGCTGCGAAGCGCGAAGCGCGGACCCGGCCGGGCGAGTTCATCCTCCCTGTTCGCATCGACGATGCGAAGCTTCCAGGGTTGCGGAAGAAGGTGCAGTACGTCAGCGCGAAGCAGCATTCCGCCCGCAAGATCGCGGAGTTTCTCGTCGCGAAGCTTGGCAGGCGACCCGAATCGTTATCGCATCCGGGGCCGAAGAGCACCGCTCCCTCGGTTCGAATCCTTGACCCGCAGGACGTGGAACTGCTCGGCCTCATCGCAACGGCGATTTTTCCGCTCACGGTGGAGCGCGCGAAGCGGTTTCTACCCCGCGTGGAGTGGCGCACGCATGTTGCCCGTTGGAGACGTCGCGGCTACCTACAGCGCGGGACGCGGCAGCTAAAGCTTGTGGCGACGGTGCAGCGGCAGCTCCTCGCTCGGCCGGCCGACGCAGCGCGGCATCGGAAGCGATGGATCGAGATCCTGACGCCGCTGCGGGGATACAGCGACACCGCACTGATGCTGGGTCTTCACTACGCGTCGCTGCGCCGCATTCGCGACATGCTGGCGGTCCTTACGACCATTGCCGACAGCCTTGAGCCGGGGTTCTACAACGACCTGTATCTCAGCGTCTTCGAGCGCTTCGAGAAGACGCCGCACCTGCGCAAGGCGCCGCTGAGAGCCCGAATCGAGTTCTACAACACGTACGGCCTGCTGTTGTCGCGCAATAGTCGGCAGAGCGACGCTCTGGCGGCGTTCAAGACGCTCCGTGTTCTGAGCAAGCGCGGTCACAACGCGTGGGGCGAAGGACAGTCCTACATCAACGCAGGCGTTGCCGCGGCGTACTCGGGCGACAGTCGCGCTGCCACATCGTGGTACCGCAAGGCGGTTGCGTTCGGGAGGCGCCACCGAGATCCGTGGCTCGTTGCGCGCGCGCTCGGCAACCTCGCGACCCTCGAAGATCCAGCGGCCGCTGCGTCATTGCTCGACGAGAGTGAAAAGATCAAACGGCGTATCGGAGATGTCGTCGGCCTCGCCGGAACGCTCGTTACGCGCGGTAATCTCGCCGCGGCGACGGGTGATTACGTCGTCGCCGCCCGGTCCTATCGCGAAGCGGCCTCACTTGCGCGACGCCTCGACCTTCGCTACGTACGCACGCTCGCGCTTCGGAATCTCGCGCGTACCGAAGTGGATCGCGGCCGGCCGACGCGCGCGTTTGCGCTCTATCGAAAAGCGCAGGCCATTGCGGAGGCGGAGCGCTTCAGAGACCAGCTCCGCGACGCCGTCGCCGGAGAGGCCCTCGCGCACATCGAAGCTAAGCAGTTTCGCCGCGCGGAAGTGCTTTTCGAGCGCCTCGTGGAACTCGATCGTGCACGCGGCGACTATGTGCAGGCGGTCGTGTCTCTGCACGACATCGGTGTGATGCGCATGTACCAAGGACGGCGCGGCGACGCGTACGCGACCTTCATGGACACGATCACTGCCGCACGCAAGGCGAAGGCGTCAGTATGGATTTACCGGACGCAAATCGAAGCGGCAGCTGTGGCTCCATCCGAGGAGACGGCCTTGGAGCTGATCCGTTCCGGTCGCCGCGGCGCGCTGGTGGCCAAGGACTACGAGCAAGTCGTGTTCTGTTCGGAGCGCCTTGCGGACTGGCATTTCGCGCGTAAGGAACACGAGGCAGCACTAGCTGAGATAGCGACGGCGCGCCGCGTTGCGCCCGCGGCCAAGCGCCTCCCGCTCCTCGCCGACCGGTTCTATATTCTCCTGGAGACAAAGAACGATCGACGCATCGGCGCAGCGTTTCGCGCACTTGCCACTGCGGCGGAGCGTGCCCGCGACCGGGAGTTCGGAATCGACGCGCACATGGCACTCGGCGACTATCTGTGGGCGAAGCGTACGCTCAACGACCGAGCGAAGGCGTACCAAGCGTACGTGGCCGGCATGCTTCTCGCGCTGCCGCTCCCGTTGGAGACGATGCTGAGCGTAGGCTCACACGCGGCATCGAACAAGCTGCACACGCTCTTCCGTGAGGAAGATCGGATGGAGACGCTCGCTGAGATCGAGCGACAGACCACTCGCTGGCTAGAGCGTCAACTGAAGCGCGAATCGGAACGCGATCGCACGCGCGTCATCACGTTCGCTCTGTGGCCGATCCGAGTTGCTCGTCGCGTGCTCTCACGCTCCGACTTTGGCTACGACCTCACTGGGAAGGCGATGGGCGAGATTCTGATGGAAGAGATTCGTCGTGGCCTTGTTGCGCACGCGCCCGAAGGAACCGCGAAGAAGTGATCCGATGTGGCCGCAGCGCACGTGCTCGGCCTTGGTCCTTCACAACCTTTACTCGAACTTTCTCGTTTGTGAAAACGACCAGCGGAACGCGCTACGGATCACGAGGTCGTCGCCGTCCTTCCGGCCGACATCGCGACCGATTGCAATCTGTAGCCACGTTCCCGCGAAGACGCGGCGTTCCGCGCCGATGAGAACGCGCATGTGCGTCTCCGACTTACCGCCGTCCGGCTTGTTGCGGATGTTCGAGAGTTCGACCGAGCCGCCGAATTCGGGTGCGCCGACGCGAAGCCGCGCACCGAAGAGCGACGAATCTTGGTCAATCGACACATCGGAGCCCTCCGGCTTGACCTTCTCGGACGTGCGATAGCGCGCGTGGACGATGACCTGAGCGCGACGCACGTCGGACTTCGGAGGCTCCGACGCATTCGTTCTTCCGAACGAGAATTGCCTCGAATACGACGTCCAGATACCGATGCCATCGCTCTGAAGATTCTCGACTTTTCCATCGTCTGTCACGCTCGCAGCAGCGACACCGATCATCCAACTTCGCGCGTTCCACGTGTCGTTCCGGCGTTTTTCGAGATCCTTGTGGCACTTCAGGAGCGCCTTCTGTTGCTGCTCAGCCAAAGGGACGGCGACTGATGTGCTTGCATTCGGATTAACCGGCACAGGCTCTTGCGCAGGCGTGAAGTTGATCGCCTCGCCTATGCACGTCGCTAAGCCTGCATCGAGTCGGGGATCACCGCTGTCGATCGGCACGAAGAGTAGGCCGACCGCGGCGTGTGCATCCTGCGCGTCTGCTGATGCCTTTGTCGTCGCAGCCGAAAGCTTCATGCGCGAGAAAAACTGCTGATATCTACTCCCTCGGTAGTTTGGGAATGTGAGCTTAGGTCCTTTGAAGACTAAGTACGGATTCGAGTCGATTGCAATTCCGGATTGCAGCACTCCGTCCTGATCGGTTGCGTTGAGAAGCGCTACGCCCAGTCCCACTGCGTCCGGTGGCTTCGTGACGTCCTGCGGTGTGACGCCGAGCATCGTAAATGCGGGAGATTCAGGGACTGAGAAGTCGAGCAGAGGTGCATCGAAGACGTTGGGCGTTTTAGGTGCGGGCGGTTGTTGCGGCTGTGCCGGCTGCTGAGCGATAGCGAAGCCTGCCGAAAAAAACACGGAGAGAAGTACGCCGACAAGTTTGTGTCGCATCATTATTACCTCAGACGAGTGTGATGCGCGCAGCTCCATTGACTTGGACGCCGAGCGTCATCGTGCCGATGAGCTGATCGATCTGCTGGGTCTGTCCATCCTGATGCCCCGAAACCGTGACGCTGTACGGCTCGACCGTCGTGGGCGTCGACGCGGCGATGCGCACTTCCCAGCTCATCACGCGCTGATCCACACTTCCGGCCGGACCGACTTGGTAATTCTCCGCTGCGTCGCGAGGGATTGGCTCAGGGTTCGCGAGATTGGCGTCCCAAAGAAACATGCGATGCACGTTCATCTGGTTGTGGCCAACAACGATGGTGATGGTAATTGGGCCACCGGCGCGATTGAAGCTTGTGTTCAACATGATGGCGTCCTCAAACGGGCCGCACCGGCGCGGCGGGGAAACGAAGCGGGAACGCCGAAGCTGCGTTATCGCCGCGGTTGACGGTCGGCGCGTCACCACCCGCATTCGCCTTGGCAGTGACTGCGTCACCTTTGGTTTCTTCTTTCTTGTAGAAGACGAATTTCAAGATCGAGTTGAAGCCCTCTGTGCCAGCACTGACCACGAGCGCCGTCACGAAGATGTCGAGGTAAGCGTGAACCGGATAGTTCATTGCCCCCAAAACTCGCAGATCTGCCAGCCCCGCGAGTGCCCAGCCCGCGAGCCCCGACGTGATGCTGGTCACGAGCTTCTTCCGCAGCGGATTCGTCACGAAAAGGGTGATGACGGGATCGAGGAGTTCAAGCAGTTGTTGCAGCGCCAAGCCGCAAACGAACGCTGGGGCCAATGCGGTAGGTATGTCCATGACGCTTTCTCCTTGCTGAATTCCTCAATAGGAGGGACGCAGGCGCAAATTTTCCCGGCTTTGATTTCTTTTACCTCCGCGGGCTGTCGTTGCCGTCACGTTTTCGCCACGTCACATTCACGCGCAACGCTGCCGCGCGAGCGGTGGTTCTGGGTGACAGCGGGCGATCACGTCTCTGCGCGTTTGAGTAGAACGGCAGCGCCGTTGCGGAAGTCGCAGACCCCGCCGCGCGAGAAGGGCCTTTCTCTGACAACCGGTCGTAGATCCACTCTTCGCGCGCGATGAGCGGCGCGCGGACATCCACGCGAAGCCGCATCGAACCCGCGACCCAAACCTGACGCCGGCGCGCGTTCGGTGTCTACCGCCCTTCGCCGCCCATCGACAACCCGTTACGAGGCATCAGTTGCGGTGTCCATCAGGGTGTCTATTTGGGTGTCTATCGCCGCTGTTTCTACCCTTGTACAAGAGAGGAACGTGCTAGAATCCGCACAGCGTCTGTTTCGACGCTCTTCGTGCCGGTATCTCTTGGCAGGCGAGGAACTTAGCGGCTGAGGTGACGGGGGTTGGCGGTTCCATTTTTCGCCGTTCCCAAGCTCTTGGTCGCGGGTTCGAATCCCGTCGCCCGCTCCAATCGTTCAATCACTCAGCCGCCACGATGACGCCCTCGCCCTCGCCCTCGTCAACGTGACGGACGCGGAGCTGCATGACGCCTTCACTCGCTCCCCTCGAAGAGGTCGATGGCGAGATCGCGCGTTCGGTACGTAATGCGGCCGAGGACGAATGGCTCTACGCGCGCGGCCTTGAGTTTCCAGTCGCGGCGGAGATAGACGAAGAGGCGGTGCGTGAGGAGCTCGTGCACGATGAGGTCCGTCCGAAGGACGAAGTTGCGCGGAGTGGCCGGGGACGGGGGAACGAGCGCCGCCGTCACGTAGAGATGTGCGACGCCTGCTTCCGAGTGCCCGGCAGCCGGCTCGATCACGATCCGGACGTCACGCATTTCGGTGCACCACACCGTGCCGTCCCGATCGGAGGCGGTCAGATGATCGACGACGTAACGGGCGATGTCGCGCCGCAAGGTGGCGGAGAGCGCTCCGGTAGTGCGAGGCACCGGCTTGCCGAAGCCGATCTCGAACTGCTCGGCAGGAAGACGCAGTTCCGCCTCGACCTGCTCCCGACCGACGTCGAGAAAGATCGTGCTGTCGGGGAGCGGATGGGTGAATGCATCGGGCGCTGCGAGCAGCATCGCCGCAAGCAGCAGCAGGACAGACCGGAGCCGCATCGGCTTCATGTTCAGTGCCGGACGGCGCGGCGTCGATAAAGCGTCCCATCGTCGTCGCGGATCGTCAGCATGGTCGACGCCGGACTGCCGAGCGCCGCGCCGCCGGCAGCACTGCTCAGCGTGAAGACGACCGTCTCGTCGCTCTCGTCCATCTGGTCGTTGAGGATCGGCATCTGAAAGCTCTTGCTGCCGCTCTCGCCATCGGCCCACGTCAGCACACCGCTGACGGATTCGAGATCGCTTCCCGCGGTCGCCGTTCCTCCGGCAACCGCGTATGCGACGCTCACCGCTCCGGTCGTGCCGCCGTTGCGCTGAATGTCGATCGTTACGACGCCCGCGCTTTCGACGACGAAGTAGCTCGGCTCCGCGAACGTGATCGTTCCGGGGTCGAGCACGAGCGTGCCGTCACCTCCGTAATCGAGCGTCTCATCGCGCCAGATCGCGTGATAGTGAAGCTGCCCCGGGGTCGCGGCGGGACCCTGCACGACGATCTCCATCCACGCACGCGGGCCGTCGATGCGAATGTACGAGCCTTGCGACGCGAGGTTGGGGTTGACTCCGGCCCAGCCGATGTATGTGTTTTCCAGCGCGCTGCTGCTCGTGTAAGCAGCGAGAAAGTCGGAAGCGACGCCGCTCGGCATGTCATTGACCCAGGCTTCCATCGCGTCGACGACGAGTGCCTGCTGCGTCGCCGACAGGGTCGAGACCTTCAGTCCGGATGGCGGCGGGAAGCTATCGTCCGCGCCGGGCCCGAGCAGAACGTCGCCGAACGTTCCACTGAGCTTCGCCGCGGTGCGCTGCGTCGTATCGAGGCCGGCCATCATCGCCACCATCGCGTCGGTCTTCGGTTTGAGCGGCGCGTAGCTCTGGCCGTTGAGCGTGAACGAATGCGGGTTGATCCCGGTGTAGTACGGCGTCGGGCTCTCGACGGTGCCGTGATAGTAGAAGTTGAGCGCGTAGTGGTGTCCGCCGAGCTGGAGGATCCACTCTCCGGTCGACGACGGCGTGCCGATGAACGCGATGAAGTAGATCCCGCTGTTATACGTGGAGATCGGGCCGAGGGCGCCGAGGACGTCGTCGGCCATACGGATGCCGTGGAACGTGCCATAGCCCGCAGTCGAGAGCGCCGCCTGCGCGACGGCGAGCGCGGCCTCGAGCTGCGTCGCCGACAACGTGCTGAACCGCAGACCGTTCCTGCAGGCAGCACCGCATGGAAGGTTCGACCATTTGCTCGATGCGGTGGCACGGTCAAAGGCGAATTGAACGCCGTTCTTCTGTGTCGCCGAGAGTGTCGCGAAAAAACTCTCGGCAGCGCTGCAGACCGCTTTGGTCGGAACGCTGCTGCCGGCGGTGCAGTTGCTCGTCTGTGCGGTGATGGTCGTGGTGCAGAGCAGGAGCGCAACTGCAAAAATGCCTGCGATCGAGACTCTGAATGGCTGGTTCGGCATAAGTCCTCGTATCCGATGGTCGCTGTTTTGGTCCGAAACGACAGTTCAAGAGGCGTTCTCGGCATCCAACCTACGAGAACCCGGGAAATCGCGGTGTTACGCATCGCCGGAGCGAATGTGCACCGCCGCGCGTCAGTCAGTCCGACCGACAGACCTTCGATTCTACCCTCTGATCCTGAATGCGCGAACGATCGGCAGGAAGTTGCCAACCGCCGTTGGAAGATCCGGCAGCTCTCGCCCCGAGACTGGTGTGACGACGCTTCGCAGAACTGCTCGTTACTCGCGGCACCGGAAATGGCTCCGGACGTAGTACGGGGAGGACTCATGCACTCGCGGCCCGTCGTGGTCTTCGCCGCGGTCGGTGTGATCTGGCTGTTCGGCAATCCCGCTCGTAATGCAACCGCGCAACGTGACGGCAGCCTGAGTCGTGGTGCTCCCGTATTGAACGCACGACCAGAATCGGACGCTGGTCGGGCGTCAGATTTCTATTTGGGTGTCAATCGCGGCAGTTTCTAACGTTGTACGCGAGAGGAACGTGTCAGCACCCGCACAGTGTCTGGTTGGCGCTCTTTGTGTCGGTATCTCCTGGCAGGCGGCGGGGTTGGCGGGGCCAGTTTCGCCGTTCCCAAACTCTTGGTCGCGGGTTCGAGTCCGTCGCCCGCCTCAAACGACCGCGCTTTGCTCAACCCCTGTACGCCGCGACCGTCTGCGGCGCAGTGGCCGCCGGGAACGCGACAAGGTTCTCTGCAGTTTCGGCCACGGTGTGAAACGGCTTGACGAATTTGATGGGCGTGCCGTTGATCTCCGTCAGTTTGCCGTTCCACGCCATCTGATACATCCGCTTCAAATCTTTCTTGTCGTCCTCCGTCAACCGGCTGTCCGCGCCATAGTTCATGATCGAGAACTTGCTGTGAACTCCGAAGATCTCAGCGGGAAAGCCTTTCTCGAGGTCTCTGGCGAAGAAGTGTCGAAGGCCGAAGGTGTGGCCGATCTCGTGCGCCATGGTCTCGATCTGCTCCGTCCTCGGCTGCTCGAACAGCGTCGGATACAGCTTCAATTCGTGGCGGCCAGCATCCGGGAAGAACGCGCTCGCCAGAACGCATCCGTTGACGTCGCAGTCGACGGTTTTGCTCATTACGATTTCGAAGTCCCAGTTGTTGTCCTGTTCCGTGAATTTGACCGGAACCGCGTCGCCCCAGGCGAGCAGCGCTTCGCCGAGCAGCTTGCGAATGTAGTTTTTGGCGGCTGCCGGCTTTTCGAAATACTTCATGGACGTCTCATGAAATCGCCACTGCAGCGTCGTGCCTTTCGTCCAAAGCGGGATGACGCCGCCCGGCGCGTTGACGGCGATCTCCAGAATCGATCGTCCTTTGGGCGTGGCGTGTCCGGTCGGCTCGGTATCGCAAACGAAATCGGCGCGCGGACCAAAGCGATGAACTTCCGGGTCCTGTTTGCGGTCGCCCTGGCGTAACTGGAGTGCGTTGTCGGTTGGCGAGGCGGCGACCTTCGGCCGCTTCGTGGTTGTCTTGTCCGTTGCCATTGAATCTCCTTTGATTCGTCGTGGGCTTCGCAATTCAGAGAGACTCCGGTCTCGAATTCCCAGCGGTCGGATGCCTTGGCGCTCCCACTACAATTCCCCCGTGCGTGCACTTGTTCTCCTCACCCTCCTCCTCACCCTCTCCGCGTCCGCGGAGCTCGTCCGCTACCGGACCGGTAACGCGGAGGACATGCGTCCCAAGCTGCACGGCCCTGTGCTCATTCTGGCCGGGGGTGGGGGGGACGTCACTGCGGCCATGCAGGAAGCGATCGATCGGGTGCGCGGGTGCAAAGACTGCGAGACGAAGATCGACGTCGTGGTCCTGCGCGCGTCGGGCGCTGATGGGTACAACCCGTACTTTATGGAGATGAACGGCGTCGACTCGGTCGTGTCGATGGTCATCACCGATCGCGAGACCTCCAGCCGGCCGGACGTCGTCGCTGCCGTGCGCGACGCGGAGGTCGTCTTCTTCGCCGGCGGCGATCAGTGCAATTACATCCGCTGGATCAAAGGCACGCCCGTCGCGGACGCCGTGAAGCGCGTGTACAAACGCGGCGGCGCAATCGGCGGTACCAGCGCGGGACTCGCCATCCAGGGTGAGATTGCGTACGACGCCTGTCCCAGCCAGAGCGCGAAATCGGCGGAGGTTCTCGCCGACCCGTTCCATGCCGACGTCAGCCTCTCACGCGGATTTTTCTCCTGGCCGGCGATGCGCGGCGTCATCACCGACACGCACTTTCAGCAGCGCGATCGTCTCGGACGGCTGCTCACCTTCCTCGCCCGCTCGTACGCAGGCCACAGCCTCCGCGGCCTCGGCGTCAGCGAAGGCACCGTCGTCCTCGTCGACGGCAAAGGCGCGGCGACCGTGCTGGGGAAGGGGCCGGCGCATCTCATCCGCGCCGATGCCCCCGCGCGCGTGGAGCGCGGACAACCGCTCAACTACAACGCGCTGCGCGTGTGGCGATTCGAAAGCGGCGCGACATTCCACATGCAGCAATGGCCGGCGTCGGCGCCGAAGACCGTGGATGTCGTCGAAGGAAAACTGAGCGGCGACCCGTACTGAGTCGCCGCTCGATGCATTCTCCGCTCAGAACGTGAGGCGAGCGCCGAGCCGGTAGATGCGCGGGCTCTGGATCTCCTGGATCGGCGTCTCGGGCGAGGCCACGAGCTGACCGTTCACGCGCGTCGGCACGATCTCGTACTCACGCCACAGGATCGTGCGTTCGTTCGACAGGTTGAAGCCGTCGACCGACACTTCGAACGAGCGGCCGCCCGGCAGCGCGAATTCTTTCCCGACCCGCAGGTCGACCTGGAAGAGGTTCGAGAAGCGGTAGTCTTCGAAGTTGTTGATGACGTAGCGCCGTCTCGCGCCGTCGATGTTCGGGCTGCGGATGTTGTATCCGTTGATGTAGCCCTCGCGGCCGGTGACGACCGCGCCGAAGTTGATGCCCCACGGGCCCTGATACAGGCCGCTGAGACTGTACGACCACCGCGCGTTGATGTAACCGTCCGTACCGCTGCTCGACGCCACCGGCGTGTCATCGCACGTGTAGCAGCCGTCCCCCTCGAGAATGCGTCCCGGGTTCTGGATGCCGCGCGGCCCGACGTTTTGTTTCCAGTCGCCGAACGTGACCTGGCCGCGCGCCATCCATCGGCCGGCGGTGCGCCGCTGGAAGATCAGCTCCAGACCGTCATACGTCTGCGAGTAGTCGGGACGATTCCGCGCGACGTAATACGTCGGCGTGCCGATGCCTGCCTTGACGCGGTGGTACGGCACCGAGACGTGCTCGCCCCATGACGTGATCGCCTCGAGTGTGCCGGCGACCTCGTAATCGGCCGGTGTGTAGAAGTCGCCCGCGCCGCGCGTTTTCTCGTACTGGTTCCAGATGAAGTTGTCGCGCATGCGGTGGGTGTAGTTGAGCCCCACCGCCCAGCCCGAGAGGATCTCGTGCTGCACGCCGATGATGTACTCCTCGGTGCGAGTCGGCTCGTGGTTGTCGTAGTCGATGCGGCCGACGGAAGGGGCGCCGGAGGAGAGATCGTCGGGATCGAGATTGAAGTGATAGAAGCCGCCGTACTCGAAGTCGATCTCGTTGCGCTGCACGCGCTGATCGCCGTTCGCGTCGCTCCAGTAGTAGTACAGGCCCTGGTCGTTGTAGAAGGGATTGCTCGCGCCGACTTCGCTCGAGCCCATCTGGTCGACGTAACGGCTGTAGCTCGCCTTCACGACCGTCTGCTTCTGCTCGCCGAACGCGTACGTCATGCCGAGGCGCGGCGTGATGCTTTCCCACTCCAGCTTGCGGTCGTCGCCCGCGTAGGAAGTTGCGGGCAGCACGTCCGGCACCAGCGGATTGGCCGGCACGTCGCTGGGGAGGTTGTACGCGCGCTGCAGGTCGTAGCGGGCGCCGCCCTGGATCGTGAGATTGCCCAGCTGGACCGTGTCGCCGATGTAGAAGTCGGTGTACTCGCCGTCGTAGATCGGGTGCGCCGGACGCGTAGGCACGACGTACTGGAACGGGCGTCCGCGCGAAGTCACCCAGTATTCGGTCCAGTACATCTCGCCCGGCCAGATCACCCACCACTCCGTGTTCTGGTCGCGGTAGCCGGCGCCGAACTTCACTTCATGGGAGATGTCCCCGGTCTGGAAGAACGTCGACGCGTCGGCGCGATAGTTGTTCTGTTCGAGTATCTGTTCGGACAGGCGATACGTGTTGTGCCAGCCGCGCGCCATGCCGCCGTTGAGGCCCGCGCTGTTGATCCACACCGGCTCGATGTCCATGCCGCCGCGCGGCTCCTGCTTGTAGCCGCTGTCGACGCGTGCGACGAGGCCGGTCAGCACGAAGTTGTTCGAGAAGACGTGCGTGTCCTCGAGCTTCGCCACCCATCCCGGACCGCTCTGGCGGCGTGCGGTTTCCGGCGGACGCGTGGCGGAGAGGTCGCGTGCGTTCACGGTCTTGTCGCTGAACATGTAGTACAGCGACGCGTTGTTGTTCGTGACCGGCTGCGCGCTGATCTTCGCCGTCCAGTTGATGAGCTCCGTGCGTTGCGGAAAGAGGTGCGAGCTCGTGACGTTCGAGATCGTGTTGTTGCTGTACGCGCCGTAGAACCACACGCGGTCGCGCAGAATCGGACCGCCGAAGTCGATGCCCTGTTCGGTCACGTTGTCGATGCGGTTGCCCTCGCGCACCGTGCCCGGCAGCGTGGCGTCGGCCTGCAGCGCCTCGTCGGCCCACACGATGCGGCCGGTGCCGGAGAAATCGTTCGACCCGCGCTTGGTGACCATGTTCACCTGCACGCCGGGCGTGCGCACGAACGGGTCGGCGCTGCTCGTGACGATCTGGAATTCCTGCAGCGATCCGAAGTCGTAATAGAACGTCGACGTACCCGTCTCGTCCATCTCCGTCACGTTGACGCCGTCGATGTTCCACGCGGTCTGGTGGCGTTCGGCGCCTTTGCTGACGAAGTAGGACTGCTGACCGCTCTTGTTGCCGCCGACGTTCACGCGGTCGACGAGCACGCCGGGCGTCATCTGCAGCATGACCCACGGATCGCGCGCGGTGGGGAGTTGCTCGATCTCTTCCTGCGTCACGACCGAGCTCGTGCCCATCTCGCGCGTGTCGATGAGCGGCGTCTCGCCGGTGACCGTCACGGTCTCGCTCATCTGCGGCGAGAGGACGAGGTCGAGGTTCGGACTCGTACCGATGTTGACGTCGATCTGGCGCCGGACCGTCGAGAAGCCGGAAAGCTCCGCGGTCACCGTGTAACGGCCCGGCGGGAGCCGGAGGAAACGGAAGGCGCCGTCGGTGTCGGTGACGAAGGTGTTCCGCAGACCATTCGACTCCGCGGTGACGGTGACGCCGGGAAGCGTGGAGCCCGTGGTGTCGGTGATTTTTCCGTAGATGTCGCCGCTGCTGGTTTGTGCGAGCGCCGGCATGGCGAGGAGCAGGAGGCCGGCCGTGAATGTCATGAGGAACTGGACGTAACGACGACAATTCAGGTACCGATTCATACCTCGCCCTCCTTGGCTGGTGAACGCTTCAGACGTGCGGGAAACGGAACGCGGCAACCATGAACTCGCCCTCGAAAGATGTCAACTACTATGGAGTCTCGATGGCGATCTTCCGCAAGGCTTTCGTCTCCTGCGTGCTGCTGCTCGCGGCATGCGGCGACCGTGTGCCGCGCCCCTCGAACGAGACACCGGTGTTCCTGATCTCGATCGACACGCTTCGCTCCGACCGCCTGCCGGCGTACGGATATCGCGGCGTCGCCACGCCCGCCATCGATCGCCTCCGCGCGGACGGAATCCTCTTCGAGCACGCGTACTCGCATTGCCCGCTGACGCTGCCCTCGCACGCCACGATCCTCACGGGCCGCCTCCCCGCAGACACGGGCATCCGCGACAACGTCGGCTATCAGCTCGACCCGAACGTCCCCACGCTGGCGGAGCTCCTCGGCAAGAACGGCTATCGCACGGGTGCGGCCGTGTCGTCGTTCGTGCTGCGGAAGAACACGCGCATCGATCGCGGATTCTCGTTCTGGGATGACCAGGTCGAGCAGGGGAGCAGCGCCACGGCAATCGGGGAGATCCAGCGCCCCGGCCCGAAAACCGCGGAGGTCGCGAAGCGGTGGATCGCGGAGCACGGCGGGAATCCGCTGTTCTTTCTGCTCCATCTCTACGAGCCGCACACGCCGTACGAACCACCCGAGCCGTTCCGCAGCCGCTACCCGAATCCGTACGACGGCGAGATCGCGGCGGCCGATCAGATCGTCGAAGAGTTCCTCGCGTTTCTCGAGCAGCAGGATCTCTACGACCGTTCGCTCATCATTCTCTTTTCCGACCACGGCGAAGGGCTCGGCGACCACGGCGAGGACGAGCACGGGATCTTCCTCTATCGCGAGGCCATCCAGGTGCCGCTGATCGTCAAACTGCCGAAGAGCGCGATGCGGGGACGGAGTGTCGCCACGGCCGTGCAGCTCAGCGACATCTTCCCGACCGTGACCGAGGTGACGGGGACGCGCACGGGCGTGGTCGACGGGAAGTCGCTGCTTTCGTTTTTGAAGGGGGAGCCGCGGCAACGGCTCGTGTACAGCGAGACGTACTACCCGCGCTTTCATTTCGGCTGGAGCGATCTGCACTCGCTCACCGACGGGCAGAAGCATCTCATCCAGGCGCCGCGACCGGAGCTGTTCGCGCTCGCCACCGATCCCGGCGAAAAGCACAACGTGCTGCAGCAGGATCGCCGCGCGTACACGGCGATGCGCAACGCGTTGCAGCCGCTCATTCGCGAGGCCGCGGCGCCGTCCGCGATCGATTCCGAGGAGGCGGCGAAGCTGGCGGCTCTCGGCTATCTGGGAGCGGGTGCGCAGACCGCGCCGGGCGCGGAGTTGCCCGATCCGAAAGACTCGATCGGTGTGTTGGCGGACGTGCGTCACGCGTTCACGCTCGCGCGACGCGACGAGACCGACACCGCGCTCGCACTCACCGAAAAACTGCTCGCCGCGAATCCGGCCATGCTCGATCTGTGGGATCTCAAGGCACGTCTTCTCGCCACCCAGCGGCGCCAGCGCGAGGCGATCGAGGCCGCGAAGGAGGGGCTTCGTCTCGCTCCGACGGCGAGTCATCTGGCGTTGCTGATCGCGACGATCGCGCTCGAGATCGGCGACACCAAAGAGGCGGAGCAGCACGCGGAACTGGCCATGCGCATCGAGCCGGCGCGCGCGCACGATCTGCTCGCGCGGGTGTGGATCGAGCGCGGCGATCTCGCGCGTGCCGAAAGCGAGGCGCGTAAATCGCTCGCCAGCCAGAAGGATCGCGCGCTCGCTTTCGTCACCCTGGCCCGCGTGCAGAAGGAGCGAGGCAATTACGGGGACGCTCTCGGCAGTCTCGACGCTGCAGCGGCGTCGCTCGCGGAGCGCGGCAGCCGCACGATCAACGGGCTGCATTTCCTGCGCGGCGATGCGCTGGCGCGTCTCGGCAGGATCGGCGAGGCGGAGCAGGCGTTCCGCGAAGAGATCCGGCTCTTTCCGCAGGAGTCCCGCGCGTACAAGAACCTCATCCTGCTCTACGTGGCCGACGGACGGACGCAGGAGGCGACGAGGCTGATCCACGAGCTCGTCGAAAAGTCCCCCACCCCCCTCGGCTACTTTGCAGTGATCGACGTCCTCAAAACCGTCGGCGACGAACGCGGCGTGAAGTTCTGGGCGCGGCGCGCGCAGCAGCGTTTCCCGAACGATCGACGTTTCGCCGCGCTGTCGTGAGCTTCACTCCGACAACGCGACCGCGATGGCGATCGTGCGCTGGATGCCCTTGAAGAAAGGCTCGATCTCGCAGCTCTCGTGCAGCGCGTGCGCACCCTCGCACGGCGCCGTCCCCATGCCGACGGCCGGGATACCCGCGCGCAACGCGGCGCTGGTGTGATTCGCGGCGGTGGGGGTGATCTCCGGCTCGAAGCCGAACGCGCGAAAGACCGCTTCGACCGTGGCCACCATTTCCGAGTTGCGGTGCCCGGGCAGGCTCGCCACTTCTTCGGTCGAGACCTTCTCGCGGCGCGACGTCATGCCCACGCGTTTCGCTTCTTCTTCGACGATCTGCTGGATGGTCGCGTCGAGGCGCTGCAGATCGCTCTGCACCGTCGAGCGCAGGTCGACGCTCATCCACGCGTCCGCGGCTTTCGAGTTGAAGACGTCCGCGCCGCCGAGCATCCCGATGTTGAGCCACGCGCTGTTCGGAAGCGGCAGCGCGTACACGCGCTCGATCGCGCGTGCGATCGGCAGCGTGGCCGAGTAGGGGGGCGTCCCCGAGCGCGTGTGTCCGCCGGGTCCGAGGATGTGGTAGCGGTGCCAGTAGATGCCGGTGCCGCCGTACGTGAAATTCGAGTAGCCGCCGTCGAGGGCGACGAAGCGATCGACGTTCGCGCGGTGATCGGCGAGGAACTGATCGACGCCGCGAAAGTTCGTTTCCTCTTCCACGGTGAAGAGAAACGTGAGATCGCCTTTGGTCTGTAACTGCGCACCGTTCATGGCGCGAATCGCGGCGAGCAGCGCGACGACGTTGCGCGTGTTGTCGCCGACGCCGGGCGCGTGGATGCGACCGTTCTCGACGCGCGTCGTGACGTTCGTGCCGAGCGCGAAGACGGTGTCGAGATGCGCATCGAGCACGACGCGCTTCCCTCCGCCCGTGCCGCGGCGCGTGCCCATCACGTTGCCGGCCGCATCGCGCCGGACGTCCGTCAGCCCGTATTGGCGGAGCAGCGATTCGACGCGCTCCGCCCGCTTCGCTTCGTGTCCCGACGGAGCCGGGATCTCCGTGATCTCGCGCCACTGCGCGACGATGCCTTCGCGATCGCGCTCGACAGCCTCGAACGCGCGCACCAGATCCGCACGCGCGACCAGCGCCTGCATCGCCTCGAGCGGCACCGCGGGGCGCGACTCCGCGACCGGAGGCGGTGCCGTCGCGCACGCGGCGAAGACGAGGAGCGAGAGGAGGGATGTCGCGCGACGGCTCATGCGCGCCGAATGGTATGGCGGACGCAGTGGCGCAACAACATCGCCGGCGCTCATATGATGCGCGTCATGCGTGATGCCCAACGCCCCTATGTCATCTGCCACATGCTTCCGTCGATCGACGGTCGCATCGTCCTTCGCGACTGGAAGCTCCCCAACGCCACGCGCGAGTACGAGCGCACGGCGGCGAGGTTCGACGCCGACGCGTGGATCATCGGCCGCATCTCCATGGAGCCCTATGCCGGCAAAACGAAAGTGCCGGTGCGCAAGAACCGCGAGCCGATCCCGCGCGAGGATTTCATCGCCGGCCATGACGCGACGTCGTACGCCATTGCCATCGATCCTTCCGGCAAGCTGACGTGGCGCGCGAGCGACATCGACGGCGAGCATGTGATCACCATCCTCACGGAACAGGTGAGTGACGATTACCTCGCATTTCTGCAGGCCAGGGGCGTGTCGTATCTCTTCGGCGGCAAGGCGCGCGTCGATCTCGCGAAGGTGCTGCAGAAACTGCGCGCGCGTTTCAAGATCAAAACGCTCCTGCTCGAAGGCGGCGGCAAGATCAACGGTTCGTTTCTCGCCGCGAATCTCATCGACGAATTGAGCATCCTCGTCGCGCCCGTTGCGGACGGGAGCATCGGCACGCCGGCGCTGTTCGACGTCGAGGATCGCCGCGTGCCGGCGCGCAATCTCAAACTGATGTCGATGGAGAAACGCCCGGGCGACATCGTCTGGCTGCGCTACAAAGTGCGACGCTGAAAGTGCGACGCTGATGGAAGTCTTCGAGCTCGTCATCGCGCTGCTCCTCGGCGGAGTCGTTCTCGCGGCAGTCGCGCGCCGGATGGCCACGCCGTATCCGGCACTCGTCGCGATTGCCGGCGCCGCGCTCGCGCTGCTTCCGGGTGTGCCCGTGCTCGTGCTCGAGCCCGCCCTCGTGCTCACGCTTTTCGTCGCGCCCGTGCTGCTCGACGCGGCCTTCGACGCGTCGCAACGCGATCTCCGCCGCAACTGGCACGCCGTCGCCGGCCTCGCCCTCGGCGCGGTCGTATTGACCATCATCGTCGTCGCCGTCGTCGCGCACACGCTCGTCCCCGGATTGTCCTGGACTGCCGCGATTGCCCTCGGCGCCATCGTCGCGCCGCCGGATGCCGCGGCGGCCACCGCGGTGCTCAAGCAACTCCGTCCGCCGAACCGGCTGCTCGTCATCCTCGAAGGGGAAAGCCTCTTCAATGACGCGAGCGCGCTGCTGATCTACCGCTTTGCGGTGGCCGCGAGCGTGACGGGCCTCGTTTCCGGCTGGTCGTTCGCGGGGACGCTGCTCGGCGTCGGCGTGGGCAGCGTGGTGCTCGCGCTCGTGCTGTCGCGCATCGTGCTGTTCATCGTCGCGCGCATCGAGGATCTCCCGACGATTGTGGTCTTCCAGTTCTGCAGCACGTTCGCGGTATGGCTGCTGGCGGAGCGTCTCCATCTCTCCGGCATCCTGACGGTGGTCATCTACGCCATGGCGCTGTCGCGCCGGTCCGCGGAAACGATCGCCGCGCGCGTGCGCCTTCCTTCGTATGCGGTCTGGGAAGTCGCGGTCTTCGTGCTGAACGTGCTCGCGTTTCTCCTCGTCGGCCTGCAGCTCCGGCAGATCGTGGAGCGCACCGGCTGGACCGAATACATCGGCGTGGCCGCGGCGGTATGCGTGGCGGTGATTCTCTCGCGCATGCTGTGGGTGACCGGCGCCGCGGCGGTGAGCCGCTGGCGATGCCGGCCGCGCGGTGACGCTCGCGAACAGCCGCGCGACATCGTGGCGCTCTCCGGCCGCGCCGCGTGGATCGTCGGCTGGTGCGGGATGCGCGGCACTGTGACGCTCGCCGCGGCGCTCGCACTGCCGGTGAATTTCCCTCATCGCAATCTGATCTTCTTCACGTCGTTCGCGGTCGTGCTGGTGACGCTCGTCGTACAAGGCATGACCTTGCGGCCGCTGCTCACATGGCTCGACGTGCGCGACGACGGTTCCGTCGAGCGCGAAGTGAAACTCGCACGCGTCGAGACGCTGCGCGCCGCGCTCGAAGCGGTGCGCGAATCGGGTGGAGGCGCAAGCGCCGACGTGCTGCGCCGCCGTTACGAATTGCGATTACGCCACGCGGAACACAATGAAGAGGATGGCGACAGCGAAATCCAGCAGGCAGCGCAAATCATTCGCGTCGCGACCGAGGCGGAACGGCGCCGCCTCATTGCACTGCGTAATGACGGCACCATCGGCGATGCGGCATTTCAGGTCGTCGAACAGGAGGTCGATCTCAAAGAGCTCGACCTGCAGCAGATCGTCGAGTCCGGACCCGAAGTAAGGGGCAAGCCCCACAAAAGTGTCTGATTTGTGTCTTTCCATCCGTACGTCTAGACTACCTATGGATGGAGGGCATCATGCCGAAGCAACGTCTCCTGGTCCTTGTTGTGTTTCTGGCGGCGTTCACCCTGGCCGCGGATCGGCCGAAACGCGTATGGGAATGGTCGGTCGACGAGCGACTGGCCGAACGCCTCGATCCTGCGCACATTCTCGAGCGGCAAGTTGCATACGAGCGCGCGCACGCGAAAGCGCTGCAACGTTCGCCCGATCCGGAGCCGCAGCCCGCGAATTTCGCGCACGTCATTGACGGCCGGCGCAATCCCGAGCTCTTTCTCCCGCACGAGCTGTTCGACGCGCTCATGACCGGTCTGACAGGCGACGGGACGCTGCGCGGGAAGCAGCGCGCCTATTACGGACGCGCCATCCGTGCCTTCGGTTATGACGATGCGGAATTCTGGGCCCAGCTCGAATCCGTTTCCGCGCTTTATCTTGCCGTCCGTTCGAGCGGAAGGGCCGATGCGGTCTGCGGCGCCCGCCATGACGCATTGCAGGCGGCGCGGGAGCTCTTCGGGCCGGAGCGCTTCGACGAGTTTCTGTACGTCGTCATCGCGCCTTCGAGCCAGAAATCCGAGGCGGCGACGGATGCCGGACACCTTGCGGAAGAGCTTCGCCGCGCGGTCCGGGGGTGCCGGTGATGTGGCGGCGACTCGTATTGGGAACGCTCCTGTTCACAATGCCGCTGTATGCCGATGTCGTGAGGACGACGGTCAATATCGACATCGCGGGGTTCTCCGTCGATTCGCACGGAACCGCTAAATACGAGGATTACTGCTCCGTTCCTTACGCCTGTGCCGAGCCGTCGATCACCGGCTACCACCGGATCAACGACGGCGGAGCGGGCACGGTCGTACGGAAAGACTTCGGTCCGACGTCCGGCGCGTTTTACGTGACGTCGTACAGCGACATGGTCAGCGCGGGCACACAATACGAGCACTGCTATCGGGCGGAGATCTATGCGACCGGCAGCCAAGGTGCGTCGCAGGGCGCAGGGTCGCACCGCGCGTGCGCACCCGCGGCCACGACCTGCGTCGACTTTACGTGCAATCCGGGATCGCCGGTCATCATCAGCCTGCGCGGTGATTACGCGTTGACGTCGCCGGCGGACGGGGTGCTGTTCGATCTCGATGCGAACGGTGTCGTCGAGCGCATTGCGTGGACGTCGCCCTCTCGCGATATCGCGTTCGTCGCCAGGGATCGTAACGGCAATGGCCGTATTGACGACGGTTCGGAGCTGTTCGGCGATTACACCCGCCTGACGAATGGACTGCGTGCTGCCAATGGCTGGGAAGCGCTGGCGGAGCTCGACGGCAACGGCGACCAGATCGTCAACGCGTCCGACGCCGCATGGCAGGAGCTGTTGTTATGGTCCGATGCGAATCACGACGGGCACTCCGCCGCGGACGAGCTCGTCCCGCTCGCCTCGAGCGCCATTACGGGAATCGAAACGCAATACCGGTGGACCGGACGCCGCGACGCCTTTGGCAATGAGTATCGCTATGAGGCACGCGTCACGCTGGCGAATGGAAAACGCCCCTCCTACGACGTGTACCTGACCATGCGTCAGTGAACGGTTTCCCGGCCTCTGGCCGGCCGTGCCGACGGGAACGTCGGCGAACGGCCGGCCAGGAAACGGCGCTCCGATCACCACTGTGCGCCGCGGTCCACGTCGACGCTCTCCGCTTCGAACCGACCGTCGCGACGCCAGTCGCCGCGCACCGTAATGCGGTCGCCGCGGCGGATGTTGTCCGCGTCATAACGATGGTCGTTGCGGTCGGCGCGGCGGACGTCGACGCCGATCACGCGCCGCGAGCGCGCTTCCTCGACCCACACCAGCCCCTGACGGCGATCGACCGACTGCACGGTGCCGCTCAGCCACGCGTCATCGCGTCCGCCGCGATCGTCTTCCTCGCGTACGAGCGTGATGTGGTCCGCGTACAGCCCGCGCGAGCTGGTGCGGCCGGAGACGCGCACATAGTCGCCGCGCTCGAGCTGGCGCACGCGCGTGCGGCGATTGCGGCCGCTCCGTGAATCGACGCGCAGATCCTCGTCCGCATAGAGCACGTAGTTGCCGCGATCGAGGCGGATCACAAAACCGTTACGGTCGCGATCGATGTCGCGAATGTGTCCTTCGACCGTCACGCCGCGCATCTGATGGCGGCCGTCATTGCGATCGTTTGTTCTGTCGCGGTGACGCGAATCCGCAAAAAGCGACGCCGTTCCGAGGGTGGTGATCACTGCCACGATTGCCATTAAGTTGCGTACTGTCTTCATCTTGAGCCTCCTTGACTGCTCTTTCGTCGTCTGTATAGGAGCGCAACCGCGAGGCCAGCGGTCGCGGCAGGAGTACACTCTGGCCCGTGCCGAAATGGGCGAAGGTGCTTCTGGTCGTCATGGCCTGCGGCTTCTTTCTCGTCGTGGGCGTGGTGCTCGTCGCCGTGCGCTGGGTGAAATCGAACGCGGGCGAGTGGCGCGAGCAGGGCAAAGCGGTGCAGGCCGAGGCGGTGGCGTTCGGGCAGGGGAAAGACGCGAATGCGTGTGTCGACGAAGCGTTCGCGCGTCTCGACCGCTGCGAATCGCTGATGTGCGAGGCGCAGTCGAAGCTGTTCCTGTCGTCCTGCCTGCGCACCGCGTCGAAGCCGCCGGACTTTTGCCAGGGCGTTCCCAAACGCGACGAGATCCTGGCCGGCGCGAAATGGACGATCGCCGAATGTGCGCGCCGCGGATTTTCGGACAATCAGCGCTGCCACCGCGTGATCTCCGCGATCCAGGAAGTCTGCGCCCCGACCTCGAACCTATAATTGCCGCCACTCATTCATGCCTGAGACCCTCGGCGGCGGCCGGTTCATGATCCAGCGGCGCATCGGCGCCGGTGGCATGGGCGTGGTTTACGAGGCGTGGGACCGCACCCGCGCGCAGACCGTCGCCCTCAAGAAACTTCTCGGCACCGACGCCAACGCCATCTTCCGCATCAAGAACGAATTCCGCGCGCTCGCCGACGTCGTGCATCCGAATCTCGTTCGCCTCTATGAGCTCATCGGCGAGGACGACGACTGGTACTTCACGATGGAGCTCGTCGACGGCGGGGACTTTCTGCATTACGTGCGCGGCCGTCAATCGTCGATCGCGGACGACCCGACCGAAGAGACGACGATGCAGAAGGCGACGCTGACCGGCAGTGGCGATCATCCGTTCGAAGGGGAGATCGCGCAGCCGCCGCGCGACGAAAAACGCGAGCACGTCGTCGCCGACTATCACGCGTTGCGCCGCACGCTGCGCCAGCTCGGCGAAGGCGTGGCCGCGCTGCACGCCGCGGGCAAACTGCATCGCGACCTCAAACCGTCGAACGTGCTCGTCACGGCCGAGGAGCGCGTCGTGGTGCTCGACTTCGGCCTGGCGACGGACGTCAAGGCGTTCGAAAAGAAGATGACGTTCGGCGGCACGCCCGCGTACATGGCGCCGGAACAGATCGCGGAACAGCCGGCGGGCGAGTCGAGCGATTGCTATGCGATCGGCGTGATGCTCTACGAGGCATTGACCGGCACGCTCCCGTTCAGCGGCAACTTCTATTCGATGCTCATGCAAAAGCGTTCGACCGATCCGCGGCCGCCGGTCGAGCTCGTGCGGACCATCCCGGAGGATCTGAGCTCGCTTTGCGTGGACCTGCTCAAGCGCGATCCCGCAATGCGGCCGACGGCGGCCGCGATCGCGCAGCGCATGGCCACGCGGCAGGAGCGTGCGGCCGGGCAGGCGATGACGCTGAGCCGTCCGCGCGAGACGCCGTTCATCGGACGCATCGCGCAGCTCGAACTGCTCGAGGACGCACTCGTCCGGACCGAGCGGCGCGGCACGCCCGTCACCGTGATGCTGAGCGGTGCGTCGGGCATGGGCAAGAGCGCGCTCGTGCGCCACTTCCTGCACGAGGTGGTGCGCCGCGACCCGAACGTCGTCGCGTTCGCGGGACGCTGCTACGAACAGGAGTCCGTTCCGTACAAAGCGGTCGATTCGCTGATCGACGATCTCGCGCGCTACGTCAAACGCGTCTCGCCGCTCGAAGCGAAAGCGCTGCTGCCGACCGACGTCGCCGCGCTCACGCGGCTCTTTCCGGTGTTGCAGGAGCTCGAGCACGTCACGAAAGCGCGGCGCAAGCCGCTCGACATCCGCGACTCGCAGGAACTGCGCCGCCGCGCGTTCACCGCATTGCGCGAGCTCCTGTCGCGTCTGGCCGACGACCGCCGCGTCATCCTCTTTCTCGACGACGTGCAGTGGGGCGATCGCGACAGCGCGGCGCTGCTCGCGGAGCTGCTGCGTCCGCCCGATGCGCCGCCGCTGCTGATCATCGCCGCGTACCGCACCGAAGAAGCGGAGACGAGTCCGCTCCTCTCCGAGCTGCGGCGCTTCCGTGAAGCGGATGAGACGGCACTCGGCGAAGTGCGCGAGATCGCACTCGAAGAACTGAAGACGAAAGAGGCGTGCGACCTCGCACGCGCGCTGCTGCACGATCCGCCCGGAGAAGACACGCGCGTGAGCGAGATCGCCCGCGAGGCGGGAGGGAGTCCGTTCTTCATCGTCGAGCTGGCGCGCTACTCCGAATCGACCGGGCTTGCCGCGAGCGCACTCGACGGCGTCATCCACTCGCGCATTTCACTGCTGCCGGCGGGCGGCCGCGATCTGCTCGAAGTGGTCGCGGTGTCCGGACGGCCGATCGTCGCGACGGCGGCCAATCTCGCGGCGAACCTGCATCGCGAAGATCAGGCGATGCTCGCGCGCTTGCGCGCGGACCATCTGCTGCGCACGCGCGTGCGCGGCGGGCGCGATGAAGTGGACACGTATCACGACCGCATCCGCGAGGCGATCATCGCCGTGCTGACGCCGGAGCAGCGCCGCGCGCGGCATCGCACGATCGCGCGCACGCTGGAAGACGAGGGGGCGCGCGATCCGGAAGTGCTGGCCGTGCACTATCGCGAGGCGGGCGACGACATGCGTGCCGCCGCGCACGCGATCGAAGCGGGCGACCGCGCCGCATCCGCGCTCGCCTTCGAGAACGCCGCGCACTTTTATCAGATGGCGCTCGGCCTCGATCCGACGAAGCGCGCGCAACTCCTCGCAAAGCTCGGCGACGCGCTGGCGAACGCGGGACGCGGCGCGGACGCGGCGTGGTACTACCTCGAAGCGGGCGAGCGCATCTCCGCGGTGGACTCTCTCGATCTGCATCGCAAGGCGATGGAGTGTCTGCTGCGCGCGGGGCACGTCGACGCGGGCCTGCGTCTCATCGAAAGCGTGCTGCGCGCGTTCGGCATGGCGTTGCCGAAGACTCCGCGCAAAGCGGTCCTCGGCATCATCGCGGGCAAGCTGCGCCTGCTGCTGCGCGGCCTGCGTACGAAAGAAAGGGCCGCGGTTCCGCCGGAGCTCCTCACGCGCATCGACGTCTGCTGGAGCGTGGTCACCGGGCTGGCGCGCATCGACAACATCCGCTCCGCGTACTTTCAGCCGCTGCATCTGCGGCTCGCGCTCGACGCAGGGGAGCCGTATCGCCTCACGCGCGCGCTCGCGGCGGAAGCGTGCTTTTCCTCGACGCGCGGCGAGAAAGCGAAAACGCGCACGGAGCGGCTCGTGTCGCGCGTCGAGCGCAGCGCGCGCGACCTCAACGAGCCGCACGTCCTCGGCATGTCGATGCTCTCCCGCTCGATGGAGAGCTACTACCTCGGCCTGTTCCGCGATGCCGTGCAGAAGGCGGACGAGGCGGAGGCGATCTTTCGCGAGCGCTGCACGGGCGTGTCGTGGGAGATCAGCACCACCGTCAATTACGCCCTCTGCTCGCTCATGTACCTCGGCGAGCTGCCGCAGCTCGCGCAACGCGTGCCGCAGCGATTGCGTGAGGCGGAGGATCACGGCGATCTCTACGCGGGACTCGATCCGGTTTGCCGTCCCGGCATCCTGTGGCTCGCGGCGGACGATCCCGACGCGGCGCGGCGCGTGGTGCGGCAGGTGATGGATCGCTGGTCGCTGCACGGCTTTCACTTCCAGCACTACCTCGAGATGTTTGCCGAGAATCAGACCGATCTCTACCTAGGCAACTGGGCTTCGGCATGGCGCCGCTCCGATGAGCGCTGGCCGCAGCTCGAGGCGGCGTTTCTGCTGCGCATCCCGTTCGTGAAGCTCGAGGCGCTGCATCTCACGGGACGCTGCGCGCTCGCCGCGGCGATCGGAAGCCGCGATCGCTCCCTGCTCGCACGCGTGGAGCGCAACGCGCGCGCGATCGAGAAAGAGAAGGTGGCGTGGGCGCTGCCGTTCGCGATGGCGCTGCGCGCGGGTGTGGCCTCCGTGCGCGGGGAAAAAGAACGCGCGGTGGATGTGCTGAGTACCGCCGCGCGTGCATTCGAGAAGGCGGAGCTGATGTTGTACGCGAAAGCGGCGGATCATCGCCGCGGCACGCTCACGGGCGGTGCGGGCGGCGCGGCGATCGTCGCGAGCGCGGAAGAGTGGATGCGCGACCGCGGCGTGCGCAACGTGCCACGCCTCCTCAGCGTCCTGATCCCCGGGTTTTAGGGCGCGCCGCCATCCCGGCGCTGGTCGCGTTTGATGCGTCCCACCCACATCGTCCACGGCGCGCGATAGTCGAGCACCTGTCCGTCGCGCTCTTCGACGAGCTGCTCCGGCAGTGCGAGCGCGCCGTCGAGAATCATCGGCGTCCCTTTCTGCGGCGTCGACGGTTTGCCTGCCATGCGTGCGATGGCCTCGGTATCGGCGAGACCAGGAAAGTACGCGCGCAGGTTGTGCAGCACCTCGGGCAGAAACGCCTTTTCCTGTTCCCCGCGGCGGATCAATTGATAGCAGGCGATGAGCGAGATCACAGGATCGAGCCATTTGCCGTGCAGGAGCTCGTTCCAGAAATAGTCGGAGAACAACGGCTGGATGTCGTGCTCGCGCGTGAAGAGCGTTTGCGCCTGCGCGAAGGAATGAATCGCCTGCAGAGGATTGTGCCGTTCGAAGTATTGCCGCACCTCGAACGGCATCGACGGCAGCGTGTCCATCACCGGCAGGAGGAATTGCCGCACGTACCAGCGGCCGTCGTCGCCGTGCACGAGCACCACGAGTGTCACGCGATCCGGCAGCGCGTGCGTGGCGAGGGTGAGCCTGGTGTTCGCCTCGGGCATCTCGAACGTGAGCAGCGACGGGCCGGGTTGTGCATCGAGGCGTGCATGCAGCACGTGCTCGAGCGGCGTGACCGCGGCGAGTGCCGTCGCGGTCCGGCCCGCATGCACGAACACACGCGATTCCTCATCCTCGAATCCGGCCAGCACGTACATCGCTGCACTGCCGCGCGCCACGTCGCCGAAGCGCTGCAGATCGAGTCCGCTCAGCTTGTGATAGTCGCCCGCGTGACCGACGATGCGCGACGCGCCGAGGAGCGTGAGCCAGAGCGTGAGGTCCTGATTGGCGATCGAGCCTCCGAGCGATTCGGAAAAGTCGAGCAGGCGAGGATCTCCGGTATCGAGGCCGCCCTGCTTCTTGATCTCGTGGCGGATCGACTCGTGCGCGGGCGAGCGTCGCGGCGCACCCAGCTCCACCGCGGTGCGATCGCCGAAGCCGAGGCGGCGATGGACTCGCTCGGTGACGACGCCGCGGTCGTACATCTCGATCGAATAGTCGCCGGGCGGCAGGGCAACCGACTCCGGGTGCACGACGTCGATCGCATCGCCGCTGCCCGCCGCGATGATGCGTGCGTTCGCGACGTGCGGGAACTCGAGGTCGAGGGTTGCCGTCACCGCGGCTGGTGCCGCCTGCCGGTTGTGGAACTTCACCGTGCACGCGTCGAAGAGATCGAGTGCGCCGGCAGGCGGCGCAACGCGCTCGAGCGGTGTGCCGGACGCTTTCACCTCGATGAGGTAATCGTCCGGCGGCAGGTCGAGCCGGAGCCTGGCGCCCGTGAAGGTCTGCGACGTGACGAGACGCTCGCGCAGATCGGTGACGCGCAGCTCGAACGCGTCGTCGTCATTCGCGCCGACGATTTCGATCTCGCACGGCGAGCTCACGACCGGACGGATGACGAGGATGCGTCCGAGTCCGGTGCCTTTGCGGTCCTGATCGACTTCCTGCGGTTTGACGCGCGCCTGCACGTAGCGCAGCAAGGCGTCGAACGTCACGTACAGCTCGTTCTCGACCCACTGCTTCGCGCGACCTTTCCCTTCGAGCCCCTGCACCACGGCGTCGCCGAAGCCCGATTTCACGCTGGCCGTCGAGCCGGCGCGTACGGAGAAGAGCGTGAAATACGCGGCGGTGCCGAGGTTCGAGCGATTGGCGCGCAACCCGAGACGTCCGAGCTCCACTTCGCTGTCGGGGGTGTCGGTGCGGCAGATGTCGACGAAGTAGTAATGCTCCCCCGGCCCGAGCGACTCGCGCAGCTTGCGCTGCATCTCCTGCACGGCGATGGCCGCGTTGCCGGAGAACTCGAACGACTGAAAATCGGACGTGATCACGTAGTCGAGCGGCTGTCCGGTCTGCTCCTGCGTGAGCCCGTGGCCGGAGAGGAAGACATAGAGCTCGCTCGCGGCGTTCTGCCAGTCCGCCTGGAGCTGGCTGAGCTGCTGCACGATCGCGGACTTCGTCGTATGCGGTGCGGGGAACGTGTCGCTCACGCATTCGACGATGTCCGCCGGATCGACGCCTTTCTTCGTGACGAGCCAGTTGCGAAACGCGTCCGCGGTGGCCTTCGTCCCGGCGAGCTGGTTCGGGATCTCGCCGGCCGGATCGTACTGCTCGATGGCGATGAGGAGACCGCGTGGACGGGCGCTCATGCGGCTGCATGCTCCCGTGCGAAATCGCGTGCGATCGGTCCGGCGACGGCTTCGTTGCGTGTCACGAAAATCCCTCCGTAGTGCACGGCGACGACTTCGCCGCTGGCGACCGAGAAAATGGGCGAGCCGGAGTTGCCGCCGAGCGTCGAGCAGTCGTGGACGACCACCTCGCTGCTCGAGGAAAGTACGTCGCCCGGCGCGGCGCGTTTCACACCGAACTTACCGTCGAACAGCGCGTTGACGAAGACGGGATTGCGCGCGACGTCGTTCACGGGATATCCGACCGTGGCGATGTCCGCACCGGCGGCGGGCGCGTCGCTCGCAAACGGGAGCGCGGGCTGCGTCTGCGCGCTCGCGAGCTGCAGCAGCGCGAGATCGTGTTGCGGGTGATAGGCGACGAGGCGCTCCACCGCGACCGCGTCTTTCTTCGGCATCACGCCGTACTCCTGTTCGAAATCGATCGTGACGCGCTTCGGATCGATGACGCCGGAGGAGTGCGTGATCATCTCGACGACGTGGCGGTTCGTCATGACCAGCCGCGGTGCGACGAGGAACGCGGTGCCGTACACGACTTTGCGTTTGTACTCGGTCTTGATCACCGCGCCGATCGAATACGCGAACGGTTTCAGTTGCTCGCGGAACGCGTCCCATTGCGGAAACGTCGGCTGCACGTCCGCATGCAGCCCCTCGGCCGCACCGTTCTGCACGAGCATCACCGGACGCATCATGCGGATGATCTTCTCCAGCGCTTCGAGCTCCTCCGCGGTGGGCCAGAGGCTGTCGCGCAGTTTCGCGGCTGCCTGTGCGGCCATGCTGCCGTCGATGAGAGTCGGACCGACGATGGCGCGAAAGCGATCGAGACCTCGGGCGATGTTCCCGTCGGGAAAAGCGTGGGCGAAACGGCGCTGCAGCTCGTCGAGGTACCCGCTGGCCATGGAATCTCTCTCCCGATATTAGAGTGACGGGCGGGAACGGATCCCTACCCGAAATTCGTGCTGCACTTCCGTGTTTTCGCTCCCGATGCGTCGCGCTCTCGTCGTTCTCGTGCTCGTTCTCGTTGCGCTCGCCGCGATGGCCGCGGACCAGGCCGTTTGCGCGGTGTGCGGTCCGCGCGAAGGCTCCGGCTTCGAGGAAGTGAAGGCCCGCGCGACCTACAAAGGGAAGTCGTACGCATTCTGCAGCCTCGCCTGCAAAGTCGAGTTCCTCAAGAATCCGGAAGAGTTCCTCGTCACCGACGAAGGGAAGCCCGCACCGGCGTTCACGCTCCAGTCGGCGCAGGGGAAGCCGGTCTCGCTCGCGGAGTATCGCGGCAAGGTCGTGCTGCTCGATTTCTGGGGCACGTTCTGCCCCCCCTGCGTGGCCGCGCTGCCGGAGCTGCAGGCGCTGCACGCGAAGCACGAGAAACGCGGTTTCGCGGTGATCGGCGTGACGGTCGACGACCGCATGGCGATGGTCGAGAAGGCCACCTCGCGCGCGAAGGTCACGTATCCGATCGTACAGGCCACACCGGAAGTGTGGAGCGCGTACAAGGTCAACGCGCTGCCGTCGCTCGTGCTGGTCGGCCGCGACGGGAAGATCGTGAAGCGCTTCGGAGGCGAGGCCGATCGCGCCGCGATGCTGGCCGCGATCGAGGAAGCGATCGCGCGGTGACGCTCGCCGCGTTCGTCTTCGTGCTCGCGGCGATCCACACGCCCGAGGAGTGCTTCGTGGCGAAGGGGAAGCCGGCATTCACCGCGGAGCATGCGGGCAAAACGTATGGCTTTCAATACGCCGACTGCCGCGACACGTTCCTCGGCGATCCCGAACGCTACGCGCAGCTCTACGACGCCCTGCAGGAGATGGCCGCGGAAGGGCTGGCAATGGCAAAGCCGCGCACGGAATCGCTCGTTCCGAGCTGACCCGGCTGACCCGGCGAGGGGATCGCGGTTCGGGGAACCGCTTCGGAAAAGCATCGGTGGGAGCTCTCGCATCGCTGGATCGAGGGTGTGGTCGACCGCGCCACGCATCGCACGATCGTGATGCACCGCATCACCCCCGATCTCAAGGCAGGTGTGGAGTGGAACGCGCGTGCGAACGAGGTCGGGATCGTCGCGAACTGGCGCGCGCTCGATGAAACGGCCACACGTCCCGCGCTCATCTTCGGCACGAGCTCCGACCGCATCGGCACGCCCTCGGGGCAGTCGTACTACGCGACCCTCAGCAAGAGCTTGCCGCGCGTGCCCGTCGCGCCGTACGCGGGCGTGAGCTGGAGCGGATACGAGGAGCGGTTCGTCTTTCCGTTCGGCGTGAACGCCGCGCTGGGGAAGGGGTGGTCGGCGATGCTGATCAACGACGGCGTGCACACGCACCTTTCGGCGACGTACGGGCGAGGCAATTTCTCGATCACCGCGCTGGCGGTGGAGCGCAGGCACTTCGGGATCACGGTAGGCACGACGTTCTGAGCGCGCGGAGCGCCGCGTTCCCGCCGGCGTTCTTTACCATTTCGCACATGAAGAAGAAGTGTGACGTCGTGATGAAGGGCGGGATCACGAGCGGGATCGTGTATCCCGGTGCGGTATGCGAGCTGGCGAAGGACTTTCGCTTCGTCAACATCGGCGGCACCTCGGCCGGCGCGATCGCGGCGGCGCTGACCGCGGCCGCGGAGTACCGGCGGCAGGAGGGGAGCGACGCCGGATTTGCCGAGCTGGCGGCGCTGCCGCGGTGGCTCGCCGGAAAGGATCATGGCCAGTCGCGACTGCTCGGTCTCTTTCGCGCGGCGCCCGATACGGCGGCCTTCTTCGAAGTGATCGTCACGTATCTCGAGACGAAGAATCTGCGCAGGACCCTCTTCGCGCTGCTGAAACAGTTCAACCGTTTCGGCGGCATGATGCTCGCCGCGGCGGCGATCGTCATCGCGTTGCTCGTGTTTCTCGCCGATGGCATAGGCGCGTGGATGGTCGTCGCGCTGACGCTCATCGGCGCGCTGATCGGCTACGTACTGGCGGCAGCGATCGAAGCGGTCGTGCACCTCGTGCGCGTGCTGCCGCAGCAGGGCTTCGGCATCAGCCGCGGCGAAGCGCTCACGCAATGGCTCTCCGGCGAGATCGACAAGATCGCGGCGATTCAGGGCAAGCCGCTCACGTTCGGCGATCTCGCAAAACACGGCATCAACCTCGAGGTGATGACCACCAACCTCACGCATGGACGCCCGTACCGTATGCCATTCGAGACGAAGGCGTTCTCGTTCATGGTCGAAGAGATGAAGCTGCTGTTCCCGGAATCGATCGTCAACTGGTTGACCACCCACGGCCGGCCCATGCCGGACGGGCGTCATCGACTGCCGGAGCCGAACGACCTCCCGGTCGTCGTGGCCGTGCGCATGAGCCTCAGCTTTCCCGTGCTCCTATCGGCGGTTCCGTTGTGGAGCGTCGACTTCGGCCGCGCCAGGACAGAGCGCGAAGCGGAGCGCTGCTGGTTCTCCGACGGCGGCATCACCAGCAACTTCCCCGTGCACTTTTTCGACAAGCCGCTGCCGCGCTGGCCGACGTTCGCGTTCAACCTCGCCGAATGGACGGACCGCTATCACGTGAAAGGGCAGAGCATTCATCTGCCGCGGACGAACAAGGGCGGCGTGCTCGAATGGTGGACGCCCATTCACTCCCTCGTGCAATTCCTCGGCGCGATCGTCACGACGATGCAGAACTGGCGCGACAACATGCTCCTGCGCCTCCCCGGCCAGCGCGACCGCATCGCGCACGTGCTGCTCGAAGGAGACGAAGGCGGACTCAATCTGGCGATGCAGGAAGAGATGATCGCGCGCATCGCCGCGAAGGGTGCGAGCGCGGCGGCCGTGTTGCGCGAGCGCTATTCGGATACGCCGCCGCCGGACGCGAAGCTGACGTGGCGCAATCACAAATGGGTGCGCTTCCTCGCGCTCATGCCGGCGATCGAGGAGGTGCTCGCGAGCTGGGCGGAGGCGTTCGGCGACCGCACCGCGCCGCCGTCGTACGACGACCTGCTCTCGGGCGCGGTGCCGTTGCCGGGCTATCGCAACAACACCGCGCGCATGCACGCGACCGCGCTCGCGCTCCTGCGACACGTGCGGCAGGACTACGAGGGGAGGCCGTTCGGGAGCGTGAGGAAGAGGCCGCGGCCGGAGCCGCTACTGCGTCCGATGCCGCGGGAGTGACTCGCCGCCGGCGGAGAGCTCGTCGACACGCACGACGTCGCCGCCGGTCGCGCGTCCCGGATACTCGTACAGCTCCGGCCGTTCGCCCGGATGTTTCTTCAGCCACTTCTTCGCGTAGAGATCGCGGTCCGCGGCGTCGAGGAGCTGTTCGAGATTCGCGTCCGTCAGCAGCGACGAATGCGCGATGCCGACCGTGACGCGCACGCCGAACGTCACCTCGCCGGCCGTCCACTGCATGGCCTGCACTTCGGTGACGAGGCGTTCCGCGGCGCCGTGCAGATCCTCGAGCGGGAGGCCGCGCACGAGCAGCACGAACTCGTCGCCGCCGTAGCGCGCGATGAGATCGCCGGCGCGGGTGCGGCCGAGGAAGAGGGCGCCGACGTCGCGGAGAATGCGGTCGCCGGTGAGGTGGCCGAACGTGTCGTTGACCGGCTTGAAGTCGTCGAGGTCGAGAAGGGCGATGCCGACGTCGCGCTTCTCCGCGAGCGAGCGCTCGACCTCCTCGACGAGCATGCGCCGCGTCGCGACACCCGTGAGCTCGTCGCGCGTGGCGATGGTCTGCCACTCGTTCGCGTTGGCGGTGATCTGCCGGTTGCGCGCGAGCATGCGTTTCGCGGCGATCACTTTCGCGATGACTTCGACTTCCGTGCAGCTCTTGGCGAGGAAGTCGTCGTAGCCCACTGTCAGCGCGGCCACCTTCGAATCGAGATCGTCGTGCGCGGTGAGCATCACCGCGTACTGGTGCGCGAGCGCGGGGCGTTCACGGACTTCGTGAATGAGGTCGATGCCGTTCATGCGCGGCATTTGGTAGTCCGCGATGATGAGGTCGAACGTGCCGCTCTTGTGCATCACCTCGAGCGCGTGGATGCCGTCGAAGGCGACTTCCACGGCGAAGCCGAGGCGGCGCATGAGGACGGCGAGCCAGGCGCGGAAGTTCACGTCGTCGTCGACGAGGAGCACACGCGCAGCCGTTTGCTCGGGCTGGCGAGCAAGGTCGCCGTGACGTCGGGTTGGCGGAGTCAGCATTTGATGACTAGATGGCGGAAGAACGCACGCAAAGTGCGAGCCACCGGAGCGCCGGCTCGACGAGGGCCTGGCGCCGGCGAGGACGTCGATGGGCGGGCCGGGCGGGAGCCCGGCCCGCGGTCATAACGCCGCGAAGCCGGCGTCGGAGACAGGGTCGGAGCGCCGGTCCAGACGTGTCACGATCCATTGCTCGCCGCGCCGCTCGATCTCGACGATCACCGAAGCCCACATCCCACCTTCGAGATTCTCGGACCAGCGGAAGCGCAGGCCCGGCCATCGCTCGGGTGACACGCCCTCGCGACGCAGGTGCTCCTCGGCCATTTCGATCAGTTCCGGACCGCCTTTGTGGTCACACGCCATGCGCATATGCTACGCGCCACATGAGAGACATTCATTCTTTTGCACGTCCCGAAGAGGCCGTGGTGCGCCACCTTGTGCTCGACCTCGACGTCGATTTCGAGCGCCGCCGCCTCTCCGGCTCGGCCACGCTGCAGCTCGACAAGGCGCCCGACGCGCGCGAGCTCGTCCTCGACACGAACGGTCTCACCATCGACCGCGTCACGCTCGACGACGGCTCCGAGGCGACGTTCACTTCGGGCGAGGCGAAGGCTTTTCTCGGGCGGGCGCTGACGATCGCCCTCAAGCCGGAAACGAAATCGGTGAAGATCGACTACGCGGCCTCGCCGGATGCGGCGGCGGTGCAGTGGCTCTCGCCGGAACAGACCGCGGGCGGCAAACATCCGTTTCTCTTCACGCAGTCGCAGGCCATCCTCGCGCGCACGTGGGTGCCGTGTCAGGACTCGCCCGGCGTGCGCATGACCTACGACGCCACGGTGCGCGTGCCGAAGGGACTCATGGCCATCATGAGCGCGGAGAACGCGACAGAAGTGAATGCGGACGGCGTCTATCGCTTCCGCATGCCGCAGCCGATCCCGTCGTACCTGCTCGCGCTCGCGGTCGGCGACCTCGAGTTCCGCGCCCTCGGATCCAACAGCGGCGTGTGGGCTGAGAAGCCGATGATCGAAGCGTCGCATTACGAGCTCGTCGACACGCCGAAGATGATCGAGGCGGCCGAGCAGTTGTACGGACCGTATCGCTGGGGGCAGTACGACGTGCTCGTGCTCCCGCCGAGCTTTCCGTTCGGCGGGATGGAGAATCCTCGCCTCACGTTCGCGACGCCGACGATCCTCGCGGGCGACCGCTCGCTCGTGAACCTCGTCGCGCACGAGCTCGCGCATTCGTGGTCGGGCAATCTCGTCACGAACGCGACGTGGAACGACTTCTGGCTGAACGAGGGGTTCACGGTCTACTTCGAGCGCCGCATCATGGAGTCCGTCTTCGGCCGCGACTACTCCGAGATGCTCTCCCTCCTCGGATACCAGGACCTCGAAGACACCGTCGCCGAACTGCCCGCGCGCGACACGCATCTCTTCCTCGATCTCACCGGCCGCGATCCGGACGAAGCGGCGACGAAGCTCGCGTACGAGAAGGGCTACTTCCTGCTGCGCCTCATCGAGGAGACGGTCGGGCGAGAGGCATTCGACGCCTTCCTGCGCCGCTACTTCGACGAGCACGCGTTCCAGTCGATGACCACACAGGCCTTCATCGTCGAGCTGCGGGAGAAACTGCTCGCGCAGTTCCCCGGTTCGGAAGACCGCATCGGCGTCGAGCAGTGGATCAATACGCCCGGCATTCCGGAGAACGTGTCGAAGGTGCAGTCGGACGCGTTCAAGAAAGTCGAGGCGCAGGTGGCCGCGTTCCAGAACGGTGCGCCGGCCGCGCAGCTCGCGGCGCAGAACTGGTCGACGCACGAGTGGATTCACTTCCTCCGCCATCTGCCGAAGACGCTCACGCGCGCGCAGATGGAAGACCTCGACGCCGCGTTTCAGTTCACCGCGAGCGGCAATTCCGAGGTCCTGCACGAGTGGCTGATGAACGCCATCAGCCGCAACTACGAGCCCGCGTACGGCGCACTCGAAGCGTTCCTTCTGCGCCAGGGCCGCCGCAAGTTCCTCAAACCGCTCTACCAGAAACTCGCCGAGACGCCGGAAGGCCTCGAGCGCGCCCGCCGCATCTACGAGAAGGCGCGGCCGATGTACCACTCGGTGTCGTACCGGACGATCGATCAGATTTTGAAGTGGGATGCGTGAGCCGGGCGGAGGGAGCTACTGAGCCGTTGAGCGATTGAGCTCTTGAGCTACAGTAGCGCCGCTCAGCACGCTTCCGCCCAACAGCTCAACAGCTCAACGGCTCAACGGCTCAACGGCTCAACGGCTCAACAGCTCCGTCGCTCGCAACAGCTCCGTCGCTCAACAGCTCAATCGCTGGAGGACCCATGGAAACCGCCGAAACCAAATCGCTCCCCGAGAACGCGTACGTCGCCCTCAAGGAAGGCGAAACGTACCAGCCGATGGTGCCTGCCGAGCAGGCGCCGCCGGAAGCGACGTGGCGTGCGATCGGGTGGGGCTTTTTCCTCTGCATCATCTTCACCGTCGCCTCGGCGTACTCGGGGCTCAAGGTCGGGCAGGTGATGGAAGCGGCGATTCCGATCTCGATCCTGGCCATCGGTCTCGCGCGCGTGTACCGGCGCCGCTCGACGGTGCTCGAGAACGTGATCATCACGAGCATCGGCGGCGTGTCCGGCTCCGTCGTCGCGGGCGCGATCTTCACGCTGCCCGCGCTGTACTCGCTGAACCTCAATCCGCATCCGGTGCAGACGATCTTCATCTGTCTCGCCGGCGGCATCCTCGGCGTGCTGTTCCTGATTCCGCTGCGCCGCTACTTCGTGCGCGAGATGCACGGCGTGCTGCCGTATCCCGAAGCGACCGCGATCACCGAAGTGCTCGTGACCGGGGAGAGGGGCGGCTCGCAGGCGAAGCTGCTGTTGCAGGCGACGGGCATCGCCGCGGTGTACGACTTTTTCGTGACCACGTATCAGGTGTGGCGCGAGTTCCTCGACTTCCAGTTCATCCCGGCGGTGGCGAATCTCGCGAACCGCGCGAAGATCATCGTCGGCTTCGACGCCGTCGCCTTCATCCTCGGCCTCGGCTACGTCATGGGGCTGCGCTCGTCGATGATCCTCGTCGCGGGCGGCGTCGTTTCGAATTTCGTGTTCGTGCCGCTCATCGCGTACATCGGCGCGGGCATCGCGGATCCCGTTTATCCCGGAACCGTTCCTCTCGGTGAAATGACGGCGTCGCAGATCTATCGCAGCTACGTGCGTCTGATCGGCGTCGGCGCGATCGCGACCGCGGGCATCTTCGGCATCATCAAATCGCTGCGCGTGATCGCGGGCTCGTTCAGCGTTGCCGCGAAAGCGTTCAAGGCCGGCGGCGACGCGCACGGCGAGCGTACCGATCGCGACATGTCGTTCCTCACCATTCTCGCGGGCATCGTCATTGGTGCGATCGCGGTGGCGATCTTCTTCGGCACGCTGAAGCCGACCATCCCGGTTCTCTTCGCCTGTCTTCTGCTCACGCTTCTCTTCTCCTTCTTCTTCACTTCGGTCGCCGCGAACGCAATCGCCACGACGGCGCGCAATCCCGTCTCGGGCATGACCATGCTCACGATCATCGTGTCGTCCGCGGTGCTGCTGCAGTTCGGCGTTTCGGGCACGACGGGCATGTTCTTCGTGATGGCGATCGCGGGCATGGTGTGCACGGCGCTGTCGGTGTCGGGGCAGACCATCACGGATCTCAAGACGGGTTACTGGCTCGGCTCCACGCCGTCCGCGCAGGAGAAGGTGAAGTTCCTCGGCGTCATCGGCGCGTGCATCGCGGCGGGCATCACGATCTTCATCCTCGCGCGCGTATTCCAGTTCGGTGAGGCGACGCCCGGCGACGTGCGCCCGGTGCTGGCGGCGCCGCAAGCGTCGATCATGCAGGCGCTCGTCGAAGGCTTCATGAACCAGCAGCCGATCGCGTACGTGCTGTTCGCGGCCGGCGCGATGATCACGATCGCGATGGAGATGCTCGGTGCGCCGGCGCTCATCTTCGCGCTCGGCATGTACCTCCCGCTCGAGCTCAACACGCCGGCCCTCGTCGGCGGCTGGCTCTCGCACCTCATCGGCAAACGCTCGGAGCGCGAAGGCGGCACCCGCGGCCGCACCATGCGCGAGCGCGGCGTCATCATCGCTTCCGGCCTCATGGCCGGCGGCGCCCTCGGCGGCGTGTTCGGCGCGGCGTTGCGCCTCTTCCCGTGGTACGCGGAAGACAACATCAAGACGCCGTTCTACGACCACACCACGATCTCGCAGGTCGTGTCGATCGTGGCGTTCGTGGCACTGTGCCTGTACCTCTGGTTCGACGCGACGCGGAAGGGCGCGCAATCGAACGAAGCGTGATGCTCTAGGAGAGTCCTCTGTGCGGAATGCATCCGCGGATGCATATGTATAATCCGGCAGTGCCGCTCGTCGATCTCTTCTCCGCACTTGCGGACCGCACGCGACTGCGCCTGCTGAACCTCATGCGGCGCGGGGAAGTGTGCGTCTGCTTCTTCGTGGCGATCCTCGACGAGACGCAGCCGAAGATCTCGCGACATCTCGCGTATCTGCGCCGTGCCGGCGTCGTGCGCGCGCGCCGCGATGGAAAGTGGATCCACTACAGCCTCGCGCGTCCGGCCGATCCCGCGGCCTCGGCAGTGCTCGATGCGACGCTCGCCGCGCTCGAGGACGATCGCGACATGCAGCAGGATCGTCGCGCGCTCGAGCGCGTGTGCTGCTCGCCGAAGCTGCCGCCCGAGCTCGAAAATGCTCCCCGCCCGCAGCTCGGTTGAGCGATAATTTTCTTCCGTCCATAATCCGCAATCACGATCTGGAGGAGGAAGTCATGGAGATCGCATCACTGCGTTCCCGGGATGGCGCGTCGTGGCCATTCGTCGAAGAGGAAACCGATTTTCTGTCGAAGTTGCTCGAGGTGGAGCGGCGCGACGACGGCACCGTCGCCTTCCGCACGCTCGGTCCGGACCGGCACTACGTCCGCGCCGATCTGACCGCGGGGGAAGGGGACGCCGCGTGGTTCAAGGTCGAGAAGAACGAGCATGGGCTGGAGATGGTCGGCGCGTACTTCGTGCAGGACGAGACTGCGACCATCGAGGCGCTCAAGAAACAGAAAGGCTGCTGCGGCGCCGAGGACGAGCACGGCCACGACCACGGCAATCTCGAATGGAACGCGGAGCAGCACAACTGGGTGCTCGAGGGCGCGCTCCAGTTGATCCTCCCGTTCGCGAACACCGAGGAGACGGACATCGGCCGCGCCGCGACGCGCATCGTGCGGCTCTTCGAGAACAGCGCCTTCCGCGAGACCGTATTCGCCGCGTTGCTCGCGTGCGACTACCGCCCCGAGTACACCGGCATTCTCAGCTACGTGATGCCCGTGCAGATCTATTACAAGCACTTTTACGATCCCGCGACGAACCGCAACTTCATGACCATGCGCGGCTACGAAGAGAACGCGCGCACCGAGTGCGAGCGGCGTTTCTTCAACGCGGTGAGCAAGCGGCCGGAGGGGATGACGCAGTACGACGAGAGCTCGTCGGCGTGGGAGCTCGGTCTCGCGCTGCATTACCTCACCGACCTCACGCAGCCGATGCACGCCGCGAACTTTCCGAACTATCTCGCAACCGGCAGTCTGCAGACGGGCGATTCGCGCCACAGCAACTTCGAAGGGCGCGCGGACCAGCCGCAGTTCCGGACGCAGTGTCCGCCGGTCACGGAGGAGTTCCTGCGTGACGCCGTCTTCCGCCGCAACGTGACGGACTTTGTGTTCAACGTCGCGAACAAGGCCAAAGACGTGTGGTCCTCAGGCCTCGGCCAGATCGCCACCGGCAAGGCGCGCTGGGTCGAGGCGAGCTGGTCGAACTGGATCCCGCACTGGGAGTTCCGCGAGTTCGGACCGGAAGTCGACGACTACATCCGCAGGGCCACGCAGCAGGGGCAGGCGGAGACGGCCGCGTTCCTCCTCCATTACGCGGTGCACGCCGCGCGCTGACGTCATTCGTAGCGGAGGGCGTCGATGGGATCCAGCCGCGACGCCTTCCGCGCCGGGTAGAACCCGAAGAAGACGCCGATCGTCACGGACACCGCGAACGCCACGAGGATCGCGTTCGGACTGATGACCATCGGCCACTGCGCCATCTTCGCGAACATCTTCGCCACGCCGACGCCGAGGAGCACGCCGATCAATCCTCCGAGCACGGAGAGCGTCACGGCCTCGAAGAGGAACTGCAGCAGCACGTGCCGGCCGCGCGCGCCGATGGCCATGCGGATGCCGATCTCGCGCGTGCGCTCGGTGACGCTGACGAGCATGATGTTCATGATGCCGATGCCGCCGACGACGAGCGACACGATGGCGATGCCGAGCAAGAGGTAGCGCATCATCGCGACCTGCTGCGCGTTCGCGCGCGCGATCTCTTCCTGCGAGCGCATCATGAAGTCCGCGTCGCCGCCGGGCGGGATGCGATGGCGCTGGCGCAGCAACGTGTCGATCTGGTCCATCGCGTCCTGCACCTGATCCGCGGACGCGGCCGAGGCGATGATCATGCCGAGGCGCTGCTGTCCCATGAGGCGCTTCTGCACCGTGGTGTACGGCGCGATGATGACGTCGTCCTGATCGGAGCCCATCATGCTGCCGCCTTTTTTCTCGAGCACGCCGGTGACGCGGAACGGGACGTTTTTCACACGGATGATCTGGCCGACCGCATCGCCGTTCGGGAAGAGGTTCTCGGCGACGGTCGTGCCGAGGACGGCGACTTTTGCGCCGCTGCGGATGTCGCCTTCGCCGAAGAACGCGCCGTCGCTCACGTTCCACGCGCGGATGTTCGGCCAGTCGATGCCGACGCCGTAGATCTGAGTCGACCAGTTCATCTCGCCGGCGACGATCTGCCCCGAGGTGCGCGACTGCGGGGAGACGTAGGCGACCGCGGGACATTCGCGCGCGATCGCCCATGCGTCGTCCTCGGTGAGCGTGGAGTTCGTGCCGAACATGCGCGCACCGCCCTGCGTCATCGCGCCGGGCATGATCATGATGAAGTTCGAGCCGAGGGAGTTGATCATCTCGGAGACGGAAGCGGCGACGCCGGCGCCGATCGCGACCGACACGATCACGCACGCCACGCCGATGACGACGCCGAGCGCGGTCAGCAGCGAGCGCAGTTTGTTCCGCGCGATCGACTTGAGGCCGACGACGGTGATGTTGCCGAGACGGATCATCGTGTTGCGCATAGGAGAGAGTCTCAGAGGGTCAGGTTCAGAGGGTCAGAGTTACAGAGGTTCAGTGATGCAGAGGTTCAGAGGCCTCTATCTCCTCACTGGTGCCACCGGTGCCGCGATTCCTGGCGTTCGACGCGATGCTGCTGGATGTGCTCGTCCTGCTGAATCAACCCGTCGCGCACGTGGACGATTCTCTTTGCGTGCTGCGCGATGTCGGGCTCGTGCGTGATGAGGACGACGGTTTTGCCTTCGTCGTTGAGCTCCTGAAAGATGCCCATGATCTCGACGGACGTGCGTGAATCGAGATTGCCCGTCGGTTCGTCCGCGAGGAGGATCGCGGGATCGGTAACCAGCGCGCGTGCGATGGCCACGCGCTGTTGCTGTCCGCCGGAAAGCTGCGACGGGTAGTTGCCTTCGCGTCCCGCCAGCCCCACGCGATGCAACGCTTCTTTCGCGGCGTTGCGGCGCTGCGCTTTCGACGGCGCCACGTCGCCGTAGAGCAGCGGCAGCTCGACGTTCTCCAGCGCCGACGTGCGCGCGAGGAGGTTGAAGCTCTGGAAGACGAAGCCGATCTTCGCGTTGCGGATGATCGCGCGCTGGTCGCGCGAGAGTTGCGACACGTCGGCACCGTCGAGGACGTACGTGCCGTCCGTCGGGCGATCGAGGCAGCCGATGATGTTCATCAGCGTCGATTTGCCGGAGCCGGACGGACCCATGATGGCGACGAACTCTCCTTGTTCGACGAGGAGATCGACGCCGTCGAGCGCGCGCACTTCGACTTCGCCGAGGTGGTAGACCTTCGTGAGACCGCGGATCTCGATGACGCGAGGCACGCTAACCTCTGCGGCCTCCGCCGCGCGGGCCACCGCCCTGGCCGCCCATCGGCGGCGGACCTTCGACCTTCGAGGTGGCGACGCCGATCACGACCGGATCGCCTTCCTTCAACGCGCCGGAGACGACGTGCGTGAAGCGGCCGTCGGTGAGTCCCGTGCGGATCTCGACGGGTTTCAATTTCTTCTCCGCGTCGAGCATGTAGACGGTGCTCGTCTTGCCGCCACCGGCCGCGGCGCCGCCACGGCGTCCGCCCGGCAACTGCGAGGCCGCGCCACCGGGCCCGCCGGCCTGGCCGCTGCGCGCCGCGCGCGACATCGCATCCCCGCCGCCGCTCGCGCTCTTCTCGCTGCCTTCGGTCTGCGGCGGCTTGAAGCGCAGCGCGGCATTCGGCACGCGCAGGACGTTTTTCACGGAGTCGACGTCGATGTTCACGTTCGCCGTCATCTTCGGCCGCAACCGCCCCTCGGGGTTCTCGACCTCGAGGATGACCGGATACGTGACGACGTTCTGGTTGACCAGCGCGTTGTAGCGGATCTGCGAGATGCGTCCGCGGAACTCTTCCTCGGGATACGCGTCGACGCTGAAGCGCGCGACCTGCCCGACTTTGATGCGGCCGATGTCGGACTGATCGACGTCCGCCTGCACCTGCATCTTGGTGAGGTCCTGCGCGATCTGGAAGAGCGTCGGCGCCTGGAATGACGCGGCGACGGTCTGGCCGACGTCGTACTGCCGATCGACGACCACGCCGTCGATCGGCGAGATGATCTTCGTGTAGCGGAGATTCGTCTGCGCGGAGCTGAGCGATGCGGTGGCCTGCGCGACCTGCGCGCGCGCCGATTTGTACGCGTTCTCGGCGGCGTCGACTTCGGCCTGTGAAGTGAGGCCGGCCTCGAGCAGACGGCGCTGGCGCTCGTAGCGGATGCGGGCGTCGTCGGTCTGCACCTGCGTGCGGGTGACGTCGGCGCGGCGTTGTTCGACGGTCTGTTCGAACGGCGTCGGGTCGAGCTCGGCGAGCACCTGTCCTTTGGTCACGGTGCTGTTGAAGTCGGCATGCAGGCGGGCGATGACGCCGGAGACCTGACTGCCGACCTGCACGGTCGTCACGGCGGCGATGGTGCCGGTGGCGGTGACCGTCATCGTGACGGTGCCGCGGTCCACTTTCTCGGTCTTGTACTGGTCTTTCTTCGCGCTGTCGCGGTTGCAGCCGGCCAGCGCACAGACGAGGAGCCATGCAGTGAATTTGTTGCGCGCGTTCACGGCGGCGGAGTGTAGCGTGAAAGATGCCCACGGCTCGTGGCGCCGGTGTGAACACGCCATCTGCTATGCTTCCCGCCCACTTTTCGAGGTCTGAACGCATGGCCCTTTTCTCCAAAGATCCAACACCCGCAACGCGTCCGGAGACGCGTGCGTCCACGCCCCCGCCAGCGGGCGGAACATTCATCGGCGCGAACATCACGGTCGAGGGCTCGATCACCGGCACCGAGCCGATCACGATCGAAGGATCGGTCCGCGGCAAGATCACTCTGCAGAGCGATGTGCGCATCGGAACGAAGGCGCGCATCGACGCGACGGTGCACGGGCGCAACGTCACCGTCGAAGGGCGTATCAACGGCGACATCTCGGCGGACGATCGCGTCGAGCTCGTCGCCACCGCAACCGTCGAAGGCAACATCAAAGCGCCGAAGATCGTCGTGGCCGAGGGGGCGAAGTTCCGCGGCAACGTCGACATGGGCTCGCGCGTGCCGAAGGAAGGCACCGAGTCCGTCAAGGCAAGATAGAGAGGGGCCGAGCGGCAGAGGGCAACGGCCCCTCGGACACTCGGCACCTCGGACACACTCTGAACCTCTGGAGGTACACCACATGTCAGCAACAGCAGCGAACACGTTCGCGGAGCAGTACAAGCTGCGCGAAACGCGCGAGTACAGCAATTACATCGACGGCCAGTGGGTGAAGTCGGGCAGCGGGAAGGCGTTCGAGAATCGCAATCCCGCGAACGAAGACGATCTCATCGGCCTCTTTCAGGATTCGAACGAAGACGACGTGAACGCCGCGGTGGACGCGGCCGCGAAGGCGTACGAGAAGTGGCGCCTCGTGCCCGCGCCGAAGCGCGCGGAGTATCTCTATCGCGTCGGCGACATCCTCAAGCGCCGCAAGGACGAGATGGCGCGCGAGATGACGCGCGAGATGGGGAAGGTCTTCGACGAGACGAAGGGCGACATCCAGGAAGCCATCGACATGGCGTTCCTCGCCGCGGGCGAAGGGCGCCGTCTCTTCGGCGTGACCGCGCCGTCGGAGCTGCAGAACAAGTTCAACATGGCCGTGCGCATGCCCCTCGGCGTCGCCGGTCTCATCACGCCGTGGAACTTTCCGATGGCCATTCCGGCGTGGAAGGGCATGGCGGCGCTCATCTGCGGCAACACGGTCGTGATCAAGCCGGCATCGCAGACGCCGCTCTCGGTCATCATGCTGACCGAGGCTTTCGAGGAAGCGGAGCTGCCGGCGGGCGTGTGGAACGTCGTGACGGGCGGCGGCGCGGAAGTAGGCGAGCCGATGCTCGCGCATCCGAAGATCCGCGTGATCTCGTTCACCGGCTCGACGGAAGTCGGACGCCGCATCAACAGCGCGTGCGCGCCGCAGTTCAAGCACGTCCATCTCGAGATGGGCGGCAAGAACGTGATCATGGTCATGGACGACGCGGACGTCGACCTCGCGGTCGACGGTGCGCTGTGGGGCGCGTTCGGCACGACCGGACAGCGCTGCACCGCGGCCTCGCGCATCGTCGTGCACGACAAGGTGTACGACCAGTTCGTGGAGAAGCTCGCCGGCCGCGCGAAGAAGCTGCGCGTCGGCAATGGTCTCGACAAGAACATCGACATGGGGCCAAGCGTCTCGGCATCGCAGCTCAAGACGGTCGAGACGTACGTGCAGATCGGCAAGGACGAAGGGGCCACCGTGGTCGCGGGCGGCGGCTCGCTGCGCGAAGGCGATCACGAGAAGGGCTTCTTCCACCAGCCGACGGTGTTCGCGGACGTGAAGCACGACATGCGCATCGCGCAGGAAGAGATCTTCGGACCGGTGACGGCGGTGATCCGCTGCAGCGGCCTCGAAGAGGCGATCTCGATCGGCAACGGCGTAAAGTACGGACTGTCGTCGTCGATCTACACGCGCGACGTGAACAAGGCGTTCGTGGCCATGCGCGACATGTACACGGGCATCTTCTACGTGAACGCTCCGACGATCGGCGCCGAGGTGCATCTGCCGTTCGGCGGAGTCAAGGAGACGGGCAACGGCCACCGCGAGGCAGGCGTTGCCGGCATCGACGTGTTCACGGAGTGGAAGTCGATCTACATCGATTACTCGGGTGCGCTGCAGAGGGCGCAGATCGATACGGAGTTGTAGCGCCTTCGGCGCTGCAACTCTGGTTGCTGGTTGGTTGTTGCTGGTTCCTTGCGCCGCATGGCGTCCGGGCGATGCCTCACAAGCAACCAGTAACCAGCAACCAGTAACCGGTAAACAGCAACAACTCAAGGAGTTGTGATCGGGTTGTCAGTTGTCGGTGATCGGCTCTCTGCGATGCATCGCGAAACCGCACAGACAACTGACAACTGACAACGGACGACATGCGCAGATCCATCGCCGCCATCACTCTCACACTCGCCGCACCCGCGCTTTACGCGCAATCGACCGAGCAGACTTCCGCGCGCATCGTCGACCACATCCTTGCGCGCTCGCAGGGATACGAGACGCTCGCGTATCTCACCGACGAGATCGGGCCGCGCCTTTCGGGGACGCAGAACGCGGAGCTCGCGGTGAAGTGGACGACGCAGCGCTTTCGCGACTGGGGCATTCCGGTGCGCAACGAAAGCGTGCTCGTGCCGCACTGGGTGCGCGGCGAAGAACGCGCGCGGCTCGTCTCGCATCGCAATCAGAGGATCGTCCTGACGACGCTCGGCGGCAGCGTGGCCACACCCGCGCAGGGCATCACCGCGGACGTGATCGAGGTGACGTCGTACGAGCAGCTCGCGGCGCTCGGGCGCGCGAAGATCGCCGGGAAGATCGTTTTCTACAACGCGGCCATGGACATGGAGCTCGTCGAGAAAGGTCAGGCGTTCGAGGCGTACTCGAAGGCAGTGATCTTCCGCGGCATCGGTGCGAGTCGGGCGGCGGAGTACGGCGCGGTTGCTGCCGTCGTGCGCTCGGTGGCCTCGGCGTCGCTGCGCACGCCGCACACGGGATCGCTGCGCTATCTCGACGGACAGCCGAAGATCCCCGCCGCGGCCGTGGCGTCCGAAGATGCGGAGCTGATGCATCGCCTGCTCGCGAAAGGGCAGCGCGTGCGCATGCATCTCACGCTCACGCCGCGCTCGTTGCCGGAAGTGCAGTCGGCGAATGTGATCGCGGAGATCCGCGGCACGGAGCGTCCCGACGAGATCGTGCTGATCGGCGGTCATCTCGATTCCTGGGACCTCGGCACCGGCGCCATCGACAACGGTTCCGGCGTGTCGATGGTGATGGAGACGATGCGCACGCTCAAGGAGCTCGGCATCCAGCCGAAGCGCACCATTCGCGCGGTGCTGTTCATGAACGAGGAGAACGGGCTGCGCGGCGGACGCACGTATTTCGCGAATGCCGCGAAGCGTGAAGAGCTGCAGAAGCACGTCGCGGCGATCGAGACCGACGCCGGCTCGGCGACGCCGGTCGGCTTCATCAGCACGCTCGAAGGACAGAACCTCGCCCGCGTCGAACAGCGCATGCGCGTCCTCGGACGCATCGCGCCGATGTATTTTCGCAGCTCGAAGCACACGGGCGCGGATACTTCGCCGCTGACGGATGCAGGCGTGCCGGGCTTCGGCCTCGTACCCGACCCGCGGCATTACTTCGATTTCCACCACACGCCGGCGGACACGCTCGACAAGGTCGATCCGCATGCGCTCGCGCAGAACACCGCCGCGATCGCGGCGCTCGCGTACACGCTCGCTCAGGAAGGGCTGTAACGGAGCTGCCGGCGCGTTGCTTTGCGCGCGGGCGTTCCCAACAAAAAACCCGGCCCTCGCGGGCCGGGTTTTTCGTTCCTGCGTGAGAGAGAGAGTCAGAAGCGGACGCCGATCGCGAAGCGATACGTGCGCGGCTGCTGGTAGCCGTCTTTGCTGGCGGCTTTGCCGAAGTTCGGGCCGTACTGGAAGTTCGCGCCCATGGCCGTGCACTCCGCCGGGGTGGCGTTCTGCGGGCACTCCTTCGGAGTGTCGGTCATCGGGTTGAACGCGAGGAGGCCCGACGCCGCGCCGTTCGTGCGGAGCGTGCGGACCGTGAAGTCCATGCGGCTGAGGTAGATGTCGTTGACCGCATCTTCGTTGAAGATGTTCAGCACCTGCCCCTGCGCGAACAGCTCGAAGCGGCCGAAGACCGGCACCGAGAGGTTGAGCGCGAGATCGGTGCTGGTCGCGGCATCCGTGCGGAACTCACCGCGATCGGAGAAGTAGTAGATGTGGGAGGTGGCGAGCTGCGAGCGGCTGTACGGCGAGCTCGCGCCGTTGTTCTCGCGCGAGTACGGCGAGTTGGCGAACGGATTCGTCTGGCCGTACGCGTCGATGTTGCCGGTGGCCGAGTAGGCACGGCCGGAGTCGTACGCCTGCAGCAGCGTCGCGTTGAGCTTCACGTACGGAACCGGGATGTCGTAGCCGACCCACGCGCGCAGGCGGTGGCGCTGGTCGCCCGTGAGGTAGCCGCTCGGCTGGCGCTGTTCGAAGCCGAGGTACTCCGGATACCAGAGCATGAACTGGTTCGGAACGCCGGCCGTGCCATCGCCTTCCGGCACGTCGTTGCCGGTCAGCTTCGACCACGTGTAGTGACCGCCGACGTTGAAGCGGCCCGGGTTCCACTGGAGCTGCGTCTGGATGCCCTGGTACTTGCGCTCGATGTTCTCGTCGTCGTTGACGAGGATGGCGCGGTCCCCGGTGACCGGAGCGCCGTTGGCCGGGTTGGTACCGGCGAAGCGGCCGGTGCTCTGGTCGAGCTGCAGCGAGTAGAAGTCGTGCCAGTCGCGGTTGATGAAGTCGATGCGGGCGTAAGAGCGCGGCGTGAGCTGCGTACCGAAGCCGAGGATCAGCTCGCGCACGTACGGCGAGGAGATCGGCTCGTCGAGCTGGGTCGTCAGGCCGGGGATGGTCGACGAGGTGAGGATCTGGTTCTTCTGCGCGTCGGTGAGAGAGTTGAACCAGTTGAACAGCATCGTGAGCGCCTGCTGCGTCGGCACGAGCTGGTCGGCCGGCGTGCCCGCCGGGTTGATGGCGGGCGCGTTGAACGGAGCGTTCGTCTCGTAGCGATAGTTGAACGACGCCGGGTTGCCGGCGCCGGCCGCGCCGCCGCCGACGTTGCCGTCGACGATCTTCGCGACATAGTGGCTGTAGCTGGCGTTGACGCGGAAGCGGCCGTCGCCGCGCACGTCGTAGATGACGCCGAGGCGCGGGCTGAAGGCGCTGTCGTCGGAGACGACGTGGCCGCTCGCGTCGACCGCGTCGTTCTTGTCGTAGCGCACGCCGAGGTTGAAGTTCCAGTGGCTGGTGAAATCCCACTTGTCGTTCAGGAAGAACGAGCGGGTGGTGAGATTCGAGCCGTTGGAGAGCTCGAGGATCGGACGGTAGGTGATCGTCGACGACCGGTCGAAGCGCGGATAGACGTTCGTGCCGATGATCGTGGCCGTGCCGGTGCTCGTGATCTGGTACTGGCTGGCCGACTGGAAGTTGTTCACGAGACGCGTCTCGTTGAAGTCCTCACCGCCGAGCACGAAGCTGTGCGTACCGAGCGACTTCGTGTTCACGAAGTAGGTGGCCTTGGCGAGGATCGAGTCATTGTCGCGGCGCTCCGGCGTGCAGACGCCGCAGAAGACGGGCGCGTTCCAGCGCGCGTTCACGTCGGAGACCCACGTGCCCTTGATCTGGTCGGTGAAACGGCCGCCGCTGTTCACGAACGCGTACTCCTTCTGCGAGTACTGCGCTTCGAAGAGGAGGTTGTTCGTGATGACGCCGTTGTAGCTGATGGCCATCAGCGAGTTCGGGAGCGAGCGGCTCGGGACGATCGAGGCCTCGTCGTAGATCGGGGCGAAGTAGTTGTTCGTCTCGACCGTGTCGACGTCGAGGTACGAGCCGACGAGGGAGTGCTGCGGGAGGATCTGCGCGGTGAGCTTGCCCTCGTAGCGCTTCTCGTCGATGGTGTTCTGGAACGTGATGCCGGTGGAGACGGTCGAGCCGACCGGGTTGAAGCCGACGGCCGGAGCGCCCGCGGCGTCGCGGCCCGCGGCGAAGAACCAGAGGCGGTCGCGGAGGATGAAGCCGCCGAGCGTCGCTTCGTAAACGTTCGCCGTCTCGTCCGGATGGTCCGCCTCGGGATTGCCCCGCGCGTCGATGAACGGCGTCTTGGCGATCCAGTCCGCGTTCGTCATCGAATCGCGGAACGAGCCGTGGAACTCGTTGCCGCCCGATTTCGTGATCGCCGAGACCACGCCGCCCGTGAAGCGCCCGTACTCGGCCGAGATGCCGCCCGTGTAGACCGTGGTCTCCTGGATGGCGTCTTCGATGAAGAGGTTGTGCGGCTGCCCGCGCAGGTTCTCGTTGACGGTCACGCCGTTGACGAGGAACAGGTTGTCGTACGACGCGCCGCCCGAGATGGAGATGTTGTTGCGCGCGCCGCCCTGGTTGACACCGGCCGAAAGGACGACCGTGTCGGTGATGTTGCGGCGGACCGGGAGCTCGGCCACTTCTTCCTGCGAGAAGTTGCGAACGACGTCCGTCGTCTCGAGCACCGCCGGCGCACTCGCGGTGACGGTGATCGCTTCCGACACGGAGCTCATCTTGAGATCCGCATCGGCGCGCGCCGTGGAGCCGAGCTGCACGGTGATGCGCTGCGTCACCTTCGCCATGCCGGAAAGCTCGTACGTGACGCTGTACTGACCCGGCGGGACCGACGGGAATGTGAAGCCGCCACCCTCACCGGTGACGGTGCTGCGGTTGCCCTGCATCGCCGGCGACGTGACCGTCACCGTGACGCCCGGCAACGCCGCGCCTTCGCTCGTCACCGTACCGGAGATCGAGCCGCTCGTGCCTTGTCCGAATGCCGCAAAGGCAAACAGAAAGACACCCAAAAACACGAAAAATGACCGCAAACGTGGCATATCCCCTCCTGATTCACGGAAAGAAATTTGTGACGCCCGGGACCAAACGACAGATTGTGGGTGTGCTCGGCATTTGAACACAGATCGGGCCCGTTGAGTCAAATTTGTAAACGTTTGGTGTCGCGGCGTGGCGGGCAATGGCCTGTAACGGTCAAGTCAGACCGTTGCAGGGAGCGCCGCGGAAACGTGAATGTTCAGAAGGTGAGGCGCGCCCACAGGCGTGAGAAGCGGGCGGAGAAGGCGTCGCTCCCGTCGTCGGCGAAAACGTTCGTCATGTCGCCCGCCAGGGTGAGGACGGCGCGGCGGATGGGGATCGCGTAACGCAGCGCGAGGTCGGTGGGGGAGTGGCTGAAGTCCTGCGCGCCGCTGTAGCGCTGCAGGATGCTCGCGGAGAGCTCGTGCGAGCCGAACGCGAACTGCGCCGTCACCCACGCATTCACCACGTCCTTCGGGAAGAACGCCGGCGGGCCGAAGTCGACGTCGGAGCGCGTGTAGTTGCCGCCGAATTCGAAGCGGTCGAAGAGGCGATAGCGCGCGTCGAGCTGGATGCTGTCGACGGTAAAGAACTGCGTGTCGTGGCGCAGGACGTCGATGCGGGCGGTGCCGCTTTGCCCGAGGGCGGCGATGTAGCCGAAGGATGCGGCGCGCGTGACGAACTCCGCGAAGCGCACGTCCGCGTACTCCCCGTACGTCGCGACGAGCGCGTGACGTCCGTTGCCGCGCAGATCGAACGTGATGCCCGCGCGCGGCGAGAGGCGGGATTCGTCGTCGCCCTGCTCGTGACGCACACCCGCGCTCACGACCCAGCGTCCGTTCGACCAGCGATCGTTGAGGAAGAGCGCGAGGTTCTCGGACGGGATGCCCTCCTCGTCGCGATGCGAAACGCCCGCGGTCACGGTGTGCTCGCCCGTCACGTAGGACGCGCGTCCGGCGAGCTCGGTCAGCGGATTCGCGACCATGGGAAAAAAGTCGGTCTCCGTATGCAGTGCGATGGCTTCGAAGGTCAGCGACTGCGAGGCCACGCCGGTGTAGCGCAGCGAGGTCGCGGCCGTGCTCGCGCCGCTCGTTTTCGCATCGAGGTGATGAGCGATGAAGTTGTGCGCCGCGCCGACCTGGCCGGTGAGCTTCGCGTTCCAGCCGCGCACGCTGCGGCCGTAGCGGAAGTCGGAATCGCCGGCCCAGCCCGCACCAAAGAACCAGAGCTTTTGCGGCACGATGCGGCCGCCGCTCGCGGTCTCGAAGAGATGCTCGCCGCCGGAGACGCTGTCGCGCAGCGAGAGCGAGAACTCTTCGCCGCCCGATCGCGTGTGCGCGGCGACGAGTGTGTCGGCGTAGAGATCGACGTCCGCGGGCAGGCCTCCGCGGAAGATCGTCACCTCCTCGGTGACCTCTTCGCCGATGAAGCCCGGGCTCGTGACCGCCGCGTCGTCGATGACGTTGTTGAACGGGTCGAGGAAGCCCGGCGCGAGCAGCGCGGCGCCGACGGGATCGCGCACGACGGGCATGCGGTCCAGTTGCTCCGCGGTGAAATTCGTGGTGATGGCGACGGTGTCGCCCATGCTCACGGTGCGCTCGGTCGACGTGACTTCGTCGCCGTCTTCGTTCACTTCGAGCGCGGCATCCGCGCGTGCGACGCGGCCGAGGATCACGCGCACGGGATGCGTGAGCGCGGAGAGGCCGGTGCGCGTGAACGTGACTTCGTATTCACCCGGCGGCAGTGCGGCGATGAAGTACATGCCGCTCGCGGATGTCGTCGCGGTGCGCGGATGCTGCAGCGCGGGCGAGCTCACCGTCACCGTCACTCCGCCCGCCGGCGCGCCATTCGCGGTGACGCGGCCGGTGAGGGCGGAGGGGATGAGGGTGGATGCATGGGCGGTGAACGCGATGAACAATGCCGCGAACAGGAACGCCGGCAGCGTCCCCGCTGCCGGGCGAGAGTGGCGGCGCGGACGCCGCCACGTCAGCCGGCGCGACGCCGGCGTTCCGCATGGGTTCATCGGCTGAGCTGGCGGTAACGGATGCGGTGCGGCTGCGTGGCTTCGGCGCCGAGGCGCTTCTTCTTGTCTTCTTCGTACTCGCTGAAGTTGCCGTCGAAGAAGAACACGCGGCTTTCGCCTTCGAACGCGAGGATGTGCGTGGCCACGCGATCGAGGAACCAGCGGTCGTGCGAGATCACGATCGCGCAGCCGGCAAAGTTCTCGAGCGCCTCTTCGAGCGCGCGCATCGTGTTCACGTCGAGGTCGTTCGTCGGCTCGTCGAGCAGCAGCACGTTCGCGCCTTCGCGGAGCATCTTCGCGAGATGTACGCGATTGCGCTCACCGCCGGAGAGCACGCCCACTTTCTTCTGCTGATCGCTGCCCGAGAAATTGAAGCGTGCCACGTACGCGCGCGACTGCATCTCGCGCGGTCCGAGCTGGATGATGTCGCCGCCGCCGGTGATCTCTTCGAAGATCGTGCGATCGGGATCGAGCGTGCGGTTCTGGTCGACGTAGCCGAGCTTCACGGTCTCGCCGAGACGGATGGTTCCGGCGTCCGGCGTCTCCTGCCCGACGATCATGCGGAAGAGCGTCGTCTTTCCCGCGCCGTTCGGACCGATCACGCCGACGATGCCGCCGGGGGGGAGTTTGAACGTCATGTCCTCGACGAGGAGATGCTCGCCGTAGCCCTTCGCCACGCCGTCCGATTCGACGACGATGTTGCCGAGGCGCGGGCCGGGCGGGATGTAGATCTCGAGCTCCTGGACCTTCTCTCGCGTCTCCTGATTGAGCAGGTTCTCGTACGCGTTGATGCGCGCCTTGCCTTTGGCGTGACGCGCTTTCGGCGACATTTTGATCCACTCGAGCTCGCGCTCGAGCGTCTTCTGGCGATTCGACTCCGCCTTCTCTTCCTGCTGCAGGCGGTTCTTCTTCTGCTCGAGCCACGAGGAGTAGTTGCCCTTCCACGGAATGCCTTCGCCGCGGTCGAGCTCGAGGATCCAGCCGGCGACGTTGTCGAGGAAGTAGCGGTCGTGCGTGACGGCGATGACCGTGCCGGCGTACTGCTGGAGGTGCTGTTCGAGCCACGCGACCGACTCGGCGTCGAGGTGGTTGGTCGGCTCGTCGAGCAGGAGGATGTCGGGCTTCATCAGCAGCAGCCGGCAGAGCGCGACGCGGCGGCGCTCGCCGCCCGAGAGCGTCGTGACGTCGGCGTCCGGCGGCGGGAGGCGGAGGGCGTCCATCGCCTGGTCGAGCTGCGTGTCGAGGTTCCAGGCGTCGGCGGCGTCGATCCGGTCCTGCAGGCGGGCGAACTCGTCGGCCGTCTCGTCGGAGTAGTTCGCGGCCAGCTCGTTGAAGCGGTCGAGCAGCGCGCGCTGTTCGGAGAGCGCGACCTCGACGTTCTCGCGGACGTTCTTGCTCTCGTCGAGGTGCGGCTCCTGCTCGAGCAGCCCCACGGTCGCGCCCGGCGCGAGCTGGGCATCGCCGTCGAAGTCGGTCTCGATCCCGGCCATGATCCGCAGCAGGGTCGACTTGCCCGCGCCGTTGTAGCCCAGCACGCCGATCTTCGCGCCCGGAAGCAGCGACACGGAGATGTCGGCCAGCACTTCCTTGTCCGGCGGATAGACCTTCCGGAGCTTGTACATGGTGAAGACGTACTGATGGCCGGTGCTCATGGCCCCGAAGTTAGCGACGCCCACGTCGGCGGATCGAGCGCGCCGGTCCTCGGGAGGCCGCGTGCGCCCTGCAG
>DASPHZ010000021.1:0-14378 GCA_035629395.1 Thermoanaerobaculia bacterium
AGAAAGCGGCGCTGGCCGCGACGTGCTTCTTCTCAGTTCAACATTCTGCATTCTGCATTCTGCATTCGCTTCATGACCGACGAAACTCCACCGATCCTGCGTTCCTGGCGCAACCTCTACACCGCCGTCCTCCTCGCCCTCGCCGCTGAGGTCGCGCTCTTCTACTGGTTCACGAGGTCGTTCGAGTGAGGGCGGCGGATTGGGCGGTGCTCATCGCGACGCTGCTGGCGATCGTCGCGTACGGCGTGTGGAAGGGGCGCAGGCAGGATCGGCTCGCGCAGTACCTGCTCGCCGACCGGCAACTGCAGTGGTACACGGTCGCGCTGTCGGTGATGGCCACGCAGGCGTCGGCGATCACGTTCCTCTCCACGCCGGGCCAGGCCTACACCGACGGCATGCGTTTCGTGCAGTTCTACCTCGGCCTGCCGATCGCGATGGTGATCCTCTCCATCACCGCCGTGCCGATCTACAAACGCCTCAACGTCTTCACCGCGTACGAATATCTCGAGACGCGCTTCGACGTCCGCGTGCGCACGCTGACGGCGATTCTCTTCCTGCTGCAGCGCGGACTCGGCACCGCCATGACGCTCTACGCGCCCGCGGTCATCGTCTCGCTCGTCCTCGGCTGGAACATCCATCTGACGACGCTCGCCATCGGCGTGCTGGTCATCATCTACACCTCCAGCGGCGGCACGAAGGCGGTGTCGTGGACGCAGACGCATCAACTCCTGATCTCGCTCAGCGGCATGGCCGTGGCGATGATCGTGGCCATCCGCTCGCTGCCCGAACAGATCGGCTTCACCGACGCGGTGCGCATCGCCGGACGCATGGGCCGCATCAACATCATCGATTTTTCGTTCGACCTGTCGACGCCGTACAACTTCTGGTCGGGCCTTTTCGGCGGCCTCATGGTGGCGCTCGCCTATTTCGGCACCGACCAGTCGCAGGTGCAGCGCTACCTCACCGGCGAGACGATCACCCAGTCCCGCCTCGGCCTGCTCTTCAACGGCCTCGTCAAAGTGCCGATGCAGTTCTTCATCCTCTTCGTCGGCGCGATGGTGTTCGTCTTCTACCAGTTCGTGGCGCCGCCGCTGTCGTTCAATCCCGTACAGAGCGAGAAGATCCGGAGCAGCCAGTACGCGACGGAATTCGCGCAACTCGAAGCGCGGCACGCGCAGACGTTCGCGGCCAAACGCGACACCGCGACGACACTCGCCGCCGCCCTGCGCGCGGACGATACGGCGCAGGTGCAATCGCAGACGGCGACGCTGCACGCGCTGCAAAAACAGGACGACGCCAATCGCAAGGCCGCGCTGGCGCTGATCCGCAAGAACGATCCCGCCGCCGAGGCGGCGGATACCGATTACGTCTTCCTCACCTTCATCACCCAGAACCTCCCGGTGGGACTCGTGGGCGTGCTGCTGGCGGCGATCTTCTGCGCCGCGATGTCGGCCACGGCATCGGGACTCAATTCCCTGGCGTCCACGAGCGTCGTTGACGTGTGGAAGCGCCTGCTCTGGCCGAACCGTCCCGATCACGAATACGTGATCGTGTCGAAGTGGATGACGGTCTTCTGGGGCGTCTTCTGCATCACCTTTGCGCTGTACGCAAACCAGCTCGGCTCCCTGATCGTGGCCGTGAACCGCGTCGGCTCGTATTTCTACGGCACGATGCTGGCCATCTTCCTCGTCGCGTTCTACATCCGCCGCGTCGGCGGCACCGCCATGCTCATCGGCGCCGCGATCGCCGAAGCCGCGGTGGTCTGGTGCGCCTGGAACACGGACATGGCCTGGCTGTGGTGGAACGTGGTGGGGTGTGTGGTGGGAGTGGGCGCGGCGGTCGTCGCGCAGGCCGTCCTGCCGCGGAGGGGATTGAGATTGGGGATTGAGGATTGAGGATTGAGGATTGAGGATTGGGGAGGGAAATTGGGGATTGAGGTGGGGATCGAGGCAAATCCTCAATCCTCCATCCTCAATCCTCCATCCGCGGCGCAGCCGCGCTAACTACTTTTTCCAGATCTCGACGTTGCGGCGCACTTCGGCCGCAAAGTCGGCCTGCTGCGGCGTCGCCGCGGCGATGGCCATCTCGCCGTAGCGGACCGCCTCGGCCTTGTTGCCGGCACGCTGTGCCATGCGCGCGCGCAGGTACAGGTTGGCGATGTTCTGGTTCACCTTCAGCGACTGCTCGATCCACGCGTTCATCTCGGCGTCGGTCGCGGCGCCCTTGTTGTCGAACGCGAAGCTCGCGGCCATGTACGGCGTCTGCCAGCTCGGCTCCATCGCGCGCTTGAGCGCGGCGACCGTCTTCGCCGTCGCCTGCGTGTCGATCGTGAACGGCACCGCGATCTTCTCCCAGCGCAGGACGACCTTCGCCGTATCGGTGGTCATCTCCGGGATCTCGAACGTCAGCCACTCGCGGTGATCGGCGGTCTCCGGACGGGCCGTGACTTTCACCACGTCCTTCGTCGGATCGTAGCTGTAGCTCCCCCACTGGTCGGCGACGCTGTTGAAGTGGATCGTCCACTCGTTCTGACCCGGCGTCGTGTGCAGGCTGTACGTGCCCTTGGTGAGCTTCTGCCCGCCGACCGTGACGTCGTCGCTGAACGTAATCGTCGTGGCCTCGTTCGCGCCCGTGCGCCACACCTTTCCGTACGGCACGAGGTCGCCCCAGATCGTGCGGCCCTTCACACCCGGACGGCTGTACTTGATGGTGACGTCGGTCGTGCCGACCGTCTGCGTGAGCGTGGACGACGGACTCGGCCGCGGCGTCCGCACCTGCTGCGCGAAAGCGCTCGTCGTCATGACGAGGGCCAGCGCGGTAATGATGGTTTTACGCATGTGTTCCTCCTTTTCGGGCGCGGATGCTAACGCACTCAGTCCCACGTGATCCACCGCTGATCGAACGGCGTCCGCACGCCCCGCCCATCCGTCACCTCCACCTGCACGTCCGTTTCCTTCGCGATGCAGCACGGACGCACGCTGTACTGGAGGAGAAACCGCGTGCGATGCATGCGCTGGCCGGGGCAGCGCGCGTCGAGCGTCGCGTCCGGCGTGAGCGTGGCCGTCCGCCTGACGGTGCGGTTGTCGAAATACAGATCGACCGATTTCACGCCGTGCGGAGCGATGGTCCAGCCGGAGAAGATGGCCTGCCCCTTGTCGAAGTTGATGTTCGACGGAGGAAAATCGAGCGCGCCCATCGTCTCGCTGCTGCAGGTCGGACCGCCGGCCAGCCAGGCTTCGAGCACGCGCGGACGCGCACCGCGCCTCCCGATCCGGAAAACCCAGTCGCCGTCGACCAGCGTCGGGAACACGTTCACGAAGGCGATGCGGCCGCGGTCGAGCTCGAGGCGCAGCCAGTCGCGGATGCGTTGCGACTCGCCGCCGAGACGGTCCGCGTGCACGATCAGCGTATCGACACCCGCCGCCTGCAACGCATCCAGAAACGCCTCGGGGGATTCGCGCGAGAGGCGCGAGAACTCGATGCGCTGCGGGGGCGCGAAGCCGCTGATGCCGTTGACGATCGGCTTGCGATGCGCGGTCGAGTGCAGCAGATAGTCGTAATCGCTCGACAACGAATCCATCGGCAGCTCGGCCACGGCGCGCACGTTCGCGGTCTTCAGCCAGCGATACACCGCGGGCGGATCCGGGTCGGGCAGATACCAGCGGATCGGCGCCTGCCACAGGCTCCAGCCGAGCAGCACCGGCACGAGCAACCCTGTCCACCACCACCGCCGGTGGCGCAGCAGCTCGACCGTCAGGAGCGCGAGGAGCATGGCCAGGCCGATGTACGCGATCACCGCCCAGCGCGCCGGCACGCGAATGGCGCGAAATCCGGGAACGCCGCCGAAGAGGAACTCGTGAAAGACGAAGTTCAGGCCGAGAGAGCCGAGAAATCCGAGGAGGATCCAGAGCAGCGCGAGCGAGAGCTGCGCTTTGCGTCTGCGGGCCACGACGAACGCCATCGCGCCGAGGGCGTACGGGATCCAGCCGGGAAACAGCCTTCGCTCCGGCTCCTCCACGTCCGGCAGCCAGTCCGCAGGGACGGCCGAGAAGCGCAGCACCTCCTCCGCCGTGCGCTGCATGCCGTACAACTCCGCCACCACCGCGTACGGATAGAGAAACGGCGCGAGGATGAGCAACGCGAATCCCGTCGCGATCGCCAATGCGCGCCAATGCGCGCGCGGCAGGAGCAGCAGCGCCGTGATCGCCGTCGCCAGCGCGCCGAAGAAAAGGTAATGAATGTTCGTGAGGCCGTTCATCACGAACACCGCCGCGAAGATCAGCGCGCGTTTTCGCGTGGGACGCTCCGCGTACGCGAGCAGCGCCACGAGCAGCAAAGGCAGCCACCCTCCCCAGATGTGCTGGATGTGCGAGAGCTGCGTGAAGCGGAACGGCACGAAGGCGTAGAAGACGCCTGCCGCCATTCCGGCGATCCACGAATCGGTCAGCCGGCGCCCCAGCAGGTACGCCCCGAAACCGCAGAAGGCGAAGCCGAGGAGCATGCCGAGGTTGTAGGTGGTAAGGGCGCTGAGACCGATGAGGCGAAAAGGGAAGAGCAGCACCGCGACGCCGTACAAGTTCTCGCTGAACGCGAGTGAATAACGCGCCGGGTGAAACGCCGGCGCGTGGAACAGCGACAGCGGCGCGTGGAACGTCGCGTACCAGTCCCAGTCGAGGATCCAGAGGTTGAGGTACGGATCGCCGGGATCGGAGACCGCACGGTCGAGATTCCACGCGAGCGGCCACGTGAAGGCCACCGAGAGCACGAGAAAAATCACCGCGGCGGCGGCGTGTTGCCTGCGCATGCGCGGCGGATGATAATCGCGTCATGGCTCCGCGAATCCCGTTCACCGGCAACCACGAAGACCTCTCCACCGATCGTGGCTATCAGTTCAAGTTCTACTGCGAGAAATGCCACAACGGCTACATGTCGTCGTTCCAGACGTCGAAGATGGGCATGCTCGGCAGCGCCGCGCGCGTGGCCGGCGGCCTGTTCGGCGGCGTCTTCGGCCGCGTCGCGGACAGCGCGTACGAAGTGCAGCGCGCCGTGGGCGGTCCCGCGCACGACTCCGCGCTGAAGGAAGCGGTCGAGGAGATCTCCCCGACGTTCAAACAGTGCACGCGCTGCGGCAACTGGGTCTGCGAGCCGATCTGCTGGAACAAAAAAGCCGGCCTCTGCGAAAATTGCGCGCCCGATTTCGACGAGGAAATGGCCGCCGCCCAGGCGGAAGCCGCGCGCGAACAGATCCACGAAAAAGCCCGCACCGTCGACTGGACCAAACAGCGCAACGTCACACAGGTCAGCGGCGCCGTCTGCGGCGCCTGCGGCGCGAAAACCCAGGGTGGCAAGTTCTGCCACGACTGCGGCGCTCCCCTCAACGCGAAGCGCGCTTGCGCCGATTGCGGACACGAAGCGGAGGGAAATCCGAAGTTCTGTCCGGAGTGTGGGCAGAAGTATTAGTGCAGTTGGCGTCAGGTTGTCCGTGATCGGTCGTCGGTTGTCCGCGCAGCATCGCAAGACATCCGGTCACTGACAACGGAGAACATCCGGCAACACGCTTGCACCTGCGGCCCTCGTGACCACCATCCTCCTCTTTGGCGGCCCTTCCGACGAGCGCCACGTCTCGGTGGCTTCCGCACAGAACGTCATCCGGACGCTCGGGCCGGGCGTGCTCGCATGGTTCTGGGCGCCGGAGGGCGCCGTCCACGACGTCTCCGCGAACGATCTCCTCGGGCATCAGCGGCCGTTCGAGCTCGACTTCGACCCTTCGCGTCCCGCGATCTTTCCGGACATCCAGCAGGCGCTCGAGACGATGCCCGTCGATGATCCCGTGTTCTTTCTCGCCCTCCATGGCACGGCCGGCGAGGACGGGACGCTGCAGGAGATGCTCGAAACCCGCGGGATTCCGTTCACCGGTTCCGGCTCCGTCGCCAGCGCGCTCGCGTTCGACAAAGAGCGCGGCAAGGAGCGCGTCCGCGGAAGCGTGCACGTCGCCGAATCGCGCGTGGCGCGCAAAGGCGCCGAGGTGCGGGGGATCGTGGAGGAGCTCTTCACGCGCCACGAGAAACTCGTCCTGAAACCACTCGCCGGAGGCTCGAGCCGCGGACTGTTCTTCCTCGACAAAGACGGCGACATCGACGACGTCGTCGCCCAGGTCGCCGGCCGCAACATCCCGTACATCATCGAGCAGTTCCTGCGCGGCCGTGAGCTCACCGTCGGCGTGGTCGATCAGGGCGGCGCGCCGTTCGCGCTTCCGGTGATCGAGATCGAGGTCGAGCCCGGCCACAACTTCGATTACGCCGGCAAATACCTCGGCAAAGGCACGCGCGAAGTCTGCCCGGCGAACCTCCCCACCGACCTCGCCGGCGAAGCGCAGCGCGCCGCCGTCGCCGCGCACATGGCCCTCGGATGCGAAGGCTACTCGCGCACCGACCTCGTCGCGGCCGAAGACGGCGTCTACTTTCTCGAGACGAACACCCTCCCCGGCCTCACCACGAGCTCGCTCGTGCCGCAGGAGCTGCGCGAAGCGCGCATCGACTTCAAAGCGTTCCTCGAAGGCCAGCTCGAGCTCGCCGTCGCACGCGCCGGGCGCGTCGCGGCGTAAACTGTCCGCACTGTGGACACGATGAACATCCTCCTGGCCGCCCTTCTCGGCCTCGGGCTCTCCGCGTCGACGGGGCTGAACACGTTTCTGCCGCTGCTGCTCTTCGCGGGGGCCGCGCGCTTCAACCTCGGCGGCATCGAGCTCGGCCAGCGCTTCGAGTGGCTCACCTCCGACGTCGCCATGACCGTGCTCGTCATCGCGGCGATCCTGGAGATCCTCGGCGACAAGATCCCCGCCGTCGATCACTTCCTCGACTCCGTCGGCACGTTCATCCGCCCCGTCGCGGCGAGCCTCGCCGCGGCAGCCGCACTGACCGGCGTCAACGTCGATCCGACGATTGCCGCGATCGGCGGCATCATCATCGGCACGCCGACCTCGCTCGGATTTCACACGCTGAAAGCCGCGACGCGCGTGGGCTCGTCCGCGGTGACGTTCGGCTGCGCGAACCCGGTCCTCTCCGCCATCGAAGACCTGATCTCGATTGGCGTCTCGATTCTCGCGATCTTCGCGCCGCTCGTCGTGCCGGTGGTGCTCGCGCTGCTGGTGTTCGTGCTGTGGAACGTCGTGAAACGCCTGCGGACTACGACCCCGCCCGCCGCGGCTGGTTGAGCACCGTGATCCGCTCTTCGACCTTCGGATCGATCGAGCGTCCCTTGAGCTGCTCGATGATGACGTCGCGCAGCGGAGCGGCGTACGTGACCTGAATGCGGTCCGCGGGCACGTCCTTCATGACGAGGTCCGCCCCGTCGCCCCCCATGGCGATGAAGTCCGGCATCATCACCGTGTAGAGCTTGTCCGGAATGATCGGCGAGCCGTCCGCCAGCGTCGCACCCTGGAAGCGCTCGAGACCTTTTTTCGACGCGTCGATCGTGTAGCGCACGCCGCTCACCTGCATGATGCCGCGGATGCCGGTCGACGTCGCGCGCAGCAGTTCCACGAGTTGCGCGCCGCTCAGGATGACCATGGTCGGATAGTTGTCGAACGGACTGACGGCGAAGATGTGGCCGTACGTCAGCTCGCCTTCGGGCAGCTCCGCGCGGATGCCGCCCGAGTTCATGAGCGCGACGTCCGCGCCCGAATAGCGGCGCAGCGCGTCCGCGAGCAGATTGCCCAGTGGCGACTCGCTCAGATACGCACGTGAAAAGGAGGCCGAGGCGGTGATGCCGACTTTCTCCTCGCGCTTCGCGGCCACGCGGCGCAGGAACGGCTCGACCGCCAGCGCGACGCGCGTATCCGGCTCCATCGTCTGCTCCGAGTACACGCGCGGCACGAGCTGCGCGCCCTTCGGCGCCGTGCGCGGGTCGCACCGATCCGTCCCCTCATAGACGAACGTGCAGATCATCGTGTGCGGACGGATGTCGCTCTTGATCACGCGATCGTTCGCGACGTCCACCCAGAGATCGATCGTCGAAAACTCGCGGCTCATGTCGAGCCCCTGCGCCGCGGGAACGCCGTTCACGTAATGGCGCATGTTCGCGTGCGTGTGTCCGGCGAAGAAGGCGTCGATCGTGCCCGCGGGGAGTTTCTCGAGCAGCGCCATCGCTTCCGCGTTGCGGTCGCAGCTCTCGAGCGAATGCGGCTCCGTGTTCTTCGTACAGCGGCCGCCCATGTGCGCGATGACGATCACCGCGTCCGCTCCCTGTTCGCGCAGCTCGCGCGCACTTTCCACGGTCGCGGCCACGGGATCGGTGAACAGCAGCGACTCGACGTTCATCGACATCGTCACGTTCGGCGTGTCGGGCGTCGAGAGACCGACGATGCCGATCCGCGCCCGGCCCGCGCGCACCATCGTGTAGCGCTTCGCCCACGACGGCGTGCGGCCCGTGGCCTTCTCGACCATGTTCGCGGAGAGCAGCGGAAACATCGCGATCTCCGCGTTGCGTTTGAGCGCGCCCAGGGGATCTTCGTTGGGTTTGCGGGCAATGACTTCGGGGCCGACCGGGCCGAAATCGAATTCGTGATTGCCGATGGCGGCGGCGGCGTAGCCGATCGCGTTGTAGCCGCGGACGACCGCCTCCCCTTCGAAGAGATTCGATTCGAGCGTGCCCTGGAACATGTCGCCGGAATCGACGAGCAGCACGCGTCCGGGACTGTCCTCGCGCAGCGCTTCGATGTAGGCGGCGAGCGCGGGAAGCCCTCCCCACACTACGCCCTGCCCCCCGCCGGGAGGCGTCTCCACGTGCCCGTTGAACCAGCCGTGCACGTCCGTCGTGCCGACGATCACGACGTGCACCGGCTCGGCCGGCGGCCGCGAGAGCGATTGGCAGCCTGCGGCCAGCAGGAAGAGAACCAGGGGGAAGAACCGTTTCATCGCCGGGGGATTGTACAGGCGGCGCGTCGTGCCGCCGTGCTGGTGACCAGTTGCTTGTGCGGTACCGCCCCGGTCACACTGCCCCAGCAACAAACAACGATGAAGCGCATGTCTTCCCACATCCTCGCGACTACGATCGCGCTGTTCCACCTCTTTTTCATCCTCTTCGTCCTCTTCGGCGGGTTTCTCGTGCTGAAGTGGCCGCGGGTGATGTGGCTGCACGTTCCGGCAGCGGTGTGGGGCGTGCTGATCGAGTTCGCGGGGTGGTGGTGTCCCCTCACGAAGTGGGAAAACTATTTTCTGCAGCAGGCTGGACGCGCGGGTTATTCGGGCGGGTTCGTCGGCCACTACATCATGCCCGTCATTTACCCTGCCGGTCTGACGCGCGGACTCGAAATTGCCATCGGGCTCTTCGTCCTCGTGCTGAATCTCGGCATTTATGTGAGAGTGTTTCGATAGATGTTCACTGGAGCGATACCGCAGCACCCGGTCGCCACGACCGACAAAACGTTTTCCGCCCTCGGACTTTCCTCCGAGATCACCACCACCATCGAGAAGATCGGGTTCGTCCATCCGACGCCGATTCAGGCCGCGGTCATCCCGATCTCGCTGACCGGCAAGGACGTCATCGGCCTCGCGCAGACGGGCTCCGGCAAGACCGCGGCATTCGTGCTGCCGCTCGCCGAGCGTCTCGTGCACGGCCGCGGCGTACGCGGCCTGATCCTCGCGCCGACGCGTGAGATCGCGCTGCAGACGAAGGCGTTCCTCGACCTGTTCGGCAAGCATCACGAGCTGCACACCGCCTGTCTCATCGGCGGCGTGAAGATGAAGCCGCAGCTCGACGCGCTCAAGCAGCAGCCGGACATCGTCGTGGCCACGCCGGGCCGCCTGCTCGATCACGTGCAGCGGCGCAGCCTGAAGCTCGACGACATCGAGATGCTCGTCCTCGACGAGGCCGATCACATGCTCGACCTCGGCTTCCTCCCGCAGATCCGCGACATCCTGCGGCGCCTCCCGCGCGAGCGGCAGACGCTGATGTTCTCCGCGACCATGCCGGACTCGATCGAGATGATCGCGCGCGATTTCATGCGCACGCCGGACCGCATCGACATCATGCCCGTCGGCAGCGCGGCGGAAGGCATTACGCACCGGCTCTATGTCGTGAAGGAAGCGGACAAACGGAACTGCCTCCTCGCGCTTCTCGATCAGGAGCTCGGCTCGACGCTCGTCTTCACGCGCCGCAAGATCGACGCGGAGTGGCTGTACTCCGTCCTCGATCGCAAGGGCCATCCGGTCGCGCGCATCCACGCCGACCAGTCGCAGAATAAGCGCGTCTCCGCGCTGGACACGTTCCGCAAAGGACAGCACCGCATCCTCGTCGCCACCGACATCGCCGGCCGCGGCATCGACATCCCGAACATCGAGCACGTCATCAACTTCGACATCCCCGAGAACGTCGACGATTACGTGCACCGCGCCGGACGCACGGCGCGCGGCTCGGCCCTCGGCATCGTGGCCACCATCGCCACCTGGCAGGACCTCCCCATGGTCCGCAAGATCGAGGAAGTCCTCGGCGAAAAGATCGCCCGCTGCACCGTGCCCGGTGTCGAAGCGTGGGAGGAGTCGGAGAAACCGGCCAAGCCGCGCGAGCGGCGGAGGGTCTGAGCCAGGAAGTTCATCCCGCGCACAGACGCGGGATCTCTCGGTGCACGTACGCGAATCGTGCAACGGCGCGAGCAGCGTCCGTGCACGCAAAGATCCCGCGTCTACGCGCGGGATGAACTACGAATCATCCCGAAACAACAACAACGCCGCCGATGCCGCGGCGAGCATGTCGCGATTCGCGGTCACGGTCGGCTCGATCCACACGCGTCCGCGGTTGATCGTCTCGACCGCGGCGACCCGGTAGTTGTCGCTGACGATCTCGTAGCCGAACGGTTCACTCGACGCGATGGCCGCACCTTCGGGACGGTGGATCGAGCGCACTTCCAGCGCCGGTCCGCCGAGCTCGCGCAGCTCGCCGACGAGCGCCGGCTCCGCGCCGCCGCTGCGTGAGAGCGCGAGCACCGAGCGCGTGCCGGTCGAACGCTCGAAACCGCAGACGAGCAGCGGCGCGTTGCCGAGGTTCGGATCGACGAACACACCCGCGCGGCCGATGACGACCTCGCGCGTGTGGCATTCCGCGCTCACGCCGTTGAGCGTGAAGCGGTACGCCTGATCGGTCTTCCCCACCTGCACGATGCCGAGGTCGGCGAGGAAGGAGCGGGTGGTGCCTTCGTTCACCGATTGCGTGGCGAACTCACCAAACGAAAGCGGCGCGTTCCAGCGCCGCGGATTCGCGCCGGTGACGTTATACGCCCCATCGGGCAGGTCGAGCCGGGCCGTCGTGCACGCGGAGAGGGCAAGAAAGAGAATGATCGTGAGACGTTTCATCGGCGCGCATTTTATGGCGGTTCACAACGTGAACCCGGTGTTCCCGATCTTCTCCTCCGGCTCCACGGGTGTCCCCCGTTCCCGGCTCTTCGCGATGAGCGCCTCGTGCTCCGCCGGCACCGGCGTCTCCTTCGCCAGTTGCGCTTTTGCGCTGGCGACGTACACCTTGCGCCCCTTCTCCGCGTACAGCTCCTCGATCGCCGCGGCGTCGGCGTCGATGACGACGTAGTCCTGCACGCGCGTCGACCAGATCGCGAATTTCCCGTTGGCCTGCTTCTCGATGCGCCACGCCATCAGCGGCGATAGCGTACGCCGATTCGCCACGCGCGCGGCTGGCCGAGCGTAACCACCGGTGTCGCACTCGCCTCGACGTCTTCATCGAACACGTTCTCGATGGCGGCAGTGACGTCGAACGCGGGCGAGATGGGATGCGACGCGAACACGTCTGCCGTGAACGCGGGATCGAGCACGAACTGATTGAGATCGTCGTCGAACTGCATCGACGTCCAGCGCAGTTGCGTCCCGACGTTGCGCCACGAGAACTGCGCGGTGGCTTGATTGCGCGGCACCTGCGGCACGCGCCGTCCGCCGATCACCCGTGCGTCGACGAACAGCCATGACGCCGACGCGCGCCAGTCGCGGCGCTGCCATTCGGCGTCCACCTCCGCGCCGCGCGAGCGCGTCTCGCCGAGGTTCCGGCGCTGCCTCGTGATGAGCGCAGGCGTCTGCGCGATGGTGACGTTCGCGATCGTGTCGTCGACGTGCATCGAGAACAGCGTCACGCGCACGTTGCGAAAGCGTGCCCCGAGCTCGTAGCCGGTGAGCGTCTCCGAGCGCAGGTCCGCGTTCGGCAGCGTGTTCACGTTCCCGACGCGGAAGCCGCGGTGCAGCTCGTTGAGCGTCGGCGCGCGGAACGACGAATACGCGGACGCGGAGAGCGTGACCGCGTCGTGCGCGCGGTACAGCACCGAAAGGCGCGGACTCACCTCGGTGTCGCGCCAGCGATCGGCGCGCACTCCCGCGGTGACGCTCAGTCGCGAATTGACCGCAAAGATATCCTCGAGAAACGCGCTGATCGTGCGCTGCGAGCCACCGGTCGAGACGAACGCCGCACCGCGCTCTTCGTCGCTGCGGCCGCGCGCGTAACGCCAGTCCGTCCCGGCGACGAGCACGTGCCGATTGCCGAGCGCGTGCGTCCACTGCGCGCTCGCACCCGCACCGCGCGACGGCACGCGCTGCACTACCGTCAACCGCTCCGAGTTGCGATCGTCGGCCACGGCGGTGAAGGTCTGGTAGTAATCCTGGTCACTGCCGAAGGCGCGCAGCGCCAGCCCGCCGAAATCCGCACCGAGGGCGAGATGACGGATGGTCGTGTCGTTGACCTGCAGCGGCGTCCCGTTCTGCCGCGACTCCGTGTAATGCGAGGCGCGCGCGAACCAGCGCTCGCGCCGCAGCGCGGCGTCGATCGACGCGTGCTCCGAATCGGCGTCGACGTCCACGGCACCACGCTCGCCCGGACGCACCAGCACATAGCCGCCCGTGCGGAACAGGTCCGCGGACACCGTTCCGTACGTCCCCCCCCAGAACAGCGACGCCGCGCCCGTTTCCTGCGACCCCGCGGAAACATCGGCGGTCACGCCCGCGGACTTGCGTCGGATGAACTGAATGACCCCGCCCATCGCTGACGAGCCGTACAGATCGGACGCGCCGCCGCGCAGCACCTCCACGCGCTCGAGCGCGACGCGCGGCACGCGTCCCCAGTACACCCAGCCGCCGAACGGATCGTTGAGCGGCACGCCGTCGTCGAGCACGAGCGCGCGTGAGGCGCCGCTCGCGCCGACGCCGCGCAATGACACGCCCTGCGACGTCGGATTCGCGACGCGGCTCCCGGTGCGGCGAAAGAGCGTGAAGCCCGCGACCTGCCGCAGCGCGTCGTCGAGCGTCGGCGCCGCGCTGTTCTCGAGGGTCTCGCGCGAGAGCACGACGACCGACGCGGGCGTGTCGGCGACGCGCGTTTCGGTGCGCGTCGCCGTGACGGTGATGGTTTCGGTGACCTGAGCGAGGACGAGGGCGGCGAGGATCACGGCAACGCGAACACTACAAGCGACGTGCCGCGTGGCGCACCCAGCATTTCAGGCGCGAAACCCTCCACCCAGCCGCCCCATCCCGTCGGCACCGCGATGTACTGCTTCCCGCCGACGCTGTACGACACCGGATTGCTGTGAATCCCGTTGCCGGTCTGGTACTGCCACAGCAGCTCGCCGGTGCGCGCGTCGTACGCGTTGAAATGTCCCGACGGCTCCCCGGTGAACACGAGATCGCCGCCGGTGGCCAGCACCGACGCCACCATCGGATGCTTTCCTTTCCACGACCATACCTGCCGCCCCGTCGCCGGATCGATGGCCTTGACCTGTCCCGATTGCTCGTGCTGCCGCACATCGGCCTCGCCGGCGAGATAGAACATCCCCTCGCGGAACTGCTGCGGCACGAGACGGAACGTCGCGCACGCGTCGATGGTCGGCGCGTACAGCAATCCCGTGCGCGGACTGTACGCCGCGTGCGGCCATTCCTTCGCGCCCGCCGGTCCGGGGCAGATCGTCACGCCTTCGCGCGTCGGCTTGATGCGCGTCGTCACGCGGCCGCTCGCGTCGATGTCGCCCCACGTCACCTGCTCGCCGAAGCGCGTCACGCGCACGAGCTGCCCGTTCGTGCGATCGAGGATGAAGAGGTAGCCGTTCCGATCGAAATGCGCGAGCAGACGCCGCCCGTCCTGCTCGAAGAGGATGTTCTCGTTGACGCCGTCGTAGTCCCAGACGTCGTGAGGGGTCCACTGGTAGTGCCAGCGGATGGAGCCGTCATCGGGGTCGAGGGCCAGCACCGAGCTGGTGTAGAGGTTGTTCCCGGGGCGGGGCCCGCCGTCGAAGACCGGGCCGGGATTGGCCGTGCCCCAGTAGAGCAGGTCCAGCTCGGGGTCGTAGGTGCCCGTGATCCAGGTGGTTCCGCCACCGCGTGCCCAGTCGTCGGTCCGCG
>DASPHZ010000022.1:0-31858 GCA_035629395.1 Thermoanaerobaculia bacterium
CGCCGAAGACGTCGACGTCAGCGTGATCGCACGCGGTACGCCGGGCTTCTCGGGCGCCGACATCGCGAACCTCGTCAACGAGGCCGCGCTGAACGCCGCGCGCTACGACAAGAAGAAAGTCCAGATGGTCGACTTCGAGTACGCGAAGGACAAGGTCATCATGGGCGTCGAGCGCAAGTCGATGATGATGTCCGATCGCGAGAAGCGGAACACCGCGTATCACGAGTCGGGTCACACGATCGTCGCGGCGATGCTGCCCGCGGCCGATCCGCTGCACAAGGTGACGATCATCCCGCGCGGCCGCGCGCTCGGTCTCACGCAGCAGCTTCCGACCGAGGACAAGTACTCGTACTCGAAACGCTACCTCGAAGCCATGCTCGCCGTGCTCATGGGCGGCCGCATCGCGGAAGAGGTGTTCCTCAACGAGCTCACCACCGGCGCCGGCAACGACATCGAGCGCGCCACGGGCATGGCCCGGAAGATGGTGTGCGAGTGGGGTATGTCGGACCTCGGTCCCGTGACCTTCGGCAAAAAAGAGCAGGAGATCTTCCTCGGACGTGAGTTCGCGCAACACGGCGATTTCTCCGAGGCCACGGCGGTCGAGATCGACAAGGAAGTGCGCCGCATCCTCGACAAGGCGTACAAGTCCGCGCACGAGATCATCACCAACAACCGCAACGCGCTCGACCGCATCGCGCGCCGCCTCCTCGAACGCGAGACGCTCGATGGCTGGGAAGTGAACCAGATCATCACCGAGGAGACGGGGACCGATTACATCAAGCTTAAGGAGTACTACCCCGATCAGAGCCCCGGCGAGACGATGACGATCGCGCCGGGCTCCGGCCCGCAAACGGACGTGGTGGTCCCGCAGCCCACCGCACCCGCCAACACGCCGGATCGGACGGCGTGAGTTCCAACGAGTCACACGAGGGCGAGCCGCAAAGCGGCTCGCCCTCACCTTCTTCCTGTTCGCAGGAAGAACCGGCGCCGCCTCCTCCCCCTCCCCGCTGGCGCCCCGCGGCCGAGCCCACGTGCTGTGGCTCCGGCTGCGACGACTGCCCGTTCTAATTCGTACGGGAACGCCGCGTCCCCCGCCGCGGCTGAAGCGGCAGCATCTCGCTGCCGCCTGGGTGGAAGCCGGCGACGCTCATGATCGGTCGCCTTTTTGGCATGATACGGCCCGATGACGTTCGAAGAGGTGCTGGCCGAGGCCGTGAGGGCCATGCGCGTGGCGGCGTGGGATGCGACGCACGAGGCGCTCGCACGCGCGGAAACACTCGCGTCGACCGAGGCCGAGCACGCGCTCGTGAACATCCACCATGCGAGCGTCGCCGTGCTGCAGGGCCGCACGAACGCGGAGTGGCAGGTGTTTCAGGAGAACATCCTCCGCCGCTACAGCGCGCGCCACGTCAGTCTCGCCGCGTACTACCTCGTCGTCAGCGCCACCGATCGCGGCGACCGCAAGACGGCGGACCGCTATCTGCCGATCCTCCTCGACTCTTCGCGCGAATTCGGCGATCCCGGACGCATCCTCATGTCGTACGACGTCGCCGCGGCCGTGGAATCGATGCGCGGCAATCACATCGCGGCGGTCGAGTACGGACGCGTGGCGCTCGCCGAGGCGCAGTCGTCGTATGCGGGCGACGACAAGGCGCTCACGATCGCCAGCATCGCGCACAACCTCGCCTACAACTGCCTCGCCGCGAACGAGTATCGCGACGCCATTCAGGCCATCGACATCGCGCTCGAGCATGCGGAGAGCACCGGCAATCGCGAGGTGCTGCGCCAGGTGCTCATCACCGCCGCGTTCGCGTATCTCTCTCGGGAGAAGCGCGAGGAGGCGCTGGCGTTCATCGATCGCGCGGAGCCGTTGGCGCGCGAGTCGCGCTTCGAGCGTTACGTGCACTACGTGCGGGGCGAAGTCGCGCGGCGAGGCGGCGATCGCGAGGCGGCCGCCGAACACTTTCGCAGGCTGGAGTCGTCGTATCCCGACATCCCCGGCGTCGCGGAGATGCTGCTGTCGATGAACGTCGCGCCGTTTCTGATGCCGGAATGACTAAGTCAACGTCTTGACCAGTTTCTTCGGCGCGATCGCGCGGTAACTCTCGTCGATCCACGTTTTCAGCAGATCCATCGGCACCTCGCTCACCTTCGTGAACGCGGCCGACACCCACCCGCTCTTGCCGAGTCCGTAGCCCGTCGGCTCGGCGAAGGGAAGGTCGAGAGCGATGTCGCGCGACTGCGGGAGCTTCACGGAAAGGCTCAGCTCCCCCTTGTCTTTGTCACCGCCGAGGAAGACGAAGGTCTTCCCTTTGACCTTGATGGCGCGGTGCCCCCACGGGTTGTCTTCCGTCGATTCGGGATATCCCATGGCGTGATCGCGCAATTCGAGCTCGAGCGACTCCAGTGTCTTTTTCGGCATGACGGGTATTATCGCGCGTCGATGCGGAAGAAGGTCTTCATCGCGTACACCGGCGGCACGATCGGCATGAAGCGGACGCGCAGCGGCTACCGTCCCGAGCCGGGGTATCTGCAGGCGCAGATGCAGGAGATGCCGGAGCTGCGGCACGAGTCGATGCCGAGCTACACGGTCCACGAGTACGCGCCGCTGCTCGATTCGTCGAACATGACGCCGGCGGAGTGGGTGAAGATCGCGCGCGACGTCGAGGCGAACTACGACAAGTACGACGGGTTCGTGGTGCTGCACGGCACGGACACGATGGCGTACACCGCATCCGCGGTGCCGTTCCTGCTCGCGGGGCTGCGCAAGCCGGTGATCATCACGGGCTCGCAGATTCCGCTGTGCGAGATCCGCAACGACGCGAGGGAGAACCTCATCACGTCGCTGATGCTGGCTTCGAGCTATGCCATCCCCGAGGTGTGCCTGTACTTCGGCGGGAAACTGCTGCGGGGATGCCGCTCGACGAAGGTGAGCGCTGACGGCTTCGCCGCCTTCGATTCGCCCAACTTCCCCCCGCTCGGCACGGTCGGCATCGACATCGAGGTGAACTGGGATCTGATCCGCGCCGAACGCGGCACGAAGCGCATCCGCGTGCCGGAGCTGAAGCGTCCCGTCGTCAGCGCACTGCGTCTGTTCCCCGGGATCTCGCCGGAGTTGCTGCGCAACGTGCTGCGCCCACCGCTGCAGGGGCTCGTGCTGGAGGCGTACGGCGTCGGCAACGGTCCCGATCAGGACCGCGCGTTCATCGAGGCACTCACGGACGCGACGAAGCGCGGCGTGGTGATCGTCGACTGCACGCAATGTCTCGAAGGAACCGTGGATCTGCAGGAGTACGCCGCCGGTTCGGCGATGGCGCGCGCGGGCGTGATCAGCGGCTTCGACATGACCGCCGAAGCTGCCCTCGCCAAGCTCTACGTGCTCCTCGGCCGCGGCTACTCTCCCGATCGCGTGAAGCGGGAGATGCAGGAGGATCTGCGAGGGGAGATGGTGTCGGTCCACTAGAGAGACGACCGGGGTCTCCCGGCAAAGCGTCACCACCTCGTCCCGTAAGACCCCAGCACCGTCACGCTCTCCGCGAGCTGGCGCAGGTTGTCGAGTGCGAGCGTGAGGTCTTCGCCGATCACGTCGAGGTAGAACGCGTACTCCCACGGCTTCCCTTCGATCGGACGCGACTCGATCTTCGACAGATCGATGTCGAACATGGCGAAGGCGCCGAGGGCGCGGTAGAGCGAGCCGGGTCGATTGGGAATGCGAAAGACGAGGGACGTCTTCCGGCGGCGCTGCGTTTCCTGCGTCTCGATCGTGTTCCCACGCAAGGTGAGCAGGAGGAAGCGCGTGAAGTTCTGTGCGTGATCCTCGATCTGCGGCGTGACGATGCGCGCGCCGTAAATACCCGCGGCGTCGGCGGAGGCGATGCCCGCTTCGTCGTCGCGACCACGCTCCATCACCTCGCGCACCGCGCCTGCCGTGTCGTGCACCGGCACCGCTTCGATGTGCGGATGCGCGCGCAGGAACCGCGTGCACTGTGCGAGCGCCACCGGATGCGAGTACACGCGGCGAATCTGCTCGAGCGCGACCGAAGGCGCCGCGATGAGGTTGTGCACGATGCGCAGATGGGTCTCACCCGCGATCTGCAACTGCGACTCGACGAGGAGGTCGTAGTTGCGGTGAATGGAGCCGGCAAGGCTGTTCTCGATCGGAGCGATGCAGCAGTCGGCGTTGCGTCCCACCGCGGCGAACATCTCTTCGAACGAGGCACACGGCACCGGATGCACATCGCCGCGCAGCAGCCGCCGCGCCGCGGCCTCACTGAACGCTCCCCGCTCGCCCTGATACGCCACCTGGATCGCCATGGGTTCCTCCTGAAACGCAAAAAGGCCCGCTCCGTGGTGTCGGAGCGGGCCTCGAATGAGTGTTCTGTCGTGTGCTTACACGCCGGGCCGCTGTTCCTCGCCAAAAAATCGCGTGCCGGTCATGGGTGTGATTGTACACGGTCGCTCCGCGGGAGGCCCTTCGTCGTTTCCCACCGGAGCGAACAAGCGTACATTACGCCCATGTCCAGACTCCTATTCGGTGCAGGCGCGCATGGCGAGAGTGTGCGTACGATTCAGCAGAAGCTCACGGATGCCGGGTTTGACACGCACGGTGTCGACGGAGCGTATGGAACCGGGACGGTGAACGCGGTCAAAGCCTTTCAACAGAAACACGGCCTTGCCGTCACCGGGTCCGTGGATGACGTGACCTGGACGGCGTTGACCTCCTCCCCCATTCCTTCACTGCGCGACCGCTGCCTCGGACTCACCTCCACCTTCGAAGGACATGGCTACACCCTCGCGCAGGGCAACTTCGACGGAGCGGGTGTGACGTGGGGCATCATCGGCTTCACCCTCAAAGGCGGCGAGCTCTCGAAGATCATCGAAGACGCGAATGCCAGGGACGCAGCGCTCCTCAACGACTGCTTCGGCAATGGCGCGTCGACGTTGATGACCGTTTGCCGTGAATCGTGGGACCAGCAGCTCGCGTGGGCGGATTCCGTCAGCTCCGGCTCGTCGAAGACCACGCTCGCGGAGCCGTACAAGAGCGGATTTGCGAAGCTCGGCGAATCGTCGGTCGGACAGCAACTGCAGCAGGCGCGCGTCGACGCGGACTACTACCAGCCCGCACTGGCAACCGCAAAGGCATACGGCCTCGAGTCGGAGCTCGGCATCGCGTTGTGCTTCGACATCCACGTGCAGAACGGCGGCATCGCCTCGTCCGCGGGCTACAAAGTGCGCGCGCAGATGACGCCGGGAATGAGCGAGAAAGACGTGCGCGTGCTGATCGCGAACGCGGTCGCCGATCATGCCAGTGCGGCATGGCGCGAAGACGTGCGCACCCGCAAGCTCACCGTCGCGACCGGCGAGGGCACCGTCCACGGCGTCCAGTACGTGCTCGCGAACTGGGGCCTGTCGGAAGAACCGGCCACGTAATCGGCGAGGAGCTGCTGCGCACCATCGTCCGGCACGCATGATCGAGGAAACCGGCACCGGCGTACAATGAGCCATGCCTCCGCATGGTGCCGTCGTGCAGGGATTCTTTCCCAACGGTCCCCGTCTGGGTCAGGCCGCACCCGTCGTGCAGCGCATGGCGAACGGCACCGCGACGCAGTTACCGCCGCAGCTCGTGCACTTCCCTTCGTCCGGCGGGCAGCCACTTCCGCCGGCAGTGCGGCAGAAGATGGAGGCGGCGTTCGGCACGAGTTTCGACGCCGTCCGGGTGCACACCGGCCCGCACACCGCCGCCCTCGGCGCGCACGCGCTGACGTGCGGTACCGACATCCACTTCGCGCCCGGCCACTACGATCTCCACACCCACCGCGGCCGTCACCTCCTCGGCCACGAGCTCGCGCACGTCCTGCAGCAGAAGAGTGGACGCGTGCGCAATCCCTTCGGCACCGGCGTGGCGCTGTTCCACGATGCGATGCTCGAAGCGGAGGCCGAGCGCATGGGCGCGCGCGCGGCGGTGCTCGCGCTGACCGCAGCGCCGTCATCGATTCAGCGCATGCGCGCCTCCTCGCGCGTCATCCAGCGCCATCCGCTCGTTTCCGTGCAGGTCAACAGCCCCACGCTCCTGCGTGAATCGCTCGGCGGCATGTCGCTGGCGGAAGGTAAGACCTACGCCGAAGTCACCGGCAAGCACGAGATCACGATCGACAAAGGCGACGCGTGGGATTCACGTCTCGGCCTGGATGCGACGGTCGGGTTGCTGGGCCAGCAGGTCTGGTATCGCGTGATGCGTGTCGACGAACACGATCTGTCGGACCGCGACGTCTACATCCATTCCGCCGCGTTTGCCGAGCGCAGACAGATCACCGAGGGAATCGTCATCTGTCCTTTCAAAGGACCGGTGCGAACGTTCGGCGGGATGTGGGAAGCCGTCGAGTACCACGGCAAGATGGGGAAAATCGATCCGAGCGCGCGCGGGCTGCACATGAAGCTGCGGTTCACGCCGATGTATCCCGCGGACGCGACCGAGATCGTGCTCGTGCAGACCGTGCGTACGTTCAAGAACGACGATTTCTATTACATCGACGAAAAGGTGCGCGAACGCTCGTACACCGGCACGAGCATCGATCAGCGCGCCGACAGCATCAGCCCCGCCTACGCGTCGCGTCCGGACGACCTGTCACGCGTCGAGCCCGGAGCCGGCGAGCACGGACATCGCTATTTCGACGGGATTTCGTGGAACATGAAGCCGGCGTGGCTGGAGGACAACCCGCACATTCGCGAGGTCTCCTCGTTCTCGGGGCAGCAGTTCGAAACCACCGCCCTGGCCACGCAGGGGAAAGACAAAGGGACGTACTACGGCTCGGTGAAGTGGGGCTGGTTCTGGAAGAAGAATCAGTCGGACGTGGAACTGATCGGCCTGCAGGTGGAGTCGTACGGCAGCGCCAGCCCGGTGTTCAACGAAAGCGTGAGCGTGTGGAACCGCACGCCCGCGAGCGGCGGGCAGATGCCGATTCCGCTTCCGTCCGTGCCGCGCCGGGAAGTCTGACGGTGCCCGACGAGGAGCTGCTGCGCACGATCATCCGCGCCACGGCGCGCTCGTCGGCGGTGTGCATCGCCTTCGCCTTCGCGCGAATCCGCACGCGCGAGTTTCTCCTCGCCTTGCCGGTCTCGCACGGCCTGCATTACGCCGCGATCCTCACGCTCGCGTTCCTCACCTCGCCATCGAATGCCCACATCGGCGTCACGTCCATGGGCGGCGTTGCCATCTACGCGTTGATGCTGTTCGCCGCGCGGCGACCGGAAAATGCGAGCGCGGTCTACGCCTTGTGGATCATCTTCATCATCGGCTTCGTCGTGCGCGACATGAGCAATCCGGTCTATCCAGCGGTGATGACGATGCTTGTGGGCGCGGGGATCGTGCGTGCGGTGCGCGCGCAGATGCGGCCCGCATCGGTGCAATCGCGCCCGTAACCTACAATCCCCCTCGTGGCGAAGAAGGCAGTCGTTTACTCCTGCACCGAATGCGGGGCACAGGCGTCGAAGTGGCTCGGGCGGTGTCCCGACTGCAACGCGTGGAACTCGTACGCGCAGGAAGAGGCGCCACAGAGTGCCGGTCCCGCCACGGCGATGAGCGCGTCGTCCGCGCCGATGCCGATCGGCGCCATCGAGTTCGACGCCGCGCCGCGCATCTCGACGCGCATGGCCAACCTCGATCGCGTCCTCGGCGGAGGGCTCGTCATCGGCGCCGTCACTCTCGTCGGCGGTGAGCCCGGCATCGGCAAGTCCACGCTCCTGCTGCAGGTCGCGCAGGAGCTCGCGCGCGGCGGGATGGTGCTCTACGTCTCCGGTGAAGAATCGCCGCGGCAGATCGCCATGCGCGCGCGGCGGCTCAACACGACCAGCGACGCCATCCGCCTCTACACGGAAACGTCCGTGGAACGCATCCTGGCCGAGGTGGAGAAGATGCGGCCGGTGGCGGTGATCGTCGACTCCATCCAGACCGTGCATACGTCGTCGAACAACTCCATGCCCGGCTCGGTCGGCCAGGTGCGCGATTCCGCGGGCGTGCTGATGTCCGCGGCCAAGCGCCTGAACATCCCGGTGTTCCTCATCGGCCACATCACGAAGGAAGGGACGATCGCCGGCCCGAAAACGCTCGAGCACATCGTCGACACGGTCCTCTACTTCGAAGGCGAGAAGTTTCAGAACTACCGCGTCGTACGCGCCTACAAAAACCGCTTCGGTCCCGCGAACGAAGTGGCGATCTTCGAGATGCACGACGACGGACTCGAAGAAGTCGCCAATCCGTCGGCCGCATTGATCTCGCAGCGGAGCCAGGCGCCCGGCTCCGCGATCCTCGCGGCCGTGGAAGGCACGCGTCCGCTGCTGCTGGAAGTGCAGGCGCTCGTCTCGCCGACGCACTTTCCGTCGCCGCGGCGCATGGCCATGGGCATCGACGCGAATCGCATCTCGCTCCTCCTCGCCGTGCTCGAGCGGCGTGGCGCGGGGACGTTCGTGCAGCACGACATCTACGTGAACGTCGCCGGAGGTCTGGCCATCGACGAGCCCGCCCTCGACCTGGGCGTCGTCGCCGCGATTCTTTCGTCGCAGCGCAATCTCCCCATCCGCCACGACCTCGCCCTCTTCGGCGAAGTCGGTCTCCTCGGCGAGATCCGCAGCGTTTCGCAGCCCGATCTGCGCGCGCGTGAAGCGGCGGCGCTCGGCTTCACGAAAGTGATCGTGCCGCAGACGAACGCGACGGAAATCCGTGCGGACATCGACATCCTCCCGGTGCGCCGCATCGAAGATGTCGCGTCCGCTTTGTTTCAATAAGCTTTACAAGCTGAGCGGTCTGCCCTTACACTCGCGCACGTCTATCCGGAATCATGATGAGATCGGTTCGCGCGCGTAACGGGTGGGTCGGCAGGCTGGTCGCGCTGCTGGGCTCCCTCCTCCTCCTCACCGCCTGCTCGACGACGACCACGGTCGTCGCGACGACGCCGGTTCCTCCGTCGGACGATGACGATTTCAGCCAGCTCATCGCGCAACTCCGCTCGGACCTGAGCCGCCACAACAGCCGCCTGCCGAAGGCCGACAAGCCAACGCAGAGCGCCACGGCGACGAAGAAGGAACGCGACAGCGAGTTTGCGAATCGCGCCAAAGCGCTGTTCGCCCCGCTCAACGGCAACTCGCTCTTCATGCCGGTCGTCGGCGTCGGACCGCACGACATCTCCGACTCCTGGGGCTATCCGCGCGACGGCGGCAAGCGCAAACACAAAGGCATCGACATCTTCGCGCCGAAAGGCACCGCCGTCGTCGCCGTGACGGACGGCATCATCAGCTACATCGGCGAGCAGCCGAAGGGCGGCCTCTGCCTCTGGCTGACGAACGAGAGCGGCGCGTCGTTCTACTACGCGCACCTCGACCGCTGGGCTCCCGGTCTCTTCGAAGGGATGGAAGTCCGCAGCGGCGATCTCCTCGGCTACGTCGGCAATACCGGCAATGCCAAGAGCACCCCGCCGCACCTCCATTTCGCGGTCAACGAGAACGACGAGATGGTGAACCCGTACCCGATCCTCGCCCGCGCGGCGGTCGTCAAGCGCGCGCGCGTGGCAGTCGATTCGGGCAACGCGCTCGGCACCCGCTGATCAGCGCAGCTTCGTCGTGACCGCGAGATCGCGCAGAAGGCCGTCGCGCAGGTCGTAGATCCAGCCGTGCACGTCGAGGTCGGTGCCGCGCGCGCGAACGAGCACGTCCGATTGCAGCAGTTGCTCGACCTGCTCGATCACGTTCAGCTCACAGAGGCGCACCCACGGATCGGCGGCATTCCGCAGTTCCTCCGCTTTGCGATCGCGCAAGGCGACGACCGGCTCGAGCCATTGCGCCACGATGCCGCTGCCGGTGTTCTCGAGCGCCGCGCGCACACCGCCGCAGCCGTAATGCCCGGTGACGATGATGTGCTTCACTTTCAGCACTTCGACCGCGTACTGCACGACGGCCATGCAGTTCGGATCGTCGATGCGGACGAGGTTCGCCACGTTGCGATGCACGAACAGCTCGCCCGGTGCGAGGCCGACGATGTCGTTCGCCGGCACGCGGCTGTCCGCGCAGCCGATCCACAGATACTCCGGCGTCTGGATCTCGCAGAGCCGTTCGAAGAAATGCGGATCCTCGGCGAGGTGCCCCGCGGCCCAGCGGCGGTTGTTGTCGAAAAGATGCGGAAGGTACTTCATCGTGCGCGAAGCAAATGCATCCCGAGGCCGCCGCATTCCTCGAGCGGTTTCACGACGAACGCGCGTGCGGCCGCGCGAGGGTGCGGAAGGGTGAGTGCCGCCGTGCGCATGCGATGCGCACCATGCAGGATGAGGTCGAGATCGATCGTGCGCGGCGCATTGCGCTCGCCACGGCGTTTGCGTCCGAGGCGCAATTCGACGAGGCGCAACTCGCCGAGCAGCGCTTCCGCGCTCAAACGCGTGAAGCCGGTGAGCACGCAATTCAGAAACTTCGGCGAGCCTGCCGGTGCGTCGACGGGATCGGTCTCGTGCAACGCGCTCACGCACACGACACGCATCGAGGAGCGCAGCAGGTGAATCGCGCGCAGGATCGTGCGGCGCCGGTCGCCGAGGTTCGCACCGAGGGCGATGACGACGCTAGTGATGCTCGATGTTGATCTCGTTCGCGAGCTCGTCGACGTCGGCCTCGGAGCGCGGGAAGAAGTGCCGGAGCTCTTCGCCGGCGCTGTGGATCGCTTCGACGATGCCATTGGTGAATTCTCCGGATTTGAATTGGATCGTGAGCTTCGCGGCGATGTCGTCCCAGAAACCGCCGGGCACTTTCTCGTCGATGCCCTTGTCGCCGAGGATGACGAAGCGCTGTTCCTCGCAGGCGATGAAGAGCAGCACGCCGTTACGCAGCTCGGTTTTCGTCATGCCGAGACGCTCGAACGTGCGCTCGGCGATGGCGCGGATGTCGCCGTGCGCTTTCGGTTGGATGTGCACGCGGATCTCGCCGGAGGTCATGCGCTCGGCGGTGCCGATCGCTTTGACGATGCGCTCCTGATCGAGCTGCGCGAGAAATTCTTTCTGATGCATCACCAGCCTCCTGAGGCGCCGCCGCCGCCGAACCCACCGCCGCCGCCGGAGAAGCCTCCGCCGAAACCACCACCGCCGCTGAATCCGCCGCCGCCGAATGTTATGCCGCTGCCGCCGCCGGGGAAAAAGAACATCGGGAAGATGCAGCCATTGCACCCGCCGCCGCGCCGCCGCCGTCCGCCGCTGAGCATCGGCACGACGACGAAGAAGACGACGAAGAGGATGATGAGGATCGGCAGGATGCCGAGGTCCTCACCCTGCGCGGACTGGCTGCCACCGGTGCCGCGCCGCTGCATCGGTTCCACCGGTGCTTCGCCTTTGCGGATCTGCGCCATGAGCGCGTCCGCCGCGGCGTTGAGGCCCGCGCCGTAATTGCCCTGCTGGAACGCCGGCGCGAGGACGTCGCGAATCACGCGTGACGAGAACGCGTCCGTGACCGTCCCTTCGAGTCCGTAGCCGACTTCGATGCGCGCTTTCTTCTCCTGCACGAAGACGAAAAGCACGAGACCGTTGTCGTACTTTTTCTGCCCCACCTTCCAGCGCTCGACCGCGCGGATGGTGAAGTCTTCGAGCGACTCCCCTTCGAGCGAGGGAAAGACGTAGATGATGAACTGCGCGCCGGTGGCCTGCTCGAAATCGGAGAGTTTGCGGTTCAGCAGGTCCGCCTCGGTGCCGTCGATGAGGTTCGCGCGGTCCGTGAGCCACTGCGTGGGCGGCGGTGGGACGTTGAGCGCGTACGCGCTCAACGAGGCGAAGACGAGAGCGAGGATGAAGGACGAAGGGTGAAGGATGAGCTTTACGATGCGGGTCATCCTTCCGTCTTCATCCTTCATCCTTTCGCGGTTCAACGGGTGGCCGTAGCGGTATTGCTGAAGTCGAAGTTCACGTCAGGCGCCTGCTGGCTGCCCGGCGCGCCGCGGAAGTACGCCTTCGCCTTGAAGCCGCTCATGCTCGCGACCATGCTCGCCGGGAAGCGGCGGATGGCCGTGTTGTACTGCTGCGCCGCGGTGTTGTAGCGCTGGCGCTCGACGGCGATGCGGTTCTCCGTGCCTTCGAGCTGCGACTGCAGCTCGAGGAAGTTCTGGTTCGACTTCAGCTCCGGGTAGCGCTCGACGACGACGAGGAGTCGCGACAGCGCGCTGCTGAGGCCTTGCTGCGCCGCGGCGAACTGCTCCATCTGATTCGCGTTCGTCGTGATGTCGCCCGCCGCGCCCGGAGGCCCGGCCGGTGCCGCGACCTGGCCGACGCGCGAACGCGCGTTGACCACCGCTTCGAGCGTCGACTTCTCGAAGTTCGCGGCGCCCTGCACGGTGCGCACGAGGTTCGGGATCAGGTCGAAGCGCCGCTGGTACTGGCTCTCGACCTGCGCCCACTGCTGATTGACCTGCTCGTCGAGGCCGACGAGGTTGTTGCGGATGCCGACGAACCAGGCACCGCCCACGATGAGTGCGAGCACCAGTGCGCCGACACAGCCGAGCAAGCCGAGATTACGCATGACTAGTAATCATCCTCTTCGTCGTCGTCCGCTTCCGCTTCCGGCTCGTCGGCCACGAAACCTTCTTCTTCGTCGCCTTCCGCGGCTTCACCGGCCGGTGCTGCCGGGCTCTCGTCATCGTCGATGGGCTCCTCGACGACCGCGCGACCGCGTCCGCGCGACACCGGAATGATCGGCGCTTCGTCCGCATCGCGCTGGTCGGCGCCGCACTTCGGGCACAGCGGAACGGGTTTGCTCAGGTCATAAAACTTCGTATGGCAGCTATAGCAGGTGTATTTCTTTCCGAGCTCAGGCATCGGTTGCGGATTCCCTTCCAAAAAGCGGCGAAACGTTAGCACAAAAAACAAAACGCGGCAGCGCAAGCTGCCGCGTCCGTGAACTGCAGCGTTCGCGCCTCTATTCAGTCTTCGGATTTGCCTGCGCCGCGCGCGTGCCTGCATCGGCCGGCCGCACTTCGCCGCCGCCGCGCACGGAGGCCGCGAGCGTCGAGAGCTTCTGTGCTTCGGGGAACAGCTCGAGTGCCTTCTCGACCTGCGCGTCGCCTTCGAGCCGATACGGATACGACGCGTCGAAGCCGTATTTGGCGGCGACGATCTCCGCCTTCAATGCGCGCTCGACGTATTTGCGATCGACGGGATTCTGCAGCGTCTCGCGGATCTCCGCTTCGCTCGCGATGTCGTGCTGCGCGGCGTGGCGGACGAACTCGTCGACCATCGCGTCGGTGACTTTCACGTCCTTCGTCACGTTCGGATTCTTCGCCGCGTATTCGACGGCGTAGTTGAAGATCGCGCTGCGCACTTCGAGGAGCTGCGTGGTGCGTGCGAGCTTCGGCTGCTTGACGATGTGATCCGGCGTGATGCCGCCGCCGCCGTAGACGACGCGGCCCGTGTCGGTCTTGAACTGCTCGCGCTGCGAGAGCGGGACTTCCGGACCGTTCTCCGTTTCGTCAGCCATGTAGTAGTCGTACATGGACGTGTAGTCGCGCTGGATGTTGCGGCCCGCGGGCGTGTAGTACTTCGAGGTGGTGAGGGCGAGGCCGGCGCCGTACTGGAGCGTGTAGACGCTCTGCACGAGGCCCTTGCCCCAGCTCGTCTCGCCGACGACGAGGCCGCGGTCGTGATCCTGCACCGCGCCGGCGACGATCTCGGAGGCCGAGGCGCTGCCGCGGTTGACGAGGACGACGAGCGGCTGGTCGAACTTCACGTGCTTGCCCGGCGCGACGTACTCCTGCGCGGAGTCGGGCGTGCGGCCCTTCGTGTAGACGATCATCTGCCCCTTGTCGAGGAAGTGATCGGACACGCCGACGGCGGCGTCGAGGAGGCCACCCGGATTCATGCGCAGGTCGAGGACGAGCTTCTGCATCCCCTGTTCGTTGAGCTTGACGATCGCTTCGTCGAGCTCGCGCACGGTGGTCGAGGTGAAGTCTTTGATGCGGATGTAGCCGATGCCCGGACGCAGCATCAGCACGTTGCTGATGGAGTTGGTCGGGATCGCCGCGCGCACGATCGTCAGAGGAATCGGTTCTTTGATGCCGATGCGGGTGATCTTGATGTGAACGGTCGTGCCCTTCGGGCCTTTGAGGCGCTTGACGACTTCGTCGAGCGAGAGCTCTTCGGTCGACACACCTTCGACTTCGGAGATGACGTCACCCGCGCGGATGCCGAGGCGCGCGGCGGGCGTGCCTTCGAGCGGGGTGATGACGGTGACCTGGTCGTTGCGCTTGGTCACGAGGATGCCGAGGCCGTAGAACGTGCCCTTCTGGCGATCCTGCATGTCCGAGTACTCTTTCGGCTCGAGGAACGACGTGTGCGGATCGAGCGAACGCAGCATGCCGTCGATCGACGCGTAGACGAATTTCTCGCTCGCGATGTCTTCCGGCGAGTTCGCCGTGACGGCGGTCAGCAGGTCGGTGTACTCCTTCATCCGCTTGTGCAGCTCGGTGTTCTGCATCGGCGCGCCGAAGAGGCGATTGCCGTAGAAGCCGCCGAACAGCGTGGCACCGACGATGGCCACCAGCAGAGTGAGGGAGAAGGTCCACTTTTCGGTCTTTCTCAGTTTCGCCATAAATGTCTTTCGCGCTTCTTGTTTCGCGTTGCGCTCGCGTTACACTGTGCCCGGTCTAACGCCATTATAGGGAGGAGTATTCGTTTCCCTCGCGGCGTTCACACCGCTGTCACGTATCGTCCGCAGGTCGAGGCTCTCACAGAATGTTCGGTTCACTCGGAGTCCCTGAGCTCCTCCTCATTTTCATCGTCGTGCTCATCGTGTTCGGCCCCCGCCGCATCCCCGAGATCGGCCGCACCCTCGGCAAAGCACTGGGCGAGTTCCGCAAAGCGACCGACGACATGAAGGCGACCATCGAGCGCGAGGTCCGGCTCGAAGAGCTGAAGAAGGTTGCACCGGATATGACCACTCCTTTCGAGTCGATATCAAGGACCGAGCCAGTGACCTACCGTGACGTCGCCGCTTCTACTGTCGACGAGCCTGCCGTCTCCGAGGTTCCGCCCGCGGCCGAGCCCGCACGGCGCGCCGAGTAACGAATGACCGACGTCGCCGATCCGGAAAGCGAACTGCCGAAGATGACGTTCCTCGATCATCTCGAGGAACTGCGGAAGCGACTGATGTGGTCGTTCATCGCGGTGGCGGTGGGCTTCCTGGCGTGCTGGGCTTTCGCGGAGCCGATCTTCGCGAAGCTGCAGGAGCCGCTGACGAACTTTCTCCCGCCCGGCGACAAGCTCGCGTACACGCGCCTGACCGCCCCCTTCTTTCTGTACATGAAGGTGGCTTTTTTCGCGGGGCTGTTTGTCGCTTCACCCTTCGTGCTGTACCAGCTCTGGATGTTCATCTCGCCGGGGCTGTACAAGCGCGAGCGCAGACTGGCCGCGCCGTTCATCATCCTCGGCACGCTGTTCTTCGTCATGGGCGGCTACTTCGGCTATCGCTATCTGTTGCCCGCGACGTGCAGTTTCTTCGTCGAGACCGGCAAGCAGTTCAAGCAGATGATCACGGTGGACGATTACTTTTCGTTCGCGAGCGTGATCATCCTCGCAACCGGCTGCGTGTTCGAGACCCCCATCCTGATCTTCTTCCTCGCGCGCCTCGGCATCGTGACGCCCGCGTTCCTGATGCAGAAGTTCAAGTACGCGGTGGTCCTCGCCTTCATCATCTCCGCGATCATCACCCCCACCCCGGACATGGTGACGCAGGCGGCGCTGGCGGTGCCGATGATCCTGCTGTACCTGCTCGGAACGGGCGTGGCGTTCGTGTTCGGGAAAAAGCACGAATAAAGGATGCGGAGTCCCCCGTCGCCCGAATGCCGGGCGCACGTGCCGGGCGTCGCTGGCGATCCTTTACCGGCACGCGTGGCGTGACCGGGACTCGTAGCGCTCTCTCCGCACGCACGGCGGAACGCCGCGTCCCCGCCGGCTGGCTCGGCAGCATCCCGCCGCCGGTCACACCGCCAGTGCTCCGCCTACCGCTCCACTTCGAAATCCGCCGAGATCGTCGGCAGCGCCTCGTTGAAAATCACCACCGTCTCCGCGATCGGGAACAGCACGGTGTGATTGCGCTGCTGCACTTCCAGCACGATCTCGTAGTAGCCGTCCTCGTTGATGGCGATCAACGTGCCGGCCTTCCCTTTGATCTCGAGCGTGCGGTTGAAGATCGATACCTTCGACGGAATCTCCATGCGGCGCGAACGATAGCAAAAAAAAAGGCCGGGCTGAGCCCGGCCTTCGTTCGGGAGAAATCCGCTTACGGCTTCTTGGTCGTGTCGTTGGCCGCCGGCTGCGCGGGGGCCGGGGCGGCCGGCGCGGCGGGGGTTGCAAAGTAGGCGTCGTTGAACGTCGCGTTGGCCTTGAGCTTCAGCTCGTCGAGCTTGGCCTGCACGCGCGCCTGGCGCTCGTTGCGCTCGATCACAGGCTTGACCTGGTCGAACGGCGTGTGGTCGTGCTTCTCGACCTTGATGATGTGATAGCCGAACTGCGTGCGGACGACCGGCGTGATGTCGCCGACCTTCGCCTCGAACGCGGCCTTCTCGAACTCCGGCACCATCTGGCCGCGGCCGAACTCGCCGAGCTCGCCGCCACGGGCGCCGCTGCCGAGGTCGTCCGATTCCTTCTTCGCGAGCTCCTCGAAGTTCGCGCCGCCGACGAGCTGCTTGCGCAGATCTTCGGCCTTCGCCTTCGCCTGCTCTTCCGTCAGCTCCGGCTTCCCTTCCTGAGCGGCCGGGCTGCCCTTGAAGGCGATGAGGATGTGACGCGCGGCCACCTGCTCGTATTCGGCCTTCTTGGCGTCGTACTGCTTCTTGAGGTCGTCGTCGGTGAGGACGATGCCCTTCTCGATGCGCTGGAGCTGGGCGTTGGCGACCAGGTTCTCGCGCATGAGCGAGAGCTGCTTGACGACTTCGGGATCCTTGTCCAGCCCCCCCTTGAGGCCTTCCGCCGCGAGCATCTTCATGCGCAGGTAGTCCTCGGCGAACTGCTTCTTGCCGGGTCCGGCGGCGTACTGCTGGTACTCCGCGGGGAGGGTCTTGAGCGCCGTCTCGAACTCGGACTGGCGGATCGTCACGTCCCCTGCCGCAACGATGATGGGGTCGGCCTGCGCGCCTGCGGCGGCCGGGGCCGGCGTCGTCTGCTGCGCCACGCCGAGCGACGCAACGAGCGTCAGCGCGATCATGGTCGAAATGGTTTTCTTCACGGAATCTCCTTCAAATGTCTTGGGACCGCGTGTCGGAACGGGCGGACCCGCGGGGAGATTCCTAAACGTTTCTCAGCCAAGCCTGCGGAGCGCGGCGTCGATGCGGGCCACGCCCTCGCGCAGCCGGTCCATCGAGGTGGCGTAGCTGATGCGGACGAACTCATCCGCGCCGAATGCTCCGCCGGGCACGACGGCCACACGCGCCTCGTCGAGGAGGTAGTTCGCGAAGGACTGCGAATCGCGGATTCCTGCCTTCCCGAAGTGCGCGCTGATGTCCGGAAAGACGTAAAACGCGCCATCCGGATCGGCGCAACAGACGCCGGGCAGCGCGTCGAGCGCGGGCACGAGCCACGAGCGGCGCTCGCAATACGCGTCGTACATGCGCTGCACGTCGTCCTCCGCACTCGACAGCGCTTCGAGCGCCGCATGCTGCGCGATCGTGCTCGGATTCGAAGTCGAGTGACTCTGGATCTTGCCGAGGGCGCTGATGATGTCGGGATGGGCGACGGCGTAACCGAGGCGCCAGCCGGTCATGGCGAACGTCTTCGACATCGAGTTCACGACGATGACGGTCTCGGGATACTGCTCGAACCAGCGGATCGCCGACACGTGCTCGTTCCCTTCGTAGACGAAGAGCTCGTACGTCTCGTCGAAGACGAGGAAGATGTCGCGCTGCGCGCACCACTCCACGATCTTCTGCAACTCCGAGCCGCGGATCACCGCGCCGGTCGGATTGCACGGCGAGTTGAGGATCACGCCGCGCGTGCGCGGGCCGGCCACGGCTTCGATCTCGTCGAACGTCGGGCGGAAGTGATTGTCCGCCTGCGTGCGCGCGAAGACGGCCCTCCCCCCCGCGAACTCGACCTGATCGGGAAAGCTCACCCAGTACGGCGACGGGATGATGACCTCGTCGCCCGGGCGCAGCAGCGCGAGCGCGACGTTGAAGAGCTCCTGCTTCCCGCCGTTGCCGGCGATCACGTGCTCCTGCGTCAGCTTCATGCCGTAGCGGCGGTTGTAGCGGTTCGCGAGCGCCTCGCGCAGCGCCTTCGTGCCGCTCGCGTTCGTGTACTTCGTGAAGCCGCGGTCGATGGCGCGCTTGCCCGCTTCGGCGACGACCAGGGGCGTGGCGAAATCGGGCTCACCCGGACCGAAGTCGACGACGTCCACCCCCTGCTGCACGAGCGCCGTGGCGCGGTTCAGCACCGCCAGGGTCGGCGACTCCTGCATCGCCGTGACGCGCTCGGAAAATCGGATGGTCGGGCGGGTCGCTGTCGTCATTCTTTATGATTCCGCGCGCGCATTCTAATGAAAACGATCACCAGCCGGCACAATGCACTCGTCAAACGCGTCCGCGAAGCCATTCGCGAGCATAAGGACGAGATCGTCATCGAGGGTCCGAAAGCCGTCGCCGATGCCGTCGCGCATGGCTGGAAGGCAATTGCCGTGCTCGAACGCGGGGGGAACATCTCCGCCGACGTCTTCGATCACATCACCGAAACGAAGCACCCGCAGCCGATCCTCGGCCTGTTCGAGCGTCCGCACGCGAGCGCCGCGGACATCCTCGCCAGACGCGACACGATCGCGGTCGCACTCGACGGCGTGCAGGATCCCGGCAACGTCGGCACGATCGTGCGCCTCGCCGCGGCCTTCGACGCGGCGGGAGTGCTGCTCCTCCCCGGCTGCGCCGACGCGTTCGGCCCGAAAGCAATCCGCTCCTCGGCCGGCGCGATTCTCTCCGTGCCGGTCGCGCGCATGACCACGCAGGAACTGATCGACGCACACGTGCCGCTCGTCGCGACCGCGATGCACGGCGCGACGGAGGAGCCGCCCGCGCGCCACGCGGTGCTGATCTTCGGCAACGAAGGCGCCGGCGTGTCGGAGGAGTTGTTGCGCCACGCCTCGCCGCTCGCCGTGCCGATGTCGGGCAAAGTCGAATCGCTCAACGTCGCCTCGACCGCGGCCATCCTCCTCGCCCGCTCCTTCGCCCTCCGTCCCCTCGCCCCGCGCTAGCGGGAGAGGGAGATACGATGCGCGCAAATGGCTAAGCTCCTCGTCGTCGGCACGCCCCTCGGCAATCTCTCCGACATGCCGCCGCGCGCGGTCGACGCGCTGAAGTCCGCGGATCTCATCCTCTGCGAAGACACGCGCCACACGCGCAAGCTGCTCAACGCGTTCGGCATCGATCGTCCCACCGACAGCTATCACGAGCACAACGAAGATCAGAAAGCCGGGTCACTCATCGAGCGCATCGAGCGCGGCGAAACGCTCGCCCTCGTCAGCGACGCCGGCATGCCCGTGATCTCCGATCCCGGCTATCGCATCGTGCGTCTCGCACGCGAGCGCGGGATCACCGTCGAGCCGATCCCCGGCCCGTTCGCGGGCGTGCTCGCCCTCGTCGCCAGCGGCATCGCACCCCTCCCGTTCACCTTCCTCGGCTTCACCCCTCATCGCCAGGGCGAGCGCCGCGACTTCTATCGCAACGCCGCGGAGCTCGGCCACACGGTCGTCCTCTACGAATCGCCCGAGCGCACCATCGCTTCCCTCGAAGACGCCCTCGAAGTCCTCGGCGACACCGAAGTCACCGTCGCACGCGAGATGACGAAGATGCACGAGGAGCTCGTCAGCGGCACGATCTCCGAGGTGCTGGCGGTGCTGCGCGAACGCGAGCGCGTGCATGGCGAGATCACGATCGTCTTCGCCGCACCCGCGCAGCACGCCGCGGAAATCTCACCCGACGCGTTGCGCGCGGAGTTCGAGCGCCTGCGCGACAGCGGCATGCGCCGCAACGACGCGGTGAAAGCGGTCGCGGAAAAGTTCGGGATGCGGAAGAACGACGTCTACCGCCTGCTGACCGGCTGACCGCGGTTTACGCGTCGCGGTCCATCAGGATGGCTCGCGCGAATTTCGCAAAGTAGTCGACGCCCGAGGCGAGCGCGAACAGCATCACGGCCCAGAGCGCGACGGTGCCGACGACGCGAAACTGACCGAGCTCGTATCCGAGGATGAGGAGCGAGATGGCGATCACCTGCGAGACCATCTTTCCCTTGCCGAGCGGCGAGGCAGCGATCGTGACGCCCTGCTGCGCGGCGATCGAGCGCAGACCGGAGACCGCGAACTCGCGTCCGATGATGATCACCACCATCCACGCGGGCACGTGACGCGGGTCCATCTCCACCAGAGAAATGAACGCGGCCGACATCAGCAACTTGTCGGCGATCGGATCGAGCAGCGCGCCGAGCTTGGTCGTCTGATTGCGGCGGCGAGCGAGCCAGCCGTCGAAGAAGTCGGTGATCGCGGCGACGAGGAAAATCCCCAGGCCGACGAACTCGCGGCCGCTGAACTTCGTCAGCAGCACGACGACCAGGAACGGGACCATGAAGATGCGCAGCAGCGTCAGCGCATTGGGCAGGTTCCAGATCTCGTTCGAAAGTTTTTCTCGCGACACCGTCGGGATCACTTCGGGAGGGGCAGACATCGCACGTTCTCGGCGCGCGGAAGGATAGTCGTTTCGTTCGGGGGTGGGAAGCATCGCCGGAATATCGAGCACGCAATTGACATTCCTGCCGCTGCGACTACAATCGCGGTCCCTTCAAGCCCGGGTGGCGGAATTGGTAGACGCGCAGGTCTCAGAAGCCTGTCCTCATTAGAGGGTGCTGGTTCGATTCCAGTCCCGGGCACCAATCGCAATCAACCAACGGCGACGCTCCCCGCGTCGCCGTTTTTCATTGCGGCGTGATGGTCGTGACGACCTGCGTGGCGTTGTTCGTGATCGACGCGAACGCCCAGATCTTCTCCCCCTCGTTCGCCGCCTCGATCTCCACGCGCGCGCTGGCCGCCGCTTCCAGCACCGGATACGTGCGCACGAGATCCGGCAGGATCGCGAACGCCGGATACGGCGGATACGGATTCGGCACTGCGGTGACGATGCCTTCGAGGTGCACGTTCGTGTCGACGAACGGCTCGAGGCGGTCGAGACGGTACATGCGCACGCGGACGTCCTGCGGCGCCTCCCCTTCTCCATAGATGCGCAGCGTCACGCGAAAGTCGCCGCGCAGCGGGACTCGTGGCAGGACGATGCGGCGGCGGTAATCGCGCGCACGAACCACCGGCATCTCCGTTCCGGCGTTGTCGCCGGCGCGTGACTGGTCGTGCAGCAGCGCCGTGAAGCGCATGTCGTCGGGGCTCGTGACGTGGAGGAACGCGCCGAGACTCGGCAAGGTGTCGGACAGCGGCGGCTCGATGCGCACCATGCCGCGCGGATGGACCGGGCAGTCCTGCGGGCAGTACTCCGCCACCGTGGAACCGTCGTGGAACAGCAGCACCTCGGAACGCCAGCGCGTCCCGAATGCGCCCTCGATCTCACCGGGAAAGGCAATCGGCAGGAGGATTCGCTCGAAAACGAGAAGCAGCATCGCCGTGCGCATCGGATTACGATACGCCTCATGAAGTGGGAAGAGATACGGCGCGTCCATCAGGAGGCGGCCGCGAGCGTCGCCGCGACGATCGAACAGATCCCTGCGGACGTCTGGTTGCGTCCGCGCGCCGATGGCAAATGGTCGCCGGCCGACACGCTCAACCATCTTCTGCTGACGTACGACACCCTGCAGCGCGAGATGGAAGGTGGCACCGGCATGGTCGTGATCACGCGGATGTGGCAACGCGTGCTGCTGCGCCTGCTCCTCGTGCCGAAGCTGCTGCGAGGCGGTGCGTTTCCGAAGAACGCGCGTGCCCCACGCGAGCTGCGTCCGACCGCCCCGCCGCTCGATCAGGCGGCCGCGGCCGCGAAGTTTCGCGCGCGTGCCGCCGCGTTCGAAGCGGCCGCGGAGAAGGCGCAGGACCGCAGGATCACGCACGCGTATTTCGGCTCGGCGTCGGTCGCGAACGGGGTGCTGCTCTGCACGCGCCACATGCAGCATCACCAGAAGCAACTGGCGTCAGATTCGCAGAGGTTGCCAGCGGAATGAAGCGTGTTTCCGTACTCCTGACCGCCTTCGCGCTCGTCGCCTGCGACTCCGCCCCGCGGCCGAGCCAGACCGCGTCCGCGCAGGTGCAGACGATCCATTCGCTGCCCGCCCAGCCCGCGCCGCTCAATCCGCCGCCGATGCTGCAGGACGAAGCGCCGCCGCCGAAACCGAAACCGCTCCATCAGTGGGACATCCCCGAGCCGATCATCTTCTCCCCCGAAGACGAAAAGCTCCGCGCGGCGCTCCCCTTCACGCCCGCCATCGCCATGGACCCGATCGACGGCAGCAAGATCTCCATTCGCGCCGCGACGCCGACGTTCGAGCACAAAGGGAAGATCTATTACTTTTCGTCGGAGGCGAACCGCAACACGTTCGCGGCGAATCCGGACGCTACGCTCAAGGGTGGCTTCACGAAGTTGTAGAACGCCGGGTCGCAAGACCCGTCCAATCAACCGGCGAGGCCGGGAGCGCTCCGGAATCCCGCCATCACATCCTCCGGCGCCCGCACGGGCCTGCGCGTTTCCCGATCCACCCACATGTGACTCGAGAACCCCGTCGCGCGCAGCTCGTCGCCGAGGAACAGCTCGTACGCGAACTTCATCGCGCGGCTTTGCGCCTCCGCGAGCGACGTGCGGATCACGACCTCGTCGTCATAACGGAACGGCTGCCGGTAGCGGCACTGGATCTCCGTCACGACCAGGATGAATCCACGCGCTTCGATCTCCACGTACGGAAATCCGACCGCGCGGCAGAGGTCCGTGCGGCCGATCTCGAACCAGACGATGTAGTTCGCGTGGTGTGCGATCCCCATCGCATCCGTCTCTTTGTAACGCACCCGCAAACGAGACTCGACGTAGCCCACGCGAGCGGACTGTAGCACGGCAACACTCTTGCTCTGGATCTGCGTCGCAGACATGCGCAAACGCACACGGCAGGCGCTCGCGGACGCCATCGCGCTCCCACTCCTCGTCACCGGCGCGACGATGCTCGCGGCCGACATCGCCCGCCGCGTCTATCGCCGCACACAGATCTTCTGCCCCTCCCGCGAGCCGGTGAAAAGCTGGAATCCGACGGACTACGGCATCCCCGACGGCGCGGTCGAAGAGCACTGGATCGAGACGCCGGACGGCGAGCTGCTCCACGCGTGGTACTGCCGCGCCGAGCAGCCGGTCGCCAGCGGCGTCTTCTGCCACGGCAACACCGGCAACCTCACCATCAGCGCGGACGTCATCCCGCATCTCCTCAATGCAGGATTCAACGTCCTCTTTTTCGACTACCGCGGCTTCGGCAGGAGCAGCGGCCGCGCGTCGTATGCGGGCGTGATCTCCGACGGCGTCACCGCCGCGCGTTACCACGACACGATCCGCCCCCCATCCCTCCCCTCCGTTCTCTACGGGTTCTCCCTCGGAGGCGCGATCGCCGCGCAGGTCATCCGCCGCCACCCGTTCGACGGTCTCATCCTGCAGTCGACGTTCACCAGCCTGCCGTCGATCACGCGCGTGCTCTACCCGAAACTGCCGCTGCATCTGCTCGCCGGCGATCTCTTCAACACGCTCAGCGTGATCAGGAACCTGCAGGTGCCGCTCCTCGTGCTGCACGGCACCGAAGACGAAGTGTGCCCCTGCTCGATGGCGCACGAGATTTTCGACGCGTGCAAAGCGCCGAAACGCATCCATCGCATCGAAGGCGGACTGCACAAGGATCTGTTCACCCGCGATCCCGACACGCTGGTCTGGGCGATCTCACAATTCATCGCGGAGCTGCCGAAGAATCACCACGCGGATTCCGTCGAAGGTTCGCCGAAACTCGAGCAGCTCGCCGCGACCGTTTTGCGCATGCTGCGGCGCGCGATCCGCCGCCGGAGCGGCGTGATAGCATCCGCGGCCCGATGATCGCCGTCGTCAAATCTGCTCCCGAAGACGGTCCGAAAGGGACCGAAGTCCGCGACTGTCCCGTCCCCAAACCCGGCTCCGGCGAAGTGCTGATCCGCGTCGCCGCCGCGGCCATCTGCGGCACCGACAAACACATCTATCACTGGGATCCGTCGATCCGCGCCAAGGTCGCTCCGCCGCGCGTATACGGCCACGAGTTCTGCGGCTTCGTCGAAGAGCTCGGGCCCGGCGCGGAACGCACCGGCGAAGGTGCGCTGCAGCCCGGCGATTACGTCTCCGCGGAGATGCACGTCATCTGCGGCGAGTGCTTCCAGTGCCGCCGCGGCGACGGTCACATCTGCGGGCGCACGAAGATCTACGGCCTCGACGAGGACGGCGCGTTCGCGGAGTTCGTGAAAGTCCCCGCGTCGAACGTCATCAAGCTTCCCTCGTTCATCCCGCCCCGCGTCGGCGCGTTCCTCGACGCTCTCGGCAACGCGGTGCACACGACGCAGATCGTCGATCTCGCCGGCAAGTCCGTGGCCATCACCGGCTTCGGTCCCATCGGCGCGATGTCCGCGGCGATCGCGGAGCACAGCGGCGCGTCGATCGTCATCGTCACCGACGTTTCCGATCATGCGCTCGAGACCGCACGCCGCTGGGCCGCCTCGCGCAACTTCGACAACCTGCACGCATTCAATGTCCGCACGACCGATCCGGCCGAGGTGAAGAAGGCCATCGACGCGCTGACGGATGGCGTGGGCGTGGACGTCGTGTGTGAGATGTCCGGCTCGAGCGCCGCGATCAATTTCGGCCTCGAGATCGTTCGCATGGGCGGCACGCTCTCGCTCCTCGGATTGCCCGCCGGACATTCCGTCACCATCGACGACTACACGCGCAACGTCATCTTCAAAGGCGTGACGATGCACGGCATCATCGGACGGCGCATGTACTCGACGTGGCAGCGCATGCTCGGCATGCTGCGCTCGGGTCTCGACGTCGAATGGGTCGTGCAGGCGACGTTCGATTCGCTGAACGAGTTCCACGAGGGCATCGCCAGGTTCGATCGTCACGAGGCTCTCAAGGTCGTGTTTTTCCCCGAGGGAGAACGCGCTGCACAGGCGCGCCTGCGTCCGTGAAACGCATCGGCATCCTCACCGGCGGCGGCGACGTGCCCGGCCTCAACGCCGCGATCAAGGCGTTCGTGTGGCGCATGCTCGACGAGCCGTGCGAGATCATCGGCCTGCGCCGCGGCTGGGCCTCGCTGATCAACATCGTGCCCGATGCCGGCGCGGACAACTCCGCGTGGATCCTGCCGCTGACGCGTGTGCTCACGCGCGCCATCGATCGCACGGGCGGCACGATCCTCCACACCTCGCGCGTGAATCCTTCGATCACAAAGCGCAACGACGTTCCGCCGCATCTGATCGGTGAGCTCGACGACAGGGATCGCTACGACCTCACCGGCGCGGCGTTGCGTGCGATCGAGTTCCTCGAGCTCGACGCGCTCGTCGCCCTCGGTGGCGACGGCACGCTCACGTTCGCGCGCCGTCTGCACCAGGAAGGCGTGCCGATCATCGCCATGCCGAAGACGATGGACAACGACGTCTACGGCACCGACTACTGCCTCGGCTTCTCCACCGCGGTCACGCGCTCGGTCATGTTCATCAACGACCTGCGCACGAGCGCCGGCTCGCATGAGCGATTCCTCATCGTCGAGCTGTTCGGACGCAACTCCGGCGAGACCTGCCTGCTCGCGGCGTATCTGTCGGGTGTCGACCGCGCGATCATCGCGGAGGTGCCGTTCGATCCCGACCTGCTGCACGAAATGCTCACGCGTGACAAGGCGGAGAACCCGAGCAATTACGCGGTGATGGCGATCTCCGAAGGCGCGCGCACGACGACGGGCGTGCGCATGGAAACGGGCGAAGCCGACGTCGCCGGCCAGCGCCGCCTGGGCGGCATCGGCGGCATCCTCGCGGACCATCTCGAGAAACGTGCTGGCGATAAAGTCATCTATCAGCGTCTGGCATACCTGATGCGCTCCGGCGCACCCGACTCCCTCGACCTCATCGTGGCGAAGAACTACGGCTCCCTCGCCGCCGACCTGCTGCGCCGCGGCGAAGCCGGCAAGATGGTCGCCGTCGTCGACGGCCGCTACACCGCCGTGCCGATCATGGTCACTGGCAAAGGCCACAAACGCGTCGACGTCCCCCGCTTCTACGACGCAGCCGAGTACCGGCCGAAGGTGGCGGAGGTGATGGGGATGCCGATGTTTCTGCACTGAGAGAGCGGTTGAGGGGGACCGAGCTGTAAAGCTGTAGAGGGGGAACTGAGCTGTAGAGGGGAGCCGAGCTATAGAGCTGTAAAGGGGAACGGGACCGAACCCCTCTATCGCTCAACAGCTCTATAGCTTTACAGCTCCCCCACCCGCCCCGTCACACCGGCTCCACAATCTCCAATCCCGCGCCCGCCAGCCTCTCCAGCTCCGCGCGCCGGAACGTGAGCAGCATCTTTGCGCCGGCTTCGCGGGCGATGTCGACGATCATCGCGTCGTAGGCGTCGCTGCCGGCGATGGGGAGGACGGACCAGCGGCGCAGGACGGACCAGACGTCGCGCGTCTTCGGGCCGATCACGCGCACTTTGTCGAAGCTGCTGCGCAAGAGGTGGAATGCGTCCGCGGGCGAGAGGCGATGCTGCGCGGGGAGACGGGTGAGCGTCGCATACGCTTCGATCACTGCCGGCGCGGGCAGGACGAGCGACTTGCGTGCGAGCGCCGCTTCGAGTGCGGAGACCGCGGCCTCGTGCCGCTCGTGCCACGACACGATGGCGGCGGCGAGGACGGTGCTGTCGGCGGCGATGAGGGTCGTCGTCGCCAAGCGGCTACTCCTCCCCGCGCCGCGCGCGCTTCTGCGCGCTGTTCACGGCCGCGCGGGTGAGCGGCTCGCCCGGCTCGACGGAGACGGCGACCTGAATCCGCCCGCGCTTTTCGATGCGGATGGGACGGCGGCGCGGCTCGAGGATGATCTGCCCCTCGCGACACGAAATCTGCAGCGGTACGCCCGCTTCGATCCCCGCTTCGTCGCGGATTTCCTTCGGGATGACGAGGCGGCCGACGCGGTCGATGGTAACGGTGATGGCATCACTCATGGGAGCCCGAATGGTAGTGCATCATCGCTACAATCCGCGACCATGAAACGCATCCTGCTCCTGCTCGCGTTCACGGCCACCCTCACAAGCTCGGCGACGTGGCGCTGAGATGGGGGAGTTTCTGGCCCGCTATCTGAAATGATGCGCATCCTCGCTTCGCTCCTCCTGCTCCTCACCGCCTGCGCCACGGCGACGGCGCCGGCGGTCACCGCGCCGCCATGGCGCAACGACGCGATCGCGCGCGACACGGTGCCGGACGTGTACATGACGCAGTGGGAGAAGGCGGAGAACCGCGCCGCGTGCGCACTCGTCGCGCCACGCAGCGTCGGCGCACAAGGGGAAGCGGCGACGCCCCGTGCGGCCACGTTCTCCGGCGGCTGGGCCGTGGCGTACGACCTCCCGAACCTGCGCAGCGCGTTCGGCGTCGCCGGTGCCGGCGTGCGGGCGGGCGAGCCGTCGTATTCGAAGTGGCCGTACGTGCAGGAGTGGGGCGACGGGAGCAAGGCGGAGTACGGACCCGAGGGCGGCGAAGGTCCGAATCAGCTCGCGTACGTCCGCATCCACGGCCAGGATTGCCTCTACAACGTCTGGTCCCGCCTCGGCAAAGACCACCTCGAACTGCTCCTGCGCGAGATGCGGTTCGTGAAATAGCACCGCACGGCGCGAGCGCGCCGGCCGCGTCGCGGGTATATTTTCGCGGCGATGAAAAACCTCCTCGCCGTACTCTCCCTTCTCCTCAGCACCGCAGCGTTCGCGGCCGAAGGCAAATGGACGCCGCAGCAGGTGCTCGAGCTCGACCCGGGGTTCCTCAAACAGCAGGGGCTGGAGCTCCCGCCCGAGCGCCTCTGGGATCCGAAACGCGGCACCGGCCTCCTCGCCGCGACGATCAGCACCGGCGGCTGCTCCGCCGGCTGGATCTCCGCGGAAGGCCTCTTCATCACCAACCACCACTGTCTCTTCAGCGTGCTGCAGGAGCACGCGACGCCGCAGAACGACGTCATCACCAACGGCTTCCTCGCCCGCACGCGCGACGCGGAGCTGCGCAGCAAGACGATGCGCGTGACGATCCCGCGCCGCTTCACCGACGTCACGGCGCAGGTACTCGCCGCGATTCCGAAGAGCGCGACGGACGCGGAGCGCTACCGGCTCACCGAACGGAAGATGAACGAGATCGTGGCCGAGTGCGAGAAGCAGCCGAACGCGCGCTGCAAGGTCGCCGCGCACGACGGCGGCGTGCAGTACGTGCTGCAGGACACGATCGAGGTCGCGGACGTGCGCCTCGTCTACGCGCCACCGCGCGCGGTCGGCGAGTTCGGCGGCGAAGTCGACAACTGGACGTGGCCGCGCCACACCGGCGACTTTTCGATCGGGCGCGCGTACGTCGACGGCAAGCCGTTCAAGCCGGAGTTCTTCTTCCCGCTCGCCAAGGAAGGCGTCCAGGAAGGCGACTTCGTCATGGTCCTCGGCTATCCCGGCATCACCTACCGCTCGCTCACCGCGGACGAGATGGAAGAGCGCCACGTCTGGTTCACCGCACGCGCGAACGTCTACCGCGACTGGATCCGCATCCTCGAGGCATCGACGAAAGGCAACGCCGAGGGGACGATTGCCGTCGCCGACCTCGTGAAGACGCTCGCCAACCGGCAGAAGAACGGCGAAGGGCAGCTCGCCGGATTCCGCCGCGGCAGCATCCTGGAAAAACAGCGCGCCGCCGATCAGGCCGTGCTGCAGTCACACGCCGCGGCGAGAGACGCGTACGCCAAACTCGGCGCGATGGCGAACGAGAAGAAGGCCACGTTCGATCACGACTTTCTCCTCGATCACATCCGCATGACCGCGGCTTCGATCACACCGACCGGACCGAAATCGCTGGTCTTCGCCGTGGCGATCGCGCAATCCGCGCGCGAGCGGCAGAAGGCCGACGACGCACGCAGCTCCGTCTTCATGCAGCGCAACATCGGCCGCGTGCGCGACAAGCTGGAGCGCGATCAGAAGAGCTACTTCCCCGCGGCCGACAAGGCCTTCCTGGCCGACTTTGTGGCGCGCGCGCGCGCGTTGCCGAAGGCGCAGCGCATCGCGGCCCTGGAGTCGATCAACGTCGACGAGCTGTACGCGAAGACGAAGATGCTCGACGTCACCGAGCGTCTGAAGATGTTCGCGGAGACGCCGGAACAACTCCGCGCGCGCCGCGATCCGCTCGTCGATCTCGGCTTCGCGCTCGCGGATGAAATCGACGCGATGTCGGAGCGCCGCGATACGTGGGACGGCCTGATCCTGCGCCTCCGTCCGGAGTGGCGCCGCGCGGTGATGGTCCACGCGGGACGGCCGATTGCGCCGGACGCAAACGGCACGCTGCGCTTCACGTTCGGTCACGTGAAGGGCTACTCGCCTCGGGACGGTGTGTGGATGGTGCCGCAGACGACGCTGCGCGGCATCGTCGAGAAGCACACGAACGAAGAACCGTTCGACGTGCCGGACAAGATCCTCGCCGCCGCGCGCGACCACGGCGACGTGCCGGTGGCGTTCCTCGCCGATGCCGATACGACCGGCGGGAACTCCGGCAGCCCGGCCGTGAACGGCCGCGGCGAGCTCGTGGGCGTCAATTTCGACCGCGTCTGGGAGAATGTTGCCAATGATTTCGGCTATAACCCGGACGTCGCGCGTAATGTGAACGCGGACATGCGCTACATGCTCTGGATCCTGCGGGAAGTCGAACAGGCGACGGAACTTCTCGGCGAGCTCGGCATTAGCGCGAAAACGTCGAAAAGTGAGTAACGTTCTTGCACTGTCCTACGTCGGAGGTGTGATGAGAAAAGCAAGCGCAACGATTCTGGCTCTCTTTCTCTTCGGTGCCACCGCTCATGCCCAGACGGCGAGCGAACAGCGCCGCGCGGACTACTCGCGCGAGACTCTCACGCGGCTGTTCGTGGCGTCCGGCGACAACCTGCGATTCAGTGAAGACGCGGTCGATTTCCGCGCTCTCGGCACGTCGTTCCATCTGAACATTCCGCGCGTTCTCGCGCCGCTGTCCGGATCGGTGATGGGCGTGACGCAGACGTGGCCCGACCCGTTCGCCCTGACGAACACGCAGATCGCGACTTCGCGGCGCGCCTGGCGCACGCAGCGCGCGATCAGCTCGGAGCTTCGCCGTATCGAAGCGACCGAGCGCGCCAGGGTGCGAGTGGTGACCCGATGATGTTCCGTGCGGCGGTCGCGATCGTGGTGCTGATCTCGATCGCCGCACCTCTTTTCGCGCAGGAGGAGGCTCCCGACTTTTCGCGCGAAGGTCTGCAGCGGGAGTTTCAGGCGTACGCCATCGAGCTGCCGGAGAAGCCCGAAGGGCGCCGCTTCCGCATCCGCGCCGGCGCGCTCGAGTTCGATTTCCTCGGCATGGACTGGCGCATCGCCTACTTTCCCGTGCTCCCGCCCCTCCCCGGCACCGAGCAACGCACGGTGATTCGCATGCCCGACGCGTTCTCCCTCACCGGCACCGAGATCGCGCGCATGCCGCGCTCGTTTCACACGCAGCGCGCCGTCAACGCGGAGCTGAAACGCATCGCGAAGACGGAGCGGGCGAAGCTGCGCGTCGAGCGGGAGTGAGGCGCGAGCCTGACGTCTGGAGCTCCCTGACGCCCGTTAGGAGTGCTTCAATCCCCAGCTCGTCCGCACCAGCCACTCCATCAATTCCTTCGCGGGGAGCGGCCGCGCAATCCAATAGCCTTGGGCGAGATCGCAGCCCAGGTCGCGCAGCCGGTGCCACGTGGCTTCGTCCTCGACGCCTTCCGCGCAGACCTGCTTGCCGAGGTTGTGGCCGAGGTCGATGACGGTACGGACGATGGCGGCGTCGGCTTCGTTCTCCGTCATCCCCATCACGAACGACTTGTCGACCTTAATCTCGTCGATCGGCAGCTCGCGCAGGTGCGTGAGCGACGAATAGCCGGTACCGAAATCGTCGACCGACAAACGCACGCCCATCGACTGCAACAGCGACAGGATCGCCAGCGCGTGCGTCGGGTCGGCCATGATGCTGCTCTCGGTGATCTCGATCTTCAGGAATCGCGGATCGATGTTCCAGCGGTCGAGCGCCGCCTGCACCTTTCCGGGCAGCGACTGATCGAGGAGACTTTTCGCGGAGATGTTGATCGCGACGTGGATCGGCGCGCCCGCGTCCTGCCACGTGCGGCATTGCGCCATGGCGCGGTCGAGCAGCCAGTCCGTCACCGAGCGAATGAGGCCCGTGCGCTCCGCGAGCGGGATGAACTGCGACGGCGGCAGGTGCCCGCGCTTCGGATGATTCCAGCGCATGAGCACTTCCGCGCGCGTCATGATGCCGGTGCGCATGTGCAGCTTCGGCTGGTAGTGCAGCTCGAGCTCGTCGCGTTCCACCGCGCCGCGCAGCTCGACGACGAGCGAGAGATCCGCGGCCGACGCCGGGTCGACATCCTCCTGATGGAAGCTGTAGCCGGTCTGCTTCTGCTTGGCCGTGTACATCGCGACGTCGGCACGGCGCAGCAGCGTGCGCGCGTCGGCGCCGTGCTCGGGATACAGCGCGATGCCGATGCTGGCGCCGACTTCGAGCACCTGCCCTTCCACGACGAACGGCTGCTCGAGTGTGTTGAGGATGCGGCGTGCGAGCGTGGC
>DASPHZ010000023.1:0-3402 GCA_035629395.1 Thermoanaerobaculia bacterium
CGGCATCGCCGACCTCGCCAACGACTACGAGTATCGCCTCGTCGCCACGGACGCCGCGTCGGGACGCACGATCGTCATCGCCCGCTCCTCCCCCATGGAGCTCGCCGATCCCGTGCGCGCGACGTTCGCCGTGCCGCAGGGACAGTGGACGCTCGAAGTCGTCCGCCGCTCCGGCTGGCGCATGCAGGGAGAACGGACGCGCGAGATCGCGCTCGTGCTGATCGGCAGTCTTCTCCTCGCACTGTTCGTGTACGACCTGCTGCGGCGCCCGTACGTGCTCGAGCGCGAGGTCGAGCTGCGCACGCGCAAGATCGTCGAGACCAACCGCCGCCTCACGGCGGAGATCGAACAGCGCGAGCGCGCCGAAGAGCAGGTGCTGCACGAGGCCACGCACGACCGCCTCACCGCGCTGCCGAATCGCGTCTACCTGCGCGATCGCATCTCGCGTGCGCTCTCCCGCGCACGCGGCGACGCGGCGGTCGGCTTCGGCGTCCTGGTCATCGACATCGACCGCTTCACCGACGTCAACGACGCCCTCGGTCACGGGATCGGCGACGAGCTGCTCACGCTCGCCGGACGCCGGCTGCAGAGCTGCACCCGTTTCGGCGACGTGCTCGCGCGCGTCGGCGGCGACGAGTTCGCGATCCTCACCCTGGCCGTCGATCCGGCCGAGATCACCGGCGTCGCCCGCCGCGCGCACGAGGCGCTCGAGGTGCCGTTCGAAGTCAGCGGCCACCGCGTGCAGCTTTCGGGAAGCATCGGCATCGCCCTCAGCGCGACCGGCTACACCGCCGGCGACGAGCTGCTGCGCGACGCCTACCTCGCCGTGCATCGCGCGCGGCAGCAGGGCGGCGCGTCGCACGTGCTGTTCGACCCGAAGATGCACGAGCAGGCCGCGGCCGCGCAGCAGATCGAGACCGAGCTGCGCGCCGCACTCGCGGGCAACGAGCTGCGCACGTACTTTCAGCCCATCGTTTCGCTGAAGACGGGCCGCATCACCGGCTTCGAAGCGCTGGTGCGCTGGATTCACCCCAAGCGCGGCTTCGTCTCGCCCGCCGCGTTCATCCCCGTCGCCGTGTCGACGGGCCTCATCATCCCGCTCGATCAATGGATGATGCGCGAGGCCGCGCGGCAGGTGCACGAGTGGAACACGCGCCTCGCGCTCGAGCCGCCGCTCACCATCAGCGTGAACGTCTCCGGCCGGCGCTTGGGGCAGAAGGAGCTGATCGACGACGTCGCCGCGACCCTGCGCGACACCGGCATCGACACCCGCTCCCTGCGCCTCGAGATCACCGAGGGGGAGATGATGCAGCACCCCGAGGAAGTGCTGTCGATCCTCACGGAGCTGAAGCGGATGAACATCACCCTCCTCGTCGACGACTTCGGCACCGGCTACTCCTCGCTCAGCTACCTGCACAGCTTCCCGATCGACATCGTGAAAATCGACCAGTCCTTCGTCCGCCGCATGCTCGAGAGCGCAAAAGACGAGGAGATCGTCCGTGCCGTGATCAACCTCAGCGCCACCCTCGGCCTGCGCGTGATCGCGGAGGGCATCGAGACGGCGGAGCACCTCGCGCGTTTGCGGGAGCTGGGGTGCGATTACGGGCAGGGGTATCTGTTTTCGAAGCCGGTGGATGCGGGGGGGATCGAGGCGTTGCTGGCGGAGGGGCGGGTGTGGTGAATGGCACCGCCAGTGGACCGCGGCCTCCTTCGCCTCGACCATGTTCGGATCCCCGAAAGTATCAGCCGCAGTACCTGCGGCACTTCATGGCGCGGTTCGAGCCGGTGGGGCGGTGGCGGTGGGCTGATCGATCAGTCGCTTTCCGTCTCGACGGTCAGCAGCGTGAAGTCGCCGGGCGACAGGAGATTCAGGAAGTCACGGTCGAAGGTGACGAGGTGCTCCGAGGAGGATTCGGTCGCGGAGGCGATCCACGCGTCGGTCACTTCATTTCCTTTGTGGCCACGAGCGATCAGTTTCGCTCTGAGCATCGGCCATTCGTCGCCGCAAGGGAGAAGCTCGACTCCTGGCGAGTCGAGCAGGGCGTCGACGAACGCGACGGCATCCTCGATGGAATCGGGCTCGATGAAGACTCGCCGGTTCGCGACGAGGCGAAGAAAGCCGACGATCACCATCGGCAGCAGCACGAGGGACATGCGCCCCTCGGCACAACCCACACGCGCGCCGTCCAACCATTGAAGGGCTACGGCGTGGTGCTGATGGTCGCGACGAAAGGCGGCGATCAGCACATTGACGTCCGGCGTCATCAGTCCGCCGCATCGAAGAGAGACTTGTTGCTGCGGCCGTCGATTCCCTGCCGCAGCCCTCCTTTGCGCCGGGAGACCGGAAGCGGCTTCAACGTACGACGAGCGTTCCCACTGCGCCGGAGACGGAGAGTCAGTCCCTCTTCGATCATCCTCGTGAGCGTGATGTGCTCTTTCGCGGCCTGTTGCTTCGCCTTCGATAAGAGATCGTCCCGCAGGTCGAGAGTGGTCTTCATCGATCACCATGATACAGAAATCTGTACGTTCCCTCACACCCGCCCGAATCGCATTCAGGTCCCACGACGACCGTGAATGCGTTCCAGGAACGCATGAATCGCGTCCGGCGTCGGCGTCCGTCCGCTTTCGTCCGTCAGCAGGGCACCTGCTGCGCCTCCGTATCCGGCCACGCCAGCGCGTCGGCGGAGACCGAGCTGCGCGCCGCGCTCGTCGCGAACGAGCTGCGCACGTACTTTCAGCCGATCGTCTCGCTCGAGACCGGCCGCATCACCGGCTTCGAGGCGCTCGTGCGCTGGCTCCACCCCAAGCGCGGCTTCGTGCACCTGCCGCGCCGCCTCGCGCATCATCCATTGGTCGAGCGGGATGATGAGTCCCGTCGACACCGCCACCGGGATGAACGCGGCCGGCGAGACTGGACATCGACTGCAGCGACGGCGCGCTCTTCCAGACGTTCGCGCCCATGACCTGGTAGTTGACGGTGTCGCGGAGCAGCGGCGGCTTCGGACCGCCGCGGAAGATGTGATTGAACCACTCGTAGGCCGGCCGCCGGCTGCAGAGCTGCACCCGTTTCGGCGACGTGCTTGCGCGCGTCGGCGGCGACGAGTTCGCGATCCTCACCCTCGCCGTCGATCCGGCCGAGATCACCGTCGTCGCGCGCCGCGCGCACGAGGCGGCCGGGCCGCGGGCCCGGACCCGCTGGTTGGCCTAGCCTCCGCGACACAGCGTCACGAACTTGGAAGACAGTGTGTCGCGGAGGCTAAACCAACCAATGGGGTCTGGGGCCCATGGCCCCAGCCGCCGGAGGCCTCTCGTCGTCCCCGATCCGTTGGCGAATCCAAAGCATCCCGCTTAGCGCCACTCGCGAATGCGGGAAGCCACTTTTTCCGGCGTGAACCCGAGCTC
>DASPHZ010000024.1:0-80810 GCA_035629395.1 Thermoanaerobaculia bacterium
TGACAACCGGCGAGAAGCAGTCGCTGCTCGAGCTGGTCAACCCCTACGAGCGGCTGCAGCGGCTTCATGACCTGCTCGATGTGGAGATCGAGAAGATCAACATCGACAAGCGGATCAACGTGAAGGTCAAGAAGCAGATGGAGAAGGCCCAGAAGGAGTATTACCTCAACGAGAAGATCAAGGCCATCCATCAGGAGCTGGGACGCAAGGACGACCGCGGCGACGAGCTCACCGAGCTGCGCGAAAAGATCGAGAAGGCCGGCCTTCCCAAGGAGGTCAAGGAGAAGGCCGAGCAGGAGCTGAAGCGGCTGGAGGCCATGCCCCCGGTGTCCGCCGAGGCCACGGTCTCGCGCAACTACATCGACTGGCTGGTGGCGGTGCCCTGGCGCAAGAAGAGCAAGGAGCGCAAGGATCTCGACCATGCCGAGGTGGTGCTCAACGAGGACCACTACGGCCTGGAGAAGATCAAGGACCGCATCCTCGAGTTCCTGGCCGTGCGCGCGCTGGTGAAGAAGCCGAAAGCGACGATCCTCACCTTCGCCGGCCCTCCGGGAGTCGGCAAGACGTCACTCGCCAAGTCGATCGCCCGCGCGATGAACCGCAAGTTCGTCCGACTGTCGCTCGGCGGCGTGCGTGACGAAGCGGAGATCCGCGGTCATCGCCGCACCTACATCGGCGCGTTCCCCGGCCAGATCATCCAGCGCATGAAGAAGGCCGGCACGACGAACCCGGTGTTCCTCCTGGACGAAGTCGACAAGATGTCGATGGACTTCCGCGGCGATCCTTCGTCGGCGCTCCTCGAGGTGCTCGATCCCGAACAGAACAACGCGTTCGTCGATCACTACCTCGACGTCGAGTACGACCTCTCTAAGGTCATGTTCATCGCCACCGCGAACGTGACGCACACCATCCCGGCACCGCTGCGCGACCGCATGGAGATCATCCAGCTCTCCGGCTACACGCATCTCGAGAAGCTGGCCATCGCGCGCCAGTTCCTCGCGCCGAAGCAGAAGACCGAGCAGGGCCTCGAGGACGCGAACATCAAGTTCGAGGACTCGGCGCTCGAAGAGCTCATCGACTCGTATACGCGCGAGGCGGGCGTCCGCAATCTCGAGCGCGAAGTCGGCTCGGTGCTGCGCAAGATCGCGCGTCAGGTCGTCAAGTCGGGTCCCGACTTCACCACCGTCGTCGACCGTCCCAAAGTCCGCGAGCTCCTCGGCAAGGCGAAGTACCGCTCGCACCACATCCACGACAAGGCGGAGATCGGCCTCGCGACCGGTCTGGCCTGGACCGAAGTCGGCGGCGAGATCCTCACCACCGAAGTCGCGCTCTCGCGCGGCAAGGGCAACCTCACCCTGACCGGCAAGCTCGGCGACGTGATGCAGGAGTCGGCGCGCGCCGCGCTGTCGTACGTCCGCTCCCGCGCGGAGCTGTTCGGACTCGATCCCGATTTTCACGCGAATCTCGACATCCACATCCACGTGCCGGAAGGTGCGATTCCGAAGGATGGTCCGTCCGCCGGCATCACCATGGCCACGGCGCTCCTCTCCGCGGTGACGAAGATCCCCGTGCATCGCGACATGGCGATGACCGGCGAGATCACGCTGCGCGGCAAGGTGCTCCCGGTCGGCGGTGTGAAGGACAAGGTCCTCGCCGCGGCGCGTGCGGGCATCACGAAAGTGATCCTCCCCGCGGAAAACGAGCGCGATCTGGAAGACATCCCGACGGACGTGCGCGAGAAGATGGAGTTCCATCTCGTCGAGTCGATGGACGAGGTCATGAGCCTCGCACTCGATGGCACGATTGTTCCATTGGCGGCGAAGGAAAAACTCCCGGAGCCCGAAAAGGTGATTTCTCCCGACGCGCCACTGACTCACTGAAACGATTCGATCGCGGTGACCCGTTGCCTCTCCGGCAACGGGTCACCGTTCATTGACACCCCCGGCGAATATCGCCACAATCTCCCCCGTTCAGCTTCTACAACTTCTCCCCTTGGCGACATCCGGGCTTCCGGATATCCGTAGTACCAGCTAGCCGTTTTTAACTTCACTTGGACATTCGGTCAGTAGCATTTCATCGGGCGGCGTACCAGCCGGGCGATTTCCCGCGTGACGGCAGACCGCAGTTTGCGATGGTCGGCCGCTCCAACGTCGGCAAGTCGTCGCTGATCAATGCCGTGCTGAATCGAAAGGGCGTTGCTCGCGTGAGCCAGACGCCCGGCAAGACGCAGGCCGTCCAGTTCTATCTCATCAACGAAAAGTTCTATCTCGTCGACCTGCCGGGCTACGGCTACGCGAAGGTCCCGAAGAGCATGTCGAAGTCGTGGGGGGAGCTCGTACGCGGCTACCTCGAAAACGCCGACGACCTGCGACTGATCTTTCTATTGCTCGACGTTCGCCGTACTCCCGGTGAGCACGATCTGCAGATGCACGGCTGGGCGCGCGCGCTCGAGGGCACGAGCGAGAAGATCGTGCTGACCAAGAGCGACAAGCTGTCGAACAACCAGCTCGCCACCTCGCGGCGCGACATCGCCCGAGAGCTCCAGATGGACGAAGCGGATCTCATCACCGCGTCGTCCGTGACGAAAAAAGGGATCGACGTGATCCGGCGCGAAATGATTTCGCGATTGTGAGAGGAAACCACATGGCAACGCACACCGACACCGACAACGACACCGCGGTCCTCGACGCCGAAGCGCCGGCAGCGGAAAAACCCGAAAAGCCGAAGCGCGCGCCGCGCAAGAAAGCCGCGGCCAAAGACGCCGTGGTGGAAGAGACGCCCGCCGCCGCGGAAGCCGCAACCGCGGTCGAGGACGCGCCCGCGCCGCCTCCCGCACCTGTCGCCGAAGCCGAACCCGCCGCCGCCGTTGCGGAAGCGCCGGCCGCCGCTCCCGAAGCGGAGCCGAAAGCCGCGAAGCCGCAGCCCGCACAGCAGCAGCCCGCCGCCGAAACGCTCGACATCCGCATGCTCAAGGACATGAAGCTTCCCGACCTGTCGAAGCTCGCCAAAGAGCTCGGCGTCGAGAACGCGTCCGGCATGCGCAAGCAGGACCTCATCTTCGGCATCCTGCAGGTGCAGACCGAAAAGTCGGGTCTCATCTTTTCGGAAGGCGTGCTGGAATGCCTCCCCGACGGATTCGGCTTCCTGCGCGCCCCCGAATACAACTACCTCCCCGGTCCCGACGACATCTACGTTTCGCCGTCGCAGATCCGCCGCTTCGATCTCCGCACCGGCGACACCGTCTCCGGCCAGGTGCGTCCTCCGAAAGAGGGGGAGCGTTACTTCGCACTGATCAAGGTCGAAGCGGTCAACTTCGAGCACCCCGACGTCGCTCGCGAGAAGACGCTCTTCGACAACCTCACGCCGCTCTACCCGCAGGGCCGCATCCGTCTCGAAACGCCGCAGCACATGTCGTCGCGCGTGCTCGATCTCATCGCACCGGTCGGCAAAGGGCAGCGCGGTCTCATCGTCGCGCCGCCGCGTACCGGCAAGACGATGCTCCTGCAGTCGATCGCGAACTCCATCACCACCAATCACCCGGAAGTCACGCTCATCGTGCTGCTCATCGACGAGCGTCCGGAAGAAGTCACCGACATGCAGCGCAGCGTGAAGGGGGAAGTCATCTCGTCGACGTTCGACGAGCCGGCCTCGCGTCACGTGCAGGTTGCGGAGATGGTCATCGAGAAGGCGAAGCGCCTCGTCGAGCACAAGCGCGACGTCGTGATTCTCCTCGACTCCATCACCCGTCTCGCGCGCGCCTACAACACCGTCGTGCCGCCGTCCGGCAAGGTGCTCTCGGGCGGTGTCGACTCCAACGCGCTGCAGCGCCCGAAGCGTTTCTTCGGCTCCGCGCGTAACGTCGAGGAAGGCGGCTCGCTGACCATCATCGCGACCGCGCTCATCGACACCGGCTCGCGCATGGACGACGTCATCTTCGAAGAGTTCAAGGGCACCGGCAACATGGAAGTGCACCTCGACCGCAAGCTCTCCGACAAGCGCGTCTTCCCGGCCATCGACATCAACCGCTCCGGCACGCGCAAGGAAGAGCTCCTGCTCGAGCGCAACGAGCTCAATCGCATCTGGGTCCTGCGCAAAGTCTTCTCCCCGCTCTCGACCGTCGAGTCGATGGAGCTCCTCGTCGAGAAGCTCGACAAGACCCGCACGAACAGCGAGTTCCTCAACGCCATGTCGTCGATGTAAACCACGACCACCGGTCCGCAATCGAAAGAGCGCCGCACCCGCGGCGCTCTTTTTTTGTGTAACGCCGCGCGTCCCTCCGTCACTACGCATACGGAGGATGACGATGAAGCCGTTGCGATGGGTGGTTCTCTCTCTCGTGGCCGTACTGAGTCTCAGCGTCGTGTGGATCGACGGACAGCCCGCGCCGGATGAGCGGGTCACGGCGGCCAATCAGACGGCGGTGAGCGCGCTCGCGAAACGCGCCGTCGAGCGCCGTGCAGTCCTCGACCTGAACGAGCAGCGGCGCCAGGAGATCGTGAACGATCTCGAATTCTCGCCGCCGGTGCCGCGTCCCGGACCGCCGCAGCCGCCACCGGGACCGCCGAAGTTCTGTCTCTTCCCGCCACCGACGCCGGCGTCGGCGATGGATCCGCACCGCTCGCTGTTCGTGCACGATCGCGCGACGCTCGACGCCGGTCCCGATTTCTCGCTGAACCGCACCCTCGGTCAGATCGCGACGCAGGTCGCGCCTTCCGTTCCAGGCACGACGGCGGTGTCGATCTTCCGCCAGCTCTGGGACACGCAGAACACCGCCGCCACGGGCGTCGTGGCGAACAGCCCGCACTGCGACGACAACGGCGGCACGATCAACGGCTATCCGATCCAGTGCCCGCGCGCCGAAGGCAACGAAGCGGTCGGGACGAACGCGCAGCTCACGACGCGCATGGGCGACTACAAGGTGCTCGCGCTGGTGAACCGTCTCGACCTCGCGCATCAGGGATGGCGCAACTGCGGCGAGTTCCGCATCATCTACGGCAAGCAGGCCGCCGGCGTCAGGAAAAATCTCATCATCTTCGAAGCGGTGCTGCCGAATCCGCGGCCGGGATGCCGCGAAGGATGTGTGCCGGTCGCGGAGTTCTGGAAATCGCTTTCGTCGATCAACAGCGGCCTCACACGCGCGCAGAATCTCGAAAAGTTCTTCTACGCGGGGCTTCCGGGCTTCCGCCCGGTCGTGCACGTCAGTCACTACAGCGCCACCGGCGTGAGCGGCGGCTACGGCTCGTCGGGCAGCGGCCAGATCCGCACGAACCAGTTCCTGCAGTCGCCGTGGACGCTCCGCGAGTACAAGACGGTCATCGACTGCAGCGTCTCGCCGTGCGTGTTCAACCTCGTGCCGATCATGGTGAAGGTGAATCCGTTCCCTCTGCTGTGGAACGAAGACGATCCGCATCCGAACGGTCCCGACTTCCGCGCGGACACGGTCGCGCAGCTCTCGCGACTGTCTTCGAGTGAGCTCATGAAGATCGGCTACGACGTCGACCTGAAGCACGACGACGGCGAAAGCGTGTCGGAGGTCGTCGGATCCTTCAACGACGACTACCGCGAGCACATGAACGACGCGGCCGGCGTCGCCTTCCGCACGCTCCTCAGTGCCGGATCGCTGACCGCGGATCAGATCGCGCGGCGCGCCCTCACCCAGAGCTGTCACGGCTGCCATCAGCCTCCGGCATTCGGTCTGTCGCTGCCGGGAAGCATCGGCATGGTGATGACGCCCGTCGGAAGCCCGGTCGCGACGACCGATCGCTGGCCCGACTCGCTGAACTTCGTGCACGTCGACACGAATACGCCGTCCGGCCAGCCGGAGCTGCTCGCGAATCCCGCGGCGTTCGGCGCCTCCGGCCTCGGGCAGGCCATCTCCCCCGCGTTGCGCGACTTTTTTCTCCCCGAGCGCGTGAACTTCCTCATCGCGCAGCTCAACGCCAAGCGCTGCCCGTGCAAACCGAAATTCCGTTTCCTCGAGCCGACGCTGCGCGCACGCGCATTCGAGATCGAAGCGCGGGTGCACAAGCAGTTTGCCGACCGCATGGCCGAGCTCGAGAAGCAGCACGCCGCGCTCGACGTCGACCGGCAGAAGGACACGCCGCGCCTGCGCACCCAGCTCCTCGAGGAGCGCGAGCGCATCCTCGCCGAACGGGAGAAGGCGCTCGTGACGGAGCTGGCGCGGGCCGGCGTCAAACTTCCGGAAGCGGAAATGCTCAACCTCAAGCCGGAGACGCTGAATCTCGCGCGGACCGCGGCCGCGCGCACCGCTGCCGTCAACGAGCGTCTCCGGCGCGAGCCGCCGCGCCGCACGGTGACCGGCAGTTTCCGCCCGCATTAGGCGTCCGCGGCGGTAAACAACACGCCACAAACGCACTTGCCCTGCCCGTCGCGCCCGCCGCGACGGGCATTTTTTTTGATGGCGCGTGGTAGGTTCGCGTGAGGAGGATTCATGAAGCTCAAACGCGCGCTCGGCGCGCTCGCTGTTCTTTTCGCGGTAACGGCCACGGCCGACGAAGGCATGTGGATGCCGCAGCAGATCCCCACCCTCGGAGAAGAGCTCAAGAAGCTCGGCCTGCAGATCGACCCGAACCAGTTCGCCGACCTGACCGGCTTCCCCATGGGCGCCATCGTCTCCACCGGCGGCTGCAGCGCGTCGTTCGTTTCGCCGGAAGGCCTCATCGCCACCAACCATCACTGCGTCTACGGCGCGCTGCAGTACAACTCGACGCCGCAAAACGACCTCGTGCGCAACGGCTTCCTCGCCCGCGACAAGTCGCAGGAGATCCAGGCCGCGCCCGACCAGCGCATCTACGTCACGACGAACATCGAAGACGTGACGAACCGCATCCTCGCGCCGTTCCCCGCGAACACCACCGACGCGGAGCGCACGCGCACGATCACGCGCCGCCGCCGCGAGATGATCAATGAATGCGAGCGGGCCGGTGGCGTGAGCTGCCAGGTTGCGTCGTTCTTCGAGGGCGCTCAGTACCTGAAGATCACGCGCATGGAGATCCGCGACGTCCGGCTCGTCTACGCCCCCGCCCTCGGCGTCGGCAACTTCGGCGACGAGATCGACAACTGGATGTGGCCGCGCCACACGGGCGACTTCGGTTTCTACCGCGCGTACGTCGGCCGCGACGGCAAGCCGGCCGATTTTTCGAAGAACAACGTCCCGTATCGGCCGAAGCACTACCTCAAGATCTCGACGCGCGATCTCGATGCGGATGACCTCGTGCTCGTCGCCGGCTATCCCGGCGTGACCGAGCGTCACGCCATGGCTTCGGAAGTAGCGGCGGCCGAGGAGTACGACCTGCCGACTTCGGTGCGGTATCGCACGATGCTCTCGCAGCTCCTGCAGGAGCGCGGCAAGACCGATCGCCAGATCGCGCTCGCGAACGCCGCCCGCATCTCCAGCCTCGAGAATTACCTGAAGAAGCACACCGGCACGCTCGAAGCGTACGGGCGCGGCCGCTTCACCACCGCGAAACAGCGGCAGGAAGCGGGCATCCGCACGAAGCTCGAGCCGGCGATGCAGACGTCGTACGACACGGCGGTGAAAGAGATCGAGACGATCCTCGCGCAGAAGCGCGCCACGCGCGAGCGCGACACGCTCTTCGCGTGGCTCTCCACCGCCTCGCCGATGCTCACGCAGGCGAATCGCCTATACCGCCTCAGCGTCGAGAAGACGAAGAACGATCTCGATCGCGCCGAGGATTACACCGAGCGCAATCGCACGCGCCTGCAGCAGCAGGTCGTGCGCGCGCGCCGTTCCATCGAGCCGGGCAGCGATCGCGCGGGGCTGCGTCTCTTCCTCCTCGAAGCGACGAAACTTCCCGCCGATCAGCGCATCACGCCGCTCGACGAGATGCTGCGCGCCACCGGCGCCGCGACTCCCGAAGCACAGGTCGACGCGCTGCTGAACAAGATCTACGCGAACACGCAGATCGGCGTCGCGGCCGCGGAAGACAAGATGTTCACCGAGACGACCGCGCAGCTCACCGCGCGCAACGATTCGATGATTGCGTTCGCCGCGGCGCTGCGTCCGTTTGCGCAGCAGCTCGACGAAGCCGAGGCGGCGCGCAATGGCGCGATGTCGCGCCTGCGTCCGACCGTGCTCGAAGCGCTGCGCGTCGCGCGTGGCGGCCGGCTCTACCCCGATGCGAACTCGACGCTGCGCGTCGGCTTCGGCCAGGTCGACGGGTACACGCCGCGCAACGGCGTGTGGTATCGCCCGCAGACCGACATCCGCGGCATCGTCGAAAAGGAAACGGGCGAAGAGCCGTTCAACAGCCCGAAGCGCCTCCTCGAGCGTGCCGCGGCCAAAGAGTTCGGCACGTACACCGATGAAGAGCTGCGCACCATGCCGGTCGCGTTCATCTCCACCAACATCGTCACGAACGGCAGCTCCGGCTCCGCGACGCTGAACGCGTGGGGCGAGCTCTGCGGCCTCGCGTTCGATTCGAACTGGGAAGGCGTCGGCTCCGACTACATGGTCGAAGACGACATCGCCCGCACCATCCACGTCGACTCTCGCTACATGCTCTGGGTCATGGACGCCGTCGACGGCGCCCACAACGTCCTCCGCGAGCTCGGCATCACCCCGCAATTCGCGCAATGACGTACGCATGCCTCGGCGCATCGCGCCGAGGCATGCGGTTGCTGGTTGCTGGTTACTTGTGACGCAGCGCCGAAGCGGAAAGGCGTCACCCAGCAGCGAGCAACGAGCGACCAGCAACGAGCAACCAGCAACCTCCCCGGAAGTGACTCCCACCTCTCCTTGTTGCTACCCTCCAGTCAGATGGCAAAGCGTTCGCGCTTCAAGGATTTCCTGTGGCGGCACTCCGCCGGCATCGCGCTCCTCGTCATGGCCGCGTTCGTCGCGTTCCTGGGGTTCGTCGGGTACACGTACGTCTCGGTCACGAAGAAATTCGAGTCGGCGACGCGGTTCGATCTTCCGAGCCGTGTGTACTCCGATGCCACGCCGATCGTCGCCGGCACCGGACTGCCGCGCACGCTGCTCGAGCCGAAGCTCAACCACGTGGGCTACCGCGAGGTCGGCAAGCGGGTCGAGAATCCCGGGGAGTACCGCTACATCGGCGACGACCTCGAGATCTTCCTCAACAACTTCGAGTATCCCGACATGGAGTTCCACGCCATGCCGGTGCTGCTCGACATGGACGGCTCGCAGGTCCGCTCGATCAAGCGGCTCAGCGACGGCATCACGCTGCGCGGCGTGCGCATCGAGCCCGAGCTCATCACCTCGATCTACGACAACGAGATGGAGGACCGCGTCCCCGTCTCGCTCGACGCGATCCCGAAAGTCCTCACCGAAGCGATCATCGCCACCGAGGATCGCGGGTTCTACAGCCATGAAGGCGTGTCGATCCGCGGCATCGCGCGCGCGCTGTGGACCGACATCCGCCAGAAGCAGCTCGTCGCCGGCGGTTCCACGCTCACGCAGCAGCTCGTGAAGAACCTCTTCCTCAGCCCCGAGCGCAAGTTCCGCCGCAAGGCGCTCGAAGCGATCATGGCCGTGCTGCTCGAGCTGCGCTATTCGAAGGACGAGATCCTCGAGGCGTACTGCAACGTCATCTACCTCGGCCAGAACGGTTCGGTGCAGATGCTCGGCGTCGAGCAGGCCTCGCGCGTCTACTTCGGGAAGAGCGTCACGTATCTGACGCTGCCCGAGGCCGCGACGCTCGCGCAGCTCATCAGCTCGCCCAACGTCTACTCGCCGCTCAAATATCCCGAGCGCGCGAAAAAGCGCCGCGACATGGTCCTGCGCCTCATGAAGGACCAGCAGAAGATCAGCGAGCGCGATTACCTCGACGCGGTCGCCTCGCCGCTCTCGGTCACGAAGTTCCCGAAAACCTCGCGCAGCGCGCCGTTCTTCGTCGACCTCGTGCTCAAGCAGTTGCGCGAGACGTATCCCGAGACGCAGCTCAAGACCGAGGGGCTGCGCATCTTCACGACGCTCGACACGATGATGCAGCGCTCGGCCGAGGAGGCGCTCGACCACGGCATCGCCAGCCTCGGCAAGAAGTACAAGCACATCCGCAATTCGCAGACGCCGCTCGAAGGGGCGGTCGTCACGGTCCAGCCGGGCACCGGTTACGTCAAGGCGCTCGTCGGCGGACGCAATTACTCGAAGACGCAGTTCAACCGTGCGATCCAGGCACGACGCCAGCCGGGCTCGCTCTTCAAGCCGTTCGTGTACGTGACGGCGATGGATCCCGCGCGTGGCGATCAGGCCATCACCGCCTCGACCGTGCTCGACGACTCGCCGATCTCCGTGCAGGCCGGCGCCGCGTTGTGGCGTCCGCAGAATTACGACAACCGCTTCCACGGTCGCGTGACCGTGCGTGAGGCGCTCGCGCATTCATACAACATCCCCGCCGTGCGCGCGGCGATCGACGCGGGCGTGCCGAACGTCATCAAGACCGCGTCCAGCATCGGCGTCGAAAGCAAGCTCGAGCCGTATCCTTCGATCTCCCTCGGCTCGTTCGAAGTGACGCCGCTCGAGATCGCGTTCGCATACTCCGTCTTCGCGAACCTCGGCGTGAAAGCCGAGCCGGTGTCGATCCTCGCGGTCGTCACGCGCGACGGCGAACTGAAAGAAACGCGCAACGCCGCGATGAAACGCGTTGCGCCCGCGGGTGTCTGCTACGTCATGAACGACGTCCTCAAGGACGTCTTCAACTACGGCACCGCGGGACGCGCGCGCTCGCTCGGTTTCGAGCATGCGTTCGCGGGCAAGACCGGCACGACGAACAACTACCGCGACGCGTGGATCATCGGCTACTCACCGCGCGTGCTGTCGCTGGTGTGGATCGGCTTCGACGACGGCCACAGTGTGCGGCTCGCGGGCGGCGACGCATGTCTGCCGATCTGGACGCGCCACATGAATCGCATCGACGGCCTCGTGCCGGACGTCGACTGGCGGCGTCCCGACGATGTGACCGAGCGCGAGATCGATCCGATGTCGGGACAGCTCGCCACACCGTACTGCCCCAACACGCGCGCCGAGGTGTACGTCGCGGGGACGGAGCCGGAGTCCGTGTGCTCGCTGCATGCGGGCAGCGGCGAGCCGAGCCCGTACTGGCAGGAGCCGTCGATCTTCACGAGCGAATCCGAGCAGCCGCGACCGGCTGCGGTCGACCCGGCCGAAGCGCGGAGACGCGCGGAGGAAGAGCGGCGCAAACGCGAATCGGACAGTAAGGTGCGGAGATTGCTGAGGCGGATTTTCGGAGGCGGATGAAGCCGCCTCGCCTCACCGAGCGGCGTCGGGATGGCGTATTCGCATAAACTACCGCCCGCGCTTTCAAAATAACCCATGACCACTGTCGTACAGCCTCAGCCTTCCGGCGCCTCGTTCCTCACCCGCGTGAAAGAGCGCGCGGATGCCGCATTCCTGTACGTCGGCGGGCTGACCGATCTCGCGGGGCAGACGCTCACGCAACTGCGCCGCGGTCCGCTCGAGCGGCCTCTGCTGACCGCGCAGTTCGACCAGATCGGCGTCCGCTCGCTCTCCATCGTCATCATCACCTCCGCGTTCATCGGCATGGTGCTCGCGCTCCAGACCGCGTACGCGCTCGAGGATTTCGGCGGCAAGCTCTTCGTCGGCACGATCGTCTCGCTGTCGCTCGTGCGCGAGCTCGCGCCGGTGCTCATGTCGCTGATGGTCGGCGGCCGCGTCGGCGCGGGGATGGCCGCGGAGCTCGGGACGATGAAAGTCACCGAGCAGATCGACGCGTTGCGCGCGCTGGCCACGAATCCGGTGCGCAAGCTGGTGGTGCCGCGCGTGGTCGCGTGCACGATCATGTTTCCGCTGCTCACGATCGTCGCCATCGCCCTCGGCATCTCCGGAGGCTTGCTGATCGCCGTCACGAACCTGCACGTCCCGGCGAATTACTACCTGCGCAGCGTCGTTGAAGCCGTGCGTTACAACGACCTCGCGTCGGGCATCGGCAAGACGTTCTTCTTCGGATTCTCGATCGCGCTGATCGCATGCTTCAACGGGCTGCGGACGTCCGGCGGCGCGGACGGTGTGGGGCGCTCGACGACGCAGACCGTCGTCACCGGCGCCATCACCGTTTTGATCATGGACTTTTTTCTCACTAAGCTGTTTCTCTTCCTCTTCTGATGACCGAGACCATCATCGACCGCCGCGCGGTTGCGCGGGAGACTCCGGACCGGCGCCGCACTCCGCGCGAGCCGTTCGTGGAGTTCGTCGACGTCTACAAGGCGTACGGCGTGAAGCAGGTCCTGCGCGGCGCGAGCCTCAAGGTCTACCGCGGCGAAGTGGTCGTGATCCTCGGCGGCTCGGGCACCGGCAAGTCGGTCACGCTGCGGCACATGCTCGGGCTCGAAGCGCCGGACGCGGGTCGCGTGATCGTCGAGGAAGAGGACGTGACCGATCTTCCGGAAGAGGAGCTGTACCGCATCCGCAAGAAATTCGGGATGCTGTTCCAGAGCGGCGCGCTGTTCGACTCGATGACGGTCTTCGAGAACGTCGCGTTTCCGCTGCGCGAGCACACGGACATGAGCGAGGAGGAGATCGCGCGGGCGGTGCGCGAGAAGCTCGAGCTCGTGAACCTCCCGAACACCGAGCACCTCATGCCCGTCGATCTCTCCGGCGGTATGAGAAAACGAGTGGGCCTCGCGCGCTCGATCGTGCTCGACCCGAAAGTGATTCTCTACGACGAGCCGACGACCGGACTCGATCCCATCACCTCGCAGACCATCAACGAGTTGATCATCGATCTGCAGGCCAAACTGAACGTGACCTCGGTCGTCGTCACGCACGACATCCATTCCGCCTTTTCCGTCGGCGACCGCATCGCGTTCCTCCATCAGGGCGTGTTCGAATGGGTCGGCTCGATGGACGAGGCGCGCGATACGGATCATCCCAGGCTTCGCGAGTTTCTGAAGGCCAGCGCGGTGGTCGCGGCGCAGCCGACAAAGAAGTGATATGGCGAAAACGACGAACGACAAATCGATTCGCGTGGGGCTGCTCGTTTCAGTGGCGCTCTTCACGCTCATGCTGTTCCTTTTCTTCATCGGGTCGGAGCAGAAGATCTTCGCGAGGAAGAACGAGTACGAGGTGCGGCTCGAGAACGTGACCGGGCTTTCGCAGGGCAACCCCGTGCGCATGTCGGGCGTGACCATCGGCACCATCCGCGACATCACGCTGCCGCGGGATCCGAAACAGAAGCAGGTCGAGATCGTGCTGATGGTCGACCGCAAATACGAGGAGCGCGTGCGCGGCGACTCGCGTGCGCGTCTCAAGAAGCTCGGCCTCCTCACCGGCGACAGCTACATCGAGATCACTCCCGGCACGCCGCGCTTTCCGCTGCTCGAGCCGGGCGCGCTCATCCCCGCGCAACGGCAGACGGACGTCGAAGCGCTCATCACCTCGGGCGAGGACCTCATGGACAACCTCGTCCAGATTTCCTACTCGCTCAAGAACGTGCTCGCGCGCGTCGATCGCGGCGAAGGTCTCCTCGGCGAGATGACGACCGCGCCGGAGACGAAGCAGCGCATCACCGACACGCTGCTCACGACGCTCAACAAGACCAATGCCGCGCTCACGCACATGGAGAGCGGCAAAGGCGTCATGGGCAAGCTGCTCTATGACGACGCGTACGCCGAGCAGCTCACGGCTTCGGTCGGCAGCGCGGCCAGGTCGCTCGAGGCGGTGACGGCGAACTTCCAGCGCAGCTTCGAGACCGGCGACGGCCTCGTGCCCGCGCTGATGAACGATCCCGAGGGGAAGCGCCGCATCTACGAGGTGATCGAGAACCTGCGGGTGACGTCGAGCAATCTCGCGACGATGTCCGGCTCGATGTCCACGGGGCAGGGACTCGTGCCCCGCCTCTTCAACGACAAGGAGTACGGCGATCAGGCGCTCAGCGAGTTCACCACGCTCGTGCGCCAACTGAACGCCACGGTGGCGAAGATCAACAACGGCGAAGGGACGGCGGGGAAGATCATCTCCGACCCGTCGCTGTACGAGTCGATCAACGACATCCTCATCGGCATCAACGATTCGAAGCTCCTGCGCTGGCTGATCCGCAACAGGCAGCAGTCGGGAATCGAGCGCCGCGTCGAGGAAACGCAGAAGGTGCCGAACACGCCGCCGGCCCCGCCCATCACCCCCGCACCGGACGCGGGCCCGAACCCCCCCGCGGGGACGGAGCCTCTGCCCTTGCCCCCCGCGACCAATACCTGACGGAACGCCGGCGGCCCCGCCGCCGTCGTCCCGCGGTGGGCGTCGCCCTCGTCGTGCCCGGCCGGCGGGAAGCCGGCGTTCCCAAGTCAGGCACGACCTTTGTTGTAGGATGCGCCGCGCCTGCAGACAGCAGGCAAACTTTTCCCCGGAGGCTCCTACGTGGATATTGCGGTCATCGGGACCGGGTATGTCGGCTTGGTCACCGGCGCAGGGCTGTCCGACTTCGGCAACGACGTGATCTGCGTCGACGTCGACGTCAAGAAAATCGAGGCGCTGCGCAACGGCGTCATTCCGATCTACGAGCCCGGCCTGGACAAGCTCGTCAGCAAGAACGTGAACGAGGGGCGCCTCCGTTTCACGACGGATCTCTCCGAGGCCATTCAGAAAGCGCGGGCGATCTTCATCGCCGTGGGCACGCCGCCGAAGCCCGACGGCTCCGCCGACCTGCGCTACGTCGAGGAAGTCGCGCGCTCGATCGCGCAGCACATGAACGGGCCGAAGCTGGTCATCACCAAATCGACCGTGCCGATTGGCACCGGCCGGATGATCCAGACCATCATCGACTCCTCCGGCAACGGCCACAAAGCGTCGATCGTCTCGAACCCCGAGTTCCTGCGCGAAGGCTCGGCCATCGAAGACTTCATGAAGCCCGACCGCGTCGTCATCGGCGCGTGGGACGACGAAGCCGCGGACCTCATGCGCGAGATCTACGCGCCGCTGCATTCGCTCGAGATCCCGTTCGTCGTCACCAACGTCGAGTCGTCGGAGCTGATCAAATACGCGGCGAACGGCTTCCTCGCCACGAAGATCACGTTCATCAACGAGATCGCCAGCGTCTGCGAAAAGGTGGGCGCAAACGTGCAGGACGTCGCGATCGGCATGGGCCTCGACTCCCGCATCGGACCGAAGTTCCTCCAGGCCGGTCCCGGCTTCGGTGGCTCGTGCTTTCCGAAGGACACCTCCGCGATGGCGGACATCTCCCGCCGCCACGGTTACGAGTTTCAGATCATGGAGGCGGTGCTCCGCGTCAACGATTCGGTGAAGCACCGCATGGTCGACAAGATCGCCAGGGCCCTCGGCGGCGACGTCTCCGGCAAGACCATCGGCATGCTCGGCCTCGCGTTCAAGCCCGAGACCGACGACATGCGCGACTCTCCGACCATCACGATCATCAAAGGGCTGCAGGAACTCGGCGCCTCGGTACGCGCATACGACCCGCAGGCCATGGGCAACGCGAAGGCGCTCATCGACAACGTCACGTACTGCGCCGATGCGTACGAAACCGCCGAAGGCGCGGACGCGCTCGTGCTGGCGACGGAGTGGAACGAGTTCCGCGCGCTGAACTTCGAGCGCGTGAAGAAGGCGCTGCGCGAGCCGGTCGTCATCGACCTGCGCAACGTCTACGATCCGTACCGCATGGTGGCGATGGGCTTCAAATACTCGTCCGTCGGACGCGTCGACGACCGCCGCAGGAGGCCGCGCTGATGGCACGCGCACTCATCACAGGCGGCGCGGGCTTTCTCGGCTCGCATCTGTGCGACCTCTTCCTCTCGCGCGGCCACGAAGTCGTCTGCATGGACAACTTCCTCACCGGCTCGCCCGAGAACATCAAGCATCTCTTCGGCCGCGACGGCTTCTCGTTCATCAAGCAGGACGTCACGAACTACATCCACATCGACGGGCCGCTCGACTACGTGCTGCACTTTGCGTCTCCTGCAAGTCCGATCGACTACCTCGAGAAGCCGATCCAGACGCTGAAGGTCGGTTCCCTCGGCACGCACAAGACGCTCGGCGTGGCGAAGGACAAAGGCGCCCGCTACATCATCGCGTCGACCTCGGAGGTCTACGGCGACCCGCTCACACACCCGCAGAAGGAAGAGTACTGGGGCAACGTCAACCCGGTCGGTCCGCGCAGCGTGTACGACGAGGCGAAACGCTTCGCCGAGTCGATGACGATGGCGTATCACCGCTTCCACGGCGTCGAGACGCGCATCGTGCGCATCTTCAACACCTACGGCGAGCGCATGCGCGTGAACGACGGGCGCGTCGTCCCCGCGTTCATCTCCCAGGCCCTGCGCAACGAGCCGCTGACCGTCTTCGGCGACGGCTCGCAGACGCGCTCGTTCTGCTACTACTCCGATCTCATCGAAGGCATCTATCGATTGCTGATGTCGGACGAAGTGCAGCCGACGAACATCGGCAACCCGAGCGAGATGACCGTCCTTCAGTTTGCGCAGGAGATCAAACGCCTCACCGGCACCTCCGCCCCGATCGAGTTCCGCCCCCTGCCGGAAGACGACCCCAAGATCCGCCGCCCCGACATCTCGAAAGCGAAACGCCTCCTCGACTGGGAACCCAAGGTTCCGCTCGAGGAAGGGCTGACGAAGACGATCGATTACTTCCGCAAAGTCGTCGCGTAGCCGCTGAAGATCCCGATCGCGTTTCGATATCCCATCGGAGGAAGGCCGCGATGGCTAGTCCTGACGACGCGACGAGAACATGATCGGAATCTCGTGAAGCACCTCGAGTCCGCCTGCGGCGTTGCGCGTTTGCGATGCGTCCGCGTTCATTCGATAGGCGCGAGGATCTTCGCGAAGCGTGCGTCCTTGCGCAGCGGATCGAGGGCGGGATCGACCTTCGTCCACACCAGCGCGCCCGTGCGCTCGCGCAGGGCGCGATCGAGCTCTTCGAAGGCGCGTTCGTGGTCGCCGAGGTGCGCGTACAGCGCGGCCATGTAGTAGGGCGGGAGGTATTCGCGGCGGCCGCGCTGTTCGAGCTCCTCGAGCAAACGCGAAGCGGTTGCGCCATCGCCCGCCGCGTGATGCGCGCGAATGAGCCACGTGAAGATCACGACGATGTCCGCGAGCTTCTGCGACGCCTCGAGCTCCGGAATTGCATCCTTCGGCCGCCCCGATTCGAGCAGCGCTAATCCGAGATAGGCGTGTCCGGCGAGGAAATCGGGGAAGAGATTCGTGGTCTGCTGTCCCTGCTCGATGGCCACGCCGTAGCGCCGCGCCATCGTCGAGTTCCAGGCCACGACCGCGTTGATGATCGGCGACATCGGATCGAGCTCGAGCGCCTTCCGCCCCTGTGCCGCGGCCTCGTCGAAACGGCCGGTGGCGGTGAGCATCTCCGCGTACCACTGCCGTGCCGTCGCGTAGTTGGGACTCAATTCAATGGCCCGGCGGTACTCGCGCTCGGCCGCCGTCCAGTCCCACTCGTACGTCTGGATCGCATACGCGAGCGAGGTGTGCGCCTCGGCCAGCGAGTCGTCGATCGCCAGCGCCTTCTGCGCGGCGGCCTTCGCGCGCGGGAACGTCTCGCGCGTCGGCAGGCCGGCCCAGATGTCGAGGAGGTTGTAGCAGTCCGCGAGTCCCGCGTATGCGAGCGCGTATTGCGGATCGATCTCGATGGCCTGATTGAACAGCGCGATCGCGGCGTACAGCCCTTCCGCGTTGCGCTTGTTCCACTGGAAGCGCCCCTTCAGATACAGCTCGTACGCGCGCGCGTCGGCGGTATGGCGCTTGGTCAGGATCTCCTCGCGTCCGGTGAGCTGCAGACGCAGCATGCGCGAGATCTCGGTGGCGATCGACTGCTGCACGTTGAAAAGGTCCGCGCGCGCGATCGTGTAGCGGTTGCCCCAGATCAGCGCGTTGTCCGACGTATCGACGAGCTCCGCGCTGACGACGAGACGGTCGCCGACACTTTCGATGCGGCCGAGGACGACCGCGCTGACGCGCAGGTCGCGGCCGACCGCGGACGGATTCGGCGACTTGTCTTTGTAATGGAAGACCGAGGTGCGCGACATCACGCGCAGATCGCGCACTTGCGCGAGCGTGTTGATCAGCGTCTCGGTGACGCCGTCGGAGAGGTACTCCGCTTCCCGATCGCCGGTCGCGTTGACGAACGGCAGGATGGCGATCGAGCGGATCGGGCGTCGCACGTTTGCGCTCTCGCGCGGCGTGACCTGCACGTCGACGTCGCGGACGAGCAGGAACGAAATCGCCGCGACGATCGCGGCGAGGGCAATCGCGCCCCAGATCTTCCAGCGCCGCTTGCGCTCCGCGGGCGCTTCGAACGAGAGCGAGGTCGCCGTGCCGATCGCACGCAGTGCGAACGCGAGATCGCGCGCGGACTGGAATCGCTCGTCTTTGTTCTTCTCGAGGCAACGCTGGATCACGCGTGCGAGCTCGTACGGAATCATGCGCTCGGAGACGGTGAAGACGTCCGGCGTATCGGTGAGGATCGCGGAGAGGGAGTCGATCACCGTCTTGCGGATGAATGCGGCCTTGCCGGTGACCATCTCGTAGAGCACCGAGCCGAGGGAGAAGATGTCGGTGGTGGCGTCGACGGGCTCGCCGCGGAGCTGCTCGGGCGCCATGTAGCCCGCGGTGCCGACGACCGCGCTCGGATCGGTCTTCATCGGCGCGGTCGGCATCAGCGACGGATCGATGTCCTCGCTCTCCTCCGGTTCGGGACGCGTGAACTGCGCGATGCCGAAGTCGAGGATCTTCACGCGACCGTCGCCGGTGAGGTAGATGTTCTCCGGCTTGAGGTCGCGATGGATGATCCCTTTCGCGTGTGCGGCGGCGAGGCCATCCGCGAGCGCCGCGCCGATCTCGACGACTTTGCGCCACGGAATCGGGCCTTCGTGCATGCGGTGCCGCAGCGTCTGTCCTTCGAGGAGCTCCGTGACGCTGAACGCCCGCTCCTCGGTCAGACCGAAATCGTGAATCGAGAGGATGTTCGGATGCGCGAGCGCGGCGACGGCTTTCGCCTCGCGCTCGAACCGCATGCGCGCCTCGGGATCGCGCGCGTACCGCTCGGGCAGAACCTTCACCGCGACGTCGCGGTCGAGCCGCGTATCGCGGGCACGGTAGACGTCGCCCATGCCGCCGGAGCCGATGGGCTGAACGATCTCGTACGGACCGAGCCGTGTGCCGGGGGCCAATAACATGACGATGCCTGCGAAGGCATTCTAGCCCGCGCCCACCCGAGCCCGCCCGCCGGGGGAGGGATGAGGGATGAGGGCCCGCCCACCCACGGGGGCAAGGATGAGGGATGAGGGCCCGCCCACCCCCGGGGGCAAGGATGAAGGCGGAAGGATGAAGGAGGAACGGCGTCGCGAGAGCGGCGCCTCTCGCGAGGCGTCACCCTTCATCCCTCATCCCCTCGTGGGCGTAGGGCCGGATCTGCCCCCGTGGCCAGATGCGCCCCGGATCGCGAGAGCGGCGCCTCTCGCGACGGGCGTCATCCTTCATCCTTCCGCCTTCATCCTTGTCCCGTGGGTGCGGTCGGGCCCGTGGGCGGACGCCCCCGGATCGCGAGAGCGGCGCCCCTCGCGACACGGCTCATCCTTCATCCTTCCTCCTTCATCCTTGCCCCCGTGGGCGGCAGGGCCGCCCTCATCCCTCGTCCTCGCCCCCGGTGGGCGGCGGTGCGGGCCACCCGGGTGATACATTTCCCTCCGCCCATGAAGCGACTGATCCTTGCCTTTGCCCTTCTTGCCGCGTGTCGCAACGAACGACCGGTCGAGTCGACGACGTCCACCGCCCAGCCGCAAGCGCAGCAGACCGCGGCCGCGCGCGATCCGCATTCGTACTCGCGTCCGGACGAGGCGCGCGTCGAGCACATCGGACTCGACCTCACCGTCGACTTTGCGAAAAAGCAGCTCTCCGGGGTCGCGAACCTGCGCATCCGGAAGCAGCCGGATGCGACGGCGCTCGTGCTCGACACGAACGGCCTCACCATCGCGAAAGTGACGCTGCAGCCGGGCGGTGCGCCCGCGCAGTACAAGCTCGCGCCGGCCGATCCGATCTTCGGCAGCGCGCTCGAGATCGCGATCAAGCCGGAGACCGAAGGGGTGGCCATCGAGTACGCGTCGAGCCCCGGTGCGCGCGCGCTGCAGTGGCTCGAGCCGGCGATGACGGCGGGGAAGAAGCATCCGTTCCTCCTGTCGCAGTCGCAGGCCATCCTCGCGCGCTCCTGGGTGCCGTGTCAGGACACGCCGGGCGTGCGCTTCACGTACGAGGCGACGGTACGCGTGCCGAAGGACCTCCTCGCCGTCATGAGCGCGGAGAACCCGACCTCGCGCAACGAAGAAGGCATCTACCAGTTCCGCATGCCGCAGCCGGTGCCGTCGTACCTGCTCGCGATTGCCGTCGGCGATCTCGAGTTCCGCCCGTTCGACACGCGCAGCGGCGTCTACGCCGAACCTTCGATGCTCGAAGCCGCCGCGCGCGAGTTCAGCGACACGCCGAAGATGATCCAGACCGCGGAGTCGCTGTACGGCCCGTACCGGTGGGGGAGATACGACCTCCTCGTGCTGCCGCCGAGCTTCCCGTACGGCGGGATGGAGAATCCACGACTCACGTTCCTCACGCCGACCGTGATCGCCGGCGACAAGTCGCTCGTCTCTTTGATCGCGCACGAGCTCGCGCATTCGTGGTCGGGCAATCTCGTGACGAATGCGACGTGGAACGACTTCTGGCTCAACGAAGGCTTCACGACCTACTTCGAGCATCGCATCACCGAGAAGCAGTTCGGCCGCGAGTACTCGGAAATGCTCTGGCTCCTCGGCGTCACCGAAGTCAAAGAAGAATTGGCCGCGCTGCCGCCGGCCGATCAGTCGCTGTACGTCGAGCTCAAAGGCCGCGACCCGGATGAGGCGCCGACCACCGTCTACGAAAAAGGCGCGCTCTTCCTGCGCCTCCTCGAAGAGACCGCGGGCCGCGAGCGCTGGGACCAGTTCCTCCGCGCGTACTTTGAGAAGCACGCCTTCCAGCCGATGACCACTCCCGCCTTCGAGGCGTACCTGAAGGAGTCGTTGCCGGACGTCGTGCAGAAAGTGAACATCGACGCCTGGATCCACGGACCGGGACTCCCCGCGAATGCCCCGCAGCCGAAGAGCGAAGCCTTCGCGCGAGTCGAAGCGCAGGCGAAAGCGTTCGCCCAGGACGCACCGGCCGAGCAGATTCAGGCCGACGGCTGGTCGTCGCACGAGCGCGTGCATTTCATCCAGTCGCTGCCGAAGCTGCCGCCGGGACGCATGGCCGAGCTCGACGAGCGCTTCCGCTTCCGCGAGAGCGGCAACAGCGAGGTGCTGTCGGCGTGGCTCGAGAAGTCGATCGACGCGGGCTACAGGGACGTGCGCCCCGCCATCGAACGCTTCCTCACGACGCAGGGACGTCGCAAGTTTCTCAAGCCGATCTATGAGAAGCTGATGAAAACCCCGGACGATGCGGCGTTCGCGAAGCAGATCTACGCGAAGGCGCGGGCGTCGTATCACCCGGTCTCGCAGGCGACGATCGACACCATCGTCGGCGCGTCTCAATAAAAAATGCTCGTATCGCATGAAACCCGGGATAGAATGCCCGCGTTCAATTCACCCCTAAGAGCGACAAAACGATGACGATGAACGAACGGGACGCCCTGCAGTACCTCGAGTCCGGTCTGCAGCACATGTGGAAGGGCGAGATCGACGCGGCTCTCGAGCTGTACGACAAAGCCTCCGCGGCTGCTGAATCCGACGACACGCGCGAGGTCATCACCATTCGTAAGGCCGAGGCGCTGATCGCTTCGGAACGCGATGGTGCGGAAGTCAGCGCGCTGCCCGGCATCGTCATGCGCCGGCGCTCGCATCGTCACGTCTACATGGCCGCCGCGGTGCTCATGCGCCGCTTCGTCGAAGCCGACGACCGCAAGCGCGCCATCTTCTACGGGGAGATCGCCCGCACGGCGGTCGCGGAACTGAACGATCCGTTCGCCCGCGCCACCGTCCTCAACCACCTCGGCATCACGCTCGTCGCCGACTCGCAGTTCGCGCCGGCGGTCGAGGCGCTCGAAGAGGCGATGCTCTCGATGTCGCTGCTCGACGAGAGCCGCGACGATTACCGCTCGCTCCGCTCCTCGATCCTCGGCAACCTCGGCGGCGCGAAGATCCTCGGCGGCGAGACGCGCGCGGGCATCAAGGTCCTCGAAGGCGTTTTCCATCAGCTCGACGACAACTACCTCGTCGCCGAAGCGTGTCTCGATCTCTGCTTCGCCTACATGGAGCTGGAGCGCTACGACATCGCCGAGATGTACGGCGATCGCGCGCTGCATCTCGCGTCGGTGCGCCGCCAGATCCGGAACGGCAACCATCTCCTCGGAGAGATCTGTCTCCGCACGCAGCGTTACGACGAGGCCGACCAGCATTTCGACGTCGTGGCCTCCTACTACCCCGAGTTCAAAAACGTGAAACAACTCCTCACCGCAGTCGATCTCTGCGCGGTCGTGAACTGGAAGGCGTGATCCGATGAAGATTCGTCTTTTCGCCGCCGCACTCGCTTTGTCCGCCGCCGGAATCCTCGGCGCCGCGGAAACCCAGACCGTCCTCACTCCGGACAGCACGCTCTTCACCGTCACCACGTCGGAGGATAGCAACGCCCTCCAGCTCACCCGCCGCCTCGGCGACACGCGCGAGCTGATGGCCGTCCCGGGAACCGACGACGTCGCGATCGAGACCGATCCGCGCCTCGTCTACGACAGCCGCAACGAAATGCTCTTCGTCGTCTGGCATCGCGCCGACGGCAACGTCGACGAGATCCTCTTCGCCACGCTGAATGCGAAGAACGAATGGTCGACCCCGCAGGCCATCACCACCAGCGGCGGACGTCATGCCGGTCTGCAGGTGATCCTGACGACCGTGAAAGGCAAGACCTTCGAAGAGTCCGACACGACGCTGCTCAACGTGGCGTGGTGGACGATCAACGCGCGCCAGAGCGTGCCGGAGTTCGCGGTCGTCGCGTTCGAAAACCGCAAGCACCTTTCGACCTACGTCGACAACCTGATCGAGCTCGCCAACATCAAAGAGACGGAAGGCGACACCGAAGTCGAGGACACGGGCAACGTCGAGCATCCGCCGCTGGCGATGACGCGCAACGAGACCGGCGTGGACGTCGTCTTCGGACGCGACCAGTCGACGGCGCTCACGCGTCTGCGTATCGAGCCGCGCCGCGTGGCGGGCAATGCCCGCATGTGGCGTCCGGTCGGAAAGACCGGCACCACGACCGGTCCGGCGCGCCTCGTCGCCGTGGATTCCGATCCGGTGCAGGCGTTCATCAGCAAGAGCGGCCGCGTCGTGCTCTACACGCCGACGTCGCGCTTCCGCTTCATCGTCTACGACAACGGCAAGTGGCTGCCGATCCGCATGATCGAGCTCGATGGCACCGTCTCGAGCGACGAGCTCGTGCAGCAGCTCCACCGCACCGTCGAAGAGATGGCGTCGCCGTCGAGCACCCAGCAGGAAGAGTAGCTTCCCGTTCGGATCCTCCTGATTCGTCATGGCCGCTCGGCGCACGCAAGCGTGCGCCATGAGTGGCACACGCATCATTCGTTTGCAGGCTGGCTGGATCGCTACGATCTCGCCGGCCTCGCGAAAGAGGAGCGCCCTCCCGACGAGCTGCGCATGCTCGTGCAGCGTGCGCGGGTGATCGTCGCCAGCGACATGGTCCGCGCCGAGGAGTCGGCGGCTTTGCTCGCGGGCAACCGCGAGGTGATTCCCTCGCCACTCCTGCGCGAGGCGAAGCTGGAGATCCCCGAGTGTTTCGGCCTCCGACTGCCGCTCGTCTTATGGGGCCCCCTCATAGGTTTGCGGTGGAAGAGAAGCCGTCCGAAGCCGGATGCGAAGCGGGGAGGAGAAGCGGCCGCGTGGCTCGCTTCGCTCGCCCGCGAGCACGGCACCGTCGCCGCGATCACCCACGGTGCGATCCGGCGCACAATCGCCGACGCACTGATCGCGGACGGATGGTCGTGCTCTCTCCCGAAGCGCAATTCCTGGCGCGAATGGAGCGTGTGGGAAGTCACGCCCTGACTGTTCGTGGCCGAGGCGGCCGCGGACGGGGCAGTTTCTCGAAGGACCGCGGCCCGCTTGATGAAAAGGCGGTCGCAGTCGGGCGCGTTACCGCAGAATCGTCTCTTCCCTGCGCGGCCCCGTCGAGATGATCGTGGCCTTCGTCTCCGTCTCGTCCTCGATGAACTTCACGTAATCGCGCGCGGCCTGCGGGAGGTCGTCGTACGACGTCACGCCCGCGGTCGAAGTCTGCCACCCTTTGAACGTGCGGTACTCGGGCTGGTAGTCGTCGTGCGCGACGGCGAACGCGGGGAACGTGTTCCACGTCTCACCGCGCACTTTGTACGACGTGCACACGCGGATCTCGTCGAACTCGTCGAGGACGTCGAGTTTCGTGAGGGCCAGCTCGTCGAGACCGTTGAGGATCGCGGACGTGCGGAGGACGGGGAGGTCGAGCCAGCCGGTGCGGCGCGGCCGTCCCGTCACCGTGCCGAACTCGTTGCCCCGCTTGCGCAGATGTTCGCCGTGCGCGTCGTTGAGCTCCGTCGGGAACGCGCCACCGCCGACGCGCGTCGTGTACGCCTTCCCCACGCCGACGACCGTGTGGATGTGCTTCGGCGCGACGCCGAGGCCCGTGCACACGCCGCCCACGACGGTGTTCGACGAGGTGACGAACGGATACGTGCCGTGATCGATGTCGAGCATAGTTCCCTGCGCGCCTTCGAACATCACGCGCTTCTTCGCGCGGATCTGTTCGTTGATCCAGACCGTGCCGTTCGTGATGCGCGGCCCGAGGATCTCGCCGTAGCGGAGATAGTCCTCGTAGAGCTTGTTCGGATCGAACGTCGCGCTCTTGTAGACGCCGGAGAGCACCGCGTTGCGCTCGGCGCACGTGAACTCGATCTTCTGGCGCAGCACCGCGGGATCGACGAGGTCGGCGATGCGGATGCCGTAGCGTCCGACTTTCGCCTCGTACGCCGGCCCGATGCCGCGTCCGGTCGTCCCGATCTTCGCCACGCCGGCCGCTTGCTCGCGCGCGAGATCGAGCGCCTTGTGGTACGGGAGGATGCAGTGCGCGGAGTCGCTGATGAGGAGGTTCTCGCCGACGGTGAGGCCAGCCGCGCGCAGGCTCTCGATCTCGCTGAGGAGTGCATCGGGATCGATGACCATGCCGTTCCCGAGCAGGCAGAGTTTGTCGGGATGAATGATGCCGGAGGGGATCAGCCGCAGCGCGAAGTGCTTGTCCTCGAACTTGACCGTGTGCCCGGCGTTGTGCCCGCCCTGATAGCGCGCGACGACGTCGAAGGACTCGCAGAGAAGATCGACGATCTTCCCCTTGCCCTCGTCTCCCCACTGCGCACCGATGACCGCGACGTTCTGAACCTTGTCTCTCATGTCGGAACGCGCGGAGCCTAGCACAGGCGGCGCGGCTCGCGAATTGCTCGCGCATCCGCAGCGAGCTATATTCGCCCCGCACGGAGGGGCTCACGATGGACATCCAGAACATCACCGCGGTTCCGCAGCAGATCTACTCCCCCGCGGCCATCGGCGCCGAGCAGTTCGTGGACGGCATCCGCCGGCTCTCCGAGGGGATCATCACCAAGCAGAAGATCCACGACTACCTCGTCGCGTACGAGATCCGCCCCGAGGAGCTCGAGCCGTACATGCAGTGGGTCGAGGGACGGCACACGCGCAACAAGATCTTCCGCAACGACATGATCGAGGTGATGCTGATCTGCTGGCCCATCGGCGCCGTCACGCCGCTGCACACGCACAACGGCCAGCTCGGCTGGATGACGATGATCGAGGGAAAGCTCCTCGTCGAGAACTACCGCAAGCTCGACTGCAACCGCCCGGAGAACCAGCAGGTCGTGGGTATGGACTGCCTCGCCGGCGCGACGCGCATCGAGATGGAGCACCTCGAAAACGAGCTCGCCATTCCCAGCGGCCCCCTCAACACCGTCGACAAAACCCAGACCATCCACCGCATCCGCAACCTCGCCGAATGGAACGAGCGCGCCGTCAGCATGCACGTCTACTCCCGCCCCATCGACTCCTGCGTCGTCTTCGACATGGACGCGCAGAGGTGTTATCGGAGGGAGTTGAAGTATGACAATGAGTGACCGGGGGGCTGTAGAGCGGTAGAGCTGTCAAGCTATAGAGCGGTAAAGCTATAGAGCGGTAAAGTCATAGAGCGGTAAAGTTATAGAGCTGTAGAGGGGCATGAAGGCGGGTTCCCCTTTACAGCTCTACAGCTCTACAGCTCTACAGCTATCATCCGCAACCATGACACTCCTCTCCACCCTCCAATCCGAACTCCAACAGATGTCCGCCGCCGGTACGCTCAAGAGGGAGCTGGCGCTCAAGGGGCCGCAGGGGCCTGTCGTCGACGTCGAGGGGGTTGGGGAGGTGATCATGCTCACCTCCAACAATTACCTCGGCCTGGCCGATCATCCGGCCATCATCGAAGCCGCGGAGAAGGCGGAGCGCGATTACGGGTACGGGCTCGCCTCCGTGCGCTTCATCTGCGGGACGCAGACCATCCATCGCAAGCTCGAAGAACGCATCGCCGAGTTCTTCGGCACGGAGGACACGATCCTCTACGGCTCGTGCTGGAACGCGAACGAAGGCCTCTTCCAGACCGTCGCCACCGAGCCGGACGCGATCATCTCCGACGAGCTCAATCACGCTTCGATCATCGACGGCGTGCGCCTGTCGAAAGCGCGCAAGGAGCGCTACAAGAATCGCGACATGCAGGACCTCCGTCGCGCGCTCGAGGCGACGAAGGACACGCGCAACAAGGTCGTGATGACGGACGGCGTGTTCTCGATGGAAGGCTCCCTCGCGCCGCTGCCGCAGATGATCGAGCTCACGCGCGAGTACGGTGCGTTTCTCGTCGTCGACGAATCCCACGGCACGGGCGTCCTCGGCGCGACCGGCCGCGGCACGGCGGAAGAGCAGGGCGTCTTCGGGAAGATCGACGCCTACACCTCGACCCTCGGCAAAGCCCTCGGCGGCTCACACGGCGGCTTCACGACGGGGCCGAAAACGCTCGTCGAATACCTGCGCCAGAAATCGCGGCCGTACCTCTTCTCGAACACGCTGCCGCCGGCGGTGGTGATGGGCTCGCTCGCGGCGCTCGATCTCGTGGAGAAGAACCCGTTCTTCGTCGACACGCTGCGCGAGAACACGCGCTACTTCCGGCATGAGCTCCTCGCGCGCGGCGTCAACGTACGCGATGGCATCCATCCGATCGTGCCGATCATCATCGGCGACACGGCCAAAGCCATCACGATGTCGCAGGAGCTGCTGCGCCGCGGGGTGTACGTGTCCGGGTTCGGCTTTCCGGTCGTACCGCAGGGGCAGGCGAGGCTGCGCTGCCAGATCAGCGCGGCCCACACCCGCGAGCATCTCGACAAAGCGATCTTCGCGATCGCGGACGTCGTGAACCACGCCTGACGCCTCGCACCCTCTCCCCGCGCGAGCGCGGGGAGAGGGGAGGGGTGAGGAGAGTTACGACCGCATCTTCACGACCGCCACGATTCCCAGCATCGCCGCGAGCAGCATCAGCATCCACTCCGACAGCGTCGGGATGGCCGCTCCTTCCGCCGCGGGGCCGACCGGGATCGGCGGCGTGGACGAGGCATTGTCGCCGCCGTCCGCATCACCTTCGGCCGCGGTGACCGAGGCGGTGTTCGTGATCGTGCCGCTGGTGGCGGTGACGAGCGCCTGAATCGTGACCGTGGCGTTCGCGCCGTTGTTCAGCGTGCCGATGTTGCACGAGATGGGGTTCACGGCATTGCACGTGCCCTGCGACGGCGTGGCGCTGATGAGCTGCAGGCCCGCGGGCAGCGTGTCGGTGACGACGACGCCTGTGGCCGGCGACGGGCCGGCGTTGGAGACCGTGATCGTGTACGTGAGCGTGCTGCCGGTCGGCGCGTTCGTCGCCGGCGTGACCTTCACGATCGAAACGTCGGCGCTGGCGGGTCCGAGGACGACACCCGGCGCGTTGCCGGTGGCGTTACCGCTGTCGGGATCGGACGTGAGCGACGAAACCGTTGCGTTGTTGACGACCGTGCCGGAAGTGCCGGTCGCACGCACGGTGAGCGTAAAGACAGCGGACGCGCCGCTGGCGAGCGTCGCTGCCTGGCAGTCGATGAGACCGGTCGCGCCCGGAGCGGGAACCGAGCCGCAGATGAATCCGGCCGGAACGGTGAGCGACTCGAACACGAGCCCCGCCGGCAGGTTGTCCTGCATCGTGACGTTGGTTGCCGCATCCGGGCCGGCATTGCTGACGGTGATGGTGTACGTGAACGTCGACCCCGCGGCTACGTTCGTGGCCGCGGTCGTCTTCGCGATCGAGAGATCGGCGCTCGTCACCGTCCCCACGGTCGTCGAGGTCGACGAAGTGTTGTTGGTCGTGTTCGGATCGTCCGCGCAATCGTCGGCGGTGACGGTGCTGACGATGGTCGTGCCCGTCGGCGCCGTGACGTTCACGATGAGCGTGAACACGTTCGTCGAGCCGGCGACCATGCCGGGGCGCGCGCACGAGATCATGCCGGTGCCACCCGTCGTCGGCGTGACGCACAGCCACGACGGCTCCGCGATGATCTGCTGGAACGTCGTGCCGGCGGGCACCGACTGCAGGAAGGTCGTCTGCGCCGAATCGTCCGGCCCGTTGTTCGTGATCGTCTGCGTGTAGGTGATCGTGCCGCCGGTGAGGACCGGGTCCGGCGTGTCGGTGTTCGTAACCGAGAGGTCGGAGCTGCGCGTGTCGAAGCTCGTGTTCACCGTGACCGTGTTGTTCGCGGCGTTCGGATCGTTCGTCGGCGAGCCGATCAGGAACTGCTGCTGGAAGAGCGCGTCCGGACCGCAATAAAGCGCCGGATCGACCTGCACGACGAGCGTGAACGGCACGTTCGCGCCGAACTCGACCGAGGCGTCCGTGCACGTGATGGTGCCGTTGGCGCCGACGGCCGGCGTGGTGCATGCGAATCCGGCCGGACCGTTGAGCGACTGGAAGAGCAGTCCCGCGGCGAGAGGAATGGTGAGCGTGACGTCGCTCGCGGTGTCGGGACCCGCGCTCGACACGCCGCCCGTGTACGTAATGAGGTTGTTCGCCGGCGAGGCCGGATCGGGCGAGTCGGAGGCGCCGACGCCGAGATCGGCGTTCGGGTTGTCGTAGGCGGTGCTTTCGGTCTCGCTGTTGTTGGCCGGGACGGGATCGGCGATGGTGCTGTTCGCGCTGAAGCCGAAGAGGATCGTCCCGTCGGCGACGCCGAGCAGCGCGTCGTCGGCCTGCATGACGAAGGTGAAGACGTCGCTGTCGCCGCTCACCATGCCGCCCGGCAGCGTGCACGTGAGGCTCGTCGTCTGGGTGCCCGCGGAAGGGAGGGTGCAGTTCCATCCCGCCGGAACGGTGGCGGACTGGAAGCGCAGGTTGTTGCCGCCGAACGAATTGAGGGTGATCGACGGGGCCGTGTCCGGACCGTTGTTGCCGACCGTCACCGTGTAGGTGATGTTGCCGTCGGCGCTGACCGGATCCGGCGAGTCGGTGACGGCGACGTGGATGTCCGCATCCGCCGTCGAGTACCCGGTGCTCTCGGTCTCGCTGTTGTTGGCCGCGACGGGATCGGCGATGGTGCTGTTCGCGCTGAAGCCGAACAGGATCGTGCCGTCGTTCACACCATTGAAGTCCTGCGCGGCCTGCAGGACGAAGGTGAGCACCGACGACGCGCCGACCGCCAGGCCCGCGGGGAGCGTGCACGTCCATCCGGCCGTCTGCGCGTTCGCCGCGGGAAGCGTGCAGTTCCAACCCGCCGGCACGGAGGCCGAGACGAAACGCAGGTTATTGCCGCCGAACGAATTGAGGGTGATGTTCGGAGCGGCGTCGGGTCCGTTGTTGCCGACCGTCACCGTGTAGGTGATGTTGCCGTCCGGCGCGACCGGATCCGGTGCATCGGTGACGGTGACCGTCACGTCGGCATCCGGCGTGACGTACGCCGTCGTCAGCGTGACCGAGTTGTCCGTGTGGTCGGTCTCGTTGCTTCCCGAATTGACGTTGAAGTTCGTCTGGAACGCGGTGTCGTTGATGCCGAACTGCTCGTCGTTTGCGGAGAAGACGATGGTGAAGTTGTCCGAGCCCGGCGCCCACGTGGCGCGGCTGCAGGTGAACGTGGCGTTGATCGCGCCGACCGCGGGGAACGTGCAGCTCCATCCCGCCGGCTGGTTCGAGGAGACGAAACGGAGCGAGGAGTGCGGGACGACGTTGAAGTTGACGCTGTTCGCCGTGTCCGGGCCGGCATTGGAGACCGTCACGCTGTAAGTGACGTTGCCGTCGACGCCGACCGGGTCGGGACTGTCCGTCGCGCCGACCGAGACGTCGACCTGCGGCGAATCGACCTGCGTCGTGGCCGATTTCGTGTCGTTGCCGGGAAGCGGATCGGTGGTGGTGCCCGAGCGGGAAAAGTTGGCCTGGATCGCCTGGTCGGGGGAGGCGGCCAGATGCGAGCCCACCGTCGCGTTGACCGTGATCACTTCCGTCGTGCCGGCCGGGAACGAAGGCGTGCTGCATGTCCCGCTGTTCCCGAGCCAGTTGCACGACCATCCCGCGGGCGCGACGTCGGTCGTATGCGTCACCGCTCCCGGCAGGTTGATGTTGACGCCGCCGTTGACGGCCGCATCGGGTCCGTTGTTGCGGACCGTCACGGTGTAGGTGAGCGTCGCCCCCGGCGTGACCGGGTCGGGCGAGTCGACGACCGACACGACCTCCTGATCCGCGGATTGCGCAAACGCCGACAGGGGCAGGAGCAGGAACAGGACGAGCAGGACGCGATGCAACTTCACCATGTAAAGAAACTCCTCTCAGGATTTATCGCGCAGAACTTCGCCGAAGTCCCTCACGTACAATGCGGACAGACTCGAGGTCATGTCCCAGGTCACCCAACTTCTCCGCGAGTGGAGCGCAGGACGCCAGGAAGCGCGCGACGAGCTTCTCGGCCTCGTATACGTCCCCCTGCGCGCCATCGCGGAGCGCCACCTGTACCGGGAACGTGAAGGACACACGCTGCAGCCGACGGCACTCGTCAACGAGCTGTATCTCAAGCTCGTCGACCAGCGGAGCGTGGACTGGAACGATCGAACGCATTTTTTCGCGGTGGCGGCGCAGGTGATGCGGCGCATCCTCGTCGATCACGCCCGCAAAAGAAAGAGTGAAAAACGCGGCGGCGACATGACGCCGGTGACGATCGGCGCGGCGCTCGACATCGCGGCGCAGGAGAACTTCGACGTCGTCGCGCTCGACGTGGCACTCGAGAATCTGGAGAAGGTGTTCCCGCAGCAGGCCAGGCTCGTCGAGCTGCGGTTCTACGCCGGCCTGACGATCGACGAGACCGCGGAGGTGCTGGGCGTGTCGGCAGCGACCGTGAGCCGCGAGTGGACCATGGCCCGCGCCTGGCTGCGCCGCGCCATGAGTGCGCGATGAGGGACCCGCGGAACGCCGGCCTTCCGCCGGCGGATCCGGTGGCGTCCGCGCCGCCGGCCGCGAGCGGCAGCGAGGACGCCGGCGCTCCGCAGACGTTCTGGGAGGACGTCCGCGCTCTCTTCCAGCAGGCCGTCGAGCAGCCGCGCAACGCACGCGAACCTCTCCTTTCCGCCGCCGATCCGCGCGTCCGCGAGGAAGTCGAGTCCCTCCTCGCCGCGCACGACGACGAAACGCCGTTCCTCGTCGACCGCAACGTGTGGCAGCTCATCGACGCCCATCAGGGTGAGCGCCTCGCCGGCACGAGCATCGGTCCGTACCGCATCGTGCGCCAGCTCGGCCACGGCGGTATGGGCACGGTGTTCCTCGCCATCCGCGAGCACGAGGAGTTCACGCAGCGCGTGGCCGTCAAGCTCGTGCGCGGCGGCGACGCGCTCGTGCAGCGCTTCAAACAGGAGCGCCAGATCCTCGCCGCGCTCGAGCATCCGAACATCGCCCGCCTTCTCGACGGCGGCACGACCAGCGACGGACTGCCGTACCTCGTCATGGAGTACGTCGAAGGCACGTCCATCGACCAGTACGCGCGACGCTGTACCACCACCGAAAAGCTGAAGCTCTTCCTGCAGTTGTGCGAAGCGGTGCAGTACGCGCATCGCAGCCTCGTCATCCATCGCGACATCAAGCCCGCGAACGTGCTCGTCACCGAGGATGGGATCCCGAAGCTGCTCGACTTCGGCATCGCGCGCCTCATCTCGGAAGAGGTCGAGTCCTCCACCCGCGTGATGACGCCCGATTACGCGAGTCCCGAGCAGCTCCTCGGTAAATCCGTCACCACTGCCACCGACGTCTACTCCCTCGGCATCCTCCTCTTCGAGCTGCTCACCGGCACGCGCGCGTTCGATCACACGCGCATGCCCGCGAGCGAGCCGCCGCGGCGCGACACGTTGCGCGGCGATCTCGAAGCGATCGTGAACGCGGCGACGGAGGTCGATCCCGCGCAGCGTTACGGCTCGGTCGAAAAACTCGCGGACGACGTGCGCCGCCATCTCAGCGGACATCCGATCACCGCACGCCGCGCGACGTTCGGGTATCGCGCGGCGAAGTTCGTCCGCCGCAACATGCTCGCCGTCGCCCTCGGCACGGCGATCTTCATCGTCACCGTGATCGCCTTCTTCGCCACGCTGCACCAGAAACGCATCGCCGAGCGCCGCTTCGACCAGGTGCGCTCGCTCGCGCGCGCGGTCGTGTTCGAGCTGCACGACGCCATTGCGCCATTGCCCGGCTCGACGCCCGCGCGCGAGCTCCTCGTGCGCCGCGCGCTCGTGTACCTCGACAACCTGGCCACCGAGTCGGACGACAACACGCCGCTGCGCATCGAGCTCGCCGGTGCGTATCTCAAGATCGGTGACGTGCAGGGCCTCCCGTATCGCGCGAACCTCGGCGACACCGCCGGCGCGCTGCGCAGCTATCAGAAAGCGCTCGGCATCGCGCGGGCCGTGCGCGAAGACGACGCCGAGGATGTCGAGGCGCGGCGGCTGCTGGCGGATGCGCACGACCGCATCGGGTTCGTGCAGCAGCGCGCGCTGAAGTGGGACCAGGCATTCGCGCATCACGAGGAGGCGCGCGTGCTGCGCGAGACCCTGCCGCCGAGCGACGAACGCGACGTCGCGCTCGCGCGCACGTGGACCGCCATCGGCGACAGCCGGTACATCGGCCGGTTCCCAGGTTCCCCTCGAAAAGATTACGAGGCCGCGCTTGCGGCCGCGTCGCGCGTGCCCGCGAGCTCCAAGGTGCGCCGCGACGCGCTCATGGAACGCGGCCGCGCCCACCAGCACCTCGGCGGCTACTTCACGGGCCTCAACGAGCGCGACCTCACCGCCGCCATCCGGCATCACGACGCCGCGCTGCGAGACCTCGGCGAGCACGCGGCGCTCGATCCCGGCGATTCGGTTGCGCGCCGCAATTACGCCGATCAGTACGTGATGAAAGCGACCGCGCAAGTGGTGGCGGGCGATGCCGCGGGCGCGCTCGCGTCGACGGAGAAGGCGCTGGAAGTGCTGCGCGTGCTCGCGGCCGCGGATCCGAAGAACGTCGAGGCGCAGCACGATCTCGCGTTCGCATACAGCGAGCAGGGACGTGCGCTCGTGGAACTGAAGCGATTCGCGGAGGCGGAGATCGCCCTGGAACGGGCCAAAGCGCTTCACGAGCGGAGACTCGCCGACGATCCGCACAGCGCCGAAGATCGCCGCGATCTCTCGCGCGTGAACCAGATGCTGGCCGAGGTCAGAAAAAATGCGCGATGACAAGTCTTGAATGTTGAACGCGCATCGTTCATCGTTCCGCACTCATCACTCGCATCCATGCCCGTCCCCGATCGCTACCGCTCCGCGTTCACGGCCTCCACGCTCAAGACCATCGAGACTCACGCGTTGCGCTTTCGCGTGACCGACCCGCTGTTCTTCCGTGCGGCATACACCGCGGACGTCACGGAGAACGACCGCCGCACGTTCCGCCCGATCCTCCTGGCGACGGACGAAAAGTTCACGTCGTGGCGCTGCGGCTGTCAGGCGTGGATGCAGCCGTACGACCTCTGCCGCCATCTGGCCGTGCTGGTGTCGGAGATGGCCGCGGAAGACGGTGTGCTGCCGTCGGAGAAATTCGAGAAGAGCGTGTGGCGTGCGATCGCGTTCACGTCGTTCAGCGAAGGCCGTGACATTGAAGCGGATCCCGGCGATCCTCGCGAACAGCTTCTGCGCAAGTTCGTGCTGACCGATCAGGAGCAGAAGCTGCTCGAGCGCGGCTCCGGCTCGGCGCGCCTGCTGTTCGAAGCCTCGCCGTGGTATCGCTGGAGCAAGGAGATGTTCCTGCGCGGTGCGAGCGGCGCGGACGTGCGTCTCGAGATTCGCGATACCGGCGCGAAGCCGGACGTGAAGCTGCGCGTCGGCGAGCACCTCGTGCCGCTGCCGCATTCGGCCGTCGAGCACGTGCTCACCGCGGCCCCCGAGGTTGTCATGGCGAGCGGGTTCGAGCTGGCGCCGCAGGCCTTGGCGCCGTCGCTGCGGATCGAGATCACGCGCTCGCGCGCATTGCGATTTTCGCCCGTCCTGCTCGGCAGCGGCGGCGCGGTGCTCGACCGCGAGGCGCTGCCGAAGTTCGGGAAGTTCTTCCTCACCGGAAACCGCTTCGCCTCCACCGCGCCCGCCTCGCCCATGTTCGTCGAGCGCAGCGCGCGCCAGCAGGCGTTGCTGTTCGAAGTGCGGCCTTCCGCGGGACTGCCGTACGACGCCGAGACCGTGATTCCGGAAGACGACGTCTTCGCGTTCGTCGAACGTCATCGCGACGAGCTCGCGTCATTGCCCGCGTCGCTCGCGCCCGAGCCGGTACGCAACGCGTTGCCGGTGCGGCTCGACGGCGAAGTGATCTTCGACTTTGCGCCGCCGGCACGTGGCGCCACCGCGGCCCCCGGCGGTCCTGGTGACTTTCTCGAAGTGGCGATCTCCTGGCCCCTCGGCGACACCACCATCACCGCCGCCGAGATCGCACGCGCGCGGCGCGAGGGCATTCGCGCCCTCATCCGCGGCAACGTCTGGATCGACGTCACCGATCCGCAGTTCGCGTGGCTCGACGAGGCGACCCTCGGTCCGAAAGGGCAGATCCTCGTCACGCGGCTCGAGCTGCTGCGCATCCGCGGTTCGCTGCGCGGCAAGGCCGTGTTCCGCGGCGATCGTTCGTGCGAGCGCGTGTTCCGTTTGTTCGACGAAGTCCAGACCGACACCGACGCGCCGCCGATCTCCGCGCTCGGCCTCGAGCTCTACGGCTACCAGGAGACCGGCTACCAGTGGCTCTGGCTCCTGCAGCAGAACGGTTTCGGCGGACTGCTCTGCGACGACATGGGTCTCGGCAAGACGCATCAGGCCATCGCCCTGATTCGCGCGCTGACGTTTCTCGACCCGAGTCAGTCCGTGCTCGTCGTCTGCCCGACTTCACTCATCGACCACTGGAAGGACAAGCTCGCGCGCTACCTGCCGCACGTGCCGGTCACGCTCACGACGTACGGCCTCGTGCGCTCGCGCTACGAACAGTTCCGCGGCAAGCGGTTCGACCTGATGGTGCTCGACGAGATGCAGACCATCAAGAACGCGGACACCGCGACGCATCACGCGTTGCGCGCGATCGAAAAGCGCATCGCGGTCGGACTCACCGGTACGCCCATCGAGAATCACGAGGGCGAATTGAAGGCGCTCCTCGATTTCGTCGTGCCCGGCTATCTGCCGAAGCACGTGGACGACCGTTCCACGTTGCAGCGTCTCGTGCGTCCGTTCGTGCTGCGCCGCACGAAGGCGCAGGTCCTCACCGAGCTTCCGCCGAAGATCGTCGACAAGCGTTTCTGCGAGCTGACGAGCGAACAGCGCGCGCTGTACCGGCGCGTGATGGAGTCGCGTGCACGTCCGCTGCGCGCGCAGTTGCGTGCGGGCGGCAGCGTCTCGTACGTGCACATCTTCGCGGCGCTCAATTACCTCAAGCAGATCTGCAATCACCCGGCTTCGCTCAGCGGAGGCTTCGCCGCCGCGATCGACGCGGCCGGTGGCTTCGACGCCGATTTCCCCTCGGGCAAATGGGACATGTTCCTCGGGCTGCTCGACGAGTGCATGACCAGCGGCCTCAAAGTGGTCGTGTTCAGCCAGTACCTGTCGATGCTCTCTCTGATCGAAGAGCATCTCTTCCGCAGCGACATCGGCTACGCCTCGATCAAAGGCGCGACGCGCGAGCGCGGCGCCGAGATCGCACGTTTCCGCGACGATCCCGATTGCCGCGTCTTCACCGCTTCACTGCGCGCCGGCGGTCTCGGCATCGATCTCACCAGCGCCTCGGTCGTCATTCATTACGACCGCTGGTGGAACCAGGCCCGTGAAGATCAGGCCACGGACCGCGTCCACCGCCTCGGCCAGAACAAAGGCGTGCAGGTCATCAAGCTCATCTCGCGCAACACGATCGAGGAAAAGATCGACGCCCTCATCGAGCAGAAGGGCGCCCTCGCCAGCGACCTCATTCGCCCCGACGATCCGTCGCTGGTCAAGCAGTTCACGCGCGAAGAGCTGGACGAGCTGCTGAACGAGGAGTAGGGACGCCGTCGCGCGTGGCGATTCGACGGACGCGATTCGAGGGGCGTGATGTTTTGACGAACTTCGAGCGGCCGCGGCTGTTATCTCCACATTTCCCCCTCGTTCTCCCCTCAATTTTTCGTGACTCCCATCACCACATCCTTCCGGTGTTGCGTTAGAGTAGCGCCACACAAAAGTGACTGTCGGCGCGTTCCGCTCGCGCCAGCCCTTTAATTCATTCGGGAGGCCCCATGCGAACTCGTCTCGCGGCAATGGCCGTTGTATTGTCGTTCGTGGTCACCGTGACGGCGTCGGCCGGCACCATCACCTCCATCAGTCCTTCTTCGGTGAAGGTCAACAGCGGCGAGCACTTCGTCACCGTCTTCGGCACCGGGCTTTCCGGCGGCACGCTCGTCTTCGACGGACCCGCGGGACACTTCGAGCGCGTCGCCAGCGCCTCGTTCTCCGGCAGCATCGTCGGCTGGGTCCCCGAGCAGGTCGTCCGCACGAGCGGCGTCTACTCGCTCGCGGTTCGCGCCGGGGGTGTGTTGTCGAACACCGTTTCGTTCACCGTGCAGGGCTTCAAGTACTTCCCGCTGGCGATCCTCAATCCGGACATTCTCTTCGTCCAGCCGCTCAACCGCGACGGCGGATACGTGAAGTACGACGTGTACGTCTTCGGCGGTGAAGATCCGAATCCGTCCTACCGCTGCCTCCCCGCGTCGGGTGACTTCTTCAAGACGGGCTCCACCACCGTCACGTGCGAAGCGTCGAACGCGAACGGCGAGAAAGCCCAGTCGAGCTTCGTCGTGCACGTCGCCGACCGTGTGGCGCCCGTCGTGAGCGCGCCCCGCGAGCCGATCGTCGTCAAGGCGCAGTCGAAGGAAGGCGCGATCGTCGATTTCAAGGCCGACGCGAACGACGACATCTACGGTGCGCTCAGGACCGAGTGCTCGCCGCGCGCGGGTTCCGTCTTCCCGGTCGGCAAGACCACCGTGCAGTGCACCGCGACCGATTTCGACGGCAACATCGGCTACGCCTTCTTCCTCGTCGAAGTCCTGGGTGACCTCAAGGCTCCGTGGGAGCTCCTGATCCAGGTGCCGGAGCCGATCTACGTCGACGCGCGCGACGTCACCGGCGCCGACGTGAAGTGGGAGGCGAAAGTCGTCAACAGCGACGACGCGTTCGTCGAGCTGACCTGCGATCACAAGAGCGGTGAGCGCTATCCGATCGGCGAGACCATCGTCACCTGCACCGCGCTCGATCGCTTCGGCCTGCGGGGCCGCAACCAGTTCGCCATCACGGTCATGGATCCGATGGGTCCGTACATCAACCGCGTGATCGCGACGCCGAACGTGCTGCCGTTCGACAACCGCGTCTATCCGATCCGTCTCGACGTCGACGTCAAGGACGACCTCGACCTCCAGCCCCACTGCGCGATCTTCTCCGTCACCGCGAACGAAGACATCGACGTCGATGACGACGACAGTGAGAAGGAGTGGGATTGGCGCATCACCGGCGATCTCACCCTCGAGCTGCGCGCCCGCTATCTGCGCACGATGCGCACGTACAACGTGTGGGTCGGGTGCAGCGACTGGTTCGGCAACATGAGCGCGACCAGCGTCCCCGTCTACGTGACGAAGGACGGCAACCTGCCGGCCACCGTCACCAATCCGACGAAGCGCCGCGCCGCCGGCAAACCGTAACTCCTGCTCTCCCTCTCCCCGTATCCGCGGGGAGAGGGGCAAAAGTTCACAGCGAGGCCGGGCTTTCTGTCCGGCCTTTCTTCTTTCGGGACCAATTGTTGCTTCGCTGCGCCGGCGACCCCTACGGAGGAAAGTATGCGCACCACACTCGCGGCCCTGATCCTGCTCCTCGCGGCCAACGCCGGCGCCGGTACGATCGACGTTCTCAATCCCGCACACTTCACGGCGTTCAGCGGGGAGGAGTTCATCACCGCCTACGGCTCGGACCTCGGCAACGTGCTGGTCTTCGACGGGCCCGCGGGGCACTTCGAGGTGCAGGCGAGCGGCTGGGAGCCGACGCGCGTCACCGGCTGGGTTCCCGAGGCGGTGATCAAGACTCCGGGGTCTTACACGCTGTCGGTGCGCGGCTGGGACGGCGCGTCGAACGTCGCACCATTCGAAGTTTTCGGCGATCCCGATCACCCGCTGGTCGTTCTCGGACAGGATCCGATCGTCGTTCCCGCGACCTCGCCGCGTGGCGCGGTCGTCGAGTACACCGTCCACGCGTACGGCGGTCAGGGCGGCGCCACCGTCAGGTGCGATCCTCCTTCCGGCTCCCTCTTCCCGCTCGGCGGGAGTCACGTGGCGTGCCGCGCCACCAATCCCTACGGGGAGACCGCGAGCGGTGGCGTCTACGTCTTCGTCTACGACGCCGAGGTTCCGGTGCTCACGCTGCCGAACCGGATCGTCGTCGATGCGGAAGATGAAACGGGTGCAGTCGTCGAATACACCGCAACCGCGGGCGATTCGGTCGACGGCGACCTGACCGTCACGTGCAGTCCTGCATCCGGATCGCGTTTCCCGGTCGGCGTCACGACCGTGAGCTGCACCGCCGTCGATTCCTCTTATAACTACGCTTCCGGCGCGTTCGAGGTCGAAGTGCGCCACGAGCGCGGCACGCTCGTCATTCACGTGCCGGACGACATCAGCGTCGAAGCCGAAGGTCCGGCCGGCGTCGCCGTCGCGTTCGAAGTGACCGCCTCCGGCAGCGCCGATCCGAATCCGCAGATCTCGTGCGATCCCGTCTCCGGCTCCACGTTCCCGCTCGGCACCACGACGGTGCTCTGCAGCGCGACCGACCGTTTCGGCGCGCGTGCGGAAGGGCAGTTCGGCGTCACCGTCACCGATACGCGCGCTCCGTCGCTCGCGTTGCCGGACGATCAGCGCGTGCGCGCCACGAGCTCGGCCGGCGCGGTCGTCACGTACGAAGCGACCGCCTCGGATGTCGTCGACGGCGACGTGGCCGTCCAGTGCGAGCCCGCCTCCGGCTCGCAGTTCCCGGTTGGCACGACCACGGTCCAGTGCACCGCCAGCGACACGCGCGGCAACACCGCCACCGGCTCGTTCCGCGTCGAGGTCTACGAAGAGAACACGCCGGTGTTCGTGATCCACGTGCCGGATCACATCACCGTCGAAGCGACGGGTGCGGACGGCGCAACGGTCACGTTCAGCGTGACGACGTCCGGCAGCAGCGATCCCGATCCGAGCGTCAGTTGCGATCCTGCTTCCGGCTCGACGTTCCCGATCGGCACGACCACCGTGCAGTGCATCGCCACCGACAGCTTCGGCGCGACCGCGCAGGGTGAGTTCAACGTGACGGTCGGCGACACCACGGCGCCGCACGTCGGCTCGATCAGCGCGGATCTGAAAGTGCTCTCCCCCGCGAATCACAAACTCGTGGGTGTGACGATCACCGTCGACGCTTCCGACGCGGTCGATCCGATGCCGCAATGCACCATCGTCAACGTCATCGCCAACGAGCCGATCCTCGGTCCCGGAAGCGGCAACACCGACTACGACTGGCAGATCACCGGCGCCCTCACCGTCGACCTGCGCGCGGAGCGCAGCGGCGAAGGCTCCGATCGCGTCTACACCGTCTTCGTCTCGTGCGTAGACGCCTCTGACAACGAAACGGTCGGCACCACGACCGTGACCGTCCCCAAAGGCGGCAACGGCAACGGCGATCCGGCCACCGTCACCACGCCGAAGAGGAGGGCGGTCGGCAGACGCTGAGCATGGCTGGGTGCGCTCCCCAATAAGCCACCTTTAAGTACCGCTGTAGTTCCGCATTGATTGACGTACAGAAGGGCATCCGCCTACACTGGCGGTCATGCCCCTGCTGCTGCGCGCAATCCTCGCCGGCGTCTTTCTCTGCCTCGCCGCGTCCGCGGACGCCAACATCATGTTCAAGGACACGACCGACCACGGTTGTGCCGACGACATGAGCACGGATGACTGCTTCGGGCCCACGACTACGGGCTCCAGCGGTCCGATCATCCTGACGTGCCGCGCTTTCGGGAGCGCGGGTCAGTACTGCCGTGCCTGCAGGGAAAGGTATTTCGATAACGGGCAGTACGCCGGTTACAAGGTGTGCGCGTACGTCAAGGAAAGCGCGTACTGCAAATGCCAGTATCCCGGCACCGACTCCTGCCATAACGAAGGCAGTTGCACGTACTACTGAGGCACAGATGCGTGCTTTCCTCCTGGCGGCTCTCGTCGCCCCTGCGCTCAGTGTTGCTGCCTTCAGCGTGCGAGTCTCCGCACCGCCCGAGCTGCGTCTGCCCGAGAGGGTCGAAGCGAGCGTACGCCGCGTCGACGGAGACGCCGCCGCTCCGCGCACGGTCCTCCTTTCCACCACCACCTCGACGCTGCTCGATGCCGGCGCGGGCACATGGGAAATCGCCGTAAACGCGCCCGATGTGTGGGCGGAACCGGTCTATTCGTCGAACGGCCAGGACGTGACGCTCGCCCTCTGGCCGCGCGGCACGATCCGCGGCACCGTACGCGGCGAGAAGGCCTCGGCCGCGGATCTCATCGTCGAATTCGCCCCCGCGTCATCGGACGTTCCGGGACCCTCGGGCAAAACGACGTGTACATCCGAGGCGCAGAGGTGGACCTGCTCGCTGCCTGCCGGTACGCACGACCTGCGGTTTCGGCGTACCGGATTCGCGACCGAGTTCCGCTGGGACGTGAAAGTGCCCGCCGGTGGCGCGGCCGTCGTCGGCGCGCTGCAGTTCACGCCCGGCTCGTCGCTCTCCGGCCGCGTCACAGGCGCGAAAGCGCCGCAATGGAAAGACGTCGAGATCTCCCTCACGCCACGCGGGAATACCCATGCGCGGGAGAAGACGCGGACGTACCTGGCCAGACCCGATCCACGTGGATTCTTTCAGGTCCGGGGACTCCCGCCGGGCGATTACACCCTGCGCGTGAACGCGAAGGATCTCGTCGCCGACACGCGCAACGTCGAGATCATCGCCTTCACGAACGCGGAGCTCCGCGAGCCGCTGGTGCTCGGTCCGCCGCTGCGCGTTTCGGTCCGTCTCGATCCACCTCTCGATCCCGGCCAGAAACAGTGGCAGGTCCAACTGCTCACGCTCTACGAAGACGTCTCCGGCCTGGTCACCGGGTCACGCGCATCGCCGCAGGGTGAATGGTCGGCGACGCGCCTTCCTCCGGGAGACTACATCCTGCAGGTTCTGCAGGAAGACGGCGCGACATGGGCGACCGAGCGGCTGACGCTCCGCGCCGGCGATCCTGATCTGCCCATTTCCGTGTCGCTGCAGCCGACGCGTGTGCGTGGACGCGTGATGCTCGGCGAGCGTCCGCTCGCCGCGACGGTCTCGTTTGGTGGGGAAGACGGCCTTTCGGTCATTGCCGGTGACGATGGGCGCTTCGAAACCCTGGTGCCGCCGCAGGACGAGAATCGCGTGGCGCTTCTCGTCACGTCCGACGTGCCAAAGGTCAAACGCAATCTCCTCGTGGAAGGACAGCGCTCCTCCTCCGGCGAACTGTTTCTCGACGTGCAGCTTTCCGCGGGGACGATCGTTGGACGAACGCTCCATGAGGATGGCTCGACAGAGCCTCACGCCATGGTGACGATCACGTCCGACGACGGCAAAGTTCTGGAGCAGATCTTTGTCGCGCCCGACGGCTCGTTTCAATTCGAAGGGTTCGAACCCGGATCGTACGCGCTGCTCGCCGACGGACCGGGAACGAGCAGCTCCGTGGTCCGCGTCGAAGTCCCGGAGAATGGCGTCGCATCGATGGATCTGGTGCTGCGTCCCGAGGCACGCATCCGCGGGAGGGTGTCGATGGGAGGCGTGCCCGTTACAGGCGCCGCGATTCACGTGTTCCCGCGCAATGTCCACATGACCTTACCGCCGCAGGCCACCTCGAACGGCACCGGTCATTTTCAATTCGTCATGCCGTCGGACGTGACGCTGATGGACGTCATCGTCATTCCTCGCGGCTTCTACGTGACGGCCGGCCGCCTGACACCAGACGGGAAGAAGTTGCTCGATGTGCAGGTAGGTCAGGACGGTGGCGCGCTGACCGTCCTCGCTCCGAAAGGCGATGGTCCGAAGCTGCACTTTGCGGGTGCGGAGATGTGGCTGACCTGGCTGGCCCGATACGCGGGCGGTCTCATCGAGGAAGTCGACGGCCGCCAGCGCATCACCATCCCGCACCTCGAGCCGGGAAACTATTCCGTTTGCCAGGACGGAAAGTGCGTCTCCGCCTTCATCCCCCGTCTCGGCAAAGCCTCGGTCGAACTGCCGTAGCCGTCATCGCATCCTGATTCCCGTCGCCCACGGCACGACGAGGAACATCAGGATCGTGATGACGATCGCCGCCGCGAGATCGAGCAGCAAGCCGCTGCGCGCCATCGCCTTCACGCGCACCAGGCCCGTGCTGTACACGATCGTGTTCGGCGGCGTCGCCACCGGCAGCATGAAGCCCGACGACGCCGCGAGCACCGCGGCGATCATCAGAAAGTAAGGATGCACGCCGATCGACGTCGCGATCGCCGCGGCGGTCGGCATCATCGCGGTGGCTGTCGCGACGTTCGACGCGATCTCCGAAAGCATCGTCACGACGATGCACATGATCACGATCATCACCACCGGATGCCACCCGCCGACGAACGACAGCCGCGCGCCCGCCCATTTCGAAAAGCCGCTCGACTCGAATGCATCCGCGAGCGCGAAGCCGCCACCGAACAGAATCAGCACGTCCCACGGAATGCGCTTGAACTGCTCCCACTCGAGCAGCCGCTTGCCTTCGCCGGCCGGCAGCAGAAACGCGAGGAACGCCATCGCCATCGCCACCACCGCGTCGTTGATCGTTTTCGCCGCGGGAAAGAGGCGCGCCCACCCCGGAATGATCGTGCCGCCGAGGTTGATGTCGGCGCGGAAGATCCAGAGGAGGGCGGTCGCGGTGCACAGCGCGATCGCGAGCTTCTCCGCGCGCGACATCGCACCCGGACGCTCGAGGCCGAGCTGTTCGAGCGGGACCGCCGCCGCTTTCGGCACGCGCGCCGTCATCACGACGACCGCCCAGCACACCGGCACGAGCAACACGAGATAGGCGACGCCGAACAGCATCCACTCCGCGAACGTGATCTGCTTCAGGTGCGGGAAGAGCTCGCGCGCCGCGCCGAGAAAAATGAGATTCGTCGGCGTACCGATCGGCGTGCCGATTCCGCCGAGGGAGGCGGCGTAGGCGACGCCGAGGAGGGTCGCTTCGGCGGTGCGGTGTTCTTTGCCGAGACCTCCGACGAGAGCCACCGCGATCGGCGTCATCATCAACGTCGTGGCGGTGTTCGAGATCCACATCGACAGAAACGCCGTCACGAGGATCACCGCGAACACGATGCGACGCGGCTCCGTGCCGACGCGGCGCAAGGCAAAGTACGCCATGCGCCGGTGCAGTCCCCAGCGCTCGAACGTCGACGCGACGAGGAAGCCGCCCATGAAGAGGAACACCGCTGGATTTGCGTACGGCGCCGCGATCTTCTCTCCGCTGGCGATGCCCGCGAGCGGAAACGCGACGAGCGGAATGAGCGCCGTCAGGCCCATCGGAATCGCTTCCGTGAGCCACAGCAGCGCCATGAGCAGGCCGATCGTGCCCGTGAAGCGCACGGCATGCGTGAACTCGGCGTCCGCCGGCACCAGCAGCAGCAGTGCCGCCACGGCAACACACAGCGCGGCTTTTCTGAGGGACACCAAGCGCGCCGGATTCTAGTGACTCTTCGCGGCGTTTAGAATGACCGATGAGAGGTGCCGTACCGTTGTACAAACCAGAGACCAAACCATCGCGCGGACACATTCACCTGCGCGAGGGCATCGAGTCGTATCTCCGCTTCGCGCGCGGCCGCGTGTGGAGCGAGTCCTCGCCGCGCGAGCGGCTCTACGCGCTCTCCGCCGCGGTCCGCCGTCCCGCGCTCGACGCGATGCGCGAGAGTGAGCGCCGCTACCGCGAGCAGGATGCGAAGCGCCTCTACTACCTCTCCATGGAATTCCTCATGGGCCGCGCCCTCGGCAACAACCTGACGAACCTCGGCATCTACGACGAGGCGCGCTCGGTGCTGCTGGAGCTCGGCGACGACATCGAAGAAATCCAGTCGCTCGAGCACGACGCCGCCCTCGGCAACGGAGGTCTCGGCCGTCTCGCCGCGTGCTTCCTCGATTCACTGGCCACACTCGACCTGCCGGGCTTCGGCTACGGCATCAACTACGAGTTCGGCCTCTTCCGCCAGAAGTTCGTGAACGGGTATCAGCACGAAGGCCCCGATCACTGGACCGAGGGGGGCGGCTCGCCGTGGGTGATCGAGCGTCCCGATGAAGCGGTGTCGATTCCGGTCTACGGCTCCATCCAGCCCACGAACGTCGCGGGCGTGTATGTCCCGCGATGGGTCGACTGCAAGACGATCATCGGCGTGCCGCACGACATGCCCATCGTCGGCTACGGCGGCCGCACCGTGAACGTGCTGCGTCTCTTCTCGGCGCGCGCGTCGGACCAGTTCGACATCGGCATCTTCAACTCCGGCGACTACATCCGCGCCGTGCACGAGAAGATCACCGGCGAGTCGATCTCGAAAGTGCTCTATCCCTCCGATGTCGTCGCGGCAGGGAAGGAGCTGCGCCTGCTGCAGGAGTACTTCCTCGTGGCGTGCTCGGTGCGCGACATCCTCAAGCGCTACAAGCAGACGCACCAGTCGCTGTCGGATTTCGCGACGAAGGTCGCGATCCAGATGAACGACACGCATCCCGCGCTGACCGTCGCGGAGCTGATGCGCATCTTCGTCGACGAAGAGCGGATGCCGTGGGAGGAAGCGTGGGCGATCACGGTCGCGACGTGCGGCTACACGAATCACACGCTCCTGCCCGAGGCTCTGGAGAGATGGTCGTACGACCTCGTGGCGCGGGTACTGCCGCGGCATCTGCAGATCATCCAGGAGATCCATCGCCGCCTGCTCGCGGAAGTCGAGCGCCGCTTCCCCGGCGACATCGCCATGCAGCACAACGTGGCCATCCTCGCGGACGGCGACGTGCGCATGGCCAATCTGGCGATGGCGGGAAGTCACTCGATCAACGGTGTCGCGGAGCTGCACTCGAAGCTCGTCACGACGCATCTCGCACCGGATTTTTTCAAGCTTCATCCCGAGCGTTTCAACAACAAGACGAATGGCGTGACGCCGCGCCGCTGGCTGTTGCACGCGAACCGGCCGCTCGCGTCGCTGATCACGAAGACGATTGGCGATGCGTGGGTGACGGACCTCGATCGCCTGCGCGAGCTGGAGCTGTTCGTCGACGACGCTTCGCTGCTCGAGAAGCTCGACGGCGTGAAGCGCCGGAACAAAGTCGCGCTCGCGCGTCTGACGAAGGAGCTGACCGGCATCACGGTCGATCCGCAGTCGATGTTCGACGTGCAGGTCAAGCGTCTGCACGAATACAAACGCCAGCTTCTCAACGCGCTGCATGTGATTCACCGCTACTGGGCGATCGTCGAGGATGGCGAGATTCCCGCGCAGCCGCGCACCGTGATCTTCGCGGGCAAGGCCGCGCCGGGCTATTGGCTGGCGAAGCTGATCATCAAGCTCATTCACTCGGTGGGGGAAGTGGTGAATGCCGACCCGCGCTCACGCGAGCATCTGCGCGTCGTCTTCCTGCCCGACTATCGCGTGACGCTCGCCGAGGCGATCATGCCTGCCGCCGAGCTCTCCGAACAGATTTCCACCGCCGGCAAAGAAGCGTCGGGCACGGGCAACATGAAGCTCGCTCTCAATGGCGCGCTGACCATCGGCACCCTCGACGGTGCGAACATCGAGATCCGCGACGAAGTCGGAGCGGAGAACATCTTCATCTTCGGCCTCAAGACGGAAGAAGTCGCGGCCGAGCTGCAGCACTACGACCCGCAGCGTTACCTCCACGAACACCGCTGGATGCGCCGCGCCGTCGACTCCATCGCCGCGGGACACTTTTCCCGTGGCGACAAGGACATCTTCCGCCCCATCGTCGCGAACCTGCTGTCGACACGCGACGAGTACGTGCATCTCGCGGATCTCCCGGAGTACGTCGCGCGACAGAGGGAGGTCGACGCGAACTATCTCGATCGCACGCACTGGAACCGCATGTCCCTGCTCAACATCGCCCGCATGGGCAAGTTCTCGGCAGACCGCACGGTGACGGAGTACGCACGCGACATATGGGGGATCCGGCCGGCGGTGATCGGCAACTTTGCGCACGTACTGGAGTGAAGCTGGAGAGCTGGAGGGCTGGAGAGCTGTAGAGCTGTAGAGCTTCCCCCTCCCCGCCGCCAGCTTCCGCCCTTCCGCCCGCCCAGCTTTCCCCCGTCACGCACACCCGGCAATGCGTGCTTCAGGCGGAAACAGCCGCGCGCAGACGCGGCGTGAGTGGCCGGAGTAGAGCTGTCGAGCTTCCCCCTCCCGGCCTCCAGCTTCCGCCCTTCCGCCCGCCCAGCTTTCCCCCGCCACGCACACCCGGCAATGCGCACTTCAGGCGAAACAGTCGCGCGCAGACGCGGCGTGAGTGCGGAGTAGAGCTGGAGAGCTTCCCCCTCCCCGCCGCCAGCTTCCGCCCTTCCGCCCTCCCAGCTTTCCCCCGCCACGCCCGCCCGGCAGTGCGCACTTCAGGCGACTAACTGCCGCGCGGAGACGCGGCGTGAGTGCCGGGTGTGCGGCTGGTGGAGAGCTGGGTGGGCGGAAGGGTGGAGGCTGGGTGTGCGGAAGGGTGGAAGCTGGGCGGGCGGCAGGGTGGAAGCTCGGCCGGCGGCAGGGACGTCAGGGCGCGAGGCCATTTACCATGGCGGTGAAAGTGCGAACGATCTCGTCATCGGTAAACGGCACCGGCTCGCGATTGCGCTCGGCGAGGACGCGATCGCGCATCATCCCTTCGGCGCAGCCGAGCATCGCCGAGCAGAGGACCTTCGGCGTCACGTCGGTGCGGAACGAGCCGTCGTCGCGGCCGCGCTCGATGAGCATGTCCACGACCTGCAGGAACTGCACGAACCCTTTCGAGAGCAGCACCTCGTGCGACCCGCCGCGCATGCGTCGTCCTTCGAAGAGAAACAGGAACGCGATGTCGTGATCGCGGCTGAAGGCCTGGATCATCAGCGTGAGGATGCGGATGATCGCGTCGCGTCCGTGCAGCGACGAGTCGATCTGCTGCTGCAGGTGCTGATTCAGCTCCGTCCACGACTCATTGAAGATCGCCTCGAGCAGCCCCGCCTTCCCTCCGAAATACCGGATGAGTTGCGATTCCGACGAGCCCGACTCGCGGGCGATGGCGGCGGTGGACGTCTGCTCGTATCCGTTCTTCGCGAAAAGCGTTTTTCCGGCATTCAGGAGCCGCATCCGCGAAGTCTGAGTGCTGTCCCCGTCGTGTCCCGTCACGCCAGGCAATCTATCACGTCTGGTAGTGGTGCCACCAACGGTGGGGCGGGGCGGTGGGCGGCGTCGGGCGGGTGGGGGCAGGGATGAGGGATGAGGGCTGAGGGAGGCACAACCCGGGGCAAGGATGAAGGCGGAAGGATGAAGGCGGACCGGCAAGGCGAGACGGCCCCGCGCTCGCGATCCCGCTCATCCTTCATCCTTCATCCCTCATCCTTGCTCTGCGGACTCACGCGACAAGCGCGCATCCAACGACAACAATCGCAACCGCACGGCGACCCGCCCCCGCTCATCCTTCATCCCTCATCCTTGCTCTGCGGCCTCACGCGCCACGCGCGCATCCACGACAACAATCGCAACCGCGCGACGGCCCACCCGCCCCCCGCCCCGCCCTACTGCGGCGACACCACCGTCACGTGCTGCGTCTCGTTATTCGTCACGCTCACGTACGCCCAGATCTTCCGCGTCGCCGACTCGATCTCCACCCGCACCCGGTCGTGGCCCGCGAGCTGGCTGATTCCGCCGAGGAAATCGATCTCCGTCGTCTCCGGCTGCATCGGGAACTCGCGCGAGCCCGCGCCCACCTCCGGCTCGCGCAGCGTGACCGTCGTCTCGTGCAGCGGCGTGGCCTGGTTCATCGCGTAAAACCGCACCGCCAGCTCGTTGCAGCAGAGACGCCCTTCCGGAAGAGCGTAGATGCGCAGCGTCTGGCGGAAGCGCTCCTGCAGCGGCACGTCGAAGAGCTGCACGCGCGATGTGAAATCCCGCTCGCGTACGACCGGCAGCTCCGTGCCCCATGTCGACTCCGCGCGCGACAGATCGCGCACGCGCAGCGAATAGCGCACGTTGTCCGACACCGGCCGCCGCACGTGCACCATCCAGTTCGGCGCGCGCGTATACGGCTCCTCCGTCGGAATCGGCGAGACCGCTCGCGTCGGCAGCGGCGCCGTCGAAGCCGTGTGAAAGAAATCGAGGTTCGGCTCGAGCGGCACGTCGTTGCCGTTGAAGATCCCATGCTCGATCACCCAGCGCGAGCCGAACGCCCCGCCGATCTCGCGTCCCGTGAACGACGGCAGCAGCACCGAGTCGTACTCGTTCGGCGAGAGATACGTGAACCCCGAGAAATGCACCCGCTCCTCGGAGCCGGCGCGCAGCGTCACGTTGACTGGACCAATCCCGTTCGACGGCGTGATCGCCGTGAGGCGGTTGCCGTCGACCGTCACACTCTCCGCCGCCTTCGTGCCGAACAGCACCTGCGCATTCGCACAGCTCGCGAACGGACAGTTGATCGTCACCGCCGTCCCGCCGGAGATCCCTCCGCGCGTCGTCGAGAGAGTCAGCTTCGGCGCGTTGCCGCTGACCGTGAAGTTGAACGTCGTCGCGAACACGCGCACCACGCCGCGCTCGGCGAGCCGCACGCGGGCGGAGTAGTTGCCGCTCGCCAGCGCGGGGATCGCCGCGCGCGCGATGTACGGACTCGTCTGCGGATCGCCTCCGCCGTCCACCGCCAGCGTGATCACGATCGTCGACGAATCGGCGAGAAAGACGTCGCTCACGACCGGCAGCGTCGACGTCGGCCAGAAGCCGCTGATCGTGATCTCGAACGGCTGTCCCGCGACGGGTGTCGACGGCACCGCGCGCACCGTCTGTGCCGGGACTTCGGTCGTGAGGGCGAGAAGGAAGGCGAGGTGGAGTAGGCGGACCATGGACAAATAACTCTACAGGCCCGGACGCCCGCACGCAATTTGCACGACGCGGCCTATCCTCGACAGGATTCAGGTATCATTCCTGCGCTTTTTCCCATCAACAATTTCAATCAGCATTTCCGGGAGATTTTTCATGCGCATTCTCCTCCGCACGCTGGTCGCCCTCTGTCTGAGCGTGTGCCTGTGCACGTCCGCTATCGCCGCTGAGTACGACGACTGCGACGCGAACTTCATCGCCCCGATCGGCGCGAGCGCCTACCAGTTCTCGCCCGGCCACGGCGGCGAGCTCGGCACGGTGCGCCTCTTCGCGATCCTCTCCTACCAGCGCGCGGCGCATGAAGGCCGCTTCGGCACCGCCTTCTGGCAACTGCGCATCGACCACGTCGAAGACGGCACGCGCGTGCTCACGGTCGACGGGCGTGCGCACATCGGACGCGACGGCGCCGCGCTCGCGGAGCTGTGGTGGGATGGCCGCGACGACACCGGTCAGCTCGTGCCCGCGGGCCGCTATCACTACTCCTTCGTCGCGCGGTACGCCGGCGCGCGTCGCCGCGCACTTTCGTACGACGAGGCATTCGACGGCGAAGAAGCGCTGGCCTCGACCGACGAGGTCATCGTCAACTACGACCTCACGCCCGACGAGTCGCACGGGCTGCGCGTCGGCACGCACGCGACGAGTTGCCAGATCCAGCAGAACGCGCCGCTCGAGGCTGGGTTCCCCTACAACTTCTACTACGGCTCCACGCACGCGCACTCGAACTGGTCCGACGGCGGATATCCCACGAGCGCCTGCGCCTCGGGGAACACATACGGCAGCGGCACGTTCACGCCCGCCAACGTCTTCGCCTTCGCGCGCGACGAGGCCGGTCTCGATTTCTGGGTCGTCAACGAGCACAACCACCTGATCCAGGACGCCATCGCCACGAACAACGGTCCCGTCACCGAGGCGAAGGTGCGGCAGCGGTATCAGGACGGACTGGCCGCCGCGGTGGCCGCGAGCTCGAGCTCCTTCGTCGCGCTGTACGGCATGGAGTGGGGCGTCAGCACGAACTCCGATCAGGGCCACGTCACGCTCATCGAAACCCCCGCGCTCCTCGGCTGGGAAACGTGCACGAGCTGCAACGGTCCGAGCGCCGAGTGCACGCCCGGCACGAACTGCTACTTCGACGTCTTCACGCCGAAACGCTTCGGCTATCTCTCCCTCTACGCCGCCTCCGTCGCCCACCCCTCGCCGGCGGGCGCCCTCGGCATCTTCAATCACCCCGACAGCGGCAACTTCGACAACTTTGCGTTCAACGCAAACGCGAACGACGCCATCCAGGGCATCGCCGTGCGCAGCGGGCTCGCGTTCTCCACCGCCACCAATTGCGCGAACACGAACGTCGGCTCGACCGACTACACAGCGCGCTGGAAAGAAGCGCTCAACCGCGGGTTCCACGTCGGCCCGATCGCCGATCACGACTCGCACTGCAACAACTACGGCGTCGCCCTGCCGACGCGCACGGTCTACCTCGCGCCTTCGCTCTCGCGCTCTGCGATCATGGCCGCGCATCGCGCGCGCCGCTTCTATGCGACCGAGGATCCGAACGCGCAGCTCGTGTTCCGCACGCTCGACGGCTCGCGCGTGATGGGTGCGGAATTCACGTCCGCCGGCGGCGCGACACTCGTCGCGAACCTCTACGATCCGGATGGCGAGTCGACCACCACACTCGAGATCTGGCGCGGCCAGATCGGCGGGGGAGTGCCGGCCGCGCCGTACGCGACGTGGTCGAACACGTCCACGGCGACACTCACGGAGACGCTCACCAGCGGCACGTACTGGTACTACGTGCATGCCGTGCAGGCCGATGGTCACGACACCTGGTCCGCGCCGATGTGGATCACCTACCAGAGCGGCGGCAGCGGCGACACGCAGGCCCCGTCCACGTCGATCACCGCGCCGCTCGCCGGCGTGACGCTCTCCGGCACGACGCTCGTCACCGCGAGCGCGACCGACAACATCGGCGTCGCGCGCGTGGAGTTCCTCGTCGACGGTTCGTTGCAGTCGACGGATCACAGCGCCCCGTACGAATGGAGCTGGAACACGGCCGCGACCGCGAACGGTACGCACGCGCTGCAGTCGCGCGCGTTCGACGCGGCGAACAACAGCACGGCCTCGGCGTCGGTCAGCGTCACGGTCAGCAACAGCGGCGGCGGCACGGGCGCGAACGTCGGCGGCTGGACGCTCACGCAGGCCAATTCCGCGGCCACGTACACGATCCCCGCCGGGACCACGATTCCCGCGGAGGGGTATCTCGTCATCGCGCGTCAGTCGGACAAAGCGGCGTTCGAGTCGTACTGGGCGCGCACGCTGCCGGCGAACGCGATCTTCCTCAACTCCGCGGGCGCGATGCCGGTCATCAACGGCGACGAGACGTACACGCTCGCCAACGCCTCGGCCGTCACGATCGATGGTCCGTCCGCCGCGCAGCCCGCGTCGGCCGCGCGCACACTCCAGCGCGTCGACCCCTGTGGAACATCGTGGAACAGTCTCACCGAAACGTCCGCCAACCCCGGCAGCGGTGCGGGTGCGGGTTGCGGCGGCGGCGTGAAGCTCAACGAGATCTCGGACGCGAGCGGCACCGGCAACTTCGTCTACGAATACGTCGAGCTGCACAACGACAGCGGCGCGGCGGGGGACACGCAGGCGCCCGCGGTCTCGATCACCGCGCCGGCTGCCGGTTCGCCCGTATCCGCGACCGTCAACGTCACCGCGAATGCGACGGACAACGTCGGCGTGACGAAAGTCGAGTTTCTCCTCGACGGTGTGTTGCAGTCGACCGACACTTTGTCGCCGTACGCGTGGAGCTGGAACACGGCCACCGCGACGAACGCCACCCATTCGCTCACAGCAAAGGCATACGACGCGGCGAACAACGTGACGACGTCGTCCGCCGTTTCGGTGACGGTGGCGAACGGCACACCGATCAACATCGGCGGCTACAAAGTCGTGCAGGCGAATGCCGCGCTGACGTACACCATCCCCACCGGCACGATCATCCCCTCGCGCGGCTACGTGATCATCGGCCGCAACGCCACGAAGGCGCAGTTCCAGACGTTCTGGGGCGTGACACTGGCGGCGAACGTCGTCTACCTCAACGGCGCGGACCTCATGCCGCAGATCAACGGCAGCGAGACGTACACGCTGCGCAACGCGTCGAACGTCACCCTCGACGGCGCTACGATCGCCATGGCCTCCGCCGGCGGCGAATCCATCCGCCGCCTCAACGCCTGCGGTGCCGCAGGCACCGCGAGCAGTTGGACGCGCGGCGCGACGACCACCGCCAACCCCGGCACCGGCGCCCCCGCCCCCTGCAACAAAGGCGTCTTCCTCTCCGAATTCTCCGACGCCCTCGGCACCGGCAACTTCATCTACGAATTCGTGGAATTGTCCAACGATCGATAGAGCGGACGCTTCGCGCCGCTCTATCTCGCGCCGCTGCAGTTGTCGCCGGCCCGCTCCGCGGGACCGGCGCAACTGAGCGCCGCGGGGTTCCGCCGGCACCGCGGCTCCGCCCCTCCGCGGCTCCGCCCCTCCGCGGCTCCGCCCCTCCGCCGGCTCCGCCCCTCCGCGGCTCCGTCTCTCCGCGGCTCTGTCTCTCCGCCCCTCTATCGCTCCACACCTCTACAGCTCTACAGCCCCCAGCCCCCATCGCTCAACAGCTCAACAGCTCAACCGCTCAACCGCTCAACAGCTCCCACCCCCGCCCACCGCCCACCCCCGCCCGCCCCGCTGTACAATCCCCCCGGTCCAATTCGCATGCCCCGACGCCTCCTCATCGTCGCGGTACTCCTCCTTTCGTTCGTCGCGGAAGCGCGCGAGCGGGCGGTGCTCGTCTATCCGCGCGAGCGCTCCTGGTTCCGGCGCATCTTCTACACCTCGCATCAGCGCGTACTGCGCGCGCAGATCGCCGCGAGGTACGACACCGAAGTGCACGAGCAGATTGCGACCGACGACGCCTTGTTCAGCATCGACGTCGACGGCGCGAAACTGCTCGTCCTCAGCGGCCATGGCGATCCCTTCTCGATGTACTTCGCCAGCCGGAAGCAGCGCACCCTCGATGCAACCGACAAAGCAAACCTGAACCGATTCCTCGAACGCCTCGACCCGAACGCCACCATCGTTCTCCAGAGCTGCCACACCGGGCGCGGCTTCGCCCACCTCGTGAAAGAGGCCGCCGGACCGCAGCGCCGCGTCATCGCCGCGCGCGGCGAAGTGCCGTGGGACGGCCTGCGCATCACCTCCGTCGCCCCCTTCGAAGCGACCATGCGTTGCCATGACGGTGGGCGCATGTGGGACTGCACGCTGAGTCTGCGATAGGCTTGGACCCGCATGCGGTTCAAGAAAAGCCGATTCGGTCCGCGCCTCGTCGCCGCCGCGCGTTCCGGGCAGCACTATCGCGACGTCCACGTCTTCATCGGAGGCACCGGCGCCGTAGGTGGCGCGGCCGCGCTGCAGATGGTCGCCATGTTCGAAGAGATGATGACCGTCCAGCCGCCGCCGACGCCGGACGACGTCCCCGTCCTCATCGTCACCGGCCGCAGCGACGACGAGGTGCACTCCTTCGAATCGCGCCTCAAACGCATCACGCGCACGCGATGGGGCGCCGGCACCGCGCCGCGCCACTTCGAGCACGGTTTCCTCTCGCCCGGCGGCGTCTACATCGCCGTCTCCAAATTCGAGATGAAGCCGATCCCCGGACTCGAGATCGTCAGCGACGCGGACATCCATCACCGCGCCGAAGCCGTCGACGAATTCCTCCGCATCGCCGGCCTCGAACGCCGCATGTCCGCGCACGACATCGGCGAAGGCCTCATGCGCTACGTGCGCGGCTCCCGTCCGATCACCGGTTTTCTCGAAGACCGTCTCACGCGCCTGCGCGACTACGGCCCGCGTCCCTATCGCTCCGTCGTCCTCGGCTTCCCGCTCCCCAGCATCCTCGCCTACCAGACCACCGGCCTCGGCATCGTCGCCAAAGAGCTCGGTCTCGGCGGCGAATTCGCGCAGGGCGTGAAGGAAGCGTTCGAGGTCACGTTCGCCGACGACCTGCAGGCTGTCGACAAAGAGTGGAACGCGCGCGTGCTCGTCGCACACACGACCGGCGTCGGCGGCATGTACGACGAAACGCCCGACGGCGCGACGAACCCCCGCCTCGGATTTGCGCACGCCGCAAAGGACGAGTTCCTCCGCAACAAGCACGTCGAGGCCGAGCACCTCACGCACGAATATGCGAAGCGCGGTGTGTACATGCTCGTCACCGCCGCCGCGATCGGCATCGACGAAGTGCGCACGCGCGAGCCGATCCCGCTGCACCGCGACATCGTCAAAGCCTTGCGCAACGCACCGCACGAGCTGTTCCGCGGCGCGCGCGAGCGCAAGCAGTTCGTGCAGGTCTTCCGGCCGGCGACGCTCAGCCTCGACGGAGGCAAAGACAAGGCCCTGCACTTCAAACGCGGCGAAGAACTGCGCCCCTCCTGGGTCATCCGCAGCGGCGAGAACGGCTTCTTCTCCGTCGCCAACGCCGACGCGCTCTATCGCGTGATGAAAGTCGCTTCCGTCAGCGAGCTCGGGCACGTCCTCGCCAGCGTCGGTCTTCTCGGCGACGATCCAAACGTGCCGTGGTTCGACGGCGGCATCTGCTTCTACACCGAGACCGACAACTCGCGTCCCGTGCTCGACTTTCTCTACCAGCCCGTGCTCCTCGACGCGCAGCTCAGCGGCGTCGAGCCGATGGCATTGCAGGACCTCGGCTCCGCGAAACATCAGGCGGAACTGCACACGCTCGGCCTCCTCATCCTCCTCCATCGCCTGCGCACGCTCGACGTCGAAACGATCGAGGAGTATCCCGACGCGTCCTTCAACGCGCGCCGCTTCTTCCTCGAAAACTCGCGCGCCCTCACGTTCCGCGACGTCGAAGGATGGGACGTCGACGCCCTCGCACGCGACCTGCGCACGCTCGTCCTCGCGGACAAACCGGGCCAGCTCCTGCCGCTCAAGCCGCTCATCGATCCCGGCCAGTTCGGCGCGCGCGACGAAGCCCATCTCGCGGTGATGAAAGTCGTCCTCGACGCCGTCTTCACCGTGACGTCGCTCGGCTCGCCGATTCTCGTCGAATACGAAAATCGCGAAACCGTCGCCCGCACCGGCTACTGGATCGCGCCCCTCGGCGACATCGTCACGCACGACGGCTCACTGCAGAAACTCTTCGGCGACGCGAGCGAAGAACAGCGCGCGTTTCAGATGGCCGTCAACGGCTTCATCGACCTGCGTCCGCACGCGATCGTATCGAGCGCGAAGCTGCCAGCCGACGTCGTCGACGGCGCGGTCACGATCCATCGCGACGAAGAGTCCTTCGCGGCAAGGCTGCGCACCCTCGAGCCGTACTCCTTCTTCGCCACCTGCGGCCTCGTCGCCGTGCTGCACCGCCTCCGCGCCCTCGGCCGGATGCTCGCGCACGCACGCACCGACCTCGGCACGATGCAGGATTGGGTCTGGACGATGCTGCGCGACTCGCGCGGGCACACGTACGTCGTGCCGGGTGTCGTCGAGGCGCTGCGCATGATCGCGGAAGGGCAGGAGAAGACGACGGGCACCGAGTGGCTCGACGGGTTGTGGGGATACGAGCGGAGGATGCCGGCTCACCGCGCCGAGGACATCGTGCGGGCGGTCGAATCGCGGCGCGGGTAATGGTTCGCGGGCTGCAGATCGGCTTCCTCCTCGCGCTCGCGATCGTCATCGCCATCGTGGCGATCTCCTATCAGGGCACGAACGAGTCGATCGAGGCGAGCCGCGCGGTCGCACACACGCATGAAGTCATCTCGACGCTGCGCGCCATCCTCGCGCAGGTCGAAGACGCGGAGACCTCGCAGCGCGGCTACGTCATCACCGGCCTCGACGAATACGCAACACAATCGAGAGCCGCGCGCGAGCACATCACGGCATCCATCGCGACTCTCGAACATCTCGTCTCCGACAATCCCGTCCAGAAACAGCGCGTGGCCGTGCTGCGCCTCGCCATCACCGAGAAACTGCAGTACGTCGAGACCATCCTCCGGACGCGGAGCAGCGCGGGGTTCGAGCCCGCACGTCTCCTCGTGATGACCGGCCGCGGCAGGATGACGATGGAGCGCGTGCGCTCGATCATCACGACCATGGAGGCGCACGAGCAGAGCCTTCTCACGCAGCGCCGGACACGCTCGGAAGCGAAAGCGCGCAACGCGCGCATTCTCCTCATCGGCGGTGTGCTGACCGACTTTCTGCTGCTCGCGTTCGTCTTCTACGTCGTGCGCCGCGACCAGCGTCTCGGCAAAGAGCTCGCGCGCGCGATGGCCGATGCGCGCGACGACGCCGTGCGCAACGCCGAAGTGCGTTCGCAGTTCCTCGCGAACATGAGTCACGAGATCCGCACGCCGATGAACGCAATCATCGGCATGAGCGGTCTGCTGCTCGACACCGATCTCAACGAAGACCAGCGCGACCTCGCGCGCACCGTGCGCACGAGCGGCGAGTCGCTGCTCACCGTCATCAACGACGTGCTCGATTTCTCGAAGCTCGAAGCGGGCAAGCTCACCATCGAAGCGCACGACTTCGAGCTGCGTCCCGCCGTCGAAGCGGTCATCGATCTCTTCACCGACACCGCCCAGCAGAAGAAGGTCGCGCTGGCCATCTTCTTCGACCACAACCTCCCGCGTTACGTGCGCGGCGACGCGGGCCGCATCCGTCAGGTGCTGACGAACCTCATCGGCAACGCCCTCAAGTTCACCAGCCGCGGCGAAGTGGTCGTCGACGTCGACCTGCACGAGCGCCGCAACACGCAGATGGTCGTGCGTTTCACCGTCCGCGACACCGGCATCGGCATCGCCGAGGACGTCCTGCCGCGCCTCTTCCAGCCCTTCACGCAGGCGGATGCGACGACTACGCGCCGCTTCGGCGGCACAGGTCTCGGACTCGCCATCTCCAGGCAGATCGTCGAAAGCATGGGCGGCTCGATGCAGGCGGAGTCGAAGCTGGACGAAGGCTCGACGTTCCGCTTCGACGTGCCGCTCGAGGAAGCGGCCCGCGACGAGGAATCGCGCGAGCTCTCGCTGCAGTCGCTCGCGGACACACGCGTGCTCATCGTCGACGACAACGCGACCAATCGCCGTGTCGTGAAGCACAACCTCGCCGCCTGGCGCATGAAGACCGACGAGGCGACGAGCGGCGCGGAAGCGCTGGCGAAGATGCGCGAGGCCGTTGCCGCGGGCGCAAAGTACGACCTCGTCATCACCGACATGGGACTGCCGCAGATGAACGGCGTCGTGCTTTCGCGCCTCATCAAATGCGATCGCGACCTCGGGCACGCGAAGATCATCGTGCTCTCGTCGATGGCCAGCCGCATCGAGCCCGGCATCATGCGCGTCGTCGGCATCGAAGCGTGTCTCACGAAACCGGTCAAGCAGTCCGCGCTCTTCGACGCGATCGCGAGCTCGCTTTCCGGCGTGATGCTGGGCGAGCCCGTCGTGCCGCAGCGCCGTGAAGCCCTGCCGATGCGCAACGACGTGCGCGTGCTCGTCGCCGAGGACAACCCTGTCAATCAGAAAGTCGCGCTGCGCCAGCTCGCGCGCCTCGGCTTGGGCGCGGATGCCGTGGCGAACGGCGTCGAAGCCGTCGAGGCCGTGAGCCGCGGCCCTTACATGCTCGTGCTGATGGACGTGCAGATGCCGGAGATGGACGGCTTCGCCGCCGCGCGCGAGATCCGCCGCCGTGAAGGCGACGGCTCGCACATCCCGATCATCGCCCTCACGGCCAACGCGCTCGCGGGCGATCGCGAACGCTGTCTCGAAGCCGGCATGGACGACTACCTCTCCAAGCCGATCGACGAGAACGAGCTCGCGCGCGTGCTCGCGCGCTTTGCACCACCCGCAAAGCCGCAGCCGGAGGCGACGGTGCTCGATAACGCGGTGCTCGAAGGGCTACGCGAGATCTCCGGCGGCACGGATGATTTTCTGAAAGACCTCGCCGCGATCTATCTCGACGACGCCCCAGGCCGCCTCGCCGAAATGCGTCGCGGCGTCGAGGCGAGCGATGCCGCCGTCGTCGCAGGCGCCGCGCACGCGCTCAAGAGCAGCTCCGGCAATGTCGGCGCCGAGGAAGTCCGCCTGCTCTGTGCGGCCATCGAGACGGCCGGACGCAACGGCGTCGTCGACGCCGAGCTCGTGCGCCAGTTGGAAAAAGCTTACGGAAGGGTGGACCACGAGTTGCGTAAACTGATCGCCTGATCATGACGGCATTGCAAGGGCGGACGGTCGCCCTGGTGGGACTCGAGCGTGCGGAGCTGCTCGACGCGTCGGGCGCGATCGAGACCGCGGGAGGCGACTGGCAGGCGTTCGGCCGCGCGCCCGATGCCGCGAAGCTGCGGGTCTTCGACGTGGTGATCTGCCGCGCCGCCATGGCCTCGGAGCTCGCCGGCGCGGGCGTCCCGCTGCTCGTGGCCGGACAGGCCGACGTCGACGGTGCGCACGATTTCATCGTCACCCCGATTCGCGCGGAGGAGCTCGTCCTGCGCGTGCAACGGCTCGTCGACGTGCGGCCGGAACTGCCGCGCGCTCCGGTCCACGAAACGCCGGTCATCCTGACCGCGGACGACGATCCGACCACCACCGCGATCGTGCGCGCGGTCGTCACACAGAACGCGATGACCTGTCACGTCGCGCGCGACGGACGCGAAGCCGTCGAGAGCGCGCGCGAGCTCGTGCCCGACGCGATGGTGCTCGACGTCAACATGCCGTTCCGCGACGGCTTCGAAGTGCTCAGCGCACTGCGCTCCGATCCGCGCACGGCAACCATCCCGGTGCTGATGCTCACCTCCGTGCAGCAGGAAGTCGACGTCGTCAAAGGCTTCCGCCTCGGAGCCGACGATTACGTCGTCAAGCCGTTCAACCCGATGGAGCTGCTCGCGCGGATCAAGCGTCTTGTACGAAAAGCGTGAGATCTGGATCCGCACGGCGTTCGTCGCCGTGCTGTACGCCGCGGCGATCTACGCCGTCGATCGCGTGCTGCCCGCGGAGGTCGGAAATCGCGGGCTGCGCATCGCGCTCGCCTTTGCGTGCGTCCAGACCGCGACGATCGTGATCCTGCTCGTCGTGCTGCTGACGCGGCGCGGCATCGCCGCGCGGCGCACGCGGCGCTCGCATGCGATCGGCGCGGAAGCACACGCCGCGGTGGCGGAGCATGCGGCGGGGCACGATCGCCTGCGCGTGCTGCGTGCGCTGCAAAGCGAATCGAAACGCGACGTCGCCGCGGCCGTGTTGTCCTTCATCGCCGCCACGCGCGGCTCGATGCAGGGGCGCGTTTCCGCGCTCGCCCGCGACCTCGGCATCGAGCAGCGCAATCTGCTCGAACAGGCGGCCGCGAAGTCGTTGTACGAGCGCGTCCTGCTCGCCGATGCGTTGCGCCCGCAGGCGGATCACGTCGCGGCGACGGAGATCCCGCGCGTGCTGCGGGAAGGAAACGAGCAGCAGATCCTCACCGCCCTCGATCTGCTGCGCGCGTGGCGCCGCGCCCTGCGCGTGGAAGGACTCGAGCATGCGCTGAAACATCCCGCGGCCGAAGTGCGCAGCCGTGCCTTCGCCGTCCTTCCGTACGTGGTTCCTTCGGATGTCTCCTTCCTTCCCGCGGGACTGACGGACGCATCGCCGCAGGTGCGCACGTCCGCCGCGGAGAGTGCGGCCCGGCTGCGCGTCTTCGTTCCGGAGCTCGAGCGCGCGCTGCACGATGACCATGGCGCAGTCGCCGTCGCCGCGGCGTTCGCACTGGCTTCGAGCGCGGAAGGACTCGCTGTGCTGCAGCGCTCGACGGACGCGGTGGCGTTCGAGGCGCTGGAGAAGGCGACGATAGGGAGGCTCGCGTGACGACCTTCCTCACCATCTTCAACATCGTCGAAGCGTTCGTCATCTTCTACGTCGGCGCGATCAACACCATCTACTTCCTGCTGATCGTCATCGGCTACTTCGCGCTGCGGCAGACGCGCGACCGCATGTCCGTCGAAGAACGCGACGCGCTCCTGCGGTCGCCCCTGCTGCCGGACGTGGCCGTGCTCGCGCCGGCGTACAACGAGTCGGCGACGTGCCGCGAGAGCGTGCGCGCGATGCTCGGGCTGCGTTACCCCAACCACGAGGTCATCGTCGTCAACGACGGTTCGAAAGACGACACGCTGCAGGTCCTCATCGACGAGTTCCGGCTCTATCGCAGCGCGCGCATTCCCACGGGCACGCTGCCGTGCAAGCCGATCCGCGCGATCTACGAGTCGCGCGATCCGCTGCGCCTCGTCGTCATCGACAAGGAGAACGGCGGCAAAGCGGATTCCCTCAACGCCGGCATCAACGTCGCCCGCGCGCCGCTCGTCTGCGCCGTCGACTCCGACTCGCTGATGGAGAGCGACGCGCTGCTCTACGTCGTCGAGCCGTTCCTGCGCGATGCCGACACGCTCGCCAGCGGCGGCATCATCCGCGTCGTCAACGGCTGTACGGTCGACGGCGGCCGGGTGACCGAAGTGCGGGCGCCGCGGCGATTCGTTCCGCTGTTCCAGGCCGTCGAATACCTCCGCGCGTTCCTCGGCGGACGCGTCGCGTTCACGTTTCTCAACTCCCTGCTGATCATCTCCGGCGCGTTCGGCCTCTTTCGCCGCGACGCCGTGCTGAAAGCAGGCGGCTATCTCACGTCGACCGTCGGCGAAGACATGGAGCTCGTCGTGCGCCTGCATCGCATGTGGCGCGAGGCGAAGCAGCGGTATCGCGTCGTGTTCGTGCCGGAGCCGGTGTGCTGGACCGAAGTGCCGGAGACGCTGGCGATCCTCGAGCGGCAGCGCAATCGCTGGCAGCGCGGTACCGTCGACAGCGTCGGTCTGCACAAACGCATGCTGCTCAATCCGCGCTATGGCGTGCTGGGCACGTTTGCGATGCCGTACTTTTTTCTCTTCGAGATGCTCGGCCCCGCGATCGAGCTCCTCGGCTACCTCCTCACGATCGGCGGCTGGGCGTTCGGCCTGATCGCGACCGAGGTGGCGATCCTCTTCTTCACCGTCTCGATCCTCTTCGGGGTCCTGCTGTCGATGAGCTCCATCGTGCTCGAGGAGCTGACGCAGCGGCGCTATCCCGGCGCGGGCGACATCGCGCGGCTCTTCCTCGCGGCCGTCGTCGAGAACTTCGGATTCCGTCAGCTCCTCACCGTCTGGCGCACGCGCGGGCTCATCGACGGACTGCGCGGCAAACAGGGGTGGGGCACGATGGAGCGGCGTGGATTTGGAAAGGCAGGCTCGTGATGCGGTTCCTGTTCGTGTTCCTGATTGCATCGACGGCATTCGCGCAGAGCGACGATCCGGTGGCGCGTGCCCGCACTCTCGCTACCGCGGGGCAGCACGCGGAATCGATCGCCATTCTCGAAGCGCGGCTTGCCGAGCGTCCGGACGACATTGACGCGCGCGTTCTGTACGGCACTGTATTGTCGTGGAGCGGCGATTACGATCGCGCCCGCGCGGAGCTCGAGCGCGTACTGACGGTCGATCCGAACCATGCCGACGCACGCGCGGCGCTCGCGAACGTCGATCGCTGGACGCGCTCCCCCGAACGTGAATCGAAACGCGAAGTCGGCATCGGTGTGGAGCAGGAAGAGTTTCGCACCGGTGAGCTCACGCAACTGCACGCCGCGCTGCAGCACGGCATCTTCGTCGCGCGCGCTTCGCACGGCGAACGCGGCGACGCCGACGATCGACAGTTCGAAATCGAGGCGTATCCGCGCATCGGCAGCCGCGCGTACGCGTACCTCGGCTTCGCCGTCGCGGGCGGCACGATCTATCCCGACTGGCGCGCGTCCGCGGAATGGTTCCAGGGCTTCGGCGACGGCTTCGAAGGCTCGCTCGGCTATCGCCGGCTCGCGTTCGACGACGACGTCGATCTCTTCACCGCCTCCCTCGGCAAGTATCTCGGCAACTGGCTCGTGCACGGACGCGTGTACGTTCCGGAAGACGACGTGTCGTTTCAGGCACTCGCCCGCCGCTACTTCGGCGATCGCGGCAGCTACCTCGGCCTCCGCGCCGGTGCGGGACGCGAGGAGATCCGCACGGCCGTCGACGTGGTCACGCTCGACGATCACGCGCTCGTCGCCGAAGGACGATTCGTGTCGGCGCAGCGCTGGACGCTCACCGGGCGCGCGGGCGTCAACGACCTCGGCGGCGACGACCGCTTCACCGGTGCGATTACACTCGGCTGGCGTTACTGACATGAGCACCTCCGCACGCCCCGCGAACCTGCTGCACGCGATCTTCGAAGTCGCCGTGGCCGCGGTGTCGCTCGTCGTCGCGGATGCGATGGTGCGCCTCGTGCCGTTCGGCGTGATCGCGCGCCGCATCGAAACGCAATTGCGGCGCGACCCATCGCCGCAACCGGCGGCGGCCACGCGCCGGGTGCAGTGGGCGATCGACGCGGCGCATCGGCGTGTGCCCTGGACGGTGAAATGCCTCGCCACCGCGCTCGCCGCCAATCGCTTGCTCGCGTGGCGTGGCGTGGCCTCGGAGTTGTGGCTCGGCGTGCGCACGAACGAGCGCAAGTCGATGGACGCGCACGCGTGGCTCATCGCCGAGGGATGCGTGGTGACGGGACGCGCGGAGAAGAATACGTATCAGCCGCTGCGCGCGTTCGTCACGGCTACGCGTTCGTGAGGTGCTTCGTCACGACCTCGGGCAACGCCGCGGGGCTGATCGGCTTCGGCAGGTATTCGTCGACGCCGAATTGCTTCAGCGCCTCGTATTTGTAGCGCGCGTCCTTGTAGACCGACGTGATGACGACGAGCTTCGTGTGCGGCAGCTCGTTTTTCACGATCCTGCTCATCTCGCGGCCGTCGAGGCGGGGCATGAGGGCGTCCGTAATGATCAGCTCCGGCTTGTACTCGCGCGCCATCGACAGCGCGTCCTCGCCGTTCTCCGCGACCACGACGCCGTAGCCGAGGGATTGAATCACTCGCGTGGCGATGGCGCGGCCGGTGGGATCGTCGTCGGCGAAGAGGACCAGCGGGCGTTTGAGCTCCGTCGCTGCTTCGTGCGTCAGCGGTGCGGATGCGCGGCGGCGCTGCCACATCTCGGGCGAGGCTTCGCTCCAGAACTGCTCGAGCTTTCGCGTGTCGTTGCAGAAACAGGCGGCGCAATGCGGGCAGCGGTAACTGCGCACCGGCTGCAGGCAACTGCACTCACTCGCTTTTGTCGCGTCGTACGGTTTGCCGCACGAGCCACACGTCACGCGATCCATCCATCCGTCCTCCTGCGAACGATACGCCACAGCCCGCATGGCTGGCACGCTCGGTGAGTGTGTTCTGCGTATGACCGGATTTCTGATCGGCATGCTCGCGATCTTCGTCGGATTCGTGGTGCTCATGGCGGTGTGGAGCCGCTGGCGGCGCCAGATGGGCGGCGGTTTCGGCCCGACCGAGTTGAGCGACGGCAGCATGACCACGACACCGACGGGGTACCCCGAGGAGATGCACGGGGAAGGCAAGCGGATCGGGCCCACGGACAACGCGGGAAGCTGAGGAGCCGACCGCGTCCGCGCGCAGTTCGGAGCGAGGAGGGCCACGTGCCGTTGTCACGGACGAAAGCAGTGCTCGAGGTATTGCGGCGAGGCCGCGACGAGAAGATCGCGACGAACGTCCTGCGCATCTTCGGCGCGTCGTCGATCGACGAATGTATGGCGACGTACGACGCCGTCGGTGCGGCCGAGCGTGCGACGATCGACGACGCCATCGCGCGCGTGACCGCCGGCGGTGGCGCGGCGTTCGAGCTCAGCGTCGAGAACAAGATGCTGTAGGCGCTGTGTTACCCTCCGGGCAAGTCATGCGCCCCCGGATCCTCTCTCTCGTTCTCGTCCTTCCGCTCGTTTTCACCGCCGCAACCGCCAGCGCGCAGAAGCGCCGCGCGGTGCGCGTACCTGCACCGACCTGTTCGTACGGCGTCTCCACCGCGTTCGCCGATCCGGTTCCCGATGGCGGGATGATTCGCGGCCGCGTGAACGTCGCCACGCTCACGTCCGGCAACTGCGGCGGCTGGGCGGTCGGCACCGACTCCGACTGGGTCACGATCGAGGCGGAACCGTTCGCGAGCACGCCCGCCGCGTACGTGACGGTCACACCGAACAGCAGCGAGCAGCCGCGCACCGCCAGCATCCGCGTCGCCGGCACGACGCTGCAGATCACGCAGCTCGGACGCAGCGCGCCGCCGGAAGTCAACCTATTGACCAACGGCCGGTTCCACGTGGACCTGAGCGGGTGGGGATGGCAGGAGCGTTTTCCGAACGGCACGGGCGACGTTTCCTGGTCGAGTCTCGACGCCGACGGCAGCATGACCTCGGGGTCGATGCGCCTGCGCGATGACCTCAACAGCGGCCCCGCGTATCAGCAGATGGGCTGCGTCAACACCGCGCCGGGCACCTACGACTACGGCTTCTCCGCGCGTGTTGCCAACCGCGATGCGGCGCGTGCCGTGATCGCGTTCGTGCCGTTCGAAGGACCCAACTGCACGGGTGCGTATCCGCAGCCGTATCCGGTCGACACCGAGCGCCCGTCGCAGAACGGCGTGTGGCAGAGCTACACGTACACCGAAACACTCGATTCGCAGTACCAGAGCGTCGGCATCGTCGTGGCGGGATGGGCGCGTCAGACCGGCCTGCAGGAAGTGTGGGTCGACAACGTGTTTCTCCGGCCGCGGTAACTCCGTCAGCGCCGGAACCAGTACCCCACACCGCGCACCACGGGTCCGAACGGCAGCGGCGTTTCGAAGTCGTGCACCTCGGTCTCCCGCAGCGTCAGCTCCGGCGTGAAGATCTTTCGGATCGCCGCCTCCGAGCGCCGCCGCGGTCCGATCGGTCTCCAGTCGAACGCGTGGCGCTTCCCCCAGTGGCCGAGGACGTAATCGCCGCCGCGGGCAAGCCAGCGCAGGAGCTGCTGTTCGTAACGCGCGACGCTGCCGCCGACGAGCGAGTGCAGACAGCCGGAGTCGTACACGAGATCGAACGGCTGCGGCGGCGTGTATTCGAACAGATCGCCCGTCACGAGCTCGAGCTGCACACCGTGCTGCTCCGCGCGCGCCCGCGCCATCGCGGTCGCCTCAGGGAACATGTCGATGCCGGTGACCTCGAGTCCCTGCTCGGCCATCCACACCGAGAACACGCCCGCGCCGCAACCGACGTCGAGCGCCCGTCCGCGTCCGCCGCGCGCGCGAACGACTTTCTCGAGGATCACCGGCGGCGCTTCCTGATGCCACGGTAGTTTCTCCGGCTGCCCCTGCGCCTGGCGATAGAACTTCTGCATCACGAGTCGGACCATTGCGCTCATGGCGACACGATATCCAATCTCAGGACCAGCGCGATCGCGCAGAGGTGCAGCAGCGGACGCAAACGGGCATTCTACAATCCTGCGCCATGCGGGCTTTCGTTGCGCTGTTTGCGATCGTCTTTGCGTCGTGCGCGAGCGCGCCTCCGGCCGGACTGCCGCGCGGCGACGCGTGGATCGCGCATCTCGAGCGCGATCTCGCGCCGTTCTGGACGATGTCCGAAGCCCTCGGCGAACCGGTGGGCAACTTCCCGACGTTCCGCTGTCACGACGGGCGCCGCTTCGATCGCCAGACGAACGCGTGTCCGGAGCTGGCGCAGGCGGGTGGCTGGATCGCGGACAACCTCGATCGCGAGTACGTGCGCATGCAGTCGCGGCAGACGTACTTTTACGGCGTCGCGTTTCATCTCACCGGCAATCCGCGGATGCTCGAGCTGGCGCGCGCCGGAGCGCGGTGGATTCAGTCGCGCGAATCGGTCGATGACGGCACGGCGCAGGATCTCGCGTACCGCCAGCTCGGCATCGCCATGCTGTACTACCTCACGCGCGATCCGGAACTGCTCACGGATCTCGTGGCGTGGAAGGAGCGCATCTTCCGCGATTTCGATGACGGCAGCGGCATGCTGCGCTGGGTGGCGAACGACGGCTCACGCAAAGAGCTCGTCGCGCAACTCGACCAGATCAACGCGTACATGCTGCTGCTCGCGCCGGTGCTGCCGGAGCCGCATCGCGCGCAGTGGCTGCGGGACATGGAACGCCTCGCCGGCGGCATGATCGCGCGCTACTTCGCCGCGAGCGAGGGGATGTTTCGCGGCACGCTGCACGAGCCGAAGCTCCTCGGATCGCGGCACACGGATTTCGGACACACGATCAAAGCGCTGTGGATGATCGAGCGCATCGGACGCCTCACGGGACGCGAAGATCTCGTCGCATTCGGACGCACGAACGGCGCGCGCGTGCTTTCGCGAGCGTGGGTCGCGGACAGCGGCTGCTGGGCGACCGGCATTCGCGAGAACGGCGAGCTCGATCGTGCGCTGGTGTGGTGGAGCTTCGCGGAGCTCGATCAGATGACGGCCACGCTCGCGCTGCACGACCGTAAAGCGGCGGACACGCTGCCGGCCGCGTATCGCTGCTGGTTCGGGAAGATGGTGGACCGCGAGCAGCACGAGGTGTGGGGCTTCGTCGATCCCGGCGATCCGTCGCGCCGCTTTGCGAAGGCGCATCTCTGGAAGAACGGGTATCACTCCGCGGAGCACGCGCTGATCGCCTATCTCACCGCGCAGCAGTTGCATGGCGAGCGGGCGCGGCTGTGGTTTGCATTCGACGCACAGCCGCGGGACGTCCGGCCGTATTTTTTCGACGCGCGCGTAGAGAGGGTCGAGCGCGTGGGTAACGTGTCGCGGGTGACGTTCAGCCGTTTGCGCTGAAGCCCCGCGTTACTGGCGCATGGGCTCGCGCCGGGCCGGGCTCCGCGTCGTTTTCGCTGTAGACGTCCGCTTCGTACCGTTGTTGCCAGGCTGGCCACTGCTCGACCGTCTGTTCCGCCTCTTCCAACACGCCCCACCAATCGACGGGCTGCACTTCGTCGGCCATCAGAATCCTTTCGCCGAGAATTATCCTCCATCGGGATCGCGCGTCAGGATCTTCTTCAATTGGTAGAGTGCTTTGGCTTCGAGGTCGAGGTAGCTCATGGGGAGCATTTCGACTTTCGGAAGCGACGTTCTGGCGTCCCAGGCGATGCGGTGACCGGAACTTTTAAGTTTCCTCTCGCGGCGGATGCCGTTTCCGTCGTGGTCGAGAAAAGATCGTGGTAGCGATGCGGCCCGATGCCGACGAACGGCTCGAACAGTACCGTATGCGTGTCGCTACAGGCGGTATCGTCGCAGTGCGGCGCCTCGACGTCGTCGTAGGCCAGGATGGCGTCGCGATGCAGCTCGATGGCGCGGCTCTTCGGGTACGGCTCGATGTAGACCACGCGCGCGATGCCGGCCGTGACGATGAGGCGCGCGCATTCATGGCAGGGGAAGGTGGTCGTGTAGAGCGTCGCGCCGCGCGGGCTCGCGCCGATGCGTGAAGCGGCGAGGACGGCCTCCATCTCCGCGTGTGCGGTGCGGCCGAACTCGAGGAGGCCCGTCACGCGCGAGCGGCGGAACGCCACGCGCGCCTCTTCGAGCGTCGGCCGCGTGCCGAGCCACCCCGCCGACTGCGCGGCGTCGAGGATCTCTTCGAGGATCTGGTCCGCGTGCACGTTGACCGAGTCGCGCTCCTCGTGCAGATCGCGGCGGTCGTAATGCTCGCCCGCGCGATAGAGGCCGCCGCCCGCTTTCGGCGTGTCGTTCCAGCCGATGCCGAGGACTTCCTTCGTCGAGGACACGAGCACCGCGCCGACCTGACGTCCGAGTGCGCCCGAAGAGAGCGACGCCGCGAACGCCTGATACATGAACTGCTCGTCCGCCCACGGGGTCTCGCCGAGATCGCCGAGGATCAGGCGCACGAAGCGATAGATCTGGTCGAAGAGGGAAGCCTCCGCATTGGCGGAGACGAAGACGTCGCAGAGCTGAAAGACGTCGCGCAGGCGCTGCCCGTACGGATCGAGCTCCTCGTCTTCGTCGCGTTGCGCGAGCGCCTCCGCTTCCTGCACGTGCGCTGGAAAATTCGGCGAGGCGGGCGTCTCTCCATGAGAGCGGGCAATGTGTTTCGCCAGTGAATCCACGCGTGCAGGCCGCGGGACGTTGACGCCGAGGAGAAAGAACCCGGGGCCGTACACGCGGCGGAGGAGATTCACTTCTTCGGGGCGCTTCAGCGAACGGATGACGTACGCACGCCGCGACGGCTTGCCGCCGTTGCGATTGCGCACGCCGCGGATCTCGCCCATCGCCGCCGTGGCGAGCGTGGCCGGGCTGGCGCAGACGCGGCGAATGGCGTTGCCCGCGTCCATGAGCGACGCGATGCGGCGATCCTCCGGCTTTTCGACGACCGGCATCCTGCGGCGCTTCGCGATCTGGCGGATGAGCGTACTGACGCTGATCTCCTCGACCGCGGAGTACTCGCCTTTCTTGAGCGCGTCCCCGAGCGTGCGGCTGACTTCCTGCAGATCCGAGCCGACGGGACCAGCCAGCGCGAAGACGAGCTCGAGCTCCCGTGCGGCGTCTTCATGCGAATGATTCATCGTTAGACATCCGTTGACACAGCCTAGCAGAAGGACGTACAAGGACAAACAAGGAATCACAAGGAGGGGAGTTGTTGAGCTTTTGAGCGGTTGAGCGATAGAGGGCGGTTGGCCGCGGAACGGCCACGGCTCGCAGGTTCCGAGATTCAGCGACGCAGAGCCTCGAGGCTCAACAGCTCAACAGCTCAACGGCTCAACAGCTCAACAGCTCAACGACTCCCCCCACCTCCGCGACCGAAGGAGAGCAACGTATGGCGGCGACGAACGAACGGTGTCCCTGGTGCGGCAGCCTCATCTCTCACGACCGGTTCGTGAAGATCCAGGCCGCCATCCGTGAGGAAGAGCGGAAGAAGCTCACCGCCGCCGAGCGTGAGATGCGCGCGCGCCTGGAGAAGGAAGTCGCGTTGCAGGCGAAGAAGCTCGAGCGCGAACGCCAGACCATCGAGGCGGAGAAGGCGAAGCTCACCAAACAGCTCGAGGCGGCGAAGGAAGCCGCCAAAAAGGAAATGGAGAAGCAGCGCGCGAAGGATCTCGCCGAGGTGCGGCAGATCCTGGACAAAGAACGCCAGGCCGCGCTGCTCAAAAAGGACGCCGAGTTCGCGCGCGAGCGCTCCGCGTACGAGAAGCGCATCACGGACCTCAGCCGCCGCATGACGAAGAAAGGCGACGTCGCCGAAGGCGGCGAGCTCGATCTGTACGAAGAGCTGCGCGGCGCGTTCCCCGAGGATCAGCTCGTGCGGTCGGCGCGGTGGAAATCGACGGGACTCATCCTTCACGAAGTCCGCTACAAAGGAAAATCGGCCGGACGCATCCTCATCGATCCGAAGCGCCGCAGCGCGTGGCAGCACGCGTACGTGACGAAGCTGCGGCAGGATCAGTCGGAGGCCGGCGCCGATTACGCGATCCTCGCCACCACCGCCTTTCCCTCCGGCAAGCGCGAGCTCTTCGTCGACAGCGGCGTGATCGTCATCGCGCCGGCACGGCTCGTGCCGCTCATCGACGTGCTGCGCCGCGCGCTCATCGCGGTGCACGTCGCGAAACTGAGCGACGCCGAGCGCGCCGACAAGCTGACGAGCCTCTTCAAGTTCATCACCTCGCCGCAGTTCAAACGCAAGCTGGCGGAGGCGGAGAGCCTCACCGAAGAAGCGCTGCAACTCGAAGTGCAGGAGAAGAAGGCGCACGACAACATCTGGCGCAAGCGCGGCGAGCTGCTCACGCGCATCCGCCGCGTGCTGCACGACGTCGACACGGACGTGAGCGCGATCGTCGAAGCGCGGACCGAGAACGACGGCCCCGGCGGCTCGGTCGTTCCCATCCGCCCCAACCGGCCGACGCGGGTGTGATGATGACGACGAACCAGAACGAATCGCATTGGCAGGAACGCCGCCTCGGGCGCACGATCCTCCGCACCTACCGCGCCACCCGCGACCTGTACGACGTCCTGCCGAACGATCGCCAGCCGCGCATGGGTCCGAAGGAAGACCTCGAGCTGCAACGCCAGATCGAGGCGAACGAAGGCATCTTCGAGCCGCTGCTCGTCGAACCGCATCCCGACCTCGCCGGCAAGTTCCGCATCATCGACGGCGACCGCCGCTGGACGAACTCGAAAGTGCTCGTCGAGGTCCAGAAGAAGGACGTCTACCGCCGCATCCCGCTCGAGATCACCGACCGCACGCTCACCGACGAGGAGCGTCTGCGCGTCTGGATCTACATCCACCGTCAGCGCAAGGAGTGGGACGCGAAAGAGAAGGAGATGGTCGCGTATTCGCTCGTCGACATCGTCGGCCGCGCCAGCGCCGCGAACATCCTCGGCATCACCGTCCGTGAGCTCGACAAGCTCGTCGAGATCTACCAGCTCTCCGAAAAGCTCACCAATCTCCCCGAGCCCGGCTCGTCGATCACCTGGGCGCGCGAGATCAAGAACATCAACAAGACGCTGCTGACCCCGACCGTGCTCGACACGATCGTGCAGAAGGTCAACGACAACGAGATCACGAACTCGAAGGACATCCGCAAGCTGCGCGTCGTCCTTCGCGACGCCGTGGCGAAGCAGAAGTTCATCAACGGCGCGAGTCTCGACGCGGTGATGGGCGCCGTCGCACCGGCGCCGTCGAAAAAGCGCGATGGCCTGGCGGGCGAGATCCAGGAGCTGACGCAGGCGCTGAAGCGCCACTCCTGGACCGCGCTCGTCGACAGCCGCGGCGATGAAGACCTCCTCAAGCAGGTCGAGGAGGCGGAGAAGCTGCTCAAAGAATTGCGGAAGGTCCTGGGGTAGCGGCGCGACCCCAGCGCAGCGCATCATCCAGGAGGCCGGCCTCCTGTCACACGCGCGAAGGCATCATGCCCGGCACCTGCTTCTTTCGCAGGATCGCCGCGGACACCAGGGTCACGATCAGGCCGAGGGGGAAGACCTCGAGGAACGTGATCCCGACGTTGAAGAGCGGGTTGGCGTAGAGCTCCTTGAACTCCGCCATCTTCTTCTGCTCGGCCGCGATCTTCGCTTCGCTGTCGCCGGCCGCGCGCATCTTTTCGACCTGCGTGGCCGCGTACTTGTCGGCGAAGTCGGGCATGAAGTTGTAGTAGATGATCTCCCACGACGCGACATACATCATGCACGTGATGAGCGTCATGAGGATGCCGACCTTGAACGCGCGGCCGAAAGTGACGGTGCCGCCGCCGACTTCTTCGCGGTACTGGCGGATGCCGAAGAAGACCACGATGAACGCGAGGAGCATCGTCGAGTAGCCGACGAGCTCGCCGTTGTCGACCGCAAAGTCCCGCGAATCGAGGAAGAAAAGCCACAGCGAGGTGAGGACGGCGAGGATGCTGCCGGAGATGATGCCGAAGGTCAGTACGATTTTTTTCATGGCCGCAAGCTAGAGCGGGAGGAATGGTTTGCGCGTCCTGCTTTCGGGTGATTTCCGCCCCGTCATCCTTTCGTTGACCCCGGAAATCACGGGATCAGCCCCAGTTCCCGCGCTTTCTGCACCGCCTGGACGCGCCGGCCGACGCCGAGCTTGTCGAAGATGCGCGACGAGTGGGTCTTGACCGTGTTTTCGGAGACGAAGAGTTTCTCTCCGATCTCGCGGTTGCTCAGCCCCTGCGCAATCAGCGCGAGGATCTCGTGCTCGCGCGGCGTGATGCCGAGCTCCTTGAGCTTCGCCGGATCGAGGCTGAACGGCGTCTCGTCGCGCACCCGCACTTCCACCGGCACTTCCTTCACCACCACCACCTCGACTTCGCGCGCGCGCGTGAGGCGCAGGCCGAGGTGAATGCCGATGGCGGTGAAGACCAGGGCGATGACGCCGCCGTAGATTTCGGTCGGATACGCGCGCACGAAATGCTGGTACTCGACCACCTTCAGCAGCGTGATGAGCAGGCCGCCTGCGGCGCCGTAGATGAGAGCGCGTTTCACGAGTTCCTCAATGTAGTGCCCGCCTGACTTACCAAAAAAAATTACATCCGCCTGAAAAAAAGAGGCGTAGTATTACCCGCACTCCTTATCTAGGTCCGAAAAATCATGCGTCAAGAAAGACGGCGGCTGCGCCGTTTGTGCGCGCGAAGCATTCTCGCGCTAGCGCTCCTGTCGCTTCTCGCGGCGGGATGCTCGGTTACCACCAAGGTCCGAGGCATGTTCGGCGGCGAGCTCCCTTTCTCGGTCACGATCGCCAACGACGCGAACGAGACCAGCGCCATCGCCGTCGACCTCGTCGTGGTGTACGACGACAAGATCGTCGATCAGCTTCTCAAGATGCCGGCCGCGGAGTGGTTCAAAAACAAGAAACAGCTTCGCCGCGACTTCGGCAACGACGTGCTGGTGAAGGAGTGGGAGTGGATCCCCAGCCAGAGCGTCGACCCGCAAACCATTGAATACAGGCCGGGGGCGAGGAAGGTCGTGCTGTTCGCGGATTACGCGACGCAGGGCGACCATCGCGCCGCGCTCGATCCGCAGCAGCCGTTCCATCTCACGCTCGACACGCTCGAGATGCAGGTGCAGGTAGCGCAATGACCACGGGACCCGAGTACGACCGCATCCGCATCCGCCGCAACGCGAACGCCGCGAAGCTCGTGAAGCCCGCCCTGCACTGGGGCGAGGGGATGCTCCTCGCGCCGCAGCACTTCCAGAGCGCGACCATGCGCGGCGAGACGCTGCCGTACTACCACGCCGCCGCCATCTCGCCGTTCCACTGGGGCGTCATGGACTTCGAGATGGAGCTCAGCGACGGGCTCCTCACGGTCCGACGCGTGGAAGCGGTGATGCCGGACGGACTCGTGGTCCGCTATCCCGACGCCGCGACGCTCGCGGCCGGCGATCGCGATCTCGCCATCAACCTCGCCGAGCACGCGAAGGAGTTCGCCGACGGCAAGTCGCACATGCTCGTCTATCTCGCCGTCGCCTCGCGCGACGCCGGACCGCGCTTCTCTGAGCGCTACGACCATGTGGCCACGGACCTCGTCCCCGAGGATGTCAGCGGCGACGAGCTGCAGGTCGAGATCCTCAAGCCGCGCCTCAAGCTCGTGCTGCGGCCCGACAGCCTCGAATCGGTCTACACCGGTTTTCCGATTGCGAAGGTCGGGCTCGTCAACGGCGCGTACGTCGCGTACGCCTTCATCCCTCCGTCGCTGCGCGTCGCGCAGCGCTCGACGCTGCACGGCCTCTGCACGGAAGTACGCACGCGTCTGCGCGAGACCGCATCGGGTCTGGCGCGCCGCATCGAAGGACAGTCCGCCTCGACGCACGGCGCGCAACTGCTCGAGCGGCGCATGATCATCAATGCGCTCGTCACCGCGCTGCCGCCGCTCGAGGTCATCCTCGAATCAGGCGCCGCGCATCCGTTCACGCTCTATCTCGCCCTCGCATCCGTCCTCGGCAGCGTCTCCACGGGACGCGTGCCGCCGGATCTCCCCTCGTACGATCACGACGACGTCCTGCCGCGCTTCAACGTCGCGCTCCGCGCCATCGACCGGATCATCGACGAGTCGGTGCAGGAGCGGTACACGAGCTGGGCGTTCCAGTTCGAGCGCGACGCCTTCCGCCTCAAGCTGAAGACCGCCTGGATCGGCCGCGAGATGGTGCTCGGCGTGCGCATCCCGCGCGGCCGCACGCGGGAGGACGTCGACGCCTGGATCATGGGCGCCACGATCGGCTCGAGCTCGCGCATCGAAGACCTCTATCAGCGTCGTACCCTCGGCGCGAAGCGCATCTACGTCACTGAGCACGAGCTCATCCCGATGTCGGGCGTCGTCTTCTACCGTCTCAGCCAGCCGTTCGCGCCGACCGACATCGTCGGCAGCGCCGGCGAAGAGCTCGTGATCTCGAATGAGGGGGAGGAAGAGTCGAACCGTCCCGACGAGATCCTGCTCTACGTCCGCCACGAGCCGCGCGAGCCGCGCGAGCGCATCCCGCAGGTGGAGGTCTGATCCATGTTCCTCATGGAGAAACTCCACGAATTCTTCGGTGAAGTGCTTTCGGTGCGCCTCCGCATGCAGCTCGGAGAGCTGACCGCACGCGCGGCACGCGAGCAGTTGCGCCACACGCTCGCGCGGCAGCGCACGGAGGCGGAGCGCAACGGCGGACACTACGCGGTCGAGCGCTACACGCGCGCCAAGTACGCGTTCGTCGCTCTCGCGGACGAGATGTTCCTCGACGGTGCGACGCGCGAGGAGTGGAGCGGCGAGCTGCTCGAAGCGGCGGAGTTCCGCTCGCAGCGCGCCGGCGAAAAGATCTTCAGCGACGTCGACGCGCTGCAGTCCGAGCGCGGGACCGAGACCGACGAGCTGGCGCGGGTTTACCTCGCGGTCCTCGGACTCGGCTTCGAAGGACAGTTCCGCGGCATGGGTCCCGAGGCGGCGGCGTCGCTGCAGGAGTATCGCGACAAGCTGCATCGCATGATCTTCGGCCGCGATCCGGAGCCGTTGCGCGAAGACGAGAAGATCGTTCCCTCCGCGTATCGCGAGCTCCTCGGCGGCGAGACGCGCGCACAGTTGCCGTACCTCCGTCCGTGGGTGATCACCCTCGTGGCGATCTTCGTGGTCTGGATCGTCGCCGGACACCTCATCTGGCGCAGCTCCATCAAGCCGCTCGAGCAGGACGTCGAAGAGATCCTGCGTCACGACGCGAGCCAGACGACCGCCGCCAAGCCGCCGGCCGGAGGTCCGCTGTGACCTCGGCGACGCTCTGGCCCTACGCGCTCGCCGCGGTGCTGATCCTCGCGGTCGTCATCGTGATCCTGCTCGTGCTCGTGCTGCGCAAAGCCTCGAAAGTCTCGCAGTTCTCCGACGCCGAGCCGGAGCCGGAAGAAGAAGCGCAGCAGTCGCCGTCGGCGGCACCCTCCGCGGGCTCGACCATCATCGCGTCCGCGTTCCGCCGCGCACGCGAGATCCTGAACACGCTCTCGCAGCGCAACATCTATCGCACGCCGCTGCAGCTCCTCGTCGGTGCGGAAGGCTCGCGCCGTCCGCACTTCCTCTCCTCGCTCAACGGTCTCGAGATCCCGTACGAGTTCGCCGATCCGACGAGGGAAGGCCTCGCGTTCGCGAACGGCTGCGGATTCTTCTTCTTCCAGGACGGCGTCGTGCTCGACCTCGCGGGCAACCACGTCGTGAGCGCGGACTCCGCAGCGGCAGACGAGCGCACCTGGAAGACGCTTCTGAGTCAGATGCAGCAGTTGCGTCCGCGCCGTCCCGCCGACGGCGTGATCGTCACGATCTCCGCGAAGGAGCTCGTCGCGGCGAATGCGGACGAAGCCGGCAAGATCGCGCTCGCCACGCGCGCCGAGCAGCTCCATCACAAACTGTGGGAGATCCAGCGCGACCTCGGATTCCGGCTCCCGGTCTACGTGCTCGTCACCGGATGCGAGTCGCTGCGCGGCTTCGAAGACTTCACCGGCGGGCTTCCGCCGAGCGCGCGCAGCCAGCTCCTCGGCTGGTCGAGCCCCTACCAGCCCGACGTCACGTATCACGCCGACTGGCTCGATACCGGGTTCGGCGAGCTGCACGCGAGCCTCACGAAGATCCAGCTCACGATGTTCGCGGAGCGCAAGCGCAGCGAAGAGCTGCTGCTGTTCCCGTGGCAGGTCGGCGCGCTCAAGGCGCCGATGCGCAGCTTCATGTCGCATCTGTTCCGCACGAGCGCGTACCGCGAGCCGATGTTCGCGCGCGGTTTCTACTTCTGCGGCGACTATCGCAACGAGACCGCATTCGCGGGCGATCTGCTGGCGCTGAAAGCGTTTCCCGAAGTGGGACTGGCGCGGCCGACGTCGTCGACGCGCACCGCGCGCGACCGCAGGGTGCGCCGGCTGCAGATTGCGACCGCGGCCTCCGCGGCGTTCGTCGTCTTCGGACTGCTGTGGGGCTTCGTGAAGTTCCGCCACGAGAACCGGATCCTCGCGCCGGTCCTGAGGAACGCGTCGACGGCGATGTTCGAGATCGGGAGGCTGGACGACGAGCAGAAGGCGAAGCGCGCCGAGCTGATCGTGCAGGAGATCGCCAAGATCGATTTCCGCAAATACGGCTCCTGGCTCATCCCGAGCTCGTGGCCGGTGCACGACGATTCGTTCGACCACAAGCTCGACCGCGCGATCACGACCGTCTTCCGCGAGATCGTGCTCGACGCGGTGCGCATCGGCATCGAGGCGAAAGTCGAGGACGCGCTGCGCCACGCGAACACCGTCATCGACAACGGCCACCTCGGCCGCGACGCGCGCGTGGTCTCGGTCGAAGCGACGCACGAGTTCCGGCGGTTGCAGAAGTTCGTCGCGCAGGTGCGTGAGGCTGAATCGCACGCGAAGATGCTCGAAGACCTGGCCCGACCCGGCCGCGGCGATCTGCGCATCCTCGGCGACGTCGTCGAGTACGCATTCGGGCGCGCGCTCGACGATCACTTCTTCCGCCGCGGCGAGTTGTACGGCCGCGCGCTGCGCCAGGTGCAGCACGTCAACACGGTCGATCCGAACCGTTTCCGCCGCCGCACGTCGGCGACGGCCATCGGACTCTCCCACGATCTCTACAAGCGGCTGTACGAGCACAGCGCGTTCGCCTATCGCCTCGCGGAGCTGGAGAACATGCTGCAGCCCTCGCGCATCGAGTCGCATCACCGCGGCGCCACCGACGCGTTCAAGACGATCTCGGAGACGCTGCGCGGGATCGAGCACGATCTCGCCGGACCGCAGCTCCAGTGGGCGTTCGCACCGGCGTTCGACCTCGGCCGCGACTTCAACGGCCTCGTCGACGCGATCGACCATTCGCAATTCTTCGACGACGTCACCGCGGGCACGATCCGCGGCGACGGCTCGGCCGGATGGTCGGCATTCCGCGCGCGGCTGCACGCGAGCTCGCCCGTCACCGGCTCGTTTCTCTCCATGCGCGACGGACATCCGGAGATGAAGCTCTCCACCGACGTCGCCGTCCTGCAATCCGCCGTCGATTCGTTCCTGCATCAGGGCTTCGTCAACGCACCGGTGCAATCGCGGCGGCTCGAGACGATGCTCGCCGGCAACGAGCGCTTCACGTGGGATCCCACGCGGCTGCAGCACGCTGCGGCGGTCGCGGAGTCGTACGACCGCTTCCGCGACAAGGGGCTGCGCATGTTCTCGCCGGACCTGCAGATGGCGGTCGATCACGCCGCGCGCGCCCATGTCGCCGAACAGCTCACCGCCTATCTCGCCGACGCGCAGCATCGCGATCCGCTCACGGCTCCCGCGACCGCGCCGCAGCGCGAGCACGTGCTGCGGCGGCAGATCCAGGACTTCATGTCGTCACTGAAGCCGGTCGGCGAGAACCTCGCCGTGCTCGATCGCCTCGGCCTGCAGACCACGCGCGACGATCTCGCTTCCGCGGCAACCGCCGAAGCGCTGCGCCTCCTCGCCGAGACCGACGCTCTGCTCAACGAAGAAGCGCCGTACGTGCCGCTCGAAGGAAACTTCGGCTGGTGGCATGGACGGCAGGCCGCATCTCCCGAAGTGTGGGGAAAGGCGGATGCGGCGGAGCTCGGGCAGTACCTCGAGCTGACGCGCGGCCGCGTGGGATTGCTCGCGCGCTCGTACGCGAAACCGCTCCTGCAGTGGCTTGCCGACAGCGGCATGACCGACCTCCCCGAGGCGACGGCGCTCGTGACGCGGTGGCAGTCGATCGTCGAAGACCTGCAGGATCAGGAAGCGAAGAGACCCGGCAACGCGCCGGACGTCCTCGAAGACTACATCCTCAATCGCATGGCCAAAGTCACGCTGCGCAACTGCGCCGGCGCGACGCTGGCCACGCGTCCGCAGCGCTCGCGCGGCTTCTACGCGGAGCGCGTCGACCGCATCTCGCGGCAGCTGTCGCAGCGCTGCTGGGTGATCGCGTCGGCCGAGGCGTCGCGGCAGTATCGCGAGCTGGCGAGCTACTTCAATTCCGAATTGCGCGACCGCTATCCGTTCGCGCCGCGCGTCCCCGAGCTGCGGGACGCCGAAGCGAAGGTCGAAGACCTGCGCCGCTTCTTTGTCGAGTACGACAAGATCAACGCGCTCCTCGCCTCGATTCCGGCCGAGAGCCCGTACGGCGACGATCTCGCCGCCGCGCGCGGATTCGTCGACGACATGCGCGGCGTGCGCCGCTTCTTCGCGGCCTTCCTCGAAGCGAAGACGCCGCAGCGCGTGCCGGTGTTCGGACTCGAGCCGACCTTCCGCACGCTGCGCGAGCGCGAGCAGGGCGGCAAAGAGATCATCCGCTGGGAGCTCACCGTCGGCAGCGAGACCGTATCCGATCGCGACAAAGGCAAGAAGCTGAGCTGGTCGCCGGGGCAGAAAGTCACGCTCGCCGTGCGCTGGGCCGCGGACGCGCCGCACATCCCGCAGCCGGTGGCGAAACGCCGCGGCGTCGACATCGACGTCAGCGAGCGCACGATCACCTATCGCTACGCGAATCAATGGTCGCTCCTTAGCGCGCTGCAGGATCTGCAGGCCACGCAGGACGTGATCGGCGCCGGCGTCGACGTGCAGCCGGTGATGCTCGCGCTCGAAGTGGCGCTGCAACCGGTCGACAAGGCGGAAGCCACGAAGGTGCCGCAGCCCGCGCTCGTGTTCGTGCGCGTCGGCCTCCTCGCGCCGGACGGCACGCCGCTCGAGCTGCCGTCGTTCCCGACGCAGGCGCCGTCGATCGCAACGCTGGCCGTGGAGGACATCCGATGACTGAAGTGGCGATCGCGCCGGTATTCGATCTCGAGGCGCTCCTCGCGCCGATTGCGGGAGACTCGCCGGCGGGTGAGTCGCTGCGCCACGATCACGTGTGGGACGAGATCCGCCGCCTGCGCGAAGAAGACGATCCCGCATTGCCGCAGGGCGTGTGGCAGCGCGAGCTGAAACGCGCCGACTGGAACGGCGTCATCGACGTCGCGAGCGAGGCGCTGCGCACGCGCTCGAAAGATCTGCAGCTCGCGGCGTGGCTCACCGAGGCGTGGCTGAATCGCCATCGCTTCCCGGGACTGCGTGCGGGATTGCAGCTCATCACCGCGCTGTGCCGCGAGTACTGGGACAGCGTGCATCCGCAGATCGAGAACGGCGACGTCTCGGCGCGCATGGCGGCGGTCACGTGGCTCGCGGACAAGCTGCCGCTGCCCGTCAAACGCATCTCCATCAGCGCGCCGTCGGGCGAAGACGAACAGGCGTACACGTGGCTCGATTCGGAGCTCGCGCTGTATCACGAGAACCGCGCCAAAGCGCGTCCGAACGCGCCGCCGGAGACAGGCGTCGTCACGCATCCGAAGTTCCTCGTCAGCGTGTCGATGACGCCCGCGAGTTGGTACGCGACGCTCGCGGAAGAATTGTCCGGCGCCATCGCCGCGGTCGACGAGCTCGACGACACGCTCGTCGCGCTCGCGGGCGAGGCGGATGCACCGAGCCTCTCGCCGCTGCGCGAGCCGCTTGCGGCGATCCATCAGTTCGTCTCGCGCGTCCTTGCCGAACGTGTCCAGAGCGGCGAGCTCGCATCGTGGGCCGTCGGCGCGGAGAGCGCGCCGCCGTTCGAAGGACGCGACCTCGATGCGCCGCGTCCCGGTGCGCCGATCCTCTCGCGCGCCGAAGCGTTCCAGCGGCTGCGCGAATCGGCCGAGTACCTCATGCGCACCGAGCCGCATAGCCCCGTGCCGTACTTAGTCCGCAGAGCGGTGTCGTGGGAGCACATGTCGCTCGCCGAATTGCTCGAAGAACTTTTATCCAGAGGTAGTGACCTGGCGACGCTGTATCAGTTGCTCGGGATCAGGAGATAGGGGGGTGAGGACGACCTGAACAATCATCTTCTCCCTCCAGGTGCCCATCCAATCACATCGTTGCAAATTCTAGGAGGACCGAATGGCTGATGACAGCACGCAGAAATGGTTAGGCCGTAACCGGCCGCCGCGCGTCCAGATCACTTACGATCTGGAGACCGGTGGCGCGATCCAGAAGAAAGAGCTCCCGCTCGTGGTGGGCATCCTCGCCGACCTCGCGGGC